>JBMPPG010000003.1:0-441981 GCA_049339905.1 Undibacterium sp. SXout11W
ACCAGTGTGAAAGTAGGTTATCGTCAGGCTCTAAATTGCAACCCCTCTCTGTGAAAACAGTGAGGGGTTTTGCTTTTGTGATTCTGAAACTCTTCTACGATAACTCAGGTTATCAAATCCCATTCTCCGTTCACCGTTCTCAGTTCTTCGCCTCAGAATGACTCGCTTTTACGCTCTACATCTGCCGTGCGGCTCAACGCCCGATCTACGCAAGAATTCGATTTTTCTGTGTGTTACGGGAGGGCTTGAGCAGAGAAAATCAAATCGTTTTAGTCGGACTCAATCCGGTGTCTACTCCCCAATGACAAATCACTAAGACCATATCTACTTCTCTCGTCGTGACTACAAATATGTTTAAAGACCTTGCAGACTCTCCTATTTCGTATAAAACTGAGTATAGTCCAGACTAATTCACGTTTTCCGGGGGAGAACAAGCCATGATGACCGTTCCTATCGTGATGGATATCGAAGCATCTGGCTTTGGTGCTGGCAGCTATCCAATTGAAGTCGGTTTTTCACGGCGCCACGGTGAAGGGTGGTGTACCTTGATTCGCCCAGAGGAGGATTGGGAGCACTGGGACGAAAGCGCTGCGCAAGTGCATAAAATCCCTCGCGAAACTTTGGTTGAACGAGGTCGACCTGTAGCAAATGTCGCTGTAACCTTGAATCTCATTTTAGCTGGACACACCGTATATACCGACGGATGGGCACATGATTACGTCTGGCTTGCTCGCTTGTTTGATGCGGCTAACCTTCAACCTGGATTTCGTTTGGCGGATTTTAGAGAAATTATTTCTCCCAAGCAGGAAGAACTGTGGCATCAGACAAAAAGGCAGGTTGAAATTGATCTTAATGTTGGTCGACATAGAGCTAGTAACGATGCGCGTATTTTACAATTGACCTGGCTCCGCACTTACGACGCGTGCCGACTTTTGCATTAAGCAATCCTATTTATGCCAACGTGCTTTGTGATCTGGAGTTGTGTCAAATTTTCCTTTGATTACTTAATTTCTCGCTTATTTTGTCTCTCTCCTCTTCCAGGGCTTTGCTCTTTTTTGCCACGAGCTTATTTGTAAGCATTTCCGGAGCCGTCGCACACGTGTTCCCATGATTGCCCTCGCACTCATCTCGTCAATCTGCTTTTTTAGATTCAGTTTGTTACATATTTTCTAGCAATATTTTGTTTGCAGTTTAAATGTAATGAAAGAAATAAAGTCTAACACCAGATCAGATTGCTATAGTTAGAGCCGATGCGGCTGCTTTGGTTAAGTCTACAAATAGTAATTGATACCCCAGAATTCGGATTTAAAGTGTATTAACGGTGTTTGATCGGCTTGGAAGCATGCGGTGGCTCACAAGTATTGGGCAAGAAAATTAATAAGGCTCGGACATGAAGTCAGGATTTTGCCTGGTAAGCCCATTCTCATTTAATGAAAGAAAACATCAGAACGTTTCGCTTTAACCGCGTTCACAATTTTATCCTTCATTACGACGACATCGTTAAAGTTGATGTCGTTCCCCTTATCAATTGATGCCATCTTTTTAAGCATATCAATTTTATTTTTTTCACAAATATCGAAGTAGTAACAGGAGGATTGAACTTCTATATCTTGCTCATCGCACGAAAGACCTAAATCACAGCCAGCCAAACGCCAAGCCAAGCCGTAAATATTCCTGTCTTTTTCCGTCGGTTCTTTGCCATCATTGAGTGAATTAGAAAGCGTACTGGTCATGCCCCACGTTTCAATCAATACAGGATTTTGAGAATTAAAAACTTCTGCGGAAATCAATTTCCTTTGTTCATCATCTTTTGCGGAACTCAACTTTTTATTTAACTGCTGCAAAGGATCGAGCGCTACACCCGGGTCATTTTTAATTTTGTCCAATTCGGCCTTGGCTTCATCTGGGGAGAAACCATAACAACGTTCTTGTATAAATAGTAAAGCTTTTTGTCTATCTGCCGCAAGAAGATTGCTTTCTGAGGGATCATATTTCAAAGCTGGCGATGTTTCTATTTCCTTGTTTAAAGGCAGCTTCAAACACTCAACTAAAGCATTTTTGGAAAGGAACAAGCCACCGTCTGAAGCCTTTGTTTTGGCAACAGCAACAAACGCTCTTAAATTACGAGTTTGTCCAAATTGAAGCGCTATTTTTACAGCATCTGATTTTTCAGAGGATTGTCCCGCTTTTACCGATGGTTCATTTGTTTTCACCGAAAACCATTTGTTCGCATTATCGACACTCGAATTGCCAGAAGCATCCTGTTTTATCATCGTTGTGACAGGAAGATCATTCGGTATCATGTAGCGATAGACAAGGGCTCCAACTAAAAAAAATCCTACAATCAATATTATTTTTTTCATATCAGATGCTTTCGTAAAATCAACCTATTGCACAGTACACCCGCCTCTTCCTCCACCAATACCACCACCCCATCCCCCACCATCCCGTGGCGTTTGTCCAACTATAATTACCGTCTGTGGTGGATCATCGGCCCAAACATTAGCGGAAAGTATGCAGGATTGTAAAAAAATAAAAGTAGGCGCGAATCCAATAAGTTTTCGCGTCAATGAATGGCTTTTCATTTATGAAATTTCCTATAAATATTAATAAAAAGTCTTTAAAAAAAGAAATTAATTATAGGTAATTTTTTATTTTTTGCTAATTTTCTTTCTAATTGTGGAATATCGGGCACAAAAGTGAGTATGAGTCAAAGTTGGATATTGGGCGTTATGTCTAATGATCTGGCTTTTTTATAAAAAATACACTTGCAATTTATAGTAAATTGCGTATGATTTTATAGTAGATGTTTTTGCGTAAATATGTCCAAATACATATTTCAGAATTTGATATTTTATTTAGGTGACAAAATGAGCACAAAAACAATAGATCATTCAACGCTGACGAAGCTAACACAAGCCGGAGTGGTACGCAGCGCCCATGTCATCGGGCAAGCTGGAGGCTGGGGCGTGATGGTGAAGTATGGCATGGCAGAACGTGCATTAGCGGCGCAACGCAGCCAGCAAGTGCGCGTCTTTAAAAAGCTTGAAACACTGGTTGAATATCTCAAAGGCGTCGGTATTGCACGTTTTGACGTTGATTCTGTGAACTTCAGTACAGACAGTCTCACCAGTGCAAAGCGCCCCGATCGCGCAGAAGCGATGAAAGAAGCCCATAAAGCCGCCGCTTACACAAAGTGGCTCAAGGCAGAGATTCAAGAGGCGATAGACGACACTAGCCCGACCGTTCCGCATAACGAAGCCATGCGCCAAATCAGAGCCGCAATAAAGGACAAATAACGTGGCGGCTATATTTTGGAAAAAACAGGCAATCAACGATCTAATAAAAATCGGGCGATATATTGCAGAAGACAGCCCAGCCAATGCGGAAAAAATGGTTTCTAGTATTGAGGACAAAGTAACCCCGCTTGCAGATCATCCGCAAATGGGGCGAACTGGACGCAAGCGTGGCACACGTGAACTGGTAGCGCATGAGAATTACTTTGTTGTGTATCGCTTGTTGAATGATTCTGGATACGTTGAAATTTTGCGTGTTAAGCATGTAGTACAACAATGGCCATAAATTTACTTTTTAAGAGCAGGTAAATCAGTTTCTAAGCCGTCAATGCTCGGCTGCGACGGAGGGGCTTCACCTGGCCCCATCGGTAATTGAAGTTCATTTTCATACATAGAAGGAATTCTTCTAAGACCGCTTCTACTCAACTGATGTTCACTTTGATCGACGAAATCAGCAATCACGCGCGCGCTGAAAATAGAAAACTTCATCTGCTCTCGACGCTCTCCCTAGGCCACTTGGTCATTAACAACATACGCATTAACTGTGCCTGAGCCGCCGAGACTGACAATTTGAATTCAATTTTCAGAAGCTAGTAAGTCAAGTGCGCGTTGAACTGTTTTCACACTGCATTCTTGCATTTTTGTGAGTGTCTTTTGAGATATGACAACAGCATTTTGATGTCCCATTGTTGACGCGCACCAAATATTGACCAGATAAGCGCAGTTACGTTTTACGTCTGTTTTTTGCAAAACCTACATCTAAGATCCAAACGAGTCGCCTTTTTTTCGTTCTGTCCTCAACTTTTCACATACTGTCGCAAGCTATTCGCTTTTGCTATGTCTAGCCCTTATGCTCTCGTTAAATGATCCACTTGCAATGCATGGAAGTTCTTATTCAACGGTTGCAATGACGTGCTTCGAGCATATTCAATGTATATCTGCGGAAACTGCCAAAGGCACCCTTTTGGATTTGCGTTGGTGTTTGTTAAGGAGTCGATGATGAAAAATTTTCTATCCGGCCGTATCTTTCGCTCTTTTATTTATATCGGCTTTTGCACGATATTAGAAACGGTACTGGTAGCTGATGCCCAAGCTGTTTCTGAAGTGGGCGGTGGATATGCAAGAGAGCGCAGACCTATTGATGCCCGCGTCACGAATGTAGTGATGAGTGGACCAATTCAGTTTATTTTAAAACCATCCATCGTTCCCGATTTATATGTCACCGGTGACCCATCCTTAGTGACGAAAGTCACCACGATAATTGACGGTAATACTTTATATATAGCAACCAAAGGTATTTTTATTGCAGCGGGAAAAACGCAGAAAACTATCGTGGAAATACACTTACCAATGATAGAGAAACTGCAGTGCTCTGCGAATGGTGATAGCTCCGTCATCGGTTTTAAAGGCGATAACCTGGATCTCGACCTGCGTGGTAGCGGCAATTTCATCTTAGATGCCGATTATGTCAATTTGAAAATGAGGTCGACAGGAAGTGGAACAGTACAACTGCGGTTACAAAACATGCAAACTATCTCAATAAATTCACAAGGAAAGGGACCAATCTTGCTCAATGGTCAAACAAAAAATTTTGATGCGCAAGTTTCCGGCGCTGGTGGACTCAACGCTAGTGCAATGCGAGCACAACAAGGCAATCTCAATCTGACCGGCTCTGCGGATGTGGCAGTGTATGTGAATACTGAAATCTCAGCATTTGTATTGGGAAGTGGCAATTTACGAATTTTAGGTAATCCAATAAGACGCCATGTGGAGCATCGCGGTTCTGGCCATATTATCTGGCAGTAAATTCATGGTTAAACCTGTTAATCATGTCGATTGTCCGCGTTTTTTAGTTTGGCAAATATATCTACCACCAATTAATTGTTGTAAATTGCTCTTGTGTAATAAACATCTTATTGTGAATGGAAAAATATTTAATGCATATAAAAAATATTATCCATTTTTTATATGGATAATTTATTGTTTTTATAAATAAAATTTTATCGATTTGTCGCTGGTAGTGAAACTCTATTTGCATGGAAAAATTTCTGTAATAATCATTGGGCAGATGTAAGTATTTGTTTCAAAAATAAAATGTTTTACCTGCGCTCAACAACGCAGGTTCGCTACCAACCTGACCGATCTGGAACCATGATTACTATTCAAAGTAAGTGCCTGACAGCGTTGTTTATTGCGTTTTGTTTCATCTCGGGCGTCTATGCCCAAGAAAATCCTATGCAGTTTTTGAGTAGCGCGAATGCGAAAGTTGCCCGTGCTGAGGCTTTAAAAAATCGATGGGAAGGTCCCCTCGATGGCCCAAAAATTCAAAAGAAAAAGAAAATTATTTTTATTGCCGGTGATATGAGTGATGCCGGAATTTCGAGTGTTTTCAATGGTGTGCGCGAAGCAGGTGCCGCAGGAGCGTGGGAAACGCTGTCGATTGATTGTCGGGGGCGCTGCAACCAAGGCGCAGCGATCATCGCGCAGGCATTAGATATGAAGGCAGACGGCATTATTTTGGCAGGTGTCGACGTTACAACGCAGGCAAAAGGCATGGCGGCCGCAGCTAAAGCTAAAGTTCCTGTTGTTGGTTGGCATGCATCGGTTAAGAGCGGTCCCGTCGATGGTTTATTTACGAATATCACCACCAACCCAAAAGAAGTCGCGCAATTGGCTGCTTTGTACACGGTGGTTGAATCAAATAATAAAGCTGGCATTGTCGTATTCACCGATTCGAGTAATCCCTATATGTTGGCCAAATCCAGTGCGATTATTGAAACTATTAAACAATGCGAAGGCTGTCGTTTATTAAGTGTAGAAGACGTTGCTTTAAGTGATGCTTATCTGAAAATGAAATCGGTGGTTGACAACCTAGTGAAGCGCCATGGCAACAAATGGACACACGTGATTGCCGTTAACGACTATTATTTTGACCTCCTCAATGCATCGTCGATTGCTCCTTTGGTCGCGGCAAATAAATTGGTGGGTGTATCAGCGGGAGACGGTTCACCGACAGCCTACAAACGTATCCGCGCTAATGATGTACAAACTGGAACCGTTCCAGAGCCGCTGGTGATGCATGCGTGGCAACTCGTCGACGAATTGAATCGTGCCATGACTGGTCAGGCTCCAAGCGGCTACGTGACGCCGGTACATCTGGTAACCGCCCAAAATATTGCCTACGACGGCGGCGCAAAAAATTTATTTGATCCGGCAAATGATTATCGCAATCACTATCAACAAAGCTGGCTTAAATAAAATGCTTTCTGGTTCTCTGAGCCAATGACGTGCGGCTAACTTATGTGATTGTTATTGCAACATTTTCATAAGCTAGCCAAAATTGTTTTCGTTTGCATCGATTCCCATCGTCGTTCTCGACTGAAACCCCATCTCACTGTCGCCTGACAATCACAGGCTTCGCAGGAAGGCGTATCATTACGCCCCTGAGTGTATTTTCTATACTGCGTTGGCTCGTCAACTACAGCCGTTAGTTATCTTTTATTTTATTCATGCAAACAACGAACCAAGACATCCCTACTGCATCCGCGCGCCATGTCATTGTGATTGGCGGTGGTCCCGCAGGATTGATGGCCGCTGACGTACTTTCAGCAAAAGGAATACGGGTTGATTTGTATGATGTAATGCCAACAGTGGGACGAAAATTTTTGTTGGCAGGTAAGGGCGGCATGAACCTCACGCATTCTGAGGACTTTGGTACGTTCTTGTCCCGATACGGTAACCGCGCCGCAAATCTTCAGAAAATGCTGCAAGATTTTGATGGTAAGGCTGTGCGTGAATGGGCACAGGGGTTGGGTATAGAGACTTTTATTGGCAGTTCAGGGCGGGTTTTTCCGGTAGATATGAAAGCGGCTCCTTTGCTGCGCGCATGGTTGCATCGCTTACGTGAACAAGGGGTGCAATTTCATATGCGTCATCGTTGGTTAGGATGGAATGATGATGCGCAATCCTTACGTTTTGATAGCCCCGTGGGTGCATCGCTCGTCAAGTCGGACGCAGTGATACTCGCTCTTGGCGGGGGCAGCTGGGCGCGCCTTGGGTCGGATGGCAAATGGGTAGCACTACTGCAACAGCAAGGTATTGATGTCGCGCCGCTCCAGGCGGCGAATTGTGGATTTGATGTTGCATGGACAGATTTTTTTAAAAATAAATTTGCCGGAAAACCACTACTCACTGTTGCAGCGCAGCTTCGTGGCGATCCCAATGGCATGCGTAAGGGGCAGTTTGTCATTACAGAGGGGGGTGTTGAAGGTAGCCTGATTTATGCATTATCATCTTCTTTGCGTGAGGAAATAAATTGCGCTGGAGAAGCAATGTTGGAACTGGATTTATTGCCCGATAAAAGTCTGGAGCGTGTGATGCAAGAGCTTGGTAGTGGACCTGGTGCGCGCTCTTTCGCCAGCTATTTGAAGACCAAATTGGGACTGGACAGTCTAAAGATTGCCTTGATACATGAAGTGTTGAGTAAAGAACAAATGCAGTTGCTGGATGTTGTTGCTGGAACCATAAAAAAATGCCCGATTCGATTGATTTCAGCCCGCCCCATTGATGAGGCGATCAGCAGCGCAGGTGGCGTCAAATTTGAGGCGTTGGATCAGCAAGGAATGTTACTTGCACGCCAGGGGGTATATTGCGCAGGTGAAATGCTGGATTGGGAGGCACCCACAGGCGGTTATCTGCTCACAGCTTGTCTGGCTAGCGGAAAACACAGCGCAGAGTCTGTGCTCAGTTATTTGTGCAATATTTGAGATGCACCCGACTGTAACTAAAGATTACCTGATGAAGAAAAAATAAACTAAAGAAGGGTGAAAAAATCGGTGTTTTGACGATTCACTCATCAAGTTTTGCTTATAAGTTGTTACAATCTCAGGCTTGCTTGATAGCTTACATTTTCACATTGTTGTTCAGAACGTTTTACTTATGAGTGATTCTCGAAATTCACCACGTCTTTCGGTTGCCTGGCGCGCCGCTATTCAAGTAGCGGTGGGTAGAATTGTGCCAGCAAAAATAATTAATTTTTCCGCATCAGGCATACAGCTACAAACCAGTGTGATGCTCAAAGAAAAACAGGTCTACCAGATGATGATGGAAGTACCAAGTCACAAAGATGCCTCATCGCGTACGCAGGTCGTTTGCAAAGCAACTTGTCTTTACACGATCTTGAGTGGCAATGAATACCGTGCCGGAATGAAGTGCTCTGATTTCCCACCGCAACACCGCGAGCTATTAGAAAGCTGGGGCGGTTAAGCCCTTCGGCTTTCAAGGCTTACCAAAGCAAAATTTTCCCTCCCGTGTTATAACTGACAACCTGGTAGGACGGGTGCAACCCGCCAAGAACACGTTTTTGCACGCCGTCGTGGTCAGTCCCCAGCTTGGTCCGGAGTGAACTTTCAATATCGCGAATATGAATACTGTCCTTACTGAACAAAAATTACCTGATTCTTCTTTGCGAGTTGCTGCTCTATTATCTGAAATTGGCCATGATCAGCCGATTGTCGTACTGCCTGCTTCTGGAAAAACTGCAGCTGAAGCGGCAGCAGGATTGGGCTGTAGTGTTGCAGAAATTGCTAAATCTATCGTGTTCCGTCGGCTTTCGGACAATGCTGCCGTTATGGTCATTGCTAGCGGAAGCAATCGGGTCGATGTGGATAAAGTTGCTACCATGGTCGGTGCCTTGGGCAAGGCAGATGCCCAATTTGTTCGCGAAAAAATTGGTTATGCGATTGGTGGTGTATGTCCTATCGGTCATGTCGAAAAAAGTGTCATGCTGATCGATCAGGATTTGTTGCAATATCCTCAAGTCTGGGTCGCAGCTGGTCATCCGCATGCTGTATTTGCCCTGACACCACAACAATTAATTGCAATGACCAATGCCCCTGTAGCGGACATTGCCTTACTTTCTTGAATTGAATAAGTATTATGAGTATTTTGTACGACTTTGATCCCGAAACCGCCTTAGCGACTGAGCCAGTTCCCTCGCCGTGTGTCGGCGTATGTAAAATGGATGAGAAGGCAGGTTGGTGCGCGGGTTGTTTTCGTACTATTGACGAATTGACTGCTTGGAGCACTGCCAGCAATCAGAGCAAATTACAGGTCTGGCGTTTAGTAAAACACCGGATGTTTTGAGATGATTTTATAGCCCGGCAGGTTGATCTTTGCCGGGTTTTTGTTTCTTTTTTACGGCATTTTTTGAAAGTGACTTCATGGATGACGAAACGCTGAAGCTCCCGCATGGTATGCAGATATTTCAGCGTGGCTGGTTGTCATCCAATAATATTCTTTTCATCAGCGATACCCAAACAGCTTTAGTTGATTCTGGTTATGTCAGCCACGCTGCACAGACGTTGGCTTTGGTGCAGCGCGCTTTGCAAGGTCGGCAACTTGATTTTCTGATCAATACGCATCTGCATTCCGATCATTGTGGTGGAAATGCATTGTTGCAGCAAACCTATGGATGTCAGACTTTGATCCCGGAAGCTGATGTGCACGCTGTAACAAATTGGGATGAAGAGCAATTATCGTTTACCGCCACGGGACAGGAATGCCCACGTTTTCGCTTTGACCAGGTGCTCAAAGCGGGTGATCAACTGTTACTGGCGAATTTGTACTGGCAAGTCTTAGCGGCACCCGGCCATGATCCGCATTCGGTCATCTTGTATTGTGCCCAAGAAGGCATATTAATTTCGGCCGATGCGTTGTGGGAAAACGGCTTTGGCGTGATTTTTCCTGAGCTCGAAGGAGAGTCTGGTTTTGCTGAGCAAGCTGCGACTTTGCAATTGATTGAAGAATTAGATGTTCGTTTAGTAATTCCTGGTCACGGTGCTGCATTTACCGATAAGCAAGCTGCCGTGGGCAGAGCGCGTAGTCGCCTCGACTATCTGTCCGCCGATCCAAAAAGAAATGCCCGTAACGCGATCAAAGTATTGATGGCTTTTATGTTGTTAGACAGACGAGAAATGACGCTGCATCAGTTGTCTGCTTGTCTGAATCAGGTTCGCATGATGCGTATCGCTGCGGCGCATTTGGCGCTACCTATTGAACATTTATTGCCACAGCTGATACAGGAGCTCATCAAAGCAGGCGCTGCCCGTCTTGAGGGGGAGCACCTGCTAAGTTGTTAGTAATATCTGGCTTATTTCAGCTGATAGGGTGCATCGCTAAATGCTTGCACTGGTGCGAGATCAGGATAGTTGGTTGGGCGATTTTGTTGTTTCGCCATAAATGCTTCCATTAGATTCGCACTCTGCCATATGCCTGATTGCAACCAACCCATTTGTTGCAACGCGTCGTGCGTGCTATGGTCGCGCGCGTAGTGGATCGCTTGCTTACTGCCCCAGATCGCGACTGGTGGTTTTTCGCTAATTTCTTTGGCCATCTGCAACGCGGCTTCTATCATCGCTTCTGGTGTTTCAAATACGTCATTGACCAGACCGCAGTTGAGTGCACGCTGGGCATTCAGACGACGACCAGTATAGGCCATTTCATGCACTATCCCTTCCGGTATCAGCTTAGGTAAGCGTTGCAAGGTGCCCAGATCGGCGGTCATGCCAATGTTAATTTCTTGTATGCAGAAAAAGGTATTGGTCGTTGCCAAACGGATATCCGCTGCACATACCATATCAACGCCGCCGCCAATGCAACCACCCTGAACAGCCGCGATGACTGGCATGCGTAATTGTTCAATGAGGTTAAATGAATGGTGCATATCTTTCAGTATCAACGCAATATTTGCCCGCCCAATGGCATTGTTATCGTCCAGCGAAATGCCACCGCCTGCAAATACATCCAAGGCCATCCCAGCAGTGAAATGCTTGCCGGTGGATGAAATCACCAGCACCCGGGCAGAGGCCTGATTTTGCAATTGCTGCAGGATTTCGACCAATTCTCTGAAAAATACCGGCTGCATGGTGTTGAGGCTATCGGGCCGGTTAAAACGCAAATGGGCGATTTTATTGTCGATATTGAAGTCAAAACACTGGTAAGTCATAAGGATTCCTTGGCTGCGTGTTGGAGTGAAATGAAGATGGTTCGCACTGGGGTGTTATTGTGTCAGCCCCACGGTAAATAACTATGTTTTTTCTGATAACATGATATCAGTCGTCTTCATTAAATTCTTACAAATCCCATTCAGTCCCAACAAATACCTACACGTATCGAGATAGATCTATGTCCAGCAACGCGCATCTTCCCCAAATTTTGCAAAACCTCGTTTTACCCGTGATCGCCTCTCCTTTGTTTATCGCCAGCGGCCCTAAGCTGGTCGCTGCGCAATGTAAAGCCGGAATTGTTGGTTCGTTTCCGGCACTCAATGCGCGTCCTGCTGAGCTGCTTGATACCTGGCTGACCGATTTAACGGCGGAGCTCGCTCAATTTCAGGCTGACAACCCAGACGCCAAAGTTGGGCCTATCGCAGTCAATCAAATCGTGCACCAATCAAACGACAGACTGGCACACGATGTGGCGGTGTGCGTCAAGCATCAGGTGCCTATCATCATTTCGTCGCTGCGCGCACCGCCAAAAGAGATGCTGGACGCGATTCATAGTTATGGTGGCATCGTTTTGCATGACGTGATTTCAATTCGTCATGCTCAAAAAGCATTAGAGGCCGGTGTTGACGGCTTGATCCTGGTTGCTGCTGGCGCCGGTGGCCATGCTGGTGGTTTGTCACCGTTTGCCTTAGTTGGCGAAGTGCGCAAGTTCTTTAAGGGACCGATTGCATTGTCAGGCTCGATTGCGACAGGTGATGCAGTTCTCGCAGCGCAGGCAATGGGCGCCGATTTTGCGTACATTGGTTCGCGTTGGCTGGCAACGCCAGAATCCAATGTGGACGATGCGTATCGTCAGGCCATTCTGGAATCCACCGCTGCTGACATTGTGTACACTAATTTGTTCACCGGTGTGCATGGCAATTACCTGAAAAAATCAATCATCGCGGCGGGGCTTGATCCTGACAATTTACCGGTCGCTGATAAGACGAAGATGGATTTTGGTACGGGTGGCAATAAAGCCAAAGCCTGGCGCGATATCTGGGGCGCTGGTCAAGGCGTTGGTCTGATGGATGACGCTCCTACCGTTGCCGAGATTGTCAAACGTTTACAAGACGAATACCAGGCTGCAAAAGCCCGCGTATTGGCAGCCTGAGTTTCACATCTGACGCAACACAATGATGCAAATTGGCTTAATGGCAGGTTGCAAGCCATTTGCATCTCCTTGAATAATCGAAGTGTGTCCTGAACGCATCAAAAAGATTCAAGTTTAAAGACAGAGTTGCCGTAACCGGACTATCCCATCCAACTTCTGTCGATTATGCGCCGCTACTCCGTATTACTGCTTTCCTTGTTGTTGGCGATATCCGCTTCGGCGAACGAAAGTTCGTCGCCTTCATCGTCACCGCCTTCCAAACCGATAAAGCAGTCGTCGACGAAGGAAAAAGACAAGGAAAAAGAGAAAGAAGAAGCACCTCCTGCCAAAGAAAAAGAAGGACGTAAATCGTCCAAAGAAGGCAAGGAAGGGAAAGAAAGTAAAGACGCTGCAAAAGAATCTGCGAAGGAAGCGCTCGCTGCCGATGAATTGGCTGCAAAAATCGCCGAGCGACTAGCCGTTTTACGCAAAGAAAAGGAAGAGGTTAATTCCCGCGCCTCCGCACGATCAGTAATGCATCCAGTCTATGCTCCACGTCGCGCTGAACCCGTAAAGCCAAAAGCCGAGATGGTAGCGTCTGCTGCCGCGCTGCCAGATCATGGCGCCGCCGCTATTGCAAAGGCAATGGACGCTCACGGCGCTGGCGCCTGGGGTTACCAAGGTGAGACAGGCCCTCTGAGCTGGGGGAAATTAAGCCCGGCAAATAGCAAATGCGATATCGGAGATCGTCAATCACCGATTGATATTCGTGACGGTATCCGCGTCGATCTGGATCCTATCGTATTCGATTACCGCGTTTCTGGATTTAATGTCATCGACAATGGCCACACGGTACAGGTCAATGTTGGTGCCGGCAATTACATTACGGTAATGGGGCGTAATTATGAATTGGTGCAATTCCATTTTCATAAGCCCTCGGAAGAACGTATTAACGGAAAAAGTTTCGAAATGGTTGTGCATCTGGTGCATAAAGATGCAGATGGAAAGTATGCGGTGATTGCCGTTTTGATCGAACGTGGCAAGCCACATAGCGCAATCCAGCAAGTCTGGAATAATCTGCCACTTGAAAAGACGATTCCTCAGGAGGCTTTGACGCCGCTTGATCTGAATAAGGTTTTGCCACAGAAACGCGAATACTATACCTATATGGGATCGCTGACGACACCACCATGCACAGAGGGCGTGTTGTGGATGGTCATGAAAGAACCGATAGAGTTGTCGCCGGAACAGATCGGGATTTTCAATCGTTTGTATTCGATGAATGCCCGTCCTATCCAAAAAAGTAGTGGACGTCTGATTAAAGAATCCAATTAATCATTAAATAAGTGGAATATACTCCCTCAGTATTTTTGAAAAATGCTTACGTGAACGAATATTCGTGAAGGCATTTAAAAATACACTGGGGGAGTATTTTTTTTGCGCCAGAATTTTTGTTACATTTATCGTATTCCTTGCTACATACGCATACACAAAGCAGGTCAACGAAGTGGGTCACCAAACGCTTAGTGACATAGAGGTAATCAATCCAAGATCGCCCCCGTAATTCAGCGTTAAAGGAGCTTATTATGCGTATCTCAACTTTCTCTGGCATCACTTTATTGGCAATTATCGCGGCGTCTGCCCTGACCAGCGGTTGTGCTGTGTATGTACCGCCACCACGCGCTTACGTTGTCGCTCCCACCCCTGTTGTCGTTGTACCCGGATGGGGTTATGGTCACCGTCGTTGGTAATTTGTTCGTGAGAATTTGTTGCTGGTACTTGATTAAACTGGCCGTAATTTGAAACGGCTGACGACTAAGGAAAGGTTGTTAGCCTGATCTAATAAAGATTCAGCAGCGGCAGCAGCCTCTTTGACTAAGGCTGTATTTTGTTGCGTCGCTTTATCCATGTTCATGACGGATAAATTGACGTTCTCAATATCTGCATTTTGTTGCTGACTGGCGGTGGTGATCTCGGTCATGATTTCGGTGACGTGTTTGATACTCGTCACAATATCATTCATTGTGGAACCTGCTTCATCGACCAGTTTTGTACCTGCATCCACGCTATCTACTGAGGCTGTAATCAAATGTTTGATTTCTTTTGCGGCATTGGCAGAGCGTTGTGCCAGATTTCGAACTTCTGAAGCGACCACCGCAAATCCCCGCCCTTGTTCACCTGCACGTGCCGCTTCTACTGCTGCATTCAACGCCAGTATATTCGTTTGAAAAGCAATTTCATCAATGACACCGATAATATCGGCAATCTTCTTGGATGACGCATGAATCGAACTCATGGTAGTGACCACTTGGGTGAACACTTGTCCGCCTTTTTCTGCAACACTGGCTGCATTCATCGCCAGGGTATTAGCCGCAACGGCGTTATCAGTATTGAATTTGACTGCTTTGGTGAGCGTTTCCATTGATAACGAAGTCTGCTCCAGACTTTGGGCTTGCTGTTCGGTTCGCGTTGATAAATCAATATTTCCAGAAGCAATTTCGCGTGAAGCTGCAGTGATCAAATGAGTGCCTTGACTGACTTCTTTGACGATTCCAGAAATGCTATCGCGCATCTCACTAATTGCATGCAACATGCTGTTCTGATCTCCAGCTTTGATATTAATTCGCGTGAATAAATCACCCTCAGCGATATGATCGGCAATGGCAATAGCCTCGCTGGGTTCGCCACCTAATTGTTTTTTGATACTGGAGGTGATCAGGGTACTGACAGCCAATCCTACCAGAATGGAAAACCCACCTAATACCGCGAGCATGAGTCGTGATGAGGAAGACTCAGCACTGGTGGTGGTGGATAACTGAGTGATGCTGGCATTCTGATAAGCGGAAAGTTTTTTAATACTATCGACGTAGTTATTTAAGGCTGGCTCAAGTTTGCTTTGCAGTAATTGGGTCACATTTTCTGGTTGTGATTTCTTTTCTTGAAAAATATCGCCGCGAGCAGCCAGATAAATTTTTCTATGCTCACCTACCGCTGCAATGAGTCGTGCCTCATCGGGGGATTTGGTGTAAGTTTCCAGCGTTTTTTGTATTTCGGTGATGCGGCTACTAGTTTCTTTAATCAGAGCCTCAAAGTGCTTTTGACGTTCTGGATCGTTAGACTCCGCTACTACCATGGTCCTGGCACCATTGAGATTGGTGCTGGCAGACCATTCCGAGAATAAGCGTTCTTTTTGCATCACCTCGTTGACCATCATTGTCATGTCCTGATCAATTTTGTGCAAACGCCAGATACCTTGTAATGTGATCATCAGCAATAGGCAAAGTACAATGGAGAATCCGGCAATAAGCCGTGTATTGACGTTTAAAGTAGAAATTTTCATCTGGGTACCTGAACGCTATTGAGCGATAAAGAATTCTTTGAGGCAAATTATTTGCAAATCTATATTGTCAAATCAATATATGTAAGGGTATAACAGAACATAGATTTATGGTGCAACAAACAATAAAAATGATTGTATTAATCTTAGATCAGTGGCGATGTTTGATCTCGGATAAGATGGGCTTTCCAGTTCGCAGCGCGGTCGCGCATTTACTAATGCTGTGGAAACAAATCGGATTATGAAAAAATTAACGATTATTGGTGCAGGTAAAGTTGGCAAAGTATTTGGTCGTCGCTTTCAACAGCACAGCGATTTTAGCGTTGTACAAATTCTGAATCGTCATCTTCAAAGTGCCTTAAGCGCGTGTGAATTTATCGGCTTAGATCCGGTTTCCGCGTTAGCCGATTGCAGACAGTTAGAAATAGCCGACGTCTGGATGTTGGCCGTTAATGATGATCAGATCATTCCCGCTTGCAAAATGTTGCACGTACAAGGGCTGTTGCATGCCGATAGTATTGTTTTTCATTGTAGCGGTGCTAAGGCGTCAACGGAATTGGTAGCGGCAATCGAGGCAGGTGCCGCTGTGGCAAGCATTCACCCTGTCGCTAGTTTTGCTGATCCACAACATGTGGCAGAAAATTTTGAAGGTACGATTTGTAGCATTGAAGGTGATCAGCGAGCACTCGTCGTGTTGTTGCCGGCGCTAGATGCGATTGGTGCGCAAGTAGCAGAGATCAGCGCCGAAACAAAATTGCTGTATCACGCTGGGTCAGTATTTGCCAGTAACTACCTGGTGACCTTGCTGGATACGGCATTGCTTGCTTATCAGGCCGCTGGAATCCCACCAGAGCTGGCGCTGGCAATGGCGGAGCCTTTGGCGCGGCAGTCGATGGAAAATGTCTTTACATTGGGCGCTGCCCAGGCCTTAACTGGCCCGATCGCACGCGGTGATATGCAAACAGTTGCTCGTCAGCAGGAGGTCGTTGCTGGATGGGATGTGAAGGCGGGGGACTTGTATCAGGCATTTACGCCACCAACGCAAGCGCTGGCGGCACGTAAAAATTATTCAGAAAAATAAACGCTGTTGCGGCCGTTCTCTTTGGCTTGTGCCAATGCCTGATCGGCACGTTCAAATACGCTATCTTCAGTTTCACTATCGCGGCATTCAGCCACACCCATACTGACTGTAATGCTTAAGCGCGTGCGGGTCAGATCGGTGGTGCGTGAAAAATCGTTATTGGCGATCGTTGCACGCAAATTTTCAGCAATCGAGGTCGCTTTTTCTAGCGTGCAGTTTTTCAGCAATATCAAAAATTCTTCACCACCCCAACGGCAAATGACATCACTTTCGCGCAATGATCGTTTAGAAATCGCTGCGATTTCTTTGAGTACATGATCGCCGACTTGATGCCCTTGCTTGTCATTGATTTTCTTGAAAAAATCGATATCCAGTAACACCGCGCACATTGGTTGGCGCGAGCGTTCAGCATCGAGCAATGCTTGTTGGAAAATAAAATCAAAGGCGTGACGATTTAAGAGATTTGTCAGAGGATCGGTATTGGCGGATTTTTCTAGCTTGACCTGATATTTTCTGATGGTGAAAAATGCCAATAGTATCAGTGTCAAGGTCGCGATGGTTTCTGCAGCAAGATTGAACCACAAAACATTTTGTAGTGGCTTGAGATCAGCATCAATATTTTTATCAACAATTAGGTGCCAGCCTAGCTCGGGTATATAGCGCACATTGACCAGATTTGAACTGCCATTGTTGCTGTATTCGTAAGCAACCGGGCTATTTTTTTGATTTGCCAGAATCTGTGGCGCGATACTCTTAATACCATCGATGGCGTTGAGATTATCGTGGCGATCTCTGCGTTGACTTCCAGCGAAGACAATATTGCCCTGTTTGTCTAAGAAATAAATTTCGCTATGAAAGCGCTGCTGAAAGCGATCAATAATGTGTTTTAAATTTTCCAGACTAAAGCTAGTGCCAGCCACGCCAATGAATTTACCGTTGGTATCAGCCATTCGGTAATGTATCGCCATGCTCATCGCTTCATGGTTGATATTGTCCGTGTCGATGTTGATTTCATACGTGGATTTTAAATTTCTGACCCTAAAATACCAACTATCTCGCGGTTCCGCATCACTTAAGGTTTTGGTTATGCCTAAACTATTGTAAAAATGACGGGATTGATCTGAGACTAAAAAGCTCGACAAGGCATTATTTTTATTCTTGATCTCTTTTAAGTACTGGCCAATTTGTTCTGGATTTTCTTCATTGTTAGCAATCCATTCCAGCACGAACGAATTGGCAGCAATTTGAGACGAAATAACTGTATAGCGTAGAATGTCTTTTTGAACTTCTGAGTACACCAGCTCATTGATGGTTGGAAGCGTATCTTCAGATATTGTATGCTCAAGCGTATCTCTGGAGACGAGAAAACTGGCCACGGTTGCGCCAGCAAAGCCAACAAAGAGTATCAGAAATAGCCAAATCAGCCAGCCGTATTTTTTTAACATGTTTTTCATGAGCTGTAGACGGAGGGTGTGCGTATAGTTTGCTGCAAGATCATACTATAAACCAGCACACTTTCTGCTCAATATAGTGTTCGTTTAAACTTGTTTTACGGCAATATTTGTGAAAAATGCCGCAAAGTGCGGCATTTTTTTTATTTAATTAACTTATTTCCCTCGATTCCAGTTTTAAGGAATTGGTGTAATGGAAACTCTCAGACGCACGCGTGAACCTGGATCATATGGCATCACGGATGTATAACTACGTCCATTGTATTCATACGTCACCGCATAACCGTTGGTACGTGTTTGCCAGTTGTCAACATTGCGACATTGACGAACCGGACGAGTGGTATAACCTGGCTGCGCGTTGTTATTGTTGTTATCTACACGATCACCAACAATGGCGCCAGTGATAGCACCTGCAGCAGCGGCAGCGATGCGACCGTTACCATTACCAACCTGGCTACCTAACAAGCCACCCGCAATCCCACCGATAATGCCGCCGGTATTACTGCGTTCTTGTGGTTGTTGTACATTTTCATATACTGTCTGACATTCTTGGCGTGGAACGTTAATTTGTTCAACTTGAGGAACGACGTTGACGATACGCGCATATTCTTCAAAATCTGCGGCATGAACTACCGGTATTGCGAATGCCATACCTAGCAGAGATGAAGAAATCGTAAGTTGTTTCAGTGTCAGTTTCATTTTTTACTCCGGTACATTTGTCATCATTTAGTCAGCATTTAACGCGTGAAGTTCCCAAAAAGAAGACAAATAACAAAAAAAGTTTCCGATTATCATCGCAATATTGGCGTCATTGTACAAAAAATCACCGCTGGCATTATGTCCTAACGTATATTTTTATCTATAAAAATTCTCCGCACTTCGTTATTGTTGCTGCATGACGTTGTTGATTGTTTCTTTAGTTTATGATCGACAGACTTGTATCCATGCTATTAAACAAAATTCTTGCAAGTATTTTAATCATCCTCATATGGTTTGCGATGTTAGGTTAAGATCGTAGCCACTCTGATTTATCGATTCCTCAATGGAGCTATCATGCAAATTTTATGGACATCCTGGCTAAGTGTCGTGGTTTTAGCAATGTATTTCTGGAACGTAGTTAACGTCGGAAAAGCGCGCGGAAAATTTGGTGTGAAGGCACCTTCGGTTGAAGGACCGGAAGAGTTCCAGCGCGCTTTACGCGTACAGGCCAATACTGTGGAACAACTGGTGTTCTTTTTTCCAGCATTGTGGTTATGTGCGATCTGGTTTAGTGATAAAACCGCAGCAATCGCTGGTGTAGTGTGGGTCGTCGGTCGTATTTTGTATGCCCTGGCTTATTTAAAGGATCCTTCTAAGCGTGGTGCCGGATTTGCGGTCGCTACGCTTGCGGCCCTCGCTTTGTGGCTCGGCACCATTGTCGGATTAACTGGTTTAATTCACTAAATAAGGACGCAACAATGACTGTTAGTTCCAAAAATAATACTTCTATCATTGCTTCGTATGTCCTGATTGGCATCGCGCTGCTTATCGTTCTGAAAGCCGGATTATTAGTTGCCCTGTTTTCCGGTTTGTTGATGTATTCACTGATCCACCTGATGGCTCCCGCCATTGCCCGAACATTTAATCAGCGCCGTCCACGTGCTATCGCGGTGGGATTGTTAGCTGCAGTGCTGATTATCAGCGTGATGCTGGCAGCTTGGGGTACACATTTATTTTTACGCAGTGACGGTGGAAATCTGCATAGTTTGCTGCAAAAACTGGCGGATATTATCGAAGCATCACGCAGTCAGATGCCTGACTGGGTGAGTACTAACTTTCCAGAAGATGTCGGTGCTTTGCAGGAAATGATTACACAATGGCTGCGAGAGCACGCCGGGGAAGCAAAATTGCTGGTGCCGGAAGCGGGTCATTTGATCGTGCATTTATTATTGGGGATGATCATCGGCTGCATGGTTGCTTTACGCGAAACCATCGACAATTCAGATCTTCGACCATTCGCTGCCGCCTTACAACAAAGAATCGGAACTTTAGGTAAAATTTTCGAGAAAATTGTATTTGCACAAGTGCAGATTTCTTTTATCAACACTGTGCTTGCCGCGATTTATCTTTTGGTTATTTTGCCTCTATCCGGGGTACATTTGCCTTTGACCAAAACCATGATTGCAGTTACGTTTCTAGCCGGGTTGATCCCCGTCGCCGGTAATATCGTCTCTAATACTGTACTCGTGATCGTCGCTTTATCGCATTCCTTGAATATTGCAATCGTCTCACTGGTGTTCATGGTTTTGGTGCATAAAGGCGAATACTTTTTGAATGCCCGTATCATCGGCGCACAGGTCAACGCCAGAGCATGGGAGCTGTTGACGGCTATTTTGGTAATGGAAACGCTCTTTGGTGTTCCCGGGCTGGTGGCCGCGCCCGTCTTTTATGCGTATTTGAAAAAAGAATTGAGCGATCAGGGTTTGGTCTGATTTTGACCTGATTTTTGCCTATTTGGTGCCATAATTCAGGTGTGCTGCGGTAATACCACTTCAGCGGCCTTATGACCCCTTGCTGTTACGACTTATTTACCTATTTAACAAGAGCTAAAAATGATTCTCGAAATTGCTGATATTCGTATTCATACCGGACGACAAGCTGAATTTGATGCCGCAATACAACGTGGTGTTAATGAAGTAATACGTCATGCTAAAGGATTTAGCGGCTTTAAAATTAATCACGGTATCGAGTCGCCAGAGCGTTACGTGCTGATGATTTACTGGGAAACTTTAGAAAATCACACGGTCGATTTTCGTGAGTCCCCGGCATTTTTGCAATGGCGTGCAATAGTAGGCCCATTTTTTGCACAGGCACCTGTGGTCGAACATTTCAATTTATTGGCAAAATCAGCCTGATGACTGTAGGGATTATCGGCAGTTAATCCTTGATTCCTGTCGTTTCACCCCAAGCTAGGAAAGTCATCAAGACATCGGTAGTCTGCTACGTATATTTTGCTCAAGCTGCCGATCAAACAGGCAGCTCATCAAAAGGTCAATATGGTTCCGCATCTCGTCACGGCTCTGAATGGGCCTTTGCTCGATTTAGAAAAGAAAATCCTCGAAGCAACGCCTGCAATCGAGCGTTGGTTTCGTATGGAATGGCAAGAGCATACGCCCCCATTTTATTGCTCAGTAGACTTACGCAATGCAGGCTTTAAGCTGGCGCCGGTTGATACGAATTTATTTCCTGGCGGGTTTAATAACCTTGCTAATGAGATGTTGCCTCTCGCCGTGCAAGCTGCGATGGCAGCCATAGAAAAATATTGTCCGGATGCAAAAAATTTGTTGTTGATTCCGGAAAGCCACACCCGTAATACTTTTTATCTGCAAAACGTGGCACGGATGATGCAGATTTTCCGTCAGACCGGTCTGAATGTGCGTCTTGGTTCTTTGTCTGCTGATATCAAAGAACCCACCCCGATCGATTTGCCCGATGGTACGCAACTGATTTTAGAACCCTTGGAACGTTCAGCAAATGGACGTCGCCTGGGTTTGAAGAACTTTGATCCGTGTACTATTTTGCTCAACAATGATTTGTCTGCAGGTATTCCGGCGATTTTAGAAGACATCAACGAACAAACCTTGTTGCCACCTTTGCATGCTGGCTGGGCTTTGCGTCGTAAGAGCAATCATTTCTCTGCTTATGATGAAGTGGTGAAAAAATTCGCCAAGATGGTCGATATTGATCCTTGGATGCTCAATCCGTTTTTTACCAAAGTCAAAAACGTTGATTTTAATGAGCGCACGGGTGAAGAAGCGTTGGCGGCCGCGGTTGATACCATTCTGGCAAAAATTCGTAAAAAATACAAAGAATACGGTATTAAAGAAAAACCTTTCGTGATCGTCAAAGCGGATGCTGGTACCTATGGCATGGGCATTATGACGGTCCACAATTCCGATGAAGTACGCGATCTGAACCGTAAGCAACGTAACAAGATGTCAGTGGTCAAAGACGGTATGGAGGTGCGCGACGTGATTGTGCAAGAAGGTGTATATACCTTTGAGCAGATTCAGGAATCCGTCGCCGAGCCGGTCGTGTGCATGATAGATCGCTATGTGGTGGGTGGTTTTTATCGCTTCCATGAAGAACGTGGCGTCGATGAAAATCTCAATACACCGGGCATGCATTTTGTGCCACTGGCGTTTGCGCAACAACACGCCGTGCCGGATATGCGTGCGAAGCCCGGCACCGCAGCGCCAAATCGTTTTTACATGTATGGTGTGGTCGCGCGTTTAGCTTTGCTGGCGGCGTCTTTAGAGATGGAAAAAACTGATCCAAACCCCGAAATTTATTAAAATGCCAGTAGCCCCGGCTTGTGGAACTTTGCTATGAAAATCGCTTTCCTGACTGACCCGTTGTCGCAGTTCAAGACTTACAAAGACTCTACCTTTGCGATGATGCGCGAAGCCCATCGCCGTGGCTACGAGATTTATGCATTTGGCCCTGAGGATATGGCGCTGGAAGGCGGTCAGGTGATTGCGAATATCAGCGCAATCACGCTGACTGGTGATAGCGATGACTGGTATCGTGCTGAGCCAGCGGTTTCTATGCCCCTCAGCAGCTTTGATGCTGTCTTACAGCGTAAAGACCCACCGTTCGACATGGAATACATCTATGCCACATACTTGCTGGAAATGGCAGAGCAGCAGGGGGCGCGGGTCTTTAATAAACCAGCAGCGATTCGCAATCACAACGAAAAACTGAGCATTGCCCAGTTTAGCCAATTTACTACACCGACTCTGGTCACGCGCGATGAGCAACGCATACGCGCATTTCACCGTGCCCACCAGGACATTATCCTCAAGCCGCTCGATGGCATGGGCGGCGCTGGTATTTTTCGCATTCGTGAAGATGGTATGAATCTCGGTTCAGTGATTGAAACACTGACACTGAACGGTACTCGTACCATCATGGTGCAGCGCTATATTCCAGAAATCGTGCATGGCGATAAGCGGATTTTATTGATCGGCGGTAAAGTAGTGCCTTACGCTTTGGCGCGGATTCCGCAGAATGGCGAAGTGCGCGGAAATCTGGCAGCAGGTGGTGTGGGTGTAGCACAAGATTTGTCGGAACGCGATCTTGAGATTGCGCAGACTTTAGCACCACAGCTATATGAAAGAGGTCTGTTGCTGGTAGGATTAGATGTGATCGGTAATTGTCTGACCGAAGTTAATGTCACCAGCCCGACATGTTTTCAAGAAATTACGCAGCAAAAAGGTTTTGATGTTGCTGCGATGTTCATTGATGCACTCGAAGTAGCCGTCACAAGTCCTTACAAAAAAACAAGTGTTTGACACACATTTTACACATGCATTTAATATACTCCTGTCGAGTATTTTAATTGCCTTGATGAAATAACTGAGTATGCGGCTATTTTTTTCGCATACTCCCAGGGTAAAGAAATTATGGTCGGAATACTCTTGATGACACATGCTCCCTTGGGTTCTGCTTTTATACAAGCAGCGGCGCATGTTTTTCGTGGCAAGCCTGAACGGATCGAGGCGATCGACGTGATCGCCGATCAGAATACGGAAGAAGTCAATCAGTTAGCGCATGCTGCTGTACAACGACTCAACGACGGTTCGGGGGTGTTGGTGATGACCGATATTATGGGCGGTACACCTTCCAATTGCTGTCGCCAACTCGGTGAGCCTGATCAAGTGGCAATCATAGCCGGTATTAGTCTGCCAATGTTGCTCAGAGCAATTACCTATCGCCAGGACGACCTTGATGTCGTCGTTGAAATGGCCTTGGCAGGTGGGCAAAATGGTGCTGTTCGTATCGATAATCGGGTTCGGCTGTCCCCCAATTAAGTGGAAAGTAAAAAATGATTCAACAAGAAATCGAAATCGTGAATAAACTGGGTTTGCATGCCCGTGCATCGGCAAAATTCACCCAACTCGCCAGTAAGTTCAAAAGCGAAGTCTGGGTTACCCGCAATAATCGTCGTGTGAATGGGAAATCCATCATGGGCGTAATGATGTTGGCAGCAGGTAAAGGCAGCAAAATTTTGTTGGAAACCGATGGCGGTGACGAGCAAGAATGCTTTACAGCGATGCAAGCATTAATCAACGATAAATTTGGTGAAGGCGAGTAAATCACGACATCGGGAATCCTGAAAGTTCTTGATAGCAGCACAAAAGTCCGTCAAACATAGATGGATCTGAATAAATAGCAGATTGGGGACAAAGCATGGCGTCATTTACTTTGCAAGGCATCCCAGTTTCTCGCGGTATTGCGATAGGCAGGGCACATCTCTTACGTCCTGCTGCATTGGATGTTGAACATTACCTCGTTGCCCAGGAACAGGTTGAGGCAGAAGTATTACGTTTGCAGGCTGCCATTGCGCAGGTGCATAAAGAATTGCAATCGATCTGGGCAGATCTGCCCCAAGATGCACCGACAGAGCTTGGTGCATTTATTGACGTTCATGTCCTCATTTTGTCTGACCCTATGGTGTCGGAAGCACCGCTCGATATCATCCGCTCGCGTCATTACAATGCTGAATGGGCGCTGGTTACCCAGGTAGACGAACTATCTGCACAGTTTGATGAAATTGAAGATGAATATTTGCGTGAACGTAAGGCTGATATTCAACAAGTTGCTGAGCGTATTTTGAAGGTGCTGACTGGTAGCGCCAATTCTGTTCCGCGTTCGGACGGCATTGATGAACGCAGCGCCAATATGATCGTCGTCGCCAGAGATATTTCTCCGGCGGATATGATGCAATTTCGCGATGTTGCGTTTGCTGGTTTTGTCACCGACGAAGGTGGTCAGAATTCGCATACTGCGATTGTTTCGCGTAGCCTCGGCATTCCAGCCGTGGTCGGCATGGGCAATGCTTCACACCTCATTGAACAAGACGATTGGTTGATTATCGATAGCGATGCCGGTGTGGTGATTGTGGCGCCGACCTCTTTGGTGTTGGAACAATATCGCGAACGTCAGGTTCTTCTACAAAAGCAGAGAAAAAAATTAGGCAAGCTGAAGAAAACGCCAGCGATAACCCAGGATGGCGTAGAAGTGACCTTACTTGCCAACATTGAATTACCCGAAGATGCAGCGCATGCGCTGGATGCAGGCGCGAGTGGTGTGGGTTTGTTCCGTTCCGAATTTTTGTTCATGGAGCGTAGCGGGCAAGAGCACAAACTGCCAAGTGAAGAAGAGCAATTTGAAGCATATCGCGCTGCCGTTCAAGGCATGAAAGGTCGTCCGGTCACGATACGGACGCTTGACGTTGGCGCAGACAAACCGCTCGATACAACAGAACACAATATTTTGAATCCGGCACTTGGATTGCGTGCAATCCGTTATTGCCTGACCGAGCCGCAATTGTTTTTGACGCAATTACGCGCGATCTTGCGCGCTTCCGCCTTCGGCCCTGTCAAAATTTTGATACCGATGATGGCGCATAGTTTTGAAATCGACCAGACCTTGAACTTGATTGCTCAGGCTAAAAAAGAATTGCAGGCTGAATCAAAAGAGTTCGATGCCAATGTACCAGTCGGAGCGATGATAGAAATTCCTGCAGCAGCATTGGCTTTGCCTATGTTTGTCAAAAAACTCGATTTCCTGTCGATAGGTACCAATGATTTGATTCAATATACGCTGGCGATTGATCGTGCCGATCACGAAGTGGCGCATCTGTATGACGATTTACATCCCGCTATTTTGCAACTCTTGCATACCATCGTCACAACCGCAGAAAAAGCTGAAATTCCAGTCTCAATTTGTGGCGGTATGGCGGGAGATATTCGCCTGACCCGCTTGCTAACCGGTATGGGTTTCCGCGAATTATCAATGCCAGCGGCACTATTGCCAGAAATTAAACAGGCAATTTTGAACACCCATCTGGAAAACGTACAGCCGTATGTAAAAAAGATCTTACGCAGTTACGAACCCGTGGTGATACGGGAGACGCTAGCTGCGATGGAAATGCTTGGGCAGACTGTGCATTGATGTTGTGCGTTGGCAGTTGGCGTTTGACGTCCGCGGCAGACTTGGTTATCCTTAACGACTAAGAATTTGAAAACATTGTTTTAAGTTTATAACGTCGCATGTTGACTGCGTTTCGTCGGCGATGCAATGCAGGTTCTTCATAACAAATTTGATGTAAAAAAGTGCGCCGATTTGAAAATCAGCTTGCGGGCGCAGTCTGGACATTCCAGACAATAAATACGGCTAAAGCGAGCTTGAATGCAGCTTTTCTCTCTCCCACATTCAGCCCACCTTTTAGCCTTCCTTGATTTTTTAAACGAGAAATTTCTCGATGGAAGTGTGTATGTCAGTTTTACCTCAATCTATTGGTGCTGTTACACCACAAGCGTTTTTCTTCGAGCAGGCGTTGCCATTACAAAGTGGCGCCAGCATCGCCGAATATACCTTGATGGTAGAAACGTACGGCAGCCTGAATGCCGATAAATCCAATGCTGTTTTGATTTGCCACGCCCTAAATGCATCGCACCATGTGGCCGGTTATTATGCCGACGACCCGAAGAATGTTGGCTGGTGGGACAACATGGTCGGCCCCGGCAAGCCGGTCGATACCAATCGCTTTTTTGTAATCGGCATCAATAATTTAGGTTCCTGTTTTGGCTCTACCGGACCCATGCATAACAATCCGAATACTGGTAAGCCGTATGGAGCAGATTTTCCGGTAGTGACGGTTGAGGATTGGGTCAATGCGCAGGCACGGGTTGCCGATCGATTGGGGATCCAGCAGTTTGCCGCGGTGATGGGTGGTTCATTGGGAGGTATGCAGGCCTTGGCCTGGAGTATTCTGTACCCGGATCGCCTCCAACATTGTGTGGTGATTGCCTCCACACCCAAGTTGTCGGCGCAAAATATTGCCTTCAATGATGTTGCACGACAAGCGATATTGACCGATCCGGATTTTCACGGCGGCGACTTTTATGCGCATGGTGTAGTGCCTCGCAATGGCTTACGAGTCGCTCGGATGATAGGTCACATTACCTACCTGTCCGATGACGATATGGCGGAAAAATTTGGCCGTGATCTCAAGTCTGGTGACTATCAATTTGGTTATGGCGTTGATTTTGAAATCGAATCGTATTTGCGTTATCAGGGCGATAAATTCTCTGATTATTTTGATGCCAATACGTATTTGCTGATCACCAAAGCACTCGATTATTTTGATCCGGCACGCCATACAAATGGTGACTTAAGTAAGGCACTGGGGAATACAAAAGCACAGTTCTTATTGGCATCGTTCACGACGGATTGGCGTTTCTCTCCAGAACGTAGCCGTGAAATTGTGCGTGCTTTAATCACCAATAAACGTACAGTCAGCTATGCAGAAATTGATGCTCCACATGGTCACGACGCTTTCCTGCTTGATGATGCGCGCTATCTGAATCTCATCGCTGCGTACTTCGATCGCATCGACGCACAATTGCAAGGAACATCTGTATGAATTTTTCAGAATTAAATCAACTACGCCCCGATCTTGCATTTATTGCCGACTGGATTAAACCGGATACGCATGTGCTTGACGTTGGTTGTGGCGACGGTGTGATGCTCGATTATCTGCAATCGGATAAACATTGCATTGGTTATGGGATTGAGATCGCTGATGACAAAGTGTTGGCGTGTACGAAGCGACATATCAATGTGATTCAGCAAGACATGGAAAATGGCCTGAGCATGTTTGATGATAATGCTTTTGATACCGTGTTATGTCTGAATTCTTTGCAGATGATGAAACATGTGGAAGCCTTGCTGCGAGATATTGCGCGGGTTGGCAGAGATGCCATCGTGTCTTTCCCCAACTTTGGTTATTGGCCACACCGCACCGCTTTATTCATGGGAAAAATGCCAGTTTCCAAATCTTTACCTTACCAGTGGTATGACACACCAAACGTGCGCTGCGCAACGATTTATGACTTCGCAGAGTTAGCCAACGAAGTCGGACTGGAAGTCCTGGAGTGCGTGGCTTTGCATGAAGGTAAACCAGTGCATGTATTGCCGAACTGGCGCGGTAGTCTGGCGGTATTTCGTTTGCGCAAACGAAGTGCCTAAATGGCTTTCGTTGAGGCTGAGGTTGCCCTTTGGTGTAATGATTCTGCTACCATCTTAGTGTCAATTATTTACGGTGCTTGGTCATGAAATTTGTTTCACCATCAATGTCGTCATGGGTTTTGCCTGGCCTGTTTGTGTGTAGTGTTGTCAGTGCTCCATTTTCCGTAGCACAAGATGCACCACGTGACGACGGCGTAAAGGTAGGAGGTATGTCATGGGCACGCAATTTTGTGCCAAAAGGCGCTCTTGAACAACAAGCGGCTATGCAATATGCGCAGGTCATCCAACAGGCGCAGCAAGCACGTGCGCTTGGCCCGGATGATTTTCCGCAAGTGGTTCGTTTGCGTACCATCGCCAATAAATTAATTCCATACACCTTGAGCTGGAACGCCCGTTCCAAGAACTGGAAGTGGGAAGTCAATTTACTCGCCTCTAAGCAAATCAATGCCTACTGCATGCCGGGTGGAAAAATTGCATTTTATTCTGGCATCCTCGATACGCTTAAACTAACTGATGATGAAGTTGCTATCGTCATGGGACATGAGATTGCCCATGCTTTGCGTGAGCATGGTGCAGAGCGTGAAGGCAAAGCGAGGATTGCTAACTTTGGCGTACAGTTGGCGGAGATTTTTGCCGGTTTGAAAGGTTACGATTCGCGTGTTGCTGGTGCCGCGGCAGGAACTCTCGCAAAGGTTGGTATGTTGGCTTTCTCGCGGCAAGACGAAACCGAAGCAGATATTGTTGGCCTTGATATCGCCGCACGAGCCGGATACGATCCGCGCGCAGGTATTGTGCTGTGGCAAAAAATGGGCATGATTAATAAATCTGCACCACCGCAATGGTTGTCGACGCATCCTGCAGGAAATAACCGGATTGCTGAAATTCAAAAACACTTGCCGGAAGTCATGCCTCTATATGCTAAGGCCCATGGTTTTAATGTCAATCAGCTTGCACCATATCGTCCGAACGTAAAGGGCATCGAACCAGTGACTTATCCCTGAACAGGACAATCATGATTATGACAGCGTATATTTCCAAAAAGAAATACTGTCAAATATCGTAATGTTTCATGGTGCTACTAGTTGTTACCTATTTTCATCTCCTTAAGGTAAAAACTTGGTCAAAAATTACTTTTGTGGCTTGTTTGTGACACTTTTTAGTCAATTTCCTTGTTCTGTCATCATCCTTTCATAATTGGATGTAACACTCTGCAAGATTCAGAAAACTTCTGTGATAGACTTTTTCGTATATCGATATATCTAATTCGTAGGAATTTGTAATTTTATAGATTCTTTTTAATAGTGAATATCGCACAAAATAGACGAGTTTTTACCTTCGTCTGTTTTTTTTACCAAATAAGCAATCGTTTGCGCAATATTGACGGAAGAATCCACGATCATTGTAGCAATCGTTTGCGCGTCGAAACGACGATCTCAGAAATACGCGATATCACGATCGGCGAATAGTTGTATTAAGGCAATAAAACTAAAAAACCTGGCAAGCATGAGTGGTGAAGGAAATGTGATCAAGCTAGCTCTATCGCTTGAAGCCACAGACCAGGTTTGATGCAAATTCAAATTTAATTTTTATTTTTCTAAAATCTGATCAGGGAGCAGTCAATGAAACAAACCGCTAAATCGTCAGCGTTGATGCCACGCATGTCGATGGTCGCTATTGCATGCCAATTGGTATGTATGAGCATGTCCTCTGCGTATGCCGCAGAAGCGACACAAACAAACAACGATCCGATTGATTCCAAACAAGTAACTATTACTGGTAAAAAAGTCGGTATGGGCTTGATGGTTCAAGAAAACGCGCCTAAAGCACGTAGCACGATTACTGCCGAAGAAATCTCAAAACAACGCCCGACAGGCAATGCCTATGAAGCGCTGGAATTGATGCCTGCGGTTAATAGCTACAACTACGATGCGACTGGTTTGTTCGGTGGTGGTTTGACACTGCGCGGCTTCAACAGCGATCAGATTGGTGCCACGATTAACGGCGTACCAGTGAATGATTCAGGTAACTTCGCGGTCTATCCTCAAGAATTCATCGATCCGGAAAATACTTGCACACAATTCGTGACACAAGGTTCTACTGACGTTGACTCACCACAAATCGGTGCAACTGGTGGTAACTTCGGTATCACAACTTGTGATCCATCCAAAGAACGACGTTTCCGCGTTGCGCAAACGATCGGTGAACTGAATATGTACAAAACCTACATGCGCTATGACACAGGCTTGTGGGGAGATGGCAAATCTCGTTTCTTCATCTCTGCGTCTCAAGCTCACACAGACAAGTGGAAAGGTCTCGGACAAGCAAACCGTGATCACGTAGATATGGGCTATCGCACAGACATGGATCGCTTTAATTCTATCAGCGCTACAGTGTTGATGAATCGTGCAAAAAATAACAATATTTACAATCCGTCGTTACCGGAATTAAATGCCAAGGGTTACACCTACGATTACGCCACGACATTCCCTGGTCATGCAACTCCAACTCCAGGTAAAGCGGACGTTGATGCTGCAACACCTTCAGGCGCAGGCGGGTATTACCAGCTGTCCCAAAATCCGTTCCAGAACGTGATTGCATCGGCGACTGCTAAATTCCGTGTTGGTGAAGACACAGATATCAAGATCGTTCCTTACTACTGGTATGGTTTTGGTAATGGCGGAACGCAACAAAAAACCAAGACAGAGACTGGTACATTCCTTCCAGTAGGTGTCATTGATCCTAAAACTGGTAAAACTGGCTTGGTAGGTGCTGTTGATTTGAATGGGGATGGCGACGTAAAAGACACCGTTATTGTTGCGACCGGTAGCGTGACACGTACCAATCGTCCTGGTGTTACTGCTTCTGTGACACACAATTTTGACAACCACCAAGTATTGGCTGGTTTCTGGTTCGAACGTGCTGCACACGAGCAATTCGGTCCGATGAGTCTGGTCAGTAATGACGGCACAGCTAAAGACATTTGGTTCACAAATGGTCGCGTTTTACGCCAAGATGGTACGCCTTACCAATCACGCGACGTAAAAACAATCAGTACTGCATATCAGTTCTTTGCTCAAGATACAATCAACTTGATGAACGACAAGTTGTCTGTGAATCTTGGTTTGCGTGCGCCAACAATGAAGCGTGATTTCACTAACTACGCAAATGAGGCAGCACCAATTGGCTATACATTAAGCCGCAAGTACTCTGAGTTGTTGCCACAGTTGGGTGCTAGATATCAAATCGATAACGACAATCAAGTATTTGCCAGCTTGGCAAAGAACATGAAAGCACCGCCAAATTTTGTGTATCAAAACTTGCCAGTGGTGAACGGTAGCCCAGTTTTAGCGAATAACGTCAAAACTGAAACTTCCTGGGATCTGGACGTTGGTTACCGCTTGCAAAGCGATAAATTGACAGCGCAATTGACAGCGTATCAGATCAATTTCCGTGATCGTCAAGCAACAGCCTATGATCCAAATACACAGGTTAGTAGCTACACTAATATCGGCACGGTAAAAACGCACGGCTTTGAAGCTGAATTGGGTAATACACCAATCAATGGCTGGTCCTTCTACGGATCTTTTGGTTACGCGAAGAGTGAAATCCAAAGTGATTTGGTTGTCAGCGCAACAGCTACTTTGCCAACTGCTGGTAAAAACATGACCTTGGTTCCTGAGCGCAAAGCTGGCTTAAGCGTTCAATATGAAACAGGCGTTTGGTATACCCGTTTAAAAGCTAAATACACCAGCAGCCAATGGGCAACAATGGTTAACGATGAGTTGGTACCTGCTTACACGTTATTGGGTTTGGATGCTGGTTATCAATTCCCAAATTATGGCTGGATGAAAAAACCAACCTTGCGCTTGAATGTCAGCAACTTGACGAACAAGCAATATCGTAACCCATCTAGTTTCAACGTAACAAATGCGGTAGCTACGCCAACTTACGCAAAACAAAATGTTTACTACTATGTTGGTGCACCACGCTTTACTTCAGTCACGTTCTCTGTTGATTACTAATCTGAAGACATGCATTTTGCTGTGAAATAAACTCAGCAAACTGTCTGACAATAAAAGGTCTGCGACAATGACATGTTGCAGACCTTTTTTTTAGGGAACTGTTATTTATTTAACTGATGACGACATTAAAAAATAATAAAACCATGAACGCTATTCAACGTATTTCGGCCTTGATGATCCTCGCTGGTTTGTCAGCTTGTGCCACTAGCAATTTTAGTCAGAGCGCCAGATATGAAGACATTACGATCTTCAGCATCAATGACTTTCATGGCAATTTGCAGGCTGATCAGCCTGTGCCTTATTTTACGACACGAGCTGATGCACAACATCCGGGGCAGGAGATCAAAGTTCCTGCTGGCGGTTATGCCTACTTAGCAAGCAAACTTAAAGAACGTCGGGCGGCAGTTCATGCCAGTATCCTGGTTGGTGCTGGTGATTTAATGGGAGCCTCACCGATGGGATCTGCATTGCTCAAAGAAGAACCTGTGATTGAGGCCTTGAATCAAATCGATTTATCAGTGACCGCCGTTGGCAATCATGAATTTGATCGCGGCACCGATGAATTGATGCGTAAAATGAAAGGGATATGCCCAAGCAGTGGCTGTTCTTTTACTGGTTTTCATGGTGCCAATTACGACTATCTGGGTGCCAATGTTTATCAACTCGGTAGCAATACACCATGGTTAAAACCCTATGTAATACGTCAGGTTGGCGATGTAAAAATCGGTTTTATCGGCGCGGTCACGGCTGATGTTCCAAATCTGGTTGCAGGAGATGTCGTCAAACAACTCCGATTTGAAGACGAAGCAACTGCGATTAATCGTTATGTGCCAGAACTACAAAAACAAGGTGTGAATGCAATCGTTGTTTTGATTCATGAAGGAGCGATGTACAAAGGCAATGAGAATGATCCCACGTATCGTTGCGAAGGCTTACAAGGTCCGATTATTGACATCAGTAAGAAACTCGACAAGGCAATCAATCTGGTGGTATCGGCACATTCCCATCAAGGATATACCTGCAAAATTGATGGTCGCTTGGTTGTTCAAGGACGCAGCTACGGGGCATTTTTGACGGAATCGACGTTAACCTTCGACAAGCAAACACACCAGGTGGTTAATGCTGTTGCTGTTAATCATTTGATCGATCAACAAAAAATAGCTGCAGATCCAGTCGCGCAAAAACTGGTGAGCGAGGTGGCTACCCAAACTGCCACCATGCGCTTGCGGCCCGTCGTGACGATCAACAAGCCATTGCCGCGTGATAGTGATGCACAACATTTTGACAGCCCACTCGGGAATGTCATCGCCGATGCGCATTTATATTTCGCAAATCAATATGGACAGGCAGATATTGCTTTTATCAATGAAGGAAGTTTACGTAGCGATTTACCTTCAGGCCAGCGTTCGCTACCAGTGACGATCACGTTTGGTGACTTGTACGCGTCGCAACCATTTGGAAACTCCCTGATTAGCATGCAATTGAGTGGTGCTCAAATCGTGCAACTCCTGCAGCAGCAATGGATCGACAAAACAGCAAAAGAACCCAAAAAATTGTTTGTTTCCGACTCGCTTTCGTATTCCTGGAAAGGTGGAAATGGTACTGACGTACAAATTGATAACGTCAAAATTAAAGGTCAGCCACTGAACTTAAACCAAGATTACACTATCGTCGCCAATAATTTTTTAGCTGACGGTGGGGATGGTTTTAAGGTATTCAAGCAAGGTCGCAATCGTCAAATCATCGGGCGCGATTTGGATGCATTGGAAGCTTACCTCGTTACTCACGGTAAGATAATTGATTACGGATTGAATTTGAACCGGGCGAAGCACACGCAATAAGTTGAATGCTGGGTACTGTCATTCCTGTTAAAAAACGCAGGAATGGCGCCTCCTTGAAGCCCGAGTGCTAGCCGCTCGGTGATTAGGTTTGCGCCAAATTGGCGGATTCTACTCGCCCTACAAAAAACTTCAACCGTAAGTAATGACTAACGGTGAATGGTCAGAAAAACGCTCTTCTTTGTAAATCGCTGCCGACTTCGCTTTACGCCCAATACCCGGTGTGGCGACATGATAATCGATACGCCAACCCACATTATTTGCCCATGCTTGACCCCGATTACTCCACCAAGTATAAGCTTCCGCAGTAGTATCAGGATGCAGATGACGATAAACGTCGACCCAGCCGAGATCATCAAATAAACGCGTCATCCAAGCACGTTCCTCAGGCAAGAAGCCGGAATTTTTCTGATTGCTTTTCCAGTTTTTTAAATCGATTTCTTTATGCGCGATATTCCAGTCGCCACACACGACCAGCTCACGACCCTCAGCAATCAATTTTTCCAGATGTGGAAAAAATTCATCCATAAACCTGAATTTGGCTTCCTGTCTTTCTTCGGAAGAAGAGCCCGAAGGACAATAAACAGAGATCACCGACAAGTCACCAAAATCACAGCGTACATAGCGGCCTTCGGCATCAAATTCTGCGCTACCAAAACCAATATGCACCGCATCCGGCTTCTTTTTACTATACACGCCCGCGCCAGAATAACCTTTTTTCTCGGCATAATGAAAATGCCCGTAAAAGCCATGCGGTGCCAGAAAATCATCCGTCATATCCGGCGCTTGCGCTTTGAGCTCTTGCACACAAACAAAGTCAGGATCTTCTTTTTTCATCCACTCAAAAAACCCTTTTTTTGCTGCGGAGCGTATGCCGTTCAGATTGGCGGAGATGATTTTGGTCATGGATGTAATTTCAAAAAAACGTAGACTCTTGGGGGGGGCAAAAGGGTAAAAATGAGAACCCGTTACAGAAAATTGCATTGAGTATAATTCAGCCTCTCTCATTTATTCTAAAAGGCAAAAATTAGAATTCAAATATAAGTACTGGTATAATGTAACGTTATTTCACATTTTGTAAAGTTGAAACATTTTGCAAATTATGTGTCAAATAAGAGGTTTACAAGATAACTTTCTCGTCGCTATTTATTTGCGTAAGAATTTAGAATATATCTATTTTATATCATATTAGTTTGGGGTGTTTTCTACATCGTTTCCCACCCCATTTTGCATCACTTTGCATTTTTGGAAAGTTTCTCATTGAATCCGCACGCCAGACACTCAATTTCGCCCATCGCGCTGCTCCGGTCATGTAAGCAAAATAGAGGATTAATCTTTAGCCTCGTAAGACGTGAGGTTTTGGGACGATACAAAGGTTCCGTCATGGGGCTATTTTGGTCATTCTTTAATCCAATTCTGATGCTCGCAGTATATACATTTGTTTTCAGCGTCGTTTTTAAAGCACGGTGGAACGTGGATAGCACATCTAAGACTGAGTTTGCATTGGTTCTGTTTGCAGGCTTATTGATATTCAATATTTTTTCTGAGTGCGTAACCAGGGCGCCCGGATTGATACTTGGAAACGTGAACTACGTGAAGAAGGTTATTTTTCCTCTTGAAATTTTGCCTGTGATTGCTCTTGGCGCTTCGTTTTTTCATTTCCTGGTCAGTCTTTCTGTATGGCTGCTCTTTTATCTCATTTTTTTTGGATTACCATCAATTTACTTTTTAGAGTTGCCCTTAGTTATGATTCCATTGCTATTGCTGGCATTGGGCCTTTCATGGTTTCTGTCATCACTAGGTGTGTACATCCGCGATATAGGACAAATCATAGGCGTCTCGATGACTGTTTTAATGTTTTTAACGCCAATTTTTTATCCTTTAAATAACCTGCCAATTCAATACCAAAGTTTTATGCAGCTTAATCCTATGACTTTTATCGTTGAACAAGCCCGTGATCTGATGATTTGGGGGAAACCGATGGATTGGTCACTTTGGTCGTTATGGATGGTGATTTCTTCCGCTATCGCGACTTTGGGTTTCGCATGGTTCCAAAAAACACGTAAAGGGTTTGCTGATGTCCTCTGAAGTAGCAATCTCGGTAAAAAATTTAAGTAAGTGTTACCAAATTTATGAAGCGCCTGGCGATCGCCTTAAGCAAATGTTCTTTGGTAGCCAACGGCAGTATTTCCGTGAATTCTGGGCACTCAAAGATGTGTCATTTTCAATTGGGCGCGGTGAAACCGTAGGCATCGTTGGTCGCAATGGAAGTGGAAAATCTACTTTATTGCAAATGATTTGTGGAACACTGTCACCTACAGCTGGATCTGTTACGACCAATGGTCGCGTGGCGGCTTTATTAGAATTGGGAGCAGGGTTTAATACTGAATTTACCGGGCGAGAAAATGTCTTTTTAAACGCTGCCATTTTAGGCTACCCGCAAGAACAGATGGCGGCCAAAATGAATGAGGTACTGGCCTTTTCTGAGCTTGGAGATTTCCTTGACCAGCCGGTAAAGACGTATTCTAGCGGGATGTATTCACGTTTGGCATTTTCTATTGCGATACACGTTGAGCCTGAAATCCTCATTATCGATGAAGCACTCGCTGTAGGCGATGCGCGATTTGTTGCTAAATGCATGCGTCGCATTAAAGACATTCAACAGCAAGGGGCGACGATACTTTTTGTAAGCCATGATGTAAGTTCTATTCGTACCCTGTGTGATAGAGCGATATGGTTGGATAAGGGTTGTCTGGTCGAAGAAGGTGACGTTTTTCCTGTTAGTGGTCGTTTTATGGAGTTTATGTTCAAGGACGAAATGACAAAAGATGATTGTGTACGAGAAGAGATCATTCATCAACTTCCTGAAGATGCAGTGGAAGCATCAAGCAAAGAAAGTGCGACAGCAACAAAGATCAGCGGTACACCAGCTAGCGGCAACATACAGTCGGCAAACATAAACAATACGCTTGATACACGGCCAGTGACTCACTGGGGATCGCATAAAGGGATGATTTTATCTGCAGCAATCTGCGATCAACAGGGAAAACGAAAAGATGTGCATCATTGGGGTGAGCAACTTCAAATTGTCGTTGATGTTCGTATTCGACCAGAAATTTCCAGAGAACATCTAAGTGTCGCTGTGTCGATCAAAGACTTAAAAGGAAATGATTTAATTGTTTCGACAACTCACGATTTTGGTAACCTTCAGTTATCAGCAGCCGAAGATATGCGAGTTGTATTTAGTTTTGAGAACCCGCTGGTAACGGGTAAATATTTGTTGGTTGCAGCGGTAGAAAATCGGCAACATCGTGATATTCATTATTACGAATACGTAGAAGGCGCACACTATTTTTCCTCTTTGTCAAATGAACGGTTTTTTGGATTATTTCAACCATCGATAGAACAACAAGTTTTAGTAAAGCAATGACAAACGACAATACAATTAATTCAGGCCGTTATTGGGATACTCGGTTTTCTGAAGATTGGGAATCCTGTCAGGGACCCACACAATCAAAATTTTTTGCCAGAATCACAATTTCTCAACTGCCCCGTTGGTTTGTTGATCAAATGCGAATGCAGAATTTCACATTAGCGGATTGGGGATGTGCTCAAGGTGATGGAACTGATGTTTGGGCTAGCTACATTGACCCAAGTCAACTAGCTGGTGTCGACTTCTCCGGCGTAGCTGTGGCTCAGGCAGCGGAGAGATATCCAGCAATACGTTTTCTCAATCAAAACTGGTTGGAAAGTAATGAAGATAAAGACGAGCAATTTGATTTTGTTTTTTCTTCCAATACGTTGGAACACTTTCATCGACCGTATGAGACGCTGAACTTAGTTTCCAAACATGCGAGAAAGGGTATTCTTCTTGCATTGCCGTATAAAGAATTTGACAGGATAGATGAACATTTTTATTCATTTTTACCAGAAAATTTGCCAGTAAATCTTGCCAATGGTTTTAAGTTGGTTTGGTCTAAAGTCGTAGATTGCCGTCCATTGCCAAATACTCTCTGGGGTGGTGATCAAATTATTTTGCTTTATGTTGATCCGAAGTGGTTCGATGGACTTAAGCTTAAACTTAGTGATTATTCTATTGAGCAGAACGATACTTCGACTGAAATTAAAAATTTACAGAGTAACCTGGATGAAAAAAATGATCAGGTTGTAAATCTGCAAAAAATAATTAATACGGCTGACATTGAAAAACTTGAATTAGTTAAATCTAAAGAAGCCTTGGAGGAGCAAATCCTAAAATTTGACATTGCTCTGACTGAAAATTTGAGCAATTTTTCAACAATTAAAATGGAATTGTCTGGGAAAATTGCTCAACTTCAAGAGATGAGTGTTGCTCTTGCTGAAAAAGCGGAACAAAAGGAAGAGTTAAAAAGTGCATTTGAAGTGAAAATGGCCGAACTTTTTCAACTTCAAAAAGTACAAGAACTCAATCGCGCGGAATGTAGCAATCTTCTCCATTTAAATTCTCAACTTGAACATCAGGTCGCCTATCTTAGCTCGGCTGTTATTGAACGCGATGCATGGTTGGCGCAACGTGCAGAGCAAGTTTATCGTTTTGAGAATAGTACTTCATGGAAGATGACTGCTCCGTTTCGAAAAGTGATTAATGCATTACGTATTTCTGATCAAGCTGCGAATCAAAATCCCAGAAATCCTCCAACGTTGTGGCAAAAACGTTCTGCATATTTGTTCGCCCGGTTGAAGCAGGGAGTGCAAAGGCATGGTCTGTTTCGTGCAATTCCATTGGGTATTCGTGCGGCTTATTCTTTGGGATCTGCTTGGGTAGGAAAGTTACTCAAACATCGGATTTATGACCAAAGATTACGTACATTGAGCAAGATCATAACAACTCAAACGCAATTTGTTGATCTATTCCATGTACCTATGGGATGGAATACGCCTCTGTTTCAACGTTTTCAACATATGTCGTTGCAAGCTGCACAATGTGGCGGTTTAGCCCTGTATGGTGGTCATTTACAGGTAGACAAAGACCTTTTCGTTTATAAGCAAGCGGAAGGGAATGTCATCGTATTCGATGCGTTAGACCCTATAGTGGTTCAATGTGTTTTCGATGCGCTTAAGCAAATAGAGCAACCTAAGATATTGCGGTTACAGTCCATCGATCTGGCAACAACGATTGAAGATGTGCAGAGATTTTTGCAGGATGGGCTGAAGGTTGTTTACGAATATATCGATGAAATAAGTGAAGAAATAACCGGATCAATTCCAGGATTTGTAATTGAACGCCACAAATGGTTGCTTCAAAATAATCAAATATTGGTTGTTGCAACGGCTGACAAGTTAAATGACGAAGTATCGAAATACAGAAATTCTGGGTCTATACTTTCGACCAATGGCGTTGATCTGGCTCACTGGAGACAGCCGGTAGCTAAAGCACCGATTGACCTTCAAGACGCATTGCAAAATGGCCGTCCGATAATTGGTTATCACGGTGCATTAGCAAACTGGATTGATTACGAATTACTAACAAAAATTGCCGATGATGGTCAATATTCACTTGTATTGATTGGTTATGAACATGATTCATCATTTGCGGATAGTGGCTTATCAGAACATCCTAACGTCTTTTTCCTCGGAAGTAAGTCTTACTTCGTGTTGAATCAATATGCAGCATTTTACGATGTTGGGATATTACCGTTTAAGCGTTATAAGCTCACCGAATCTGTTTCTCCAGTTAAACTGTTTGAATATATGGCTGCTGGCAAACCTGTCGTAACGACGGATTTACGGGAATGTACAAAATACGAATCTTGCTTATTCGCTGATTCACATGAGGCATTTCTTGAAAATCTCTATATTGCTGTTGCTGCTAAAAATGATGAAACGTACAAAGCTGCTCTAGCTTTTGACGCTGAACAAAATTCATGGCTAAGAAAAGCTTGTTCTGTATTCCAATTGGCTGGGGTCAAATTTACGACAAATGTCAACGGAGACGATGATGAAAATTTCAATAATCAAGTAGAGCAGGACGAACAAGTGAAACGAAAACTATATCAATTTTTACGCCAAACTTATTGGAAATTGCCGTTGTCCGAGAATACCAAAGAAGCTATCGTTGGAAAAGTGCGAGCAGTCTCAAGAAATTTGAAAAGTAATTTAAATCCCGACTCGGTAAAGTTTGTTGATAAAGATGATCAACTTGCTGAATATGTCAATCAAGTACTCGCAATACCAGGAAAGACTGGTGACGAACACGTAACTATTTCTTCGGATAGTTACGTTCGTAAGAATGATGATCCTAAGGTTCTTGCGTATTACTTGACGCAATTTCATCCTACTCCGGAAAACGATGCATGGTGGGGGAAAGGTGTTACCGAATGGAATAACGTATCGCGTGCGGTGCCCCAATATGTAGGTCACTATCAACCTCGGTTACCGGGGGAGTTAGGCTATTATGATTTAAGGATCGAAGACAATCTTCGTAGACAAGTCGAGCTCGCTCAGATGTACGGTGTGTATGGTTTTGTCTTTTACTATTACTGGTTCGATGGCACTCGCTTATTGGATAAACCACTTGATATGTTCCTCAATTGCAAAGATATTGATTTTCCGTTTAGTCTTTGCTGGGCAAACGAATCATGGACACGCCGCTTCGATGGTTCTTGCGGAGAAATTCTCATGAAACAAAGTGAGACTGTCGAAAGTTACACTGCGTTCATTGACAGTGTTATACCTTACATGAAAGACCCACGTTATATTCGTGTAGATGGTCGCCCTGTATTGACAGTATATCGACCATCGTTTGTTCCGGAGTGTGCAAGTACTCTGTTGAGTTGGCGTGCACATTGTATTGATGCCGGTGTCGGTGATCCTTATATTATCGGTGTGAAGGAACACACGTGGGATGCTGATTTATTAGGGCTGGGCTATGATGCTCAAAGCGAATTTCATCCAGGGACTTTGTTCAGACATTGTGACGATATAAGTGCCAAAATTTCATATGTGCGTAAAGATTTTGGTGGCATCGTTCTCGACTATAAAGACATTGTGGAAGAGCAAAAGTACTTCCGTTATGATCATCCTAAATTACATAGGGCAGTAATGCCAATGTGGGATAACACCGCACGCCGGGATAATAAAGGAATGATTTTTGAAGGTTCCTCCCCAGAACTTTATAAGAAATGGTTAAAAGACGTATTTGTGGAAGCTAAAGAGAGAAAAGATTTAGCAGAGCCATTTATCTTTATTAATGCGTGGAATGAATGGGGTGAAGGTGCATATTTGGAGCCGGATAAGCGTTACGGTTATGCATATTTGGATGCTACACGGAAGGCGATTGAAGAGACAAGAAAATGAAAAAAATATTATGCGTAGTCGGCACCCGTCCGGAAGCGATCAAAATGGCGCCAGTGATACTGGCGTTGCAGGCAGAAAAGCAATTTGATGTACGTGTTTTAGCGACAGCGCAACATCGTCAGATGTTAGATCAGGTGCTGGATTTTTTTGGCATTAAAGCGGATATCGATCTGGATTTGATGCGCCCAAATCAAACACTATCTGCGTTAACTTCGCGTCTGCTGATGGAAATGGACACGGTTCTGAATAACGAAAAACCAGATGTGGTTCTGGTTCAAGGTGACACAACGACGGTCATGTCAGTTGCTTTGTCCTGTTTCTATCATCGTATTCCAATTGGTCACGTTGAAGCGGGCTTACGTACCTGGGATATGCAAAATCCATTTCCTGAAGAAGCGAACAGGGTAATTGCAGGCTGTCTTGCAAAATGGCATTTTGCGCCGACCGAAAGTTCACGTCAGAATTTGCTCAAAGAAGGTGTCGCTGATGCCGATATTACAGTGACCGGTAATACCGTGATTGACGCGCTATTGATGACCGCGGCCAAAGACTTGGAGTTGGGGTTAGAGATAGACGAGAACAAGCGCATGGTACTCATTACTTCGCATCGTCGTGAGAATTTTGGTGAACCATTTAAAAATATTTGCCGCGCACTGCAAACTTTGGCGACGAATAATCCGGATGTACAATTTTTATATCCGGTTCACCCGAATCCAAATGTCAAAGACGTTGCTTATGAAATGCTAGCGACAATTGATAACATTAAGCTTTGCGCACCGTTGGATTATGCTCCGTTTGTGGCTGCAATGAAGCGCGCCTATTTGATTATCAGTGATTCTGGCGGTGTGCAGGAAGAAGCGCCTGCGCTTGGGAAACCAGTATTAGTGCTCAGAGATGAGACTGAAAGGCCAGAGGCAGTTGATCAAGGTGTCGTCAAATTGGTCGGTCCTAATTATGATGCAATCGTAAAAGAAGCTCAGATTCTTTTAGATGATGAAAACGCCTATAAAGCTATGGCACGAGGGGTGTCTCCTTACGGCGATGGTCAAGGTTCAAAGCGTATCGTTGATATCTTAAAAAATCACTTTGCCTGATAAGAACATGGCTTCTTAACGATTGCATTTAGTTAATTATTTTGCTCTATTCTGAAAAATCTGACTTTTTGCTGAGTGTGGGAGAATCAGATTTTTCTAAATCGTTTTACGTATTTTCTTGAACCTTACGCCGTGAACTTATTATATTTTGCACCTGTTACCTATCAGAGCTATTGGCAGCGTCCACAATACATGGCGCAGGCCTTACTTGATGGTGTATATGATAAGTTGATCTGGATCGATCCTACGATTACGCGCTTACCTCAAATCTCTGATTTGATTTATTTTAGCAAAAAGAGTTGCGATCTTATTAAAGGGGAAATTCCCTCCCAAATTGAAGTAAAAAAAATACGTAGTTTGCCAATTGAGCCTCTGCCTCTGGTTAATCGTCTCAACGATGTTTTATTTTGGGCAAATATCAAGACTGAACTGAGAACCGAATTTGCAGAGGGTCAGTGGGATATTGGTGTCGGACGGCCTAGCAGACTGGCGGCATGGGCAGTAAATACTTTACAGACGCGACGCACATTCATGGATGTCATGGATGATTTTCCTGCGTTCTATCGCGGCTTATCCAAAATTTCTATGAGGAATAGCAAGCGAAAAATTGCTGCAAAATGTGATTTTATTTTTTGTAGTGACTCGACACTTTCAAACAAAATTGCCCAATTTGAAAACGCCGCGGATATTTTGCTTGTACCAAATGGCTATGACATGAAGCGTCTGCCAGCGATTTCTCAACCTGCTACAAACAGTGTGATCGGTTTTGTCGGTACGATTGCATCATGGTTTGATTGGGAATTGGTAATCGATCTGGCACTGTCCTTACCAACACTAAAGGTGCGTCTGATCGGTCCATGTATGGAAAGTCCGCCTTCAAATTTGCCACCGAATATAGAATTGTTACCTGCGTGTTCCGTTGAACAGGCAATAGAACATTGCCAAGGTTTTACTGTAGGTTTGATCCCATTTAAAATTAATGAGTTAACAGATTCTGTCGACCCAATCAAATACTATGAATTGAGAGCTCTTGGAATTCCCGTATGGAGTACTGCTTTCGGAAGTATGAAGCACCGTTTTGGTGAACCAAATGTCAAACAAATTAAAAAAGGTATTGATTGGCTTTCACTCTGGAAAGAGGCGAGCCGAAGCAAAATCGAATTTGAAAATATTAAATCGTTTAGATCCGATAATGATTGGTCTAAGAGATTTCAATACATGGTAGATCGTTTGCAAGACAAATAAGTACTTCCGACGTTTGTCACCGTGATTGGCTTTGCCATTGAATCAGGCAGTAGCGGCATTTTTACGCGTACTGCCACTAGTTAGTTAAACCGCTCCGTACCTATCCCGATACGCCGCTACAGCCTGCTTGTACTGCGTTAATTGCGCATCTCCACCGGCAGCAGACAAGTAATCAAACAAATCATTCAAATTCCCAATAGAAACTACTGGCATGCTGTAGGTATTGCTCACCTCTTGCACTGCTGAATGGGCTGATAAAGCGTCGTCTTTGCCAGAGCGTTCCATGCGGTCAAGGGCGATTAGTACAGCGCATGGGGTGGCGCCGGCGGCGCGTATCATTTCTACCGATTCGCGCACCGATGTGCCCGCAGAAATCACGTCATCGATGATCACTACTTTGCCTTTGAGTTCTGCGCCAACGATAGTGCCGCCTTCGCCGTGGTCTTTGGCTTCTTTGCGGTTGTAGGCAAATGGAACATTGCGACCACGCGCTGCAAGCGCGACCGCGGTGGCCGATGCAAGCGTGATGCCCTTGTATGCTGGACCAAACAACATGTCAAATTCAACGCCTGAATTGATCAGGGTGTCGGCATAAAAGGCCGCCAATTTGCCTAAATTAGCGCCATCGTTAAACAGACCCGCATTGAAAAAATAAGGTGAGTTACGACCTGCTTTGGTCACAAAATCACCAAAGCGAATGACGCCGGCCTTGACTGAAAACTCGATAAATTCTTGTCTTAAATTGTTCATGATGGTCTTTCTTAATCGCTATAAATGTGCTGCATGTAATACCTGCAGCACTGGGATTAGCCTGCTAATTTCTTTTTGAGCAGTTCGTTGACTTGCGCTGGGTTGCCTTTGCCTTTGGTGGCTTTCATCGCTTGTCCAACCAGTGAGTTAAAGGCCTTTTCTTTGCCTGCGCGATATTCATCGACGGATTGTTGATTCGCAGCCATCACTTCGTCGATGATTTTTTCGAGTGCGCCAACATCGGAAATTTGTTTCAAGCCTTTGGATTCAATCACGTGGTCTGCCAGATTAACATCAGCGGACGGTGCTTGCCACATTGCTGCAAAGACTTCTTTAGCGATTTTGTTAGAAATCGTGCCATCAGCAATGCGCTGCAACAGGACTGCCAATTGAGCTGCGCTGACAGGAATCGCAATGATCTCAATACCTTCACGATTCAAGGTAGAGGCAACGTCGCCCATCATCATATTAGCGGCGGGTTTAGCTTGTGCTACACCTGCGGCATTAACGACAGCTTCAAAATAAGTAGCGATGCCTTTGGACTGCGTCAGAATCGTTGCATCGTATTCCGGTAAGCCAAATTGTTCCACAAAACGGCTGCGCATTGCGCCTGGTAATTCTGGCATGGTGCTGCGTACTTTTTCTACCCATTCGGCACTGACTTTGAGTGGTGGCAAATCAGGATCAGGGAAGTAGCGATAATCCTGTGAATCTTCTTTGCTACGCATAGAGCGCGTTTCTTTTTTGTCCGGATCGTAAAGGCGAGTTTCTTGCACAACGGTGCCACCATCTTCGATCAATTCGATCTGGCGACGTACTTCGTGATTGATCGCTTCTTCCAGGAAACGGAAGGAGTTCAGATTTTTGATTTCAGCACGGGTGCCGAACTCTTTTTGGCCGACTGGACGCACAGAGACGTTGGCATCGCAACGGAACGAACCTTCTTGCATATTGCCGTCACAGATATCGAGCCACATTACTAATGAATGCAAGGCTTTGGCGTAAGCAACTGCTTCGGCGGCGCTACGCATGACTGGTTCAGTGACGATTTCCAGCAATGGTGTGCCAGCGCGATTCAAATCGATACCGGTCATGCCTTGGTAATCTTCGTGCAGCGATTTACCTGCATCTTCTTCCAGATGTGCGCGTGTCAATTGGATGTTTTTGACTTCTGATTTGCCGTCTTTTTCAACCACGCAAGCGACGTAGCCGCCTTGAACCACAGGGATTTCAAATTGACTGATCTGATAGCCCTTTGGCAAATCAGGATAGAAGTAATTTTTACGTGCAAAAATCGATTCTGGCGCAATTGTCGCGCCGACTGCCAAACCAAACTGGATGGCTTTTTCAACCGCTGCCTTGTTCATTACTGGCAATACGCCAGGCAACGCCAGGTCAACCGGGCTGGCCTGTGTATTTGGCTCTGCGCCAAACTGTATCGATGAACCGCTAAAAATTTTTGAGTTGGTTTTAAGTTGTACATGTGTCTCAAAACCGATAACCACTTCCCATTGCATAGTAGTTCCTTATCTTTATCTGGTTGGGGATTCTGCAAATCTGCCCCGGTACATTGTATTCAATCTGAATTAGTCTTCGATCAGCTTTTGATCAGTCTACATATTCGCATTTGCCATTGATGACGTTGACCTTGAGCTCGGTAAAATTTATCCTTGAGCCGCATAAAGCCGGGCAGAACGGTCGGAGATGAATCATCTCGCCTTCCCGCTCTAAACGTATGCTGCATTGATAGCTGCGATCAAAGTCATAGCCACGTTGAGCGCGGGCGGCGACCGCATCTTTTAAGGTGATGCGCCAGCCTTTTTCAGTCACCTCAAGTTGCGGTTGATCATCTTTATCGATGCTGCATTCAAATCCATGATCTGCACGAAACAAAGAGGATTCCCATTGAAGTTCCTGCACTTTGTCGCCGTCTAGTTTTATCCGTCCCTGATCGGCAAAAATCAGGCGTTCACCATCACCATCTTCGCGCTTAGTCTGCGTACATTGCATATGTAGATCGAGTGCTGGCGTTTCTTGCGCCGTAGACGTTTTGCTACCAGCACCACATAACAGCGCAACAGCCAGAATCAGCGTGAAGACGGCGTTTTTCATGATGGTGTGCGTTGATGCCAGTCAGTGACCTGTTGATACTGATGGGCGATATTCAATAAGCGTGCTTCATCAAAATAATTGCCAATCAATTGCAAACCGACTGGACGCTTAGCGTTCTTTTCGCCTTCACCAAAACCACATGGAATTGACATGCCAGGCAAACCAGCGAGGCTGGTCGACAAGGTGAAAATATCAGCCAGATAGTTCGCCACTGGATCATCTGACTGCGCGCCCAAATCCCACGCCACGGTTGGTGCAACTGGGCCCATGATGACATCGCATTTTTCAAAGGCGGCAGCAAAGTCTTGTGCAATCAGGCGGCGGATTTTTTGTGCTTGCAGATAATACGCATCATAGTAACCATGTGATAACACGTAGGCACCGACCAAAATACGGCGTTTGACTTCGTCGCCAAAACCTTCGGTACGCGATTGAATATACATGTCATTGAGGTCTTTGTAATTCGCGGCACGATGACCGTAACGCACACCATCAAAGCGGCTCAGATTGGATGAGGCTTCTGCTGGTGCAATGACGTAGTAAACCGGAATGGATAATTCGGTTTTTGGTAAGGAAATGTCGACCAATGTCGCGCCGAGCTTGACGTATTCTGCCAGCGCTGCACGAACGGACTGTTCAACGTCTGCAGCCAGACCTTCGCTGAAAAATTCTTTTGGCACACCGATACGCAAACCTTGCAGCGATTTGTTTAAGTCACGGTTGAAATCTTCGGCTTTGCGTTCTACAGAGGTAGAATCTTTTTCATCAAAACCCACCATCGCATTGAGCAGCATGCCGCAATCTTCAGCGGTTTGCGCAATCGGGCCACCTTGGTCGAGCGAAGAGGCAAATGCAATCATACCGTAACGCGATACGCTACCGTAAGTTGGTTTGATTCCAGTCACGCCGCAAAAAGCGGCTGGTTGACGAATCGATCCGCCGGTGTCAGTACCTGTTGTTGCTGGTGTCAGGCGCGCCGCGATTGCTGCTGCAGAACCACCGGAAGATCCACCTGGTACTGCAGTTTTATCCCAAGGATTTTTTACTGCACCAAAATACGAATTTTCATTTGCGGAACCCATCGCGAATTCATCGCAATTGAGTTTGCCAAGGGTCACCATGCCAGCTTGCGCCAGTTTTTCAACTACAGTGGCATCAAATGGGCTGACGTAGTTTTCAAGCATGTGTGAGCCAGCTGTAGAACGCAGATCACGCGTCACAAAAATATCTTTGTGTGCAATTGGAATGCCAGTCAGAGCAGTCGCTTTGCCACTTGCCAACATGGCGTCAGCAGCGGCAGCTTGTTTTAGCGTTAAAGCTGGATCAATATGCAAAAATGCATTCAGATCACTGGTGGCAATACGATCTAAAAAATGTTGTGCGAGTTCAGTCGCAGAAACCTGTTTGCTTTGTAGCAGGGCGGATAATTGGGCAAGGGTTTTTGTATGCATTTGTCTATTCCGAATTTTTTCCGAAAATTTTATTCAATCACCTTCGGCACCAGGTATAAGCCATCCTGGGTTGCTGGAGCGCATTGTTGGTATTCTTCGCGGTGATTGCTTTCTGTGACCACATCTTCGCGCAAACGCAATGCCATTTCAGGCAATAAGGCAGCAATAGGGTGACTCAGTGGTGTAACACCAGTGGTGTCAATGGCTTTAAGCTGTTCAGCCAAGGCAAAAATGCCATTGAGCTTGTCGAGCGTCGAGTCCGCTTCCGTATCGGAAATTTTTAACTTTGCCAAATTGGCAATGCGAGTTACATCGTTAAGTGTCAGTGACATGATTTATGGGCGCTAAAACGCAAAAAAAGTCCAAAAGAGTGTCAAAAAAGAGTGATGGAATTGTTACAAAAATGTAGTACTGCATAGTGAACTTATGAGCGTTCAGTCGACTCTATTCAAAAAACAGGGTTTTCGCTGATATGGTTACTTAATGTCACAATACAGTGTTAATTCCATGTAAATATTTATTAATCCCGATACTGCATTTTTAGGTGTTGGTATCAAGTAAATTTAAGAAGATTATAAGGTAGAATGATGGGTTAATGCCCTAAAGGCGTGCTAAATCCCTCAACTTTGTCTTAGGGAACCTCGATTAGGTTCATTAGCTTAGTCTCAGCTGTGGATTTTCATAGCGGATTTGCATAGCATTTTTAAGACCTTAGACAGGGTACAAAATTCGTGGTGTAGCAGATCAATGATCGTCGTGATTTATCTCGATGATTTACTTGAGGTGCTGCACGCAACAATAGTTAAAATACAGGACAATACATGTTTGGTTTCTTACGTAGTTATTTTTCAAATGATCTGGCGATCGATCTGGGTACCGCAAATACATTAATTTATGTTCGCAGTCAGGGTATCGTCCTTGATGAACCGTCAGTTGTGGCAATTCGCCAGGAGGGTGGTCCTAACGGCAAGAAGACGATCCAGGCCGTTGGTAAAGAAGCAAAACAAATGCTGGGCAAAGTTCCAGGCAATATAGAAGCGATTCGCCCGATGAAAGACGGCGTGATTGCTGACTTTACGGTGACTGAGCAGATGCTCAAGCAGTTCATCCGTATGGTGCATGACACGAAATTCTTCAAACCATCGCCACGTATCATTATTTGTGTTCCTTGCGGTTCTACCCAGGTTGAGCGTCGTGCAATTCGTGAATCTGCATTGGGCGCAGGTGCTTCTCAGGTATATTTGATTGAAGAACCAATGGCAGCGGCGATTGGCGCTGGTTTGCCAGTATCTGACGCAACCGGCTCAATGGTGGTGGATATTGGTGGTGGTACCACCGAAGTCGGTATTATTTCTCTGGGCGGTATGGTCTACAAAGGCTCGGTGCGTGTTGGTGGTGACAAGTTTGATGAAGCGATCGTCAACTACATCCGTCGTAACTACGGCATGCTGATCGGTGAACAAACAGCTGAAGCCATCAAAAAAGCGATCGGTTCTGCCTTCCCGGGTTCCGAAGTGAAAGAAATGGAAGTCAAAGGACGCAATCTGTCAGAAGGCATCCCACGTTCATTTACTATTTCCAGCAATGAAATTCTGGAAGCCTTGACTGATCCATTGAATAACATCGTTTCTGCAGTGAAGAATGCACTCGAACAAACACCACCAGAACTCGGTGCAGATATTGCCGAGAAAGGCATGATGCTGACCGGTGGCGGTGCTTTATTGCGTGATCTTGATCGTTTGCTGATGGAAGAAACAGGCTTGCCAGTGATCGTAGCAGAAGATCCTTTAACATGCGTGGTACGTGGCTCTGGTATGGCATTGGAGCGCATGGATAAACTCGGTTCCATCTTCTCCTACGAGTAATTAAAATCACCACAAAACGGTCTTTCTGTATAAGGTTGATGGCCGTACTCAGTGTATAAAGTGTACGGTCTTACTAATGTGTGCATCAAAGACAGTTTGTGTTAGTTGATAAGATTGAGAAGTGTGTCCGACCAGATTAGTACAGGGCAAAAGTGTGATGTTACCGAAGTCTGTTGATCTGGTCCGGATGTAAAAATATTGTTGCAGAGCCGGCTAATGATGTGTCGGCTTTTTGCTTTTAGAACGCTCGCAGGCTGACCTGGCACCGTGATGCGTATAGGCAAACCTGTTTCTGATGATTGATATAGTATGGATTACAGTCCGCCACCTCTCTTCAAACAAGGCGCGTCAGCCCGTGCCAGAGCGATTTTTTTCGCGATACTTGCTATTTTCTTGTTGGTCGTCGATTCACGCCTTAAGTCTCTGACATTAGTGCGGCAGGTTCTGGGAACCGTGTTGTATCCGGTGCAAATGATTGCTGTTGTTCCCAGTGTGACGTACAAAAACATATCGCATTACTTTGTCTCTTTAAATGATCTGGAGAGGGAAAACACCCATCTCAAACGTTTGCAAACATCGACGGCAGATGTGTTGCAACAGACTTCGCAATTGCAATCAGAAAATAATCATCTGCGCAAATTACTCGATGCCCGCGAACGTCTGCCTGTCAAATCGGTACTGGCTGAAATTATCTACGATGCGCGCGATCCGTCCACCAGCAAAGTTATTGTTGATCGTGGTATCAAAGATGGCATCGCTCTTGGGCAGCCAGTGATTGATGACCTCGGTGTGGTCGGGCAGGTCACCAGGGTTTTTCCTTTGACAGCAGAAGTGACCCTACTAACGGATAAAAATCAGGCGATTCCAGTACAAATTTTACGTAATGGCTTACGCAGCGTTGCCTATGGTCGCGGTCAATCTTCTTACCTGGATATGCGTGTGACTTCGAATGCAGATATCCAAAATGGAGATCAATTGGTCACTTCGGGTATTGATGGCATTTACCCACCAGGTCTGGCTGTTGCAAAAGTGGCGCAAGTTGAAAGTAAGGCTGTGACTGCTTTGGAAAATATTCTATGTATTCCTGCCGCCGGTATCGACCGCAATAAACAACTGTTGATTTTGCAAGTATCCACTGATAACTTGCCGCGACCAGACACCGAAGATGTCCGTGCGAAAAAAGAAAAAATTAATCGTAAAGTGACCCGCGATACTGCTCCTCCACAAAGCGATATCAAGCCTGTAGACCAGCAATCGCTGGCTCAGGTGGCAAGCAAAGAGGCGGCGACATTAGAGGTTGGCAGAGTCATGCCGCCAAAAATCGATACTACCAAAGCCAGTGCTTCTAAAACTGAGGCGATAAAAGTTGAATCTGCAAAAGTTGAACCCGTTAAAGCCGAAGCAGTAAAGCAATTGAATAAGGACACTGCAAAATGACACAACCGCACTACATTTTGTTGCCAGTCAATCCACTATTCATTGCATTTAGTCTGGGATTGGCTTTTTTGCTCAATTTTTTACCTTGGGGTGGCTTTATTGCAGTTCCGGATTTTGTCGCATTGGTGCTCGTGTTCTGGAGTATTCACCAACCGCGTAAGGTTGGGATCGGTGTTGCATTTGTGATGGGTCTGCTGATGGACGTGCACGATGCGATTCATCTGGGCGAAAATGCACTTGCCTATACATTGCTGACTTATTTTGCGATCACTATCCATCGCCGCGTTTTATGGTTTCATCCATTGACGCAATCATTGTATGTATTTCCCTTGTTTTTGTTTGTCCAATGTTTGCAAATCGCTGTGCGCCTGATCGTCGCGCCTGATGCGCATTTTCCTGGCTGGCTGTATTTTTCCGAAAGCGTAGTGACCACTGCATTGTGGCCTATTGCAACGCTGATACTGCTTGCTCCACAACGTCGTGCGATCAACAAAGACGATACACGTCCCATCTGACCATCAGGTGTATTTCCTGTCGCAGCTGTAAGCAAAATAAATATCATGAATGAACTAAAGAACACGGAACGCGAACTCTATTATTTCCGTATGCGTCTGATTTTTATCGGCATATTCGTGTTCGCCTGTTTTTCCATTTTAATTTCGCGTTTCGTCTGGCTACAGATTGTGAAGTATGACGACTATGCATTGCAGGCTGATGATAATCGGATCGACGTACTTCCCGTGGTGCCGAATCGTGGTTTGATTATGGATAGAAATGGCGTGATTCTGGCACAGAATTATTCTGCCTATACACTGGAAATTACACCATCCAAAATTACGCAGGATATGGATTTGCTCATCGACAATTTGTCAGCATTAGTTGATATACAGCCCAAGCATCGCAAGCGCTTTCGTAAGTTATTGGAAGAATCCAAAAATTTTGAAAGTCTTCCAATTCGTACTCGTCTGACTGATGATGAAGTCGCCCGTTTCACTGCACAACGTTTTCGCTTTCCCGGCGTCGATATTCAAGCACGTTTGTTCCGACAATATCCGCAAGGCGACAGTGCGTCGCATGTGATCGGATATATTGGTCGTATCAGTTCTAAGGATCAGGAAATTATTGAAGATATGGAGGACAGTGCAAATTACAAAGGCACTAACTATATCGGCAAAGAAGGTTTGGAAAAAAGTTACGAAACAGCCTTGCATGGCACGACAGGTTTTTCACGTGTTGAGGTATCTGCTAACGGTCGTGCTGTACGTACTCTGTCCCGTACACCACCGACGTCGGGTCAAAATTTAATCCTGTCAGTGGATATTGAATTACAAAAAGTCATAGAAGAAGCGTTCGGTGATCGACGTGGTGCCTTGGTTGCCATTGAACCTGAAACCGGTGACGTGTTGGCGTTCGTTTCTAAACCGACCTATGACCCGAATTTATTTGTCGAGGGCATTGATCAGCAAAGCTGGACCGAATTAAATACATCTGAAGATCGTCCACTGTTAAATCGTCCATTATCAGGCACCTATCCTCCAGGTTCTACCTATAAACCATACATGGCTTTAGCCGCACTGGAGTTGGGCAAACGTACTCCTTCACAAGCGATTGCTGATACCGGATTTTTTATGTTTGGTGGTCATCGCTTCAACGACGATAAACCCGGAGGTCACGGCATCGTTGATATGTACCGTTCTATCGTTGTGTCATGTGATCCTTATTACTACATACTTGCAAATGATCTCGGTGTAGACACCATTCATGATTTTATGAAACCGTTTGGTTTTGGTCAGAAGACTGGTATTGATCTGGAACATGAAAAGACTGGATTATTGCCATCGACTGAATGGAAGCGGACTGCCTATAAAAAAGCCGCGCAACAGAAATGGTATGCCGGTGAGACAATCTCTTTAGGCATTGGCCAAGGATATAATAATTTTACGCCGCTCCAGATGGCACATGCTATGGCGACACTGGCGAACAACGGTATCGTTATGAAGCCTCATCTGGTCAAAATGACCGAAGATCCAAAAACGCGGCAGAAGACGCTTACCGTACCTAAAGAAAGTTATCGTATTCCATTGAAACAGGAAAATGTTGATTTCATTAAACATGCAATGGTTGGCGTAACCTCCGTACCTGGTGGAACCGGATATATGAAGTTTCGTGATGCAGAGTACGTCTCAGGTGGTAAGACCGGGACAGCGCAGGTTGTCGGGATAAAAAAAGGTGAGAAATATAACGCTAAGACGACGGCAGAAAGACAGCGCGATAATGCTTTGTATATTGCCTTCGCGCCTGCAGACAAGCCGCGAATTGCACTTGCCATGGTGGTAGAAAATGCTGGTTTCGGTGCCGAATCCGCAGCACCGATAGCGCGTAAAGCTCTTGATTATTATCTGCTAGGAAAACGTCCATCGGATAAAGATAAACAGCCAACATCCAAAGCGGATGGTACTGCCGCGTCGCCGACGCAGGCTGACGCGACGACGGATCCGGCAGCTCAAGAAATAAGGGATTGATGATGCAACATTCACGCTTTAACTGGCAATCCATGCGTTCCCATATTATGGTGTTCGACGCACCATTGGCGATTTTGCTGTTTCTAATTATGTCGACTGGCATTATTACGTTGTATTCCGCTGGCATCGATTTTCCGGGGCGGGTCGAGGATCAGTTGCGTAACATTATGGTGTCGTTTGTGATTATGTGGATTTTCGCGAATATTCCACCGCAGACTCTGATGCGCTTTGCAATTCCCATTTATACGTTTGGTGTCGCTTTATTGCTGGCCGTCGCTGCCTTCGGCATGGTGAAGAAAGGTGCGCGCCGTTGGCTCAATGTTGGAACACCAATCCAACCATCCGAAATTATGAAGATTGCCACGCCGTTGATGTTGGCATGGTATTTTCAAAAGCGTGAAGGTGCTTTGCGTTTAAAAGATTTTGTCGTGGCAACAGTCATTTTGTTGATTCCAACGGGGTTGATCGCAAAACAACCCGATCTTGGAACCGCGCTGCTGGTGGTTGCTGCCGGATTTGCAGTGATCTTTCTGGCTGGATTATCCTGGAAAATTTTAATTTCTTTGATCACTTTTGTTGTAATTGTAACCCCGACTATCGTCTGGCCCTACATGCTGCACGATTATCAGCGTGACCGCGTCCTCACGATGCTTGATCCGACCCGTGACCCATTGGGCAAAGGTTTTCATATTATTCAATCAACGATTGCGGTAGGTTCGGGTGGCTTACATGGCAAAGGATGGTTGAAAGGAACCCAGGCGCATTTGGAATTTATCCCGGAACGGACGACCGATTTTATCTTTGCGGTGTTCTCCGAAGAATTTGGCTTTATAGGCAACATCATATTGGTTAGTTTGTACTTCTTGTTAATATTGCGTTGCCTGATGATCGCAGCTAATGCTCCCACCTTGTTCGCCAGACTGATGGCTGGCTCGGTAACCATGATATTCTTCACATATGCTTTTGTGAACATGGGGATGGTTAGTGGAATTTTGCCTGTCGTTGGCGTGCCTTTGCCTTTCCTTAGTTATGGTGGTACGGCGTTGGTGACGCTGGGTATGGCGGCGGGTATTATGATGAGCGTTCAACGAAATCGTAAGCTGGTGCAGACATGAAGAAAATTTTTTCAAACAAGCAATTGCAACGATGTTATTTGATGGCAGCACCAGCGGTGTTGTTAGCTGCATGTGGGACAGCACCAAAACAACCGACCATCATTGCTGATGCCAATCGTCCGCAAGCTAAGGTACCCGCCAACAGCGCACCAGCGCTAGTATTACCAAAAGCAGGATCAGGTAAAGGCGGTTATTACAAAGATGATGGACCAGGTGATAACCCGCCGCCAGGATTAGAATTTACGATGGATCCTATTCCTGTGCAGGAAGATTTTTCGCGTTCAGCAAATAAACCCTATGCAGTGTTCGGCAAAACTTATACACCTCTGGTAGATAGTTCTACACCATTTATTCAACGTGGGATCGCCAGTTGGTATGGCAAAAAATTTCACGGACAAAAGACATCATCCGGTGAGTTGTATGACATGTACAAAATTACCGCTGCCCACCCGACCTTACCTATTCCCTCCTATGCCCGTGTCACTAACCTGAGCAACGGTAAACAAATTATTGTTCGTATTAATGATCGCGGGCCGTTCCATTCGAACCGTATTATTGACTTGTCTTACACTGGTGCATTGAAGCTCGAATTGTTAGGTAAAGGAAGCAGTCAGATTGAGGTTGAACGCCTGTTGCCAGCAGACATAGAGCGCATGGCAGAAAATAGAAAGAATCAGCCTGACAATAACTCCCGTGTGTTAGCAGCAAATGAGGTCTCTCATAACCAACCCGTTCCCAAGATACCTTCGCCACAAGTGGTACAAGCGGTTGGTCAGGGAGCGAGGGCTGTGGCCAATCCGTCGCCTGTTTCATCCGGTGTATTGATGCCTCAAAATGACACGATCAGTATGGAAGAATTGTTGGCTTCTCAACAAGGCAAAGAAGTATCACAAATCAGTGCTGCAGAACCAGTCGTAAATGCCAAGATATCCGTACCAAGCCAGGCAATCAGCAGTGGTGCCTATTATTTGCAATTTGGTGCATATGCGATTCGTTCGAATGCAGAGTCCATTATGACGCACTTAAAAAACCGTGCAGAAAGTCGTTTGCCCGGCTTTGATATTGTCCAGCAGGGTAGCTTATATCGATTGGTCAGTGGACCATTTCAAAGTCGTTCCGAGGCGATGTCAGCATTGTCGCAAGCGGGTGATCTGGGGGTAGGACGCCCGCTGGTCGTACAACGTTAAACATCTGTGATGACACGTAATGGAAAGTTTCCTGCGTCAGGATAGAACGCCCCGATCACAACCGGGGCATTCTATAGTTCTCAATCAGCGTTGCCTTGCTTCATCTCCAGCGCCATTTGGTACAAAGCATTTTTTTTCAATCCGGTTAATTGTGCTGCCAGATTGGCCGCCTGCTTGACGGAACATTCTTCGAGCAAAATACTCAGTACCCGACGCGCCTCCATATCATTTTCACCTTCGTTGGCTTGACAGGTGTCGAGCAAAATAACGTATTCGCCTTTTTCTCTGTGCGTATCTGCTGCCAGCCATGCTGGTGCCGCGCTCAACGGACAACGGTGAATTTCTTCAAACAACTTACTGACCTCACGAGCCAATACGATTTGATGATCACCACCAAATACGTCCAACATGGCTTGCACGGTTTCTGTAATTCGATGCGGTGCCTCGTAAAAAATCAGACTGGCGGGCACATTGAGTAAGCTACGCAATGTCGTTTCGCGTTGTCCTGCTTTGGCTGGTAAAAAACCAACAAAATAAAAACGATCAGCTAACAAGCCACTGGCTGACAAAGCACTGATCGCTGCCGATGCGCCAGGTAATGGCGTCACAGGCATCCCGGCAGCCTTTAACACATCAACAATTTTTGCTCCCGGGTCAGATACGCCCGGCGTACCAGCGTCGGATACCAGCGCAATTCGTTCACCTGCTTGCAAACGTTGCAGGATTTTTTCCGCTACTTCACGTTCGTTATGCTGGTGGGCGGCAATTAAGGGCTTATGGATCCCATATCGCCCCAGCAGTTGTGCCGTATTGCGCGTATCTTCGCAGGCAATTGCATCCACTATTGTTAGCAGGTGTAAGGCACGTAAGGAAATGTCTGCAACATTCCCGATCGGCGTAGCGACTACATATAATGTTCCGACCGGGTAATTTTGCCGGACCACAGCATCAATGATGGTGGGGCTGGTGAACATGGTGGATTCCACATTGGATTCGGTAGTACTCATACCCGGCATTCTAATTTAATCAAAACCAGATTGTACGACAATGAGACGCGAAGCCGTTCAAGAAAGTGCTCCCCATGACAAGAGAACCAGCCGCCGCCGTAGCGGCGATGATGGTGAATTACATGCCTTGCAGTATCTGGAACAGAACGGCCTTAAATTGATACAAAAAAATTTCCTTTGCAAGGGTGGTGAACTTGATCTGATTATGCGGGATGGCAAAACCTTGGTGTTTGTTGAGGTAAGAAAACGTGCCTCTATGCAATTCGGTGGCGCTATCGCCAGCATTACTCCTGCAAAACAAAGAAAAATGCAGCACGCGGCACAGGTATTTTTACTTCAATTTAAACAACAGCCAGCGTGTCGGTTTGACGTGATTGCCATCGAAGCGGGTACAATTCATTGGTTACAAAACGTAATTGTTGCTTAGCGACTATCGTATAATCTGACACACTATGACAAATCACCGTATCCTGGCGCACTTCAATGAAAGTGCCGAATTAAAAATCAAGGCCGCTGATGAGCTGGCGCTTCCTATTTCTCAAGCTGTGGAACTTATGTTTCAGGCACTGTCTAACGGTAACAAGATTCTCGCTTGCGGGAATGGCGGGTCGGCGGCAGATTGCCAGCATTTTGCTGCGGAACTGGTCGGACGCTTTGAGCGCGAACGTTTACCTTTGCCAGCGATGGCACTGACGACGGATAGTTCGATTATGACGGCCATTGCCAATGACTATAGTTTTCAAGAAGTATTTTCCAAACAGGTGCAGGCGTTTGGACAGTCTGGCGATATATTGCTGGCGATTTCTACATCGGGCAATTCGCCCGGTGTTATTAATGCTATCAATGCCGCGTTGGAACGAGATATGCGGGTTGTTGCCCTGACTGGTAAGGGCGGCGGTGAGGTGAAAAATTTATTGGGTGAAATGGATGTACATATCTGTGTGCCGCACGATAAAACGGCGCGTATTCAGGAAGTCCATCTGTTGACCATACATTGTATCTGCGATGGTATTGATACCGCGCTCTTTGGAGGTGATGCTGATGATTAAACAAAGTCTGGGTAAATTTTCACGATCTTTGCTAGTAGTTGGTTTGTGTGGCTCTGCGCTATTGAGTTTGCAGGGTTGCGTAGAACTCGTTGTTGGTAGTGCCGTCATGGGTACTTTCGCTGCTGCGGATCGTCGGACTTTGGGCGCACAAACAGAGGATAAATCTATCGCTGTTAAAGGTGAATTACGTCTTTCAAAAGCACTGGGTGATACCGCTCATGTGAATGTCAACTCGTTTAATCGTCACGTGTTACTCACTGGTGAAGTCGCAGATCAAAAGACCAAAGACAAGGCAGAAAGCGAACTCAAAGCGGTGGAAGGCGTCGTGACGGTGATGAATGAAATTCAAATTTCAGGAATTTCGAACTTCTCAGCGCGTTCCAATGATGCGTTGATCACGACCAAAGTAAAGGCAGCATTTGTCGATACCAAAGACTTATATGCGAGCTCATTTAAAGTCATTACTGAAGGAAGCGTTGTGTATCTGATGGGGCGCGTGACGCAGCGTGAAGGTAATCATGCAGCTGACGTAGCCAGTACAATCAGCGGCGTACGTAAAGTAGTAAAAGTGTTTGAATACATCAGTGAAGAAGAACTGAAGGCAATGATGGTTCAACCTGCTAAGGTAGAAAAAACCGAAGTAAATAATTAAGTTAAAACCGTAGCCGATGATTTTTCATTGGTTTTCTTTTTTCTGGAGAGAAAATGATTGCATTGATCGTTTTGTTAGCTATTGTTGCCTTGATCGTGTTTTGGGTCATCGGCGTCTATAACCGTTTGGTCACTTTACGTAATCGCTTTAAAAATGCGTTTGCACAAATTGATGTGCAATTGAAGCGTCGTTACGACCTGATTCCGAATTTAGTGGAAGTCGCCAAAGGCTATATGAAGCACGAGCGTGAAACACTGGAAGCGGTGATCGCGGCACGTAATCAGGCAGTTTCAGCCAGCAGTAAAGCCGGCCTGGATCCAGCCGATGCTGCATCGGTGCAGCAATTGTCTGCGGCAGAAGGCACCTTGACTGCGTCGTTAGGAAAAATGTTCGCCTTATCAGAATCTTACCCAGATCTGAAAGCCAATGAGAACATGATACAGCTCACTGAAGAATTGACCAGCACGGAAAATAAAATTGCCTTTGCGCGTCAGGCGTATAACGACAGTGTCATGCAATACAACACAGGTATTGAGCAATTTCCAGGTTCTTTGATCGCTAATAATTTTGGCTTCAAAAACGCTGAATTATTGCAAGCAACGGAATCAGCAGAAGAACGTAAAGCCGTTAAAGTCTCCTTCTGAAATCTTGCCCTGGGCCGTGCATCGATATGGACTTTTTTGAACAGCAAGATCAGGCGCACCGCCAGAGCCGCAAACTATTAATCCTGTTTGCCTTGGCGGTCATTGCGATTTTAGTCGCGGTGAATGTCAGCCTCGCGCTGATCTGGAAATGGGGTTTCGCGATGCGTACCTCAGGTCATTCTGGTTATCCCACCGGTTTTTTCTTCATCAATACCGCCGTTACTTTATTGTTCATTGTCGGCGGTACGATGTTTGAAACTTTCCGTTTGCGCGATGGTGGCGATGCTGTGGCTCAGATGGCTGGTGGCCGATTGGTGATGCCAGATTCGAACGATGCAAAAGAGCGGCGTCTGTTAAATATCGTCGAAGAAATGGCGTTGGCTTCTGGTATCGCCTGCCCCCGTGTGTATGTACTCGATCGGGAAGATGCAATCAACGCATTTGCGGCTGGGTATCATCAAAACGAGGCGGTCGTCGCGGTAACTCAGGGTAGCCTGACCCGACTTACCAGAGACGAATTGCAAGGTGTGATCGGACATGAATTCAGTCATATCCTCAACGGCGATATGCGTATGAATATCAAACTCATCGGTGTCTTGTTCGGAATACAGATGATTGCTGGCTTTGGTCAGGAGATGATGTATTGGGCATCCCGTTTTGGTAGCTCACGCGATCGCGACGAAAAAGGCCCACCAATACAATTAGTGATTGTTGTCTTTGGTGCAGCGTTATTTGTGATCGGCTACGTCGGCATCTTTTTTGGGCGCCTGATCAAGTCGGCTGTTTCGAGACAGCGCGAATTTCTGGCGGATGCCAGTGCCGTGCAATTTACGCGTGACCCGGAGACCATCGGTGGTGCGCTCAGAAAAATTGGCGGTCTGACCATGGTCAACCAATGTGGTTCGCGTATCAATAATCCTCGTGCAGAACAGATGTCGCACATGTTTTTAGGTGCGGCGCAGGTAAACTTAATGGATGGAATGTTTGCTACGCATCCACCGTTAAAAGAGCGTTTGCAAAGAGTATATGGGCACAATGTTGAGTTTTTGGATGCCAGCGAAATCGTGGATCCAGCCGACTTAGCAGCCATGCCGGAAGGTGTCTACGGATTTGGTGCGCGTAATGTAGAGGCAGCTCAACGTGCTCGCGCGGTTAAGCAGAGTTCAGATATGAACGCAGAATTTGGTCAACATGCGACGCCAATGACAAATACGACTCCTTTCAACATGCCCTTCACTTCCGCAGCAACTGCCGTGCCGCAATCAACGCCAGTACATGGTATTGACCCCGTTATCCTGACCGCCGCTCGCGACAGCGCGACAGCAGATGCGTTGGTGTTCGCCCTGTTATCTGACCGCAGTGAGCCACAAGCGTATGCAATTCAACAAAATCTGGTTGCCAGATTGGGGGCAGAGAAAGCAGCGTTGACAGAAAATTTATTGAATCATCTGGAAGGCATGCAAGCGAGCCCGCGTTTGCCGATACTGGATTTGGCGATGCCAGCGCTGAAGCAGTTATCGTCTGAAAATAAAGCGCAGTTATTGGCGGTTGCGTCCAGACTTATCGCTGCTGACCAGAAAATGAGCCAGTCGGAATTTGTCTTGCAAACCGTGCTGGAACGACGCCTTGGACCACAAGCCGGACGTATGGTGAAGGTCAAGTTTAACGCCGTCACCGCCTTGAAGTCAGAAGTGCAATTGCTGTTGTCACTGGTCGCTCGTAGCCATACCGATGATGAGCAAGCGGGTATCGCTTTTCAACGTGCCGTAGCCACCTTGCCTGAGTTGGCGCTTCAGAGTCGTGATTTACTTGGACCGTCAGGCTTGGATTTCTTTGTCGTCCGGCAGGCGCTAGAAAAACTGAATCAACTCGCCCCTTTGGCAAAACCGTTTTTGATTAAGGCGGTATTGGCAGCGGCGACACGCCCACAACAAGAACGTATGGATGCAGAAATGCTGGATCTGGTGCGCGGCATTTGTTCCGCAGTGGATGCACCGGTACCAGATATGATTGCGATGGCCGCGAATTTTTAAAACTGGACAACCTTATTTTCTGAATCTAATAAAAACAGCCCGGTCTGCTTTGCGCATACCGGGCTGTTTTTCATCTTAGACTTGGGCAGTTAAGCGATGGAAGTCTAATCAGGATCGACCGATAATTGATGCAGTAGCCATTAACTCATCGATCAATGCTAACAACATTTTTCCGGGCATATCGTGTGGATTCAATACTGGTAATGGTGAATACTTGAGCAACATTGATGGGTTGAGTTTGCTCATATTTACCTGACCCATGGTCCAACCGCCATAACGGCGTTCAGTAATTTCCTCATAATCCAGCAAAATCACATCGCGGTGGCGCGCATCTTTTAAGATATGGCTATACAGTTGATTGACGGCGTCACGTCCACCTTCTAATACCTGCATAAAGACCGTATCGGTATGACACAAAACACCGGTGATACCATTTTGAGGATTATGGGAACGCGAAGTTAACATAATCGATTGCACGGTATCGCAAATATTCGTATCAATGGCACGGCTGGCATACAACAAACGAACTAGCATAGTGATTTCCTGTCTGAATTAACGTTTGATTAGCGCGTCATTAGCGTTTAATGAGCGACAAAAACTCGCGGCGCAGATTTGGATCTTTCAGGAAAGAGCCGTGCATCACGCTATTGATCATTTTTGCTTCGGTATCCTTGACGCCGCGCCAGTGCATACAAAAGTGGTCAGCTTCCATGACAACGGCTAGCCCGTCCGGTTGCATTTTTTCTTGCAAGGCATCGGCCAGTTGCACCACCGCTTCTTCTTGAATTTGAGGGCGGCTCATAATCCATTCAGCAATCCGCGCGTATTTAGACAAGCCGATCAGATTGGAATGCTCGTTAGGCATCACACCTATCCACACTTTACCCATAATCGGGCACAAATGATGTGAGCACGCACTGCGGACGGTGATTGGTCCGATAATCATTAATTCATTCAGATGCGACGCATTCGGAAATTCGGTGACCGACGGCATGGGTACATAACGACCGTGGAACACTTCGTTGATGAACATTTTTGCTACACGGCGTCCGGTATCCTGAGTGTTGTGATCGCTTTCGGTATCGATTACCAGGCTCTGAAGTACTGCACGTAATTTTTCTTCTACTTCCGCTTGCAGTTCTGCCAATTCACCTGGTTCAATAAACTTAGCAATATTGTCATTGGCGTGAAAGCGCGTTTTGCTTGCTTGCAAGCGCTCACGAATACGTTGAGAAGTGGGGATGTTGACCGCTTGGTAAGCGATGGGCTGATCGTTAGACATGCAAAATTCCTATAGGAAAGGCCTATTACCGGATTCACTATGGTAACTGAAATCTTTACACTTTGCTTTTTGCGTTGATAAGTTCAGATTTCCAGACCGGCAGACAGCGTGGACACAGGCAAGTCGCATCCGCCTTGATTTTGGCATCTGGCAATAAAGACAAATCCATTGCAGGCACTACCATACACCAACAAGGCTGCTCTGATTTGTCTGCTACCGCACAAGTGAATTCTTGCTGACAGCGCTGGCAAATACTCATTGCTGCCTATCTTTCGCATCAGGTTTTGCTGTTGGATCAACGTCGTGCGATACTTTGTGCATTGCTTTGCGTAAGAACTGCATCTGACCATTAAAATTGGTGCAGGCATCGCAAATCGATAAATGCATTTTTAAACGTGCACGTTCACTCATAGACAATGGACGGTCTAGTCCCTCAGAGACGATCTGATGTGCTTGTTTGCAAGAGTATAAGAAAAATCGCATAAATTAGCTTCCTGACTGGTTTCCTATATCAATGATTGCCAAACCAATTCAGGTCTAAGCATTCACGTAGCCGAAGGCGGGCGCGATACAAGACCACCCATAGATTAGACGTAGTTAAACCCAATTCCTTACAAATTTCGTCGGTTTCAAGTTCCAGCCATTCGCGCATCATAAATACCCGTGCCGTTTTTTCAGGCAAATTTTCCAGGCAAATCTCTAAAACCCGGAAAAAATCCTTTTGCTGCAAGGTCGATTCTGGTTCGCCCCAGGCATTTGGCATGCTGACAGTATGACCGTTCGCTTTAAACAAACTATCGATCAAATCTGTTTCTGACTCATCCTCACTGGTGTCGAGTGCGACCTCTCTCTTCAGGCTACGAATATGGTCGATAATTTTGAACTTCAATATTCCCGTGACATAGGTGCGCAAACTTGATTGACCGGCAAAACTGTCCGGTTTTTCCAGCACGGCGAGCAAAGTTTCTTGTACAGCGTCTTCCGCTGCATTTTGATTCCGTAACTGCAACAGTGCGAATCGCAGCAATGCTGGGCGCATACCTTCCAGTTGTTGATGCAGGTCGATTAAAGATGTCATAAAATTCAAAAATGAATTGGCGCGGAAAACTGGCATTATCCTGTAAAATTCAGGCCTATCGAATAAACCCTTCATGATACCTTCAGGATACCGTCATTATGAGCGATTTGAACGCAAACGCAGCAACACCAGTAGATAAATTAGCTGGCGTCGAACCCGTCATCAAAGCAGAGATCCTTGCAGAAGCACTGCCGTATATCCGCAAATTCCACGGCAAAACCATCGTCGTTAAATACGGCGGCAATGCAATGACCGAAGAACGTCTGAAACACGGCTTCGCACGCGACGTGATTTTGTTGAAACTGGTGGGTATGAACCCAGTGGTCGTCCATGGCGGCGGCCCGCAAATTGATAATGCGCTCAAAAAAATGGGTAAGCAGGGTAACTTTATCCAGGGCATGCGCATCACTGACGAAGAAACCATGGAAGTCGTTGAATGGGTACTCGGCGGTGAAGTTCAACAAGATATTGTGATGTTGATTAATCACTACGGTGGTCAGGCGGTCGGTTTGACAGGTAAAGACGGTGGTTTGATCCGTGCCCGCAAAATGCTGATGCCAGACCGCGAAAATCCGGGCGAAATGTTGGATATTGGTTATGTTGGTGAAATCGACGCCATCAATCCAGCGGTGGTTAAGGCGCTGCAAGACGACGCGTTTATTCCTATCATCTCCCCTATCGGTTTTGGCGACGACGGTCAGGCATATAACATTAATGCCGATCTGGTTGCAGGCAAGATTGCGGAAATCCTGAAAGCCGAAAAATTGATCATGATGACCAATATTCCTGGCGTGTTAGATAAGCAAGGTAATCTCGTGACAGACTTGTCAGCACGTGAAATTGACGAGATGTTTGCTGATGGGACGATTTCCGGCGGTATGTTGCCGAAGATCTCGTCTGCATTGGACGCAGCAAAATCTGGTGTGAACACAGTACATATTATTGATGGCCGTATCGAGCATTCTTTGCTGTTGGAAGTGTTGACTGAGCAGGCGTTCGGTACCATGATCCGCAGCCATTAATTCGCACCATTCATTTGCGAACTTTATCTCCTTTTACGATTTTTGCGTATCCAGGTCAAACAGTCAGCAGTAGAGGTGTGCAATGAAAAAACAATCCTCTCTGGTTTGGCTGTTTGATCTCGACAATACGTTGCACAATGCTTCGCATGCGATCTTTCCGGCAATTAACCGGAACATGAATGCCTACATCGCTGACGTTCTAGGCGATGGCACCCAACCTGCTGATGAAGCCACCGTGAATGCCGTGCGACAGGATTATTATCAGCGCTATGGCGTGACGATGCTTGGCATGGTCAGGCATCATGGTGTCAAGGCCGAAGATTTTTTGCAAGCCGCCCATGCGTTTGATGATCTGCGTGCCATGATCCGGGCACAGCGTGGCCTGGTGCGTATTTTGCGCCGTTTGCCAGGTAAAAAAATATTATTCACGAATGCCCCACAAGACTATTCGCAGCGTGTGATGCGGCATCTGAAATTACATAAGTACTTCGATGCACATATTTCGGTAGAACAAATGCGAGTGCACGGTAAATTGCAACCCAAGCCTTCAAGACCATTTTTGCATAAATTATTAGCAGTGAATCGTCTGACTGCTGCGAAATGCGTATTAGTCGAAGACAGTCTCGATAATCTGCGGGCTGCGAAAAGTGTGGGGCTGCGAACGGTCTTAATTAAAGGCTACACACCTGAGCATCTGCGCCAAGGACCGGCAGCGTGTGTCGATCTCAGTACAACATCAATCCTGGGTCTGGCGCAGCGATACCGACAGTTTTTAGTATAAGTCTCATGAAATAGACTAAGCTGATGAAATATGAACCGAAGTCAAGTCGAATATCTGACAGAATATTCTTTTTATCACTTCACATACATAGCCAGTTTCACATAGAATCTGAAGCCCGCATCCGTTGACGGTGCAGAAATCGTGTTTGGTCAAAACTTCTGTAGTTATCAGCAAGGTTGCGACGCCCACGCTTCAAATTATTCAATTTATTTAGTTACTCAGAACAAAGAAAAATGGCAAGTACCAAACCTGGCGAGCGCAAATTACAGATACTTCAGACGCTGGCAAGCATGCTGGAAAACCCGAAAGGCGAAAAGATCACCACGGCTGCCTTAGCCGCGAAGGTCGAAGTGTCTGAGGCCGCCTTGTATCGTCATTTCGCCAGTAAGGCACAAATGTTTGAAGGCCTGATTGAGTTTATTGAGAGCTCGATTTTTGGCTTAATCAATCAGATCAGCGAACAACAAGAAGATGGTCTGCTACAGACGCAGGCGATTATACAGATGTTGCTCAATTTCTCTGAACGTAACCCAGGCATGACCCGGGTGCTGATCGGCGACGTACTGGTCAATGAGGATGAGCGTCTGCAAGTACGTATGAATCAGTTGGCAGAACGTGTCGAAATGGCATTCAGACAATCTTTGCGTTTAGCCGCAACGCAAGGTCATCTGCCAGAGGCAGAAGCTGCAGCACGTGCTTCTTTGCTGTGCAGCTTTGTACTTGGACGCTGGATGCGTTTTGCTAAAACTGGCTTTAAACAATTACCTACCGAACAGGCAACATTGCAAATTGCGATGCTGTTGCGCTGAGCCCGCAAAGCTCGCCATTTTTTCTGTTTCCGCAGTATGATGTGACGGCGGCGCAAAAAGCGCCGCACCTCTGACATTATAAAATTACACAGTAGCAAACTGTGACAGGAGACAGAAATGAAACTATCTGATAGCCATCTCGATGGCAACCAGGATGTACAAAGCCGACGGCGACAAATCGATATATTGCTAAGCAAATATGGCGAAAGCCATTTGCATCCGACCAATGAAATCATTCATTGCATTTGCGTACCCGCCATCGTGTTTTCATTTTTAGGCATGATCTGGTCGGCACATCCTTTAGCAGCTTGTGCTGCAGTCATGACTAGTCTGATCTACTATTTCTTTTTATCGGTTCGTTTTGCGATTGGCATGCTAGTCATGTCGACAGGGATGCTGGTGATTTTGCAGCAATTGCCGCAAGCGCACATCTGGAAGCTGTCTTTGTTGATTTTTGTAATTGCGTGGATAGGGCAGTTTATCGGACACAAAATTGAAGGAAAGAAGCCTTCATTCTTTGAGGATCTACGCTTTTTATTGATTGGCCCTTTATTCGTACTCGGCTTTTTATACCGCCGTTTGAATATCAAGTATTGACTGAATGTTGAAAGAAGATTGCTACCAGCGCTGTACCTGCTGGTAGCATGCAGAAAATTTAGAGTATCAAATCCGCATCGTCCATACTATTCGCATCATAGAGGCACCAGGTGTTTCTACCGGTTTGTTTGGCCGCCTTGAGTGCCACGTCGGCCAAATGTAAGAACAGGCGCTGATCAACGGCATGCAAAGGGCAGCAGGCAATACCTATACTGCCAGTCACAATAAAATGTTTGCCATCAAGTGTGAGTGGTTTTTGCATAGCGGCGACCAAACGTTCTGCGAGGCTTTTCACGGTGTCGAGTTTTTCGACGCGTGGCAATACCGCCGCAAATTCATCGGCATCGACCCGACATAACGTATCCGTACTGCGTAAGACTTCCGATAAACGTTGCGCCATAATGGTCAGAATTTGATCGCAGGCATCGTAGCCGTAGCTTTCACTAATACTTTTAAAATGATCCAGGTCGATAAACATCAATGCCATCATTTCGTGATTGGCAATCGCATCTTCGAGATTATTTGTCAGCAATCTGTGAAAGAAATGGCGGTTTGGCAGCTTGGTCAGACTATCGTGGTTTTCTAAAATGCTCAAACGGCTTTCTGCCTCGCGTCGCTCATGCGCTTCGCTATGCATATCCGCTTCCCATGCCTCCATGCGTGCCAGCATGAGGTTAAAGTACATCGATAAATTACTCAGATCTCCGGTCTTCTCCAGTGATACGCGTAAGCTATAGTCGCCGGTGCTTGCTACTTTCTCTGCCACATCGGCAAGACTCAGTGCAGGTTGTAATAGTCGTATTTGCTTTTTTGTAAGGACGTAGGCCGTCAAAATAGTGATGACAATGAAACCTGCCAGAAAACAAATAAAAAGTTGAAATATTTGTCGATACAAGGGTACGGTTCTGCTTTGTAGAATCAGTTGTCCGCGTATGCCGCTGTTGTCAGTAATCGGCGTGCTGATCACGATATTGCCAGGGTAAAAATTAAAGTGAGACGATGGCTCTACAACGATATCCGGGTAACGATCTGTATTAACTAAACTGCCATTACCAGACGATAAAACGGGATGACCTTTACTGTCATACAGGGTAATTGCCAGTATTTCGTGATCGCTTGCGGTATTTAGCACCAGATTTTGCATGCCACGAGTATCGCCCGCAATGAGGCGGTCGGAAAGATTATTTCCGAGCATAACTGATTTGAGCAGCAATTCGCTGCGCATTTGCTTATAGACCTCAAAACCTGCAATAAAAGTGCTTAACAGCAGCGCAGCACTCATTGCCAGGCCCAAAATAAGTAAATGCTGTCTGAAAATAGACGGTGAGATCGGCGAGCGTAAGTGAGTGTTTTCCATCTGATTATTGGACTCTTAGGTATTATTAAGGAATCATTAGTCTGTTAAGCTTTTTTGTTTTCAAAATATAAATTTATTAAAAAATAAAGCTCTTTACATTCATGCGCCGCAAAAAATATCCTATTTAAGTCTGGCAGTATTAATTCTTGCTGATATCTTAACTGCTCGTCATAGTTTTGCGTAAGTTTTCATTGAGAGCAAGAAAAACTCCGGTTCTTCGATTGAATAGCAATTATTTGTCGCTTCTACACACCCTGGCAGGCTGCCAATTTACCTTGGTTTCCTTAAAGAATGTTTAAAGAGTGTGAAGTTGTTTTATTCTTAAAAATCCGCCATCTGATGCAAAGTGAGTCATCTGCGAGTAAACTTCGACACCAACTCATAGTTAAGAAAAATCGTGTCTTCAATTTTTGATAGTTTGATGGTTGCCACGCAATTGCAGAAGGCAAACCAGGCATTTGTACTGCTCGACGACGCTCATGCTGAGTCGGCACAGTCGCGGCTCTATGTTGATTTGCAACAGGTATTACTATGTGCAGAGAAAACGCAATGGCCAACGTTGATAGAAGGTCTCGAGCAGGCATTGCAACAAGGCTACTATGCGGTGAGCTTGTTGTCGTATGAAACTGGCGCGCAGTTACTGAACATTCAAGAACGTGAGACGCCTGCTATTTCAAAAATTCTGCTGTTTAAAACCTGCTATCAATTGAATCAAGATGAGGTAGTCGCTTTTCTTGCGCACATGACCGCTGGTGATCAAGACCAGCACCAGGCAGCTGCGGGTATCGCACATATTCGCGCCAATGTGAACGAACAGCAATTTGATGCAGCGATTGCGAAAGTGCAGTCCTATATTGCCGCAGGTGACACGTATCAGGTGAATTACACCTATCGCTTACATTTTGATGCGTATGGCAGTCCGCTGCACTTGTATCGTCGCTTACGTGAGCGCCAGCCAGTCCCCTACGGGGCTTTGATTGTGTTGCCGGATGGTGAGGCGGTAGTTTCGATGTCGCCAGAATTATTTGTGCGGCATAACAAAGGGCAATTACAAGCTCGCCCCATGAAGGGCACTGCTGCTGCGACTGGTGATGCGGTACAAGATCAGAAGATCGCCGCCGAATTGGCTGCCGATATGAAGAACCGTGCCGAAAATCTGATGATCGTCGATTTGCTACGCAATGATCTGGGGCGTATCGCAGAAACTGGAACGGTGAGTGTACCTAAGCTGTTTGAAGTCACTCGCTTTTCGAGTGTTTTGCAAATGACATCGACTGTGAATGCGCAATTACGCAAAGACTTAACACTGGTGGATATTTTGACTGCGTTATTTCCATGTGGTTCTATAACCGGCGCACCCAAACATCGTACGATGGAAATCATTCGCGAGATCGAATCTGCACCGCGTGATTTATATACCGGCGCGATAGGCTGGTTTGATCCACCTGCGCATGAACTGAATAAGCAACAAATACCCGGCGATTTTTGTTTGTCAGTACCAATCCGTACTTTGCAATTACAAGCGCCTGATACAGCACATGCGCTTCAAATCCGACGTGGTGTCATGGGTGTAGGCGCAGGCATTGTCTACGATAGTGTCGCCAGCGATGAGTTTGCGGAGTGCCAGCTCAAAGCACGTTTTCTGACTGGTTTGCAAGCGCCGTTTGAATTATTCGAAACCATGTATGCAACGTATGAAGATGGTTGTCGTCGTCGTTATCAACACTTACAACGCTTGCGTCACTCCGCCGAATATTTTGGCTTTAAATGGGACGAAACCGAAATCACGCATAGGCTGCAACAAACCTGTGACAAATTCCTCCCCCAAACGCCGTATCGTCTACGTTTAAGCATCAATCCGAACGGGCAGGTCTCGGTCAACACTGGCGTATTAACACCTTTTGATTCGCGTCCTCAGATTTTGTTGGCAGAAACCATGACCCATAGCCGGAATTTATTTCTGCAACACAAAACCAGCCTGAGGCAGCAATACGATGCTGCCTGGAAAACCGCCGAACAACGCGGCGCGTTTGATATGCTGTTTTTCAACGAGAATGGTTGTCTGACCGAGGGCGCACGCAGCAATGTCTTATTGCAGATCGATGGACGTTGGTACACACCACCCTTATCCGATGGTGTATTGCCAGGCATTATGCGTGGTGAACTATTGAATGATCCTCGCTATCGCTTATCTGAAAAATCGCTAACACGGGATGATTTACAACACGCTCAACAAATCATGCTCTGCAATTCACTCAGGGGAGTGTTTAGTGTGGACTTCGTGTCTGACTAATCACACGAGTAATGTGAAATAAGCTGATATAGCGCAATCCTGTTTCAAAAAGCACAGCCCGGGTGAGTCCCAGTTTGTGCTTTTTTCACGTCGGGGGTACACTCGAAAATCAGGGCAGGAACATGCCCACATCATTCATTACCTCCGGAGACCTACCTATGAAGAAACGTTTTTTTCTGGCGGCACTGCCTGCCTTAATGTCTTTGCTTTTAAGTACACCAGCGTGGTCACAGATCAAAGTGGGGGTCAACGTATCAGCGACCGGTGCTGGCGCTTCGTTGGGTATTCCTGAAAAAAATACTTTTGCATTATTGCCCAAAGAAATTGCTGGAAAAAAAGTCGAGTACATCATTCTCGATGATGCCTCTGACACCACGACAGCAGTCAAAAACGCACGCAAATTAATTTCCGAAGACAAGGTCGATTTATTGATAGGCTCGACGATTGCACCTCCATCATTAGCGATGATAGATGTGGCTGCAGAGAGCGAAACACCGATGATCTCTATGGCAGCATCAGCCTCCATCATTGCACCTATGGATGCCAAACGCTCATGGATATTTAAAACGCCACAAAATGATTCGCATATGTCGACCGCGATTATCAGTCACATGGCTGACACAGGTATAAAAACGGTGGCGTTTATTGGATTTAACGATGCTTATGGCGAAGGTTGGTATAAAGAATTTTCAAAACTCGCTGAACTCAAAAAAATTAAAATCCTTGCCAATGAACGCTTTGCCAGACCAGATACATCGGTCACTGGTCAGGTATTGAAAATCATGGCCAGCAACCCGGATGCCGTTCTGATTGCCGGTGCGGGTACACCTGCTGCATTACCGCAAAAAACCTTGAAAGAACGTGGCTACAAAGGAAAAATATATCAGACCCATGGTGTCGCCAATAATGATTTCTTACGCGTTTGTGGCAAGGACTGCGAAGGTACATTCTTGCCAGCCGGACCTTTGTTGGTGGCTACCCAATTAGCCGCAGATAATCCAGTCAAGGTCTCTGCTTTGAAATATACCGCAGCATATGAAAAAGCCTATGGTGCTGGCAGCGTTTCTACCTTCGGTGGACATGCGTGGGACGCCGGTATGTTACTCGACAATGCGGTGCCAATGGCGCTCAAAAAAGCCCAACCCGGCAGTAAAGAATTCCGTGCTGCTTTACGCACGGCGATTGAAAACACCAGCAACCTGGCGGTATCACACGGCATCATCAATATGAACGCCAATGATCATGTGGGCTTTGATCAGCGCTCACGCGTGATGGTGCAAATTGTTGGCGGTAAATGGAAACTGATCAGCTCAGGATATTAATTTTCCGCTGCATATGATCGTTCTTTGAGAGCGATCATTCTCTATTCTATTCAGAAAGTTAGCTTTCCATGGATTTATCAATTGCCGCCATTCTGGCGCAAGATGGCATTACCAGCGGGGCGGTGTATGCCTTGTTGGCACTCGCTTTGGTATTGGTGTTTTCCGTTACCCGGATTATTTTTATCCCGCAAGGTGAATTTGTCACCTATGGCGCCTTAACGCTGGCGGCTATACAAAACGGTAAAGCACCCCAAACGGCGAGTCTGTTGTTGGTACTTGGTGCCCTTTGCTGGTTGAAACAAACCTTCGTTGTTTTACGTATGCAATCGGCACAGACAAATGCCGATACCGTCTGGAGAGGCATTCTGTTATCAGGGTTGACGCTGATCGCACTGCCATTGATGTTGTGCTTGAGTGCACGTCACTTCGCTTTACAAGACTGGCCTTTGTTCGCACAGGTCGTGTTGGCGCTGGCAATGGTGGTTCCCATGGGACCAATGATTTACCGCCTCGCATATCAACCCCTGGCCCAGGCAAGTACGCTGGTATTGTTGATTGTGTCGGTTGGTGTACATTTTGCGCTGACAGGATTAGGTCTTGTCATGTTTGGCGCTGAAGGCTCACGCACTACGGCATTGAGTGATGCGCATTTCGAGATTGGTGCTTTGATGATATCCGGCCAAAGTCTGGTGGTGATTGCAGTTTCTGCGTTGTTCATTGGTTGTCTTTACTTTTATTTCGAACGCAGCTTATCTGGTAAAGCATTGCGCGCCACCGCCGTGAACCGGCTTGGCGCCCAGCTGGTGGGGATAGGGACTCAACAAGCTGGACGTCTTGCATTCACATTGGCAGCAACCATCGGTGCCTTATGCGGCGTGTTGATCGCACCGATGACCACGGTGTATTACGACGGTGGCTTTCTGATCGGTCTCAAAGGTTTTGTTGGTGCCATTGTTGGCGGTCTGGTGAGTTATCCGCTTGCGGCAGCCGGTGCGATTCTGGTTGGTTTGCTGGAATCGTATTCTTCATTTTGGGCGAGTGCCTATAAGGAGGTCATCGTATTTACTTTGATTATTCCCGTCCTGTTATGGCGTTCATTGACAACAAAAACACATGATGAGGATGAAGAAGCATGAAAAAAATCCTCGCTCACGGCCAGTTTATTTTACTCGCCGCCCTGTTGTTGATTCCTGCATTGCCAGTACCAGAATTCTGGATAACGCTTGGCAATTACATCGGGTTATATGCGATCGTTGCGCTTGGTCTGGTGTTGTTAACCGGTATCGGAGGTCTGACATCATTCGGGCAAGCTGCCTTTGTTGGTATCGGCGCTTACACCAGCGCGTATTTGAGTACGACCCTGGCTTATTCACCGTGGCTGGGATTAATCGCTGGTTTGTTTATCACGATTATCGCGGCTTTAGCAATTGGCATGATTACCATGCGTTTGTCTGGTCATTATCTGCCACTGGGTACCATTGCCTGGGGACTATCGTTGTTTTATTTATTCGGAAATGCTGAATTTTTGGGTAAGTATGATGGGCTCAATGGCATACCCGCCATCCATCTTTTTGGCTTTGTTCTCAACAGTGGACGTAGTATGTTTGCGTTGATCTGGCTGATCTTAATACTCTGCATGATTGCAATCCAGCATCTATTGCAGTCGCGGCCCGGACGCGCTATTCGCGCACTCAAAGGCGGCGTCGTGATGGCGGAAGCAATGGGCGTGAACACCTTTAAAGTCAAATTGTTGATCTTTGTCATAGCGGCGATGCTGGCAAGTATCTCAGGCTGGCTGTACGCGCATTTGCAACGGGCGGTCAATCCGACACCATTCGGTTTAAATGCAGGTATCGAATATCTGTTCATGACCGTTGTTGGTGGTGCAGGACAGGTTTGGGGTGCGCTACTTGGTTCTGCATTACTGACAATCCTCAAAGATAAATTACAAACCATCTTGCCTGCTTTATTGGGTACAGAAGGTAATTTTGAAATTATCGTTTTTGGCGTGTTATTGGTGCTGCTGTTGCAATATGCACGCGATGGCGTCTTCCCACCGCTGGCACGGTTTTGTCGTTTTCTTTTTAAAAACTGGCTACCTGAAAAACAAACTCTCATCGTCAACCGACAAGCCGCAGCATTACCAAAACGTGACAAACCAGCCGCAAACACCTTGATATTAGAAGTCGATCAAGCACGCAAACAATTTGGTGGTTTACTGGCAGTCAACGACGTTCAATTTCACGTTCTGGCTGGTCAGATTGTTGGACTGATCGGCCCGAATGGCGCTGGCAAATCAACAATGTTCAATCTGATCACTGGTGTCTTGCCGCTGACTGGTGGTGCGATACGTTTTTATGCTGATCGTGGCTTACAGAATATCGCTGGATTACCTTCGCGTGAGATTGTCCAACGAGGGATTGCCAGAAGCTTTCAACACGTGCGTTTATTGAGCACCATGAGCGTGCTCGAAAACGTCGCCATTGGTGCTCATTTACGCAATAAAGGCAATGAACTCCTTGATGTGATTTCCAGCATTGTTCGAGGTGACCGAAAAATAGAAGATCGCTTGTTAGCAGAAGCGAGTCGTCAGCTTGAACGCGTCGGACTAGCGCATCTGATGCATGAAGAAGCAGGCAATCTGGCGTTGGGACAACAGCGCATTTTAGAGATTGCCCGTGCATTATGTTGCGATCCTATACTGCTATTGCTCGATGAGCCAGCAGCAGGTTTGCGTTATCAGGAAAAACAAGAGCTGGCAGCGCTATTAAAAAAATTACGTGCCGAAGGAATGAGTATTTTATTGGTAGAGCACGATATGGATTTTGTCATGAATCTCACCGACCATTTAGTTGTGATGGAGTTTGGCACCAAGATTGCTGAAGGCGAACCGCAGATGATACAGCAGCATCCTGCCGTGTTAGAAGCTTACCTTGGCGGGGGGGGATGATGAGCTTATCAACCATGAATTTACTGCGCGTCAGCCGTCTTGAGGTATTTTATGGCAAGGTGCAAGCCTTGCGGCCTGCGGCCATTGCCGTTGATGCCGGACAAATCGTTACCGTCATTGGCCCGAATGGTGCGGGCAAATCGACGATGCTCAATGCGATTGCTGGCGCACTTCCGGCGAACGGTACGCAAGCTGGACAAATATTGTTTGGCGAAAAAAATCTGACTGGTATCGCGATAGAAAAACGGGTGGCACTGGGTATGTCGTTGGTGCCGGAAAAACGTGAGCTATTCGCCAGCATGAAGGTGGAAGACAATTTGCTTCTCGGCAGTTACCGACGTTATCAGGCAGGCGAGAAAGATTACGCGGATCAAATGCGCGTTGTTTATGATTTATTCCCCCGCTTAAAAGAACGTCGCTTGCAGCAAGCAGGGACCTTGTCCGGTGGTGAGCGCCAGATGCTGGCACTCGGCAGAGCTTTGATGGCAAAGCCACGCTTGTTGATGTTGGATGAACCTAGCCTGGGCTTGGCACCGTTGATCGTTAAAGAGATTTTTCAGATCATCCAACGCTTAAAGCAAACTGGCGTTGCGATTCTTTTAGTGGAGCAAAATGCACGTGCAGCTTTGCAAGTCGCCGATTATGCGTATGTGCTCGAAACCGGAGCAATCGCGCTCGAAGGTAACGCCGCTGATCTGGCAGAAGATCAGCGCGTGGTGGAAACGTATCTGGGATTGGCGAAGAAATAAATTACGCGTCCTACAAGGCTTTGTAGGCAGGCAAAAACGCCGCCAGTCTGCTTGTCATTTCTTGCCCGAGTACCTGCAAAGCACTCATGGGTCTGACCATTACTTCAAATTCGACGATCTTGCCTTCTTCGTCAAAACGAATAATGTCCACGCCCTTGAGTTGCTTGTCCTGAACATTGGCGCTGAATTCCAGAATCACGCTGAGACCGTCATCAGTAGCGAATTCACGGTGGTATTGAAAATCACTAAAAACATTGGAGACGGTCGTCAAAATCAAATTGACGGCAATCGCACTTGCGTAGGGCTTGTGCGCCATAGGGGAGCGGAAAATGGCATCCGGATGCAGGATATCAATTAAACCTGAAAGATTGTGTGTAGCGACCATTTGATGCCACTGCGCGAGGCTTGCGGCGACCTTTGGTTGTAGTGTTTGCATTTTCGTCTCCCTTTCGTTTCCCAATATGTAGATTTTATTTTTTGTGGTACAAGCCATGGCAAAGTAATGCTGAAACGACGGTTTTTGTAGGACGAGTGCAACCCGCGCCGATGAACCATATGGAGTGGGACTGGCGGGTTGCACCCGCCCTACAATTTTTAAATCGACGCGCCTAAACGTGTGCCCTGGTTGATCGCACGTTTAGCATCGAGTTCTGCCGCAACGTCCGCCCCGCCGATCAGATGAACAACTTTACCAGCGGCTTCCAGCGCTGCTTGCAAGTCACGTCGTGGTTCTTGACCCGCACACAGAATCACATTGTCGACCGGCAGTGTTTTTTGCTGACCATCGACTGTCACATGCAAGCCTGCGTCATCGATTTTGTTGTACGTCACACCAGCAAACATATGCACGCCGTGGTTCTTCAAACCAGTGCGATGAATCCAGCCCGTTGTTTTGCCAAGGCCGTCGCCAACTTTAGAAGTTTTACGTTGCAACAAATAAATCTGGCGTGGTGATTTTTCTATATTTGCTTCGGTCAGACCACCAACATGTTTGTAATCGGTATCGACACCCCATTCAGCAAAGAATTTTTTAGGATCAAGGCTGGCGCTGGTGCCGGAGTGGCTCAGATATTCGGCAACGTCAAAGCCAATACCGCCTGCACCGATAATCGCCACAGTTTTACCGACGTGCACTTTTTCCTTGATGACATCGAGATAATTCAGTACTTTAGGATTGTCTATCCCTTCGATATCAGGAGTGCGCGGTGTGATGCCGGTTGCCAAAACAACTTCGTCAAAATCAGCCAGCTCGTCCGGCTTCACAAACGTATTCAGACGTAATTGCACGCCAGTTAATTCGATTTGCTTTGCGAAATAACGTAAAGTTTCATAGAACTCTTCTTTGCCCGGTACCTGCTTTGCGATATTAAATTGCCCGCCGATTTCTGCTGCTGCATCAAACAACGTCACGCTGTGGCCGCGCTTAGCTGCGGTAGTGGCGAAGCTCAGACCAGCAGGACCCGCGCCGACGACGGCAATTTTTTTGACTGTCGTTACTGGTTGATCGATGATTTCTGTTTCATGGCAAGCGCGTGGATTGACGAGGCAAGAAGTTAATTTACCGCCGAAGGTATGATCCAGACACGCCTGGTTACAACCGATGCAAGTGTTAATTTCATCGGCCTTACCTTGTTCTGCTTTTCTGAAGAACAGTGGATCAGCCAATAAAGGACGCGCCATCGACACCATGTCGCAGAAATTATCTGCCAACAATTGTTCAGCGATGTCTGGCGTGTTGATGCGATTCGTTGCCACTAGCGGAATGTTGACATGACCTTTGAGTTTTTGTGTGACCCAGGCAAACGCCGCGCGTGGGACTTTGGTGGCAATCGTTGGAATGCGCGCCTCGTGCCAGCCAATGCCGGTGTTGATGATGGTCGCGCCAGCTGCTTCAATTGCTTTAGCTAATTGAATCACCTCTTCCAGCGTGGATCCACCTTCCACCAGATCAAGCATTGACAAACGATAGATGATGATGAAATTTGTGCCGACTTTTTCACGAATACGACGCACGATTTCTATCGGAAAACGAATCCGGTTTTCATACGCACCGCCCCATTCATCATCACGTTGATTCGTGCGGGCAGCAATAAATTCATTGATCAGGTAGCCTTCTGATCCCATGACCTCCACACCGTCGTAACCTGCGTACTGTGCCAGACTTGCGCAGCGGACGAAATCGGAAATGGTTTCTTCCACTTCTGCCGTCGTTAAAGCATGTGGTGTGAATGGATTGATCGGCGCTTTCAGGGCGCTTGGTGCCACCAGCGTTGGCTGATAGGAATAACGACCAAAGTGCAAAATCTGCATCGCAATTTTACCGCCTGCTTCATGCACGGCTTTAGTCACGATTTTGTGGTGCTCGGCCTCGGCCTCGGTTGTCAGCATTGCACCGCCATGCATAGGGCGCGCACGTTCGTTAGGTGCAATACCGCCAGTGACCATCAAAGCCACGCCACCGCGTGCACGTTCGGAATAGAACGCCGCCATGCGTTCAAATCCATTGTCGACTTCTTCCAGCCCGACGTGCATAGAACCCATCAACAGACGATTTGGTAAAGTGGTAAATCCCAGATCTAATGGCTTTGTCAGGTGCGGATAAAAAGACATGGCGGTTCCTTCGTGAATTCGTGAATTGAGAGTGAGATGCAATGAAGCAACTTAAAATAGGACCTTAATGCGATGAGAATAACGAAACAAGTTTGTTTATGCAACCAGTTGCATATAAAATTGATGCAAATCCGATTGAGCATGCCCTCTAACTATGTCTTTACAACACGCCTTATTAACTTCTATTGTCGAAAAACCTTGTTCTGGCTATGAGCTGGCACGTCGTTTTGATAAATCGATAGGCTATTTCTGGCACGCAACACATCAGCAGATTTATCGCGAACTTGCCCGTATGGAAGAGCAAGGCTGGGTCAGTTCGGTAGAGGTAGAAGGTGGGCGTGCAGGCAAACGAAAATTTAAAGTTTTGGCGGCAGGCAAAAAAGAGTTACGGCGCTGGGCGAGCGAGCAAAGTGAACCTTTCCGTTTGCGCGATGAAATGATGGTCAAGCTGCGCGCCGATGCGGCAGTCGGGCCTTTGGGTTTGGCCGACGAATTTGAACGCCGCCTGCGCTTGCATGAGCAAGAATTGCAAACCTATCGTGAGATCGAACAACGTGATTTCAGCGATTCCGACATGCCACGTGAAACGCAAATTCATTACCTGATTCTGAAAGCTGGTATCGCGTTCGAAGAGGGGCGGGTGCAGTGGACCAAGGAAGCATTGAAGATGTTGAAGCAAGAAGCAAGTACCTGATGTTTACAACAACATCATCAAAGCCTGTTATACAAAGCTCGCTAGCGTAATGAAAGCATTTTCAATAATCTAATAATTCCAACGTACGCCGCCACTCCGCTTCCCAGACGTCTAAAAAATCGTGTGTCTGAAATACCTTACTCAGACGTGACATCGGCACCCGATACAGATCATTGAATCCTAATGCCAACGTTACTGGGTTCCAGGCGATTTTATTTTTGGCTTTTTTGGTACTGCTTTTGACTCTCGCACCATCGTCACCAAACAGCGCTAAGCCGCTATCGAGTGCTTGCTCCAGATTGATTTTTGCCAGACCTGAAAAGGCGATCAGAACTTGCGCCTTATTGATGCCATCTTGGGATTCCGCTGCGCTGGCGACGACTTGAGGCGTAGCCGTTTCCGCTAATGCTTGCCGCTGTAATTGCTTCAGCAATTTTTGCAGATCTTTTTTCAAGAAGCGTAGTTCATGCAACGCCTTGGGTATACCTGGTGCTGGTAAGCGGCTGACGATATTGTCTGCGTCTTTGGTGATGGTGATGATCACGTCTTCGTAGCCATCAATTAAACGCTGTATATCGTCTTTAAAAAAGATCGGTGCCGGATAGCCACCGTTCGCATCACCAAACAATTCCGGCATTGCGGCGTCGTAATCAAGCCAGACGTAAGGTGTGAGGCCGTTTTCCAATAAGCGTGCCACATTCCATGTTTCGTCAGTATGTAGTGCTAGCCAGTTGCAAGCTTGCTCGCTAGTCGCGCGATAAGGCAGTTCGGTGATATTCATAGTGGCTTTCGTCTGCCGTTTGATTGCATCGCGGTACAACAGAAGAAAAATGGCTAGCTGGATTTACCTGGCTAGCCATGTTCGTTTTGTCATTACGTTTCAGTGCGTGTCATTGTGCTTTGTTTTCACGATGCTGAAAACAAATCAGGAAAAGCTTAACGGTAAAACGCTTCGACTTTGCCTTTTAATTTGATCAACATGGGCTTGCCCTTGCGGTCCAGGGTTTTACCTGCTGAGACTTTGATCCAACCTTCACTCAGGCAGTATTCATCAACGTCGAGGCGCTCTTTGTCGTTGAATTTGATGCCAACGTCGTGCTGGAACACATCACGGTTAAAAAATGGACTGCTTGGATCAATCGACAAGCGGTCTGGTAATGGGGGGAGTTGGGATATATCGTTCATGGCCGCAATTATCCACCAGAATCAGAGACAGGACAACTTCGGTTAATGACTGATCAATTTAACAATATACTTCAACTCAGGTGAGCGGCTATTTCGGTTCGTTTTGGCGGGCAAGGAGCGACAGTGCTGCGTAGGCGGTGTTTCTAAAGTTCTGATTAAAACATGGCCCGGACGACGTGATTAATCACTGCTCCACCAAAAATCAAATACGCAAACATGATTCCAGCCAACAACAAAGGTTTAATACCAGCCTGACGTATTGCCTGGATATGTGTCGCCAGACCCAGACCTGCGGTTGCCATTGCCAAAACCCAGGTGTCAAGAGTGAGACCAAATTGACTGACGGTTGTTGGCAATATATTCAGAGAATTCACACCTGCAACCGCGATGAATAACAGGGCAAACCAAGGAATCGTGATAGGCGCTTTTGCTGGCACATGTCCACCCTGTCCAGCGTGGGCATGTGCTTTTTTGCTATCCCACCACATCGACAAACAAACCAAAAATGGTGCCAACATCATGACGCGTAACATTTTTGTGATGACCGCTGAGGCAGCGGTGTTTTCATCCATTTGCATACCTGCAGCAACTACCTGACCGACATCATGCATGGTTGAACCAGTGAACATGCCAAAGCTTTGTGCATCGACTAAGTAACCCAGGTGGTGATTCAATTGAAACAGCATAGGATAAATAAACATCGCCAATGTGCCAAAGATGACTACCGTTGAAACCGCAACAGCGACTTTTGCGGCGTCGGCTTTGACTACGGTTTCGGTCGCCAGAATTGCCGATGAGCCACAAATTGCGCTACCAGCACCAATCAAAATGGAGGTTTTGCTATCAAGCTTAAAAAAACGCGTACCAATGTAATAGGCCAGAAAGAAAGTTGAGCATAAAACGGTGGCATCAATCAACATGCCTGCCCAGCCAACCTGACCGATTTGTTGGAACGTGATCTTAAAACCGTAAAGAATAATCCCGAGCTGTAACAGGGTTTTCTTGGAAAAAACCACGCCTTCAGCGGTATGTGCCGCAATCCGTGGATAAATCGTGTTGCCAACCAACATGCCTATCAATAAAGCGATGGTCAACGCAGACGCATGTGTGTGACGTGCCAATTGGCTGCTACTCAGTCCTATAGCGATAGCGGCGATCGCTGCGGTTAAACCCAGACCCGCTAATTTATTGAGCTTATTCATGATGCGTATATGCTTATGCAAAAAACGTTTAAGTGAAGCCAGTGTAGTTTGCTTGCATAAATAGGTAAAACAGATTGTTTTTATATTCAATATCGGAAATACCGATATAATGAATGTGACCATTTTCCCTGCCAAAGAGAGTCATTCCTGATGCATATCACGCTACGCCAACTAGAAGTTTTTGTGGCTATCGCCCGTGCCGGCACTGGCACGGCGGCGGCAAGTCAGCTCGCCCTATCACAATCGGCAGCCAGCAGCGCTTTGAGTGATCTGGAATATCAATTGGGTGAACCATTGTTCAATCGCGTCGGCAAGCGCTTGCAATTGAATGAAAACGGCCGATATTTGCTGCCCAAGGCCGAAGCCCTGTTAGAAGGCGCCAGCGAGATTGAGCAGAGCTTTAAAGCGGGCGTTCCTGTTCGCCTGCGCCTGTATGCGAGTATGACGATAGGCAATGACGTATTGCCGGGACTGGCGGCGCAGTACTTACGTCAGGAACCAGACAGCCGTCTAGAAATCGCTATCGGTAATTCCCAAGATGTTGTTGAAGCGATCTTGAGTTTTCGGGCAGACTTTGGTCTGATCGAAGCGCCATGCCACGACAGCCGTCTGGTGGCAGAGCCATGGTTGCATGATCAGATGCAATTGTTTTGCCATGCCAGCCACCCGCTAGCGCATACGACGCCGGACATCGCGCAATTGCAGCAGACGGCATGGGTACTACGGGAACCTGGCTCCGGCTCGCGCGAGGTCACTGAGGCTGCATTTGCTCCGCATTTAGGCGTTCTCAATAGTGTATTGGAATTGGGTAGCGCAGAAGCGATTGCACGTGCTGTGGGTACCGGTCTGGGTATCGCATGCGTATCAAACCGGGCAATCAGCGATAAACTCGCCAGTGGTGAATTTGCACCCATCCATACGCCATGGGCACAACTTAATCGCCGCTTTTATCTGGTTTGTCACCAGGAAAAAATTCTCTCTGGTGGTTTGCAGCGTTTTCGGGAATTGTGTAGATTGAAGTTCATTGAGGAAATGGCACAAGGGGTATGAGGGATTCTCATTGGCCTGTTGCCTTGCGTAGATACGCTTATCCAAAGCAAGTCTGTCATTCGAGCTAAAAACACGCAGGAATGACGAAACTGCGTAGATACTGTTATCCAAGTCGATCCTAAGCCCTCCTTCATGCATCATTTTTAATATGTAAAACGATCACTCTTTGCAGAACCAAGCCGGGAGTGGCCCGGCAGCCACTTACCTTTCTTGCTTCGCCAAAAAAGGTAAGCCAAAGAAGGTGACGCTGAGACTTTGCCCTGCGGGTGCCGTCACTACGTGTCGGCACAATTTGTGCGTCACGTAAAACGGGAAAGTATCTCAACTCGCTGCGCTCAGACAAAGATACTTTCTGATCCGCTTTTTTTCGTGAAGCACAAATTGCTTTGTCTAAAGCGGTGAAAGTCAAAAGCGGTATTGCCTTGGATACGGATACTCAATGGTGGGGCGAGTGCAACCCGCGATGGCTTATATTTGAATTCGAATGTCGGGTTGCCCCCCCGCCCTACGACAGCTATTTCTTTACAGGTTTGCCGCCAGCCTTCTTAGGGGTTGATGGCGGCTTGACGCTTGCTTTTATGACTGCGCTAGCTGCTGCCTTGCTGACAGGCTTCGCTTTGGCCGGAGCGGTTTTAGTTACTGATTTGGCGACTGCTTTTGTAGAGGCTTTGGGCTTTGCTTTGGAAGCAGTGGCTGGTTTATTTCGTGCTTTTGTCGACGCTGCTGATTTTTTGTCGTTATTGGCATTGTTGGTTGTGGCGGCGACACTCTCCGTGACACCTGGTTCGCTTTCTAAAGCTTTGCTGACCGCTTGTTTAAACTGATCTTGCAACAATCCCCACCACGCGGCGGGTGTTGCGAATGGGGCGCTGGCATCTGGTGTGCTGGTGGTCTGTGATGGATTGTTTGCGCTGGATTCTCCGGTAGTGGTTTCGGCGCTTGTGCTTGCGGTGGTTTCAGTCTGTTCAGGAGGCATGTCGATGTCGTCGTCCTCTTCCTTTTCGACTACAGGCTCCGGGATCTTGTGACTTCCAGCTGGCATAGGCCAATCGGCGTTACTCGTATGGTTTTCTGCTTTTGCTGTTGGCGCAACAGGTGCAGTCGCTTGCTGTGCGTGTTGGGCAAAACTTTCACCCAACGATTGCAAAGCGGCGATGGTCGCACGTTGCACTTCGAGTGCTTGTATCGTACCGCGCAGCATATTCATATTGACGTTTAACCAGGATTCTACCGTCTTCAAATCCTTGATTTTTTTATCCAGCTCATCCAGAGACATCGGTGGTGCAACCATGCCTGGGATATTCATACTACCCCACAGATTTTTTATAAAACCTAGTGGATCGGACATGGAATTCAACCCGGATGTATCAGAACCAGAAAACGGATTACTCATCAAAATACTCCTGTGTTTGCGGCGGATTTGCGGAAGACTTAATTAATTGTTCATCTTGCATGAGCTTGGCAATGCCGTCAATCTCGATTCAAAAAAAGCCTCGGTTTTAAATCCATAGCCACTGCCTTCATTATCAAAGCGGGTACCGGCTTCGCCCTTTTTTTGCATCACCGAAACGTACAAAGGCTGTAGCAATTGATGATCTTGCGCGCGCATTTGTGCTTGATGAAAGCCATTTGAATACGTTGTACCCTCAAGTGCTTTAGCAACTGCAACCGCTTGCGTGGTATGTGCTTTTTCTATGGCGCGACTCAACATTTCTATCATCACGTGCATACGCAAATGCAGGTAATCTTCTTGTGGATCAGGATAGCGCAAACGGAAAGCATGATAAAACGCATCACTGGTTTGCCCCCCCACGTTTGGATGCCATTCGGCCACTGCTCTGACGCGACCAACACCAGCATCGCCGATCGCAGCCGGTGCCCCCAATGCGTTGGCATAAAAGGTATAAAACTTCAAATTCATTCCGGCATCTTTGGTTGCTTTGATGAGCAAAGTCAGATCGTTGCCCCAGTTGCCAGTGATGACGGTATCAGCGCCACTGGCTTTAATCTTAGCGGCATAGGGGGAGAAATCTTTGATTTTGCCAATCGGATGCAGATCTTCTCCAACGATATGGATATCCGGACGTTTGCTGCCCAGCATACTGCGTGCACTTTTATTGACGCTGCGACCAAAACTATAATCCTGGCCAATCAGATAAACATTTTTGGCATGGACGTCGTTTTTGATGACCTCCGTTAATACTTGCATGCGCATATCGGCATTTGCATCAAATCTAAAATGCCAAAAGCTACACTTGTCGTTCGTTAACGCCGGATCGACAGCGGAATAATTCAAAAACAGAATGCGGTTATCTGGCGCACGTTGATTGTGTTTGTTGATCGCATCAACCATCGCCAATGCAACGGCCGAACTATTCCCTTGAATGACAAAAGGAATGTGCAGATCGGTGACCTGTCTGAGCGCATTGAGGGATTCTTCAACACCTTGTTTGTTATCGATGATGGTCAGCGCCAAATAATGCTTGCCATCAGGCAAAGTCACACCGCCGCGCGCATTGATATTGTCGATTGCCATTTGTACATTGCGTTGTACTGCCTGGCCAGCATTGCTGAATGGGCCACTCATGCCTTCTATCATCGCGATACGGATTGGTGCCGGCGCAGCGCACGCATGGCCTGTGCTGACGAATAAAATTTGCACACTGATTACAAGTAAGCAGGTAAGGCGTTTTAAAAAGTGAAAGGGCATAAGTGAGGCGGAATTTTATTAAATTGAATGGGAAACGAAGATATTGTCGCAAGTGTCGAAAAAGCGCGAAAAAGTAACAAACGACAAAGCGGGTATTTTAACCGCATCAAAAACTCGCAGATATCGCGTATCTTCGTGCAAGCGTTTACACTCACGCTTATGACATTGCCTAACTCTATTACTTTGCGCTCACGTTTTCGGTTTAGTTTGCTAGTGTTTGCCGCTTTGGCCTTGCTGCTCCATTATGTGCTATGGGGGGCGGTATCAGATATCGGCAAGCCCACTACCTCCAGTCCGATAAGCGAAAAAATGGTGACCGTGCAATTGGCGGAGCCCGCAGATACCACGAAGGTAGTAGTGAAAACGGCACCGCCTGTGGCAAAGCCAGCCCCTAAAGCTCTCACTAAGGCAGCGCCAAAAGCTGTTACCGAAAAAACGACCGACGCAGATTCTGCGCCCACAACAGAGCCGTCCGTGGTGCAAGATAGTGCACCAACGGCTGAATCATCCAATGAACAGAATAGGGCAGGCAGTGAAACGCATGTCAGTAAAGCATCTGACGATACTCCTGCTGCTCCGGACGCAACGAATAATTTCAACGTTGTCGATAAGCCAGTAATTGAAAATAAGCCGCCAGCAGATGACAGCCTTGATTTATCCGGCCTCAGTATCTTGCCGCCGCCGTCTGGGAAAATGAATTTGAAGGTAATTTACGTCGCCAAAAATATGAACCCAGTTTATGGTCTGGGTGAAATTCAATGGTCAATCAAGGATAGTAAATACCAAATGCAAATTGAAGCGTCGCTGGATCTTTTGATCACCACACTGCGTTTGTATAAACTACAAAGTGATGGTGCTATTGGCGATCATGGTATCGCGCCGAAAATGATGAGCGAAACCCGGCGTGGTCGTAGCGAAACTGCCACGCATTTTAATTACGACACGAACACGATTAGTTTTTCTGCGACCACGAATACCGTAGAGATGAGCAAAGGTGCGCAGGACAGGGCGACGGTGTTTATGCAATTGGCAGGTTTGGGCATCGCCGCGCCAGAACAATTTGTCGCAGGAAAAAAGATAACGATACAAGTTGCCGAAAATCGCGAAGCGGATAAGTTTATTTTCGTTATTTCTGGACAAGAAGAAATTCAAACTTCACTTGGAAAACTACAAACCTGGCACGTCACACGCCCACCGCGCCCGGGCTTATACAATTCGACATTAGAACTCTGGTTTGCTCCCGCGTATCATTGGTATCCGGTGCAAATCCGCAATACGGAACCGAATGGTGCCGTTACGACTCAAACAGCCAGCAAGATTCAATTTAATACCTCTACGGAAAAATAGTATGCGCCTCCAGTCTTTTGCTTTTCATCGCTTTTCAACGTTGTTTTGCAGTGCTGTTCTGGCACTCAGCGTCATGACGCAGACACATGCGAGTAATTCCGATATGGCGAGCAAAACGGTGTTTCAGTTGCCACCGGCTGCCGAACTGCAATACAACATCAAAGCCAAACAAAGCGGCATATCTTTGGGGGGATCGGCTAGCGTTAAATGGTTGGTGAGCAACCATAGTTATCAAATTCTGACCGAAACACGCGCCATGTTATTTGGCAAAATTCTCGATGCGAGCAGTGTTGGCAGTATCGATAATTTTGGTCTGGCCCCCGAAAAATTTGTAGAAAAGCGTTTTGGAAAACCAGCGACCACGACTGGTTTTAATCGCGATAGCAAAACCATCTCGTTCACGGCATCCGCTGAAACTTATCCAATCAAAGGCGGCGAACAAGATCGTACCAGCGCAACATGGCAATTGGTCGCACAAGCGCGAGCAGCGGGCGAAAAATTCAAACCGGGCTCTGAGTGGAAAATGTTTGTTGCTGGTCGCCGTGATGCGGAAGAGTGGACTTTCAAGGTTGTTGCTAGCGAAAAAATCACGACCGCTATGGGTGAACTTAATACGGTGCATATCAGTAAAGCACCGCCGCCTGATTCCAAAGATCAGACACTGGATATCTGGCTTGCACCCGAGATGGAATGGTATCCGGTCAGGTTGAAATTCAGTGATGCGAATGGCGAATACATCGATCAAACCGTGGAAAGTGTGACAAAGCTCTAGGAGTCTGGTGTTGTTCATTGAACATCCGCCACTTTGAATAAAATGACGCTGGATTATCGCTAAATTTCCGCTAAATTCTCACTAAACGCATGCCGGAATGATGAAGCGTCGTAGGGTGGGTGCAATCCGCTAATAGCAGGCAATAACCTAAAAAAACATTAAAAGCGATATTTAATTATCGATAAACGATAAAAAATACTTGATATTTAATTTTATCAGCCTAGAATAAGCTCCATCATTTCCTGTTATGGAGCTTTGTTATGCCACCTTCTTCAAAATCACGCGTTGTTGCTATCGGTCAGGTCAGTTCTTATCTGATTTGGTTCACCGTGCTTTCTATGTTCCTTATTTTGGTGTGTGCTCTGGCTGCGTTAGGCATAACGTGGACGAGCCTTCCTTCCGGTGATCTTACTATCGTCAGGCTGATACTACAAAGCATTAACCCTGGAGATGATTACTTTGATTGGATAAAGAGACACGGTGTGACGTCAGAGGCGCGGATTTTTCTGATGTTTTGTATTGTGGTGCTGGCGGCAAGTCTGGAATACCTGATGCTGCAATTGAATCAATTACTGACTTGCTTCTCTATTGGAGAAATTTTCAATCGCAAAGCAATTGGTCATGCGCGTTATGCGTTTTATGTCGCATTCTTTAGTAGTTTATTTTATTACGCCGTGCAATTGCTGGTGCTGACTTGTAGCGTGATGTTCTGGCAGGATGGCAAGATCAGTTATTTTTTCAGAATATTCGCTGATGCACTTGGCGATACGGTGTGGGTAGGAATTTCTTTATTGATTATCTGGTCTCTGGAAATCGGTACAGAACTCAATGACGAAGTAGAACTCACGATCTGACCATTATGCCTATTATTGTTAATCTCGATGTCGTGTTGGCACAGCGAAAAATGCGCCTTAATACCTTGTCAGCCATTGTCGGTATCACAGTGCAAAATTTATCTGTGTTGAAGACCGGAAAAGCTAAGGCAATCCGATTTGATACTTTAGAAAAAATTTGTGGGATTTTGAACTGCCAACCGGGTGATATTTTGGCGTATACACCGGATACTGCTGTGGGAGCGCAAGTACATAGTCATGATCTCGACAGTGCAGTAATTTCTGAGGCAGACGATCAGATAGATTCCTGACGAATAAATGGACCTATGCACTCATGCAGATTTTCTTCAGAGCAGAGTAAAAATTGTGTGCCGTCTGGATGTAACAAGATATAGTTGATTGCAATGTCGCCAATCGGGGATTTTTCCCCCGTACAGTCAGCTTGGCCATTGTGTTTGACGATTTTATCAATCCATTTATAAAAACCACGCGCACTAGGATAGTCTGAAATACGGAAGACTGATTCACTCACCTCTCTGCCACTGATGGTGCGCCTAGTGCCATTTGCTCTCAGGTTGTACATTTCATAGCAGGCGAATTCTGGAAGTTCGATTTTCCAGGCACCGAGCAAAGGATGGCTGGGGCGTATAGGTGTTCGTTTTATGTCCTGGGCAAATCCAAGGTTGGTGCAGGCGACCATTAACGTTCCTATTAGCATAGTGCGTATCATGATTTCTGCCCCTGAAGCAGGATGTGGAAAATATGAGGAGAGATAGGGTCGATGCTTACAACATAAGTTGTCTTACGGTGCTAGGCAAGTTTTTTTTGCAAAACAGACCTGATTTCACCTCGAATCTGCTTATTCAGCCAACACTAGAGAGCATTTGATCAAATTGATCATCCTGAGCAGGATCGGGGCGACTAGATTTTGAAATCAACGGCTCACTGAATGCAGCTCGTATGGCAGCTTCATCGGGCAATAATTTGACGTGCCAGCGTATCAGTCGTAATCCGGCATCTTTACAGGCTTTATTTTTCTTGGCGTCTGCATCTTGCTGGTAAAAATTATGCTGGCTGGCGTCATCAAGTTCTATCGCGGCAACGACACTGAAATCCTTATTGCATATGACAAAATCAAAGCTGAGACGATTTATACGATTATTCCACTCGTGAAAGTCTTCGCTTGGCTTGACATTGAGTATGCGGGCGATATTGACTTGAGCCAGAACAATGTGATCAGGCAGAGCATTGATGAGCCGGAAATACAGCACTTGTTCAGCTGCTCCCATTGGACGTTTGACGTAATAAGGCCAGGTTTGTTGACTGCTTGCCGGGCGTTGCGTTTTCTTAAATAGACGACCGACGATGAGTGCTAAAACAAAAACGATGAGAAAAATGATGACCGTTTTCAAAGGAAGCCTCTTAAAAAGTTAAATAAATGTCACTAAATGCTATATTGAGGTATTAGTATAAAAAAGGCAATACTTTATTTGTTGTGGTATTGTTGTTTTTTATGTATTTATTTAACTGGAATCAGTTTTGCAGTAAACGACCTGCCACGGTGTATATTTTTTTGATTAGTGCTTAATCACAGAATTTCGCCTAAAGTTAATTAATATACGATTAAATGCCATTTATTTTCGCTTAAATAATTTTTTCTGCAAAAGGAGTGATAAGAATATTTCGCTATTTAATACTTCTTTTTTTTGATCATTCTTTTTTTACAAGACTTAATATATTAAGTGGTATTGTTGCTAAATTTATATTTTTTATTTTTTTAAGAAAAATTAATAGTAGCTTAAGCGCAAAATTTTGGTGGCGGCAACTACTGGGGGATGCCAGGGAGGGACTTAACTGGTGATGAAACTACGCAATAAATTTGCGAGTTCTTTTGGTTTTTCTAGTGGTGACATGTGACCACATTGATCGAGAATGCGATAAGTCGGATGCGGAAGGGCTGCAGCAATGTTTTCTGCTTCAATTAAAGACCGCATCTGATCCTGACGACTTGCAACGACAAGTGCAGGGCAGAAAATCTTTTCAAAATCGGCATGGCCATCCTCACGAACGATGCTTAGTTGCCGGATAAATACTTCGCGTCCCAAAGCCAGCGACATGTTTTGCATGAGTGTCAGTAACGCCGTGTTGTCGGCATTGTCAGGATGTAAGCCCCGTTTCAAGGCGGTGATAGTCTGCCCTTTGTATGGGAAAACTTTCAGCATCTTTATTTGTTGCTGATTGCGGTCAATTTCTTCTTGGGTTGTGGCGCGCGCTGAGGTATTGAGTAAGATCAGCTTATTGATTTTTTCTGGTGCCAACAGGGCGATACGACGGGCAACATAGCCACCCAAAGAAAAACCGACCAGTATGCAGGATGGTGGTAGTTCGGGAATGATACGCAAGGCCATTGCGTCGATGCTGTCTCCATAATTTAAGTCGGCAAAATGAATTGATCCTAGTTCCTGTAAGTCCGGGAGCATCATTTCCCACAAAAACGCATCGCACATAAAACCGGGAATCAGTACGATATTATTGGCAATCGAGATAGGGTGTTGCGAATGTTTCTTCACTTCGTGCTTTCAATCAGCCATTGCGTTGGGTGTTATCTTTTTTGCCGCAGGCTCTGCAACAAGTCATTGACTTCGGTGCTCAATGGAATCCCGTGTTGACTTAATAGCTGAATATGTAAAACCATATTTTCCAACACGAGCTTAGCGGCCACTGCCAGCAGTGTGAGTTGTCTGTCTTCTACGCTAAAACTTTCAAGCTTTTCTGCCATTTCACACAAGTGACCTGCAATTAAAGTTCTTAACTGATCATCTTCAAAAGGAAGATCCGCGAAGTCAATAGGATCTTCAGCTTCTACCTCCTTCATTAGCAACGTCAGTTGCTCGGGTGTGATGGTCATAGTTGAGAGTATGCCTTAGCAGCATAAAAATGATTTAGTTCATTGTAGATAGTTAGTGGCATTCTACAAAGGTGATGCAACTAAAATTAACATAAAAGAACAAGACTTAATTTAAGTTTATGTCCGATGTTAAGTCAAAACAATCCACATTTAATGACCAAACGGATAACGCTGCAGCAAGCGAAAATCCTCATCAGGATTGGTTTCGTGAAATAAGGCAATACTGCGTATGATGAGTGGTTCGCCAATATCAAAATGGCGTCGCGCTGCTCGCAGTATCGCTTCAGCTGAGTCTGTGTTATCCAGACTATCCGTGAGGGTCATATGGAAGCGATATTCTTCTTCCGTGTAAGGATATCCCCAATGCTGCAACAATCGCAGCTGTCGCGCACTTAGTTGATGTTGCTGCCGGCGTGCCAACTCTCCCGGCTTTAGTGCGGCACGTAGATGATCAAATTGACTCACACATTGCATTGCTAACTGATTCAATAAGCTGGTGTCGCCAATCGGGCGAATAGCCAGAAAATTGCCCATCCATTCCAATTGCGGAGAAGGAATTTTTATGGCTTTCTGCTGCTGGCAAAAAGTCTCTAACGCTCGTTCGAGTTCTGCAACCTGATGCCCTGGCGCCAGGCGAAACGGTGCCTTTAATGTCGCGTGAAAGCCGTACCTCCGGGCGTCTTTCGTCAGATGTTGCAAAACATTAGGTAACACATTGGGGATAAGGAGTTGTTCAACGTTTGCAGTATGATTAGTCACCGTTGGGTCACGACCTAGCCATTGGCAACCTGCGTGCCACCACTTGCTGTCCTGTTCTGGTGCAAAATAGAGTGCGTAACGGCTCATGGTTCTGTTATTCAGTTACCGACCTGATCCGTGGGAAAACGCAATGAATCACGTAATAAAAAGCCCATAGGCATATTCATATTCGAACCCTTTGGTGGAATGGGACGCATAAACCAACGCTCGTAAATTTTATAAATTTCACCGTCATTGATAATACGTAGCATCTCGCTATCAACGATCTTTTTGAATCCTGGGTCATCTTTACGCATCATGATGGAATACGGTTCTACCGATAGCGCATCGCCGACAATCGCAAAGCTGGCTGGATTTTTGGAATCTGCGCGCAAGCTGTACAACAACACATCATCCATAGGGAAAGCATCAGCCTTATTTTCTTCGACCATTTTGAACGAATCCTGGTCCGTGTTGCCTTCGATCAGTTTGATATTGAGTGAGTTAATATCATTGCGATCCGTCAGTAGTTTGACAGTCGTCGTGCTCTTGGTTGTTACGATGGTACGGTTACGGAACTGATTCCAATTTTTAATCGCACTATCTACCCTGACTAAAGCCTTGACGCTAGAGAAAAAATGCGGAATCGTAAAATCGTACTTTTTTCGTCGTTCTGCATTGTTGGTAGTACTACCGCATTCCAGATCAATCTTGTCTTCCAGCAAGGCGCTAAAGCGTGTGCTTGAATCAACCGGAGTAAACTGTACTTTCAAATTTGGTAACTTCAATTCTTTCTTCATCGCATCGGCAATTTTCAAACATAAATCAATCGCGTAGCCCATGCCTTGCCCATTTGCGTTGATAAATGCAAATGGTGGGCTTTCTCTGACACCAATCGTCAGTGTTTGCGTTTTGCGGATTTTTGCCACGGTGTCAGTTGCAAAAGCATGTGCCGGAGTGAACAGGCTGACCAAAACGGAAAAGTACAAAACGACATAACGCATCATGTATTCCTGACGAAGTAGACAAAGCAGATGTGAATGAAAAATGGCGGTAAAAACAATAAAATATGAGAAACGGCAAAATCAAAATAAAAAATGATTTACCAGATTCAATTTAACAGCCTATCCTCAATACAAAAAAGTGAATTCTTGCTTTTTTCTTGAATAAGATTTTGTGAGTAAAAAGTGGTATTAAGTAATAGTTAATGATTTAAATGAATGTCATTAAAGCGATAGTTATTTTTTTTACAAAACTTTCTATCTTTCGATTAAGGTGTGAGGAGTTTGCAGGACAGGTATGGTAAGGTGCTGCCCGTAATGGTTTCTCTAAGGCAATTAATTCATGAATTTTATTCAAGTCACTGAATTTTCTATTCGTAACGCACGCATTGTTACAGCAAATCAGGTATTTACTGGTTGTGTTGCTGTGCGTCGTGGCGAGTTCAGCGAACTGACTTCTGGTTGCCATGGAATGGTTGGCGATGATTGGCATGGTGATTATCTGTTGCCCGGTTTGGTTGAGTTGCATACCGATAATGTTGAAAAACACCTGCTGCCGCGCCCTAAAGTTGGTTGGCCTGTGCAATCCGCAATTTTGGCGCATGATGCTCAGGTGATTGCAGCTGGTATTACGACCGTCTTAGATGCGATTGCAGTAGGTGATCTGGAACCGGATAGTTTCAGAACGCAGACGCTTCAAGCCTGCATTAAAGGTTTTGACGATGCGCGCGAAGCTGGATTATTGCGGGCTGAGCATTATTTGCACCTGCGTCTTGAATTGGGAGAGCAGGACTTATTGTCGCTGTTTACGCCCTTAGCCCGACACCCACGTTTAAAATTGGTGTCTTTGATGGACCATACGCCTGGTCAAAGACAGTGGACGGACTTGAATGCTTACCGTATTCAGGTCGCTGGCCGGCACGGATGGTGTGACGAAAAAGTCGATGCAATGTTGAAGATATTTTCAGATCGCCAACAACGATATGTAAGCCAGAATCGTGAAAAAATCAGGCATCTTTGTCATGACAATGCGCAAGCAATTCCATTGGCGACGCACGACGATACCACGCCAGAACACGTGCTTGAAGGCGTGCGCGAAGGGGTTAGTATTTCAGAGTTTCCAACTACCTTGGCAGCAGCGAATTCTGCGCGCGAACACGGGTTGGCGATTGTCATGGGTGCCCCCAATTGCGTCAGAGGTGGATCACATTCAGGAAACGTTGCTGCCGCAGAGTTAGCGCGACATGGTTTGCTAGATATTTTATCTTCGGATTACGTACCCGCTAGTTTGTTGCATGGAGCTTTTTTGTTGCAAGAACATGGTTATTCTTTACCGCAGGCTATTGCAACGGTGAGTCGCACTCCTGCACAAAAAATAGGCATGACTGACAGGGGTGAGATTGCGATTGGACTACGTGCCGATTTTTTACGAGTCAGAATGTTTCAGGGTGTACCTGTGGTAATTGGTGTCTGGAAGCAAGGACGACAAATCGCCTGAGCTTTTGACTCCAACGGCGATTAGGTCGAATTACACCGCGCCTTCCAGGCCAGATCCAAAGCCGTCAGTACTTCAACCGCGCCAGCCGCCAGACCAACATCTGCTTTGCCTGCAACCTTTGGTTCACGCAGATTGATGCGGATGAGTCGCCCCCCATACTGCTGCACGATTTTGTGACTGAAATGGCGCACCGTTGGTATTGCGGTACCAGCGCCAATTTCAATTACCAGTGGTCGGGAAACAGTTTGTAGCCAACGCAGTTGGCGATCGGCTTGTTGTTTTTGATGATGATCCAGCCAATGCCAATCTTCAAACATCAAAATGTTCGGCCGGGCCATACCGCCACAGCGTGGGCATGTTGGTGCCGTATTCTCAAGACGACAATTAACGGTATCAACAATCGGTTGGAAGTGTTGTGCTGACCAGATTGTTTCACTACAAGGCAACATACATTGGAGTTGGTGGATCGATCCGTGACACTCGTTAATGTGTTGCGGATCAAATCCGGCAAGCTGAAATTGGCCGTCCACATTGCTGGTAAAAATGCTGTAACCCGCAGCTTTTGCAGTGGCCCATTGACGTAAAATGTGGAATCCCTCGTGGGGCACTGTATTTCTGTATAAATTCAGCCTGTGTCCGTAAAATCCCCACGCTTGTTGAGACCTTCGACGAAAAGCTGCTGGTGTCGCGATTTCATGAAATGCGATTTTTTGCGCTCCCAGTGCTGGATACGCCTTCCAAAAGCCTTCCGTTCCTCGAAAGTCAGGTAAGCCCGAATCAACGCCCATGCCTGCACCAGCAGCAATAATCAGCGAATCTGACTGATCCAATAACTCAATGGCATGGTTTAACTGACTTTCGGTAAGCATGATGTATTTGCCTGTCGTGTTCGCTCGTGTTAATTAACAACACTTTGCCATTAATAATTACGCAACACAATAGTCAAGGCTACCTTTGCTTCCCTGCGTCCCTCAAATCGCTTGTATCGTATGGCCCTCATCACTTTCACGGCAATTGGCAGCGAGGTCATATCAGCAGAATCAAATAATAACTTGATAAGACATTCGCGCTTGAATGTATATTGCTCATTGACAACATTGTGTCGAAAGGTTAGCGTCTCTCTCCTGTGAAAATAGGTCTCAGATTATAAAAGTTTCACACAACTTTGGCTTGCACGACCATTTTTCTGACGAATAATGGTTACCTATGGATACCAAGGCAGTACACTTGTACTGCCAGGTGCCATTGCACTGCTGGAGCGCTTTTGCGTAAGTCATGCCTAAAATCCTGGAGAAATAATGCGTATCAAATCTATTGTTATCTGTGCCTTACTCAGTGCGAGCGCAACTTCTGTCAGTTTTGCAGATCAGACGCCAATCAGAATAGGCATTATCGGTCCATTCAGCGCCAAATCATCATTGGATATGGGCGAGAGTATTCGCGGTGGTGCGCGTGTTTTTGAAAGCGATTTGAACCAGATTGGTGGTGTCCTTGGACGCAAAATCGTACTGGTTGAACGAGATGATCAGGCCAAGCCAGAAGTTGGTGTGGCGATGGCGAAAGAATTGATCGAAAAAGAAAAAGTTGTTGCAGTCGTTGGTTTTGCCAATACCGGTGTTGCTCTGCAATCGGCACCGGTTTTTCAAAATGCCAAAATCCCGCTCATTATCAGTGGTGCGACTGGCGCCAAAGTCACTCAGCAATTTATGCCACCAGCAGTCCCGAATAGCTATATTTTCCGGGTTGCCGCGAGTGATAGCTTGCAACCGGTTTCCATGCTCAACGACGTAATTGATAAACGCAAGTTGAATCAGATTGCAATTTTGCATGATGAGACCCCTTATGGTCAGTTTGGTAAAGATAGTCTGATTGCAGAAATGAAGCGCCGTAACCTGACGCCGGTTGCCGTTGAAAGTTTCAAAATTGGCGATGTCGATATGAGCAAGCAAGTACTGCATGCTAAGCAAATGGGCGCCCAAATCATCGTCACCTATTGCCTGGCCAACGAAGCGGCGGCGGTTGCCAACAGTATGGGTAAGGTAAGAGCCAACATTCCCTTAGTCGGTTCATGGATTTTGTCGCATCACGGTTTCATTGAGCAAGCAGGGGCAAATGCTGAAGGTGCCCGTATGCCTGTGACCTTTATTGAAAATGAATCTACCCGTAGCGACAGTTTTGTCTTGTCCTACCTGCGTCTGAATAATGCAAAGCGCATTCCATCTGCAGTGGCAGCGGCACAGACCTACGATGCATTGCGCATACTCAGTCTGGCGATTATGCAGGCCAATAGCACTGCGCCCGAGCAAATTAAAAATGCTTTAGAAGACATGAAATACGAGGCGACGTCAACGGTCGTGACACGCTACAAAAAGCCATTTTCTAAAACGGATCATGAGGCGATTACGCAAAATATGTTATTTATGGGCGAAGTTCGCCGTGGAAAAGTAACATACGCTTACAAAGAAGATGAAAAGAGTTCGTTGATTGTACGTAAAAAATAAATCAGGGAAAAATGAAGTCTGAGAATGAAGTCCTAAATACTTACAGCTTAACAAAGACAGTTCAATAAAAACTGTTTATTTCTCGTTGTTCTTCACCACAGTCACCGTGCAGTCTGCTTCGGCGACCACCTGAGCTGAGACGCTACCAAGGTAGCGTCTCAATGCAGAACTACCGCGTGAGCCAATGATGATGTGATCAACATCATTGTTGCGAGCGTAATCAATGATCGCCACTGCCGGATCGGGTGATTCTAATACGTGAAAAGTAATTTTATCGCTGTTGAGATTCAAGGGGCGTGCCCAGTGTTTGAGTTCAACCAATTGTTTAACGTGAATGTTTTCACCTTGTTGTATCAGGCTCTCGTCCATACCGATGCGGCTGGTTTTGCGTATCGTCAGACACGCGAGTCTGGCGCCGGGTTCAGTTTGTAGCATACGACGTGTTATTTGGCGCAGGCTCTCAGCCAATTTTTCTGACCCGTGACTTAAGTCCAGTGCCACCACAATAATCGGGGCTTTTGACAATTGTTCGGAAACGCTATGTTGCAGCACCAGATCAGCGCCAACCGCTTTAAAGCGACGTTTAACGACCGCCAAATAGCCATCCTGCTGATCTTTTTTGGCGCGCGCAGTCAAAGTCAGTTGTTCAGGGTGCTGCAATAAAAAAGCCAGTTGCGCCGCCGTATCAAAACGCGCATTCGGATCGACTTCCAAACAACGCAAAATGATTTCTTGCAACCAGTCTGGCATATCTGGTCTGTGGTTGCGTGGTGGAATCGGGTCGCGGTACAGACGCTTTTTTAAACCTGATACTGAAGTAGGATGTCCAAATGGACGTTCACCTGTGACCAGATGATAGAGCAGCACCCCCAGCGCAAACAAATCACTGCGGGGTTCATTACGAACCCCCATCACTTGTTCGGGCGATATATACGGGCCAGTGCCCAAAGGCAGGCGAAATTCTTCGTCCAGCAAATCGGGTAAGCGGTCATGGCGCGACAAGCCAAAGTCAATTAATACCGCAAGACCATCGCGAAACATAATGTTGCTAGGCTTGATGTCGAGGTGAATCACATGTTGGCGATGCAGGTCTTGCAGGGCATTGGCGACTTTAACGCCGACGCTGACGACTTCATCAAGTGGTAATGGTGCTTTTTCAAAGCGGCTGCGTAATGATTCTCCGGCAATTTGTTCCATCACAATGTACGGTTGCGCATCAAAATCACCGGCACCGAAATACCGTGGAATGTGCTCACCTTTGAGTTTGGGCATGATCATTTGTTCGACTTCGAACGCCACAATCGCTGTTGGATCGTCGCTGGCAAACAGCAACGGTACTTTCATGATCAGCGGTGGTACACCGTTTTCCATGCCGGGTTTGTTGAGATGGCGCTGGCGCAGATCAGTGACACGCCATAATGCTGCCATGCCACCGGTATGCAATTTTTCTTCTAGCCGGTAGCCATCGAATTCCATTCCGATCTGCAGGCTGCGCGCACTCATTTTAATCTCCGGTCAATAAACGTGCCGCTAATGATGCAGGAAGCCCAGCTGCCAAAATTTTCTTGGCGGCAGTGTCATGGTCGTAAGGAACGCGGAAATACGTGAGTTCTTGTGTCTCCGTGTCAAAAGTTGCATAGCAAGCCGCGGGATTGCCATCGCGCGGTTGACCTACAGAACCTGGAATGACCAGCCACCGGCGTTGCTTGCTTAAGGGAATACTACTTTCAGGCGTCGGTAAAAATTCACCAGTCTTGCCAGTCAGTGTCATGTGATATAAGGTCGGCATATGTACATGGCCACAGAAGGTAATAGCGGCTTTGCACGCATGCATACTGCGCATGGCTTCCATCACACCGTCGATGTATTCCCACTTGTCTGGTGCCCATGCATTGGCGTGTACCAGTAACATATCCTGAAATTCTATGCGGTAGGGTAACGCTGCAATAAACGCAATTTGCTCCTTGCTTAGCTGGGCACGTGTCCATTCCACTGCCTGCCTCGCTACCGGATTCATGTCACCTTTATCTTCTTGCAAGATACCGGCATCATGGTTGCCCATCAATACGAATGCGCCTTTGGTTACATAATCCATCACCGTCTGTAAGACCCAGGCAGGGTCAGCGCCATAGCCGACGATGTCACCCAAAAAGGCGTAGCGCGTTACCTTTTGTTGCTCCGCATGAGCCAGGCATGCGGAAAGCGCTTCGCGGTTCGCATGGAGGTCGGTCATCAGAGCTAGCAGCATAATAGGTTCAGCGTGAGGTAAGTTAAGAAAATGTCGGATATCACAACACCAGTAGGCAAACTGGTACAGACTAAGTGTATTCATTTCTGACGATATTAAGCTCACATCCTAACTCTGAGCTTACAAATCAACCTGGCGACGAGCTTAAAATACAACTTATACACTGCCTTTGTATTGCAGATAGCCGCGAGCACGTAATTCACAAGCAGGACAGGTACCGCAGCCATGACCCCATTCGTGTAATTCGCCACGTTCACCGAGATAGCAGGTATGGGTATCAGCGCGGATCAGATCAACCATGGCGCTGCCGCCTAAATCTTCTGCCATTTCCCAGGTTTGTGCTTTGTTGATCCACATGAGAGGCGTTTCAAGCTTCAAGCGCGTTGCCATGCCCAGGTTGAGCGTGACTTGCAAGGCTTTCATGGTGTCATCACGGCAATCAGGGTAACCCGAGAAATCAGTTTCGCACATACCTCCAACCAAAACATTTAAACCGCGGCGATACGCTAAAGTCGCTGCCACCATCATAAACATCAGATTGCGGCCCGGTACAAACGTGTTAGGTAAACCGTTTTCTTGCATTTCTATGGCAATATCTTCGGTCATTGCGGTTTGTGATAATTGTGAAATTAGTGACAAATCTATCATATGATCTTCGCCCAGACGCGCTTCCCATTCGGGCGAGAACTGGCGCATTTTCTTTAACAATTCTGGTCTGACTGTTAATTCTATGGCATGTCGTTGACCATAATCGAAACCTATCGTCTCAACATGCGCGTAGCGTGACAAGGCCCATGCCAGACAGGTAGTAGAATCTTGTCCGCCACTAAACAGAACAAGGGCACGATCGTTTTCGAAGTGTGGTTTCATATCGCAAAGTAAAAGTTGAGGCTGAATTGTAAAAGATGGAAACTCTTTTTACATCTAGCTACAGTGATGGTAAGGTTCGTCTGATACGAATGTTAACGCAAGCTCATGAGTTTTTCTAAAAAATTTCTTTCTACTTCTTTCATTTCAGTGATTGATCAAGGCATGCTGAGCGGTTTGAACTTGCTCATAGGCATGATGTTGTGGCGTCTGATCGAAAAAAGCGATTACGGCTTATACAGTCTGTTATATGCGGTTGGTTTGCTGGCGGGCCTGGTCATTGACTCTTGGATAGCGGGACCACTCGCAACCGTCGCCAACGTGGTACACGAGAGTGCCAGACGGATTCTGTTGCGGCGATACTGGTATCGCCAGATTTTCTGTACCTTGTGGATGGGGGCGGTAAGTTTTCTGGTGGCTGAATTTTCGCCATTGTTTAGCTCAGATGTGAGTAGTGTAAATAATTTAATGGGACTGATTTTTGCCCTTTACGTTATTGGTAATGGTTTTCGTGAATATGGCCGGACTGTCGGATTTATTCAGTCAGATCTGCATAGTGTCTTCAGGCAAGACATCGTGTATGTGCTTGCTGTCGTCGCAGGATTGGCGTTGTTAATTCTCTACCAACATGTTGAAGTTATTTATGTTTTCGCTGTATTAGCTGGTTCGTCGTTTTTATCTGCATTGTTTGGCAGGGAGCGCCTACGTGATCGCACGGCCACAACATCCTCTGAAATCGATCAGGAGGATATGGCGCTGATTGCACAACATCAGGCGACCATTACCGGACACGGCCGCTGGGCAGTGGTGGGGGTGATTGTCGGATGGCTGACCAACTACAGTTATTTATATTTGGCTAAACTATGGATGAATAGCGAGGCCGTTGCTGATCTCAATGCGTCTCGCTTATTACTCATGCCGATTCCGCTGATTGTGGCGGCTTGGTCAAGAGTCGCCAGACCAGAAGCAGGGCGTTTGATTGCTGCTCAGCAATGGGCGCGATTGAAACGTTTTACGTTTCTCTCCATTGTTGGCATTGAAGTGATCGTAGTTGCCTACGTCGGTCTGTTGTTATTGACCTTCCCGTTTATCGAAATACATTGGATCGGTAGCGAGACGAAGTACCACGGCCTGGAGCCACTCATGATGATGTGGGGTGCTTATTTTGCAGTCAACGCGGTGCGCTGGATCGGGACGACGTGGTTGATGAGTGGTGGAGCGTTCCGTTCCATGTTTTTCTTAGGAACGGTAACGCTGATACTCGTGTTGGGAATTACATCTTTTGCGATTCCTTATTGGGGTACCGCCGGCGCTATATTCGCACTGATTTTCGTCGAAATTTTTGAGACTGTCGTGGTCTGGAAATTTATTTTTCCGCGTTTGCAGAAGCCGCTTGAAACCGTTTCTGCAAATGTGTCGTAATCAAGTTAACCACATGCTTTTGCGCCCAGCGTGGCGTAAAAGTATGATCAGCGCCTTTTAATATTTCCAGTTTGATACGTGGACTTTTACCTAACAGTACACCGTGTCTGCCGAAGTTTTCGGTCATCAGATCGACGCTGCTGTCGCCCGCATCCATAATCATTAAAATCTCAATACCACGCGCTTCCATTTGTTTGAACTGGCGTGCTACTTTTCCTAAGAAATGGTGGCTTTCTACAAATTTAGTGATAAACGCTTGCGACAAAATATGCAGTCGCTTAGTGACCCTTCGTGACAATTTTACGAAGATCTGCCGGAATTGTATGTCGCCGCGCAAGACCCGCTTCCAGGTATGCAAATTGCGAATCGCTTTGACATAAAAATGGGTCGATTTGATTGATTCTTTTCGTCGTGCTTCCAGGCTATCGCCTTCATTCCAGTGGTACACCAGTTGATTCATTAAAATGACACCTTTGACGCTGGCTTCTTCCAGTGCTGTCAGATAGCAGAAATAGGCACCAGAGCACAAACCGCCAACGACAAAATGTTCGCTACCAAACGCGATGCGCATAAACTGCATAGCAGAGCGTATGTCATTCACGCCACCATTGGCATACACGTCGTTTTCTTTACCTTCACTAGTAGGTTTGCTGTATCCGATACCAGCTTTATCAAAACGCAAAACGGTAAACCCTGCCGCAGCAAGATCACGCGCTAACTTGACATAGAGTTGGTGATTGCCAACGCGATGATTGGCGCCGATATTGGTGAGTAAAACGGTGGGCAAAGTCTGGGAAGCGCGGCTAACGGGGCGACTAACGACGCCAACCAGCTCTTCGAAGGAGACCAGGTTTTCGGTGATGGCTTGTCCGCTAATTTTCAGCGTAATTGCGGTTTCTAAATTGATGTCATCGTTAGCTGGCGCTGGCTGAATTTCAAACAAAGGTGTGAGCCAGGCAGCTACTTCCAGCCATATCTCGTCCGGTACCTTGGTATCATGGGCATCGGGCTTCATCATGCCCGCATAGCCGGGGCTGCTGCTCAAGTGCAAATGGGGATTGCTTTGGCTCCAGCTATTTGCGAGTTTTTCTTCTTGTCCGGCGACATCGTCTCTGGAAATAATCAATACAGGTATGTCTGGTGCGGGCATTTTTAGCATATCGAGCTTACCGATACTGCTGCGCATTTCTGTACTAAATTCGTAGCCAGTTAATTCATCATCACTGATTTGCTTTTCAGATTCATTTTTTTCTGCCGTTGCTGCTGGTTCAGCAGATGCCGCAGGTGCTGCAGCTGATGTCGATTGCAAGGCACTCATGTTCCGCAACACTTGCAACTCACGGCAATAGGCGCGCCCAGAAACTGCTGGCGCTAACATCACTAATGCCGATGCCTGAATATCCTTGGCGATGCTGGCCGCCAGCAAAGCACCCAAACGCAGTCCAAATAAGGTAATTTGTTCGATGCCAGCGATTTGACGTAATTGTGCGGCTGCGGCAAGGATATTGGATTGCCAGATCACGACTCTGTCGCCGTCCAAATTGGCTGAATCACCGCTATTGTTGTAATCAAAAAACAGGACGTCAAAACCTGCTTTCGCTAACGTATTTGCCAAATGTTTGTACGACAAATACGAGACCATATATTCGTGGCCGAATGGTGGACACAACACTACGCCACACTGACGACTACCACCAAGGTCACGCTTACGGGCCGGATGGTACCAACCGAGCAACGGCGCATGACTTTCGCCAAACCAAAAGGCTTGAGGTGTAAATAGAATGTCTTTACTAGGATAAAGTTGGGTTGCCACGGTCAGCCTGCGGAGGGATCGGGGTTGAGATGAATCTGACATTTGACGCTGCTTTGCATATTCAGACCTTGTACGCTGACTTTAGGTGTGATCGGAAGCTGTTGTGCTCTGAGACGTATCATTTTTTTGATACCAGGACTCAGATGGAAGTAATTGTCGTCTGGCGTCATGCCGGGAGAGTTGATGTAAATAGCTTGTGCCACGCGTTGCGTCTGCAAGGTCAGCAAAAATTCATCATTGGTCTCTTGTGTTATTTCGCCGCTTAAACCCAGATCGCGTTCTGTTGCCAGATCCTGACCTCTAGTGAAATGGTAATGACTACACAGTGGTATTTCTACACCAGTCGTATATAAATGCAATCCGGCGAGATGGTGTCCAGCGGGGCCAAAACGATAGGCGTAAGTCGTATCTAAAAAGTGCGGCAGAATGGCATCAGCTCTTAGCATGACGCTACTGTGGGCGGCAAGCGTGATGTACTGACGGGCGCGCGCAACGCAGGTTTCACCATGCTTGTACAAACACAGCTCCAGTTCGCCATCAAAGCTGTTCGGTGTATCGTTCACCACGTGCATCGCCAATCCGTTCAAGCCTTCGTCGGTCAGAAAAACCGTTAGTGGTGCCATTGCACGTTTTAAAAAATAATAAGCAGCTTTGGGATTGCCGTTTGCATCAACAACACCCCAACCAGCACCTGCCCACAAATCACGCCAGAACCAGATCAATGCGCCATGGCAGCTTGATCCGTGACGACGCCATTCTTGTATCGTTTGTGCCATTACTTCGCCAGTCGTGGTACGGGCTAAAGCCAGATAGCGTTCACGTTCTGCATAGCGCAGACGCATGGGGTCGATGCGATATAACTCGGCCATATAGTGGTCACGCACATCTTCAAAATCCCAGCTGGTGCCATTGTCACGTGGTACGCGGTGTTTCCAGTCTGGATGCGGACCTGGTGCAACACCGTTGGCGAGCATGCCGTCGATCAAAGCGTCGTCTGGCATATTTGAAAAACCCAGACATTCGGATGTAAAGCGCACGCCGCTACGACGTGCATCTTCCAAAGGACGCAAATACGCCCCGACGCCAAAATAATGCGCGACGCCCGCATCGACCTGGAATGGCATCACGCCGTCTGCCGGGCTGGATGGCCAGTAAATGGCATCGGGTCTCAGGCGATGACAGAGTTGCGGCAAGGTCTCGGCAAAAAATGCATTGCGCCAAAGTTCTGGTGGTTGACCTAACATTGCTGCTTGTTGTTCGATTTCGCTGTTGCCACACAATACGGCAATACATGGCGACATCTGTGAGCGTTGCAAAAATTGTTCAGCTTCGTTTTGTATATTCAGTGCAAACGTCAAATCGCCGACCGGATAGTCCATGTTAGCGAACATAAAATCTTGCCACACCAGTATGCCCAACTCGTCACAGAGGCGATAAAAAATAGGATTCTCATACACCATGGTGCCAACGACGCGCAGCATATTCATACCGGCATCACGCGCCAATCTCAGCATTCTTCTTTGTGCTGCTTCATCAGCGTTCAGTGACAGCAGATCGGTTGGCGTCCAACAGGCACCGCGACAAAAAACCGACACGCCATTCACATGCAAATGAAAATCATCATTGCTTTGTATCACGTGGATATGACGGAAACCGAGTTCGCCTAAGGCAAAAAATTGAGAGACCGATTTGCCTTCTTGCTGGAAAATAACTTCGACAAACGCCGTGTACAAATGCGGTTTGCCGTGGGTATGTGGCCACCACCATTGTGGATCGGTAAATACTAATTCGCCACGGGCTAGTATTTTATTTTCTGTCGATTGCTCAAGTTTGAGTTCTTGTGCACGATCACCCACATGCAAGCGTACCTGGCTGATCGCAATGCCAGTTTCAAACTCTAAAACAGCGTCAACGATGCCGTCCGTGCCCATCAACCGACTATGCATTTGTTGGTTGCACAAGCGAAGCGGGTTACGCATTTCCAGACTGATGGTGCGATAGGGGCCAACTGGCGCGACTGGTGGTGACCAACCAGGCATACGCCCGATCAGACTAGTACGGAACCAGCGCAATTGCTGTTGTTCGACTAATTTGGTTTTCCAGCGCGGGCGTGGTCTACGTTGTGCTAACAAGCTGTCGAGTGCAATGAAACGCAGACTAAGTGTTCCGACACCCTGGATTTGCAAAGCCTGCAGATCCAGACTATGCCGCACAAACATATTCTCGCAACGTGTTAATACCCTATCGTTCCAGAAAATATCGACTACCCCAGCGAGCCCATCAAAATGCAAAAATGCGGCATCAGAACTGATTTCTGTTTCGCAAAAAAACCAGATATCGAGTGTATCAAACTGATGCTCGCCATATTGAAATTGATTCGCTTCACGCAATACCGATGCAGCGGTGCAGGGAAGCTTTGCCGGTAAGCTTTGTGTGCCGTGGATTGTTAATTCTGAAGGCGAGGAAAATGCCGACGGCGCTGCCATTACCATACGCCAGTCAGCACTCAAGAGTGGATTGCTGCTGTCTGTTGAGTGATCTGATGGGCGACCAAATGCGTTGCTCACCATGCCTCAGCCTACCTTTTGCAGGCTATGCGCAAGTGCCGTCATACCCTGAGTCCAGTGGTGTGCCAATTGTTGTGTCAGAGGAGATAGGTCAACGGCTTTTTTCCCCATTACGGCACGTGCCGTTTTGAGCAATAAAGTTTTAGTCGTATCAGAAATACTGTCAAATTCTTGTGCCGCGATACTGAATTCACCCTGTCCATGTTGCTCCAGCCAACGCAAATATTGTGCACCCAGACTAAAACCAGCGCCCAGTTGGCGTAAGGTAGCGAACGCATACGCGTGATACGCCGCCATACCCTGTTCTTTGAGGTTTTCAACATCACTCAAAAATACGGGGGTAAATGCGGTGACCGGATTGTGTTCAGGGCGACGTGCAAAATGTTTATGCAGGAGACCGAGGGCAATCTTCGCGAGAGCTGCGTCATCGCGTCGTTGTACGCGATCAAGTCTGACAAATTCGGCAAACAATGGCATAAACGTCGGATCATATGGTTTGCCGACACGGAAGGTTTCGACAAAATCTTCGCCGTGTAATTCATGGTAGCTACTATTATGGAAATAGCCCATGCGTTGCGCATCGAGATCGATTTCCTGAATCGCAATCGTGGTTTTGACATGATTGCTGCGGTAATCGGTACCCGATGTATCAGGCAGATAAAAAGAATCAGATTCAGTTAAGACCAAACGTCCACGGCGTAATTGTTCGCAGGCATTAGGTAGCAAACCACGCCATACGTTGAGTTCTTGTACGTCGATGCCATACAGTGCAAACAAGTCTTCATGCGGTGGCTTGTAAAAAGTCCACTGATCGCCATCAAAGTCATTCGCAAATACCATAGACAGGCACGCCAGTGGATTAAGCCCTTGTGCGTGCAAGACTTCCACCCAGACATCGATATAGCAATTGGTTTCAGCCCAGGCACGTTCAGCCCCATGCAGCGCGTGGGGCTGATAGCTCGTGACATCAATTTTTGGTAAAGCGCACAGACTCATAAGCCGAGAATTTCGCGGGTTGCGGTTGGCCAGGTAGCGGTGTCCATGCCATGCGTTTTAAACAGCGCCATGACGATACGTTCCAGACCAAAACCCAGACATGCCGTGTGGGCGACTTCGCCGCTGGCTGTGTTAATTTCGAACAGCTTACCGAAGTGATCCTGATGGTAATTGAACGAGCAGACAGCGGTTGGCTTTTCTTGGGAAATCACTGGAATTACGACTTCAAATTTCAATTGTTGCTCACGTTGGTTGGCTGCCAGCATACGGCCGCCACGACCAAAAAACGGGTCAGATGCCACTTCTGAATGCGCTGGTAAACCGAGTGATTGCAGAATATCGATACCACGTTGCAGCCAGGTATCACGCCATGCGACGACCATCTCTGGCGTACCCACGCGCACAAACTCACGGACGCGGAACGATTGCATACGGGTAGGTTCTGGCGATGGTTCATTGCGGAACACCCAGTTCTGCATATCAACCAGTTTGCCTTCAACAGGCAAAGTACCGGTAAAACTAGGATAAACCGGATAACAAGCAGCAGGGGTCAGACAGACAGCGGTCATTGTTTGCAGATGTGTCCACGGACGACCTTCATGCACGTTTTCAATGAGCTCTTTGTGCTGTGCTTCGGTACCGGTAAAGCTGAAAATAGTTCCCGCTAATTGTGGAAAAGAATCGAGATATTCGCTGCGTTCTAATACCTTGCGATCGAGGCAGGGCGGGAACGACATTTTTGTGGCGTTATCATTTGCAGCAACGCGTGACACATAATCATCAAACAGCCGCAACACTTTTTCAAATACCGGGCCACGACCAAAAATTCCTTGTACTCCGACCGGAATAATATGACCAGCTTCGACCAGATCGTTGGTCAGAACTTCAGGAGAAAAATCGATAGACATGGGCTTCCTCTTAGGGTTTAGTCGTCTTTGAGTACTAATAACAGATTCGCATTGGTGGCTAAAATGCGGTCGTTTCCTACCATTAACATGGATGACAAAGCATCCCGTAAATGGCGGCTCATACTGAATTTATTATCGTTTTTGTAGGCCAGAATGCCGCAAATTGACAAAGCTTTAATGACGATCTGTGGCAAGGCCTGAGTGGCATCGACTTTAAGATTATTCATTTTGAGTGAATAGCCGATAGAGGACAAAACGCCGTCTGCTGCGTCTTCGGCTGCTGCTAATTCTTCGTATTCTGTGAGGCAAGCTTTGACTGAGGTACGCAAGCTTTGCAACATGCTGACCAGTTCAGCTAAGCGTAAAGCGGTTGGTGGCACCGTGCCCGGATTGGCACGTGCCTGGCCACGGACAAACGCACGTGCTTTGTTGACGGCGGCAGCCGCGCAGCCAGTCCAGCATCCACCCCATAATAAGTGCGATACCGGTACCACAGTTTGTGCCGACATATCGCCAAAATGGGCTTCCATGATTTGCGCAACATCGCCACTGGACGTCATCAGGAATGGTGGGCTGCAAGTACCGCGCATACCCATGGTATCCCAATTGCCTTTTTGTTCCAACGTGTAGTCGGCTTTACGAACCAGGATTAAAGACTGATCACTATTGGCTGCATCTGGCGCTCGACGTGCAGTCACCAATAAATCATCCGCCTGCGCACCATAAGAAATGGTGGTCGCATCTTTGACCAGTTTGAAGCGAGAGCCCTCAATTTCTACCGCGCATTGGCTGCGGCGCATTTCACCCCCGACCCCCACCTCTGAAGTGACAGAGGCAATCAGATACTGATGCTGAACCAGTTCCTGCAAATAATTACGGTACCAGGGATGATTCACTGCATGTTTGACGATGGTAATGACCTGAATCTGGTGCATCGCGAAAATCATCGCAGTCGCTGCACATTGGCGCGCCAGAATATCGCAGATTTCCACCAACTCACTCAAGCTGGCACCAGCGCCGCCCAGTTCAACCGGAACGTAGGCGCTCAATAATTTTTCTTGCTTTAAAGCGTTAACCGCCTCGATTGGGAAACGTGCTGCTTTGTCGACCGCATCAGCATGTGGCGCAGCAAATTCCATTGCGACCAGACGTGCGGAAGTGAGTAGGGTGGAATCGGTTTTCATATCAGGCAGTCAGTTCTTCGATGGCAGCGTTGATTGCATTGATGCTTTCAAAGACGCTACGTTTTAACATGCGATCTGGAAATTCCAGATCAAACGTATCTTCCAAAGCCAGCATGACATTCACACTCGCGTGGGAGGTCATGCCTGCTTCATACAAATCCGCGTCGTCAGCCAAAGTGTCAATATCGGCGGAGAATTTGCCATGCTCTTTTAATACCTGACGAATTTGTTCTTTGCTCATAAAAGTCTTTCGATTGCTGGGTGGAAAGTAAAGGGTTGCAGATATTGTTTAATTTCTGACAGTGATCCTGGTTGTTTTTTGGTGGGGAACGATGGATGTTGCTATGACGGTTGCAATGGCATATTCATGTTCATGACTGAGGCTCAGTATGTAATCATCCAGACCTGCAACGCGTGCCAATGTTTGCGCTTCACGATGTAAGCGTAAGCCCGTGCTGCCGTTGGTGCGGCGCACCACCTCGATTGAGTTCCAGGGCAATGCCGTATCTTTGTTGAGTCCTAATATTTTCATGGTTGCTTCTTTTGCCGCGACTCTTGCCGCCAGACTGGCATAGCTTTGATGCCGTGCTGAGTGGCAGTCCTGCAATTCTTGTTCACTGAACATGCGGCGCAAATAACGGTCCCCGAATTGCAGTATAGAACGCTCAATTTCAGGAATCCAGACTAAATCCGTCCCCAAACGCATGACGCTTCCATCACGAGTTTTTTTTGCAAGACGCTGACGCATCTTGAAATGTGGAAACGCCGGGTTACGCGCCATAAGGAGTAATATTTGCTTACAAATCAGACCAATAGAATAGCCGAATGCCAACTTTTTGGAGTTAAAAAAGGTTAAGTTTTTTGCTTATTTTAAAAATATTTTGTGAATGTTTTATGAAAAATTTCCATGTGGAAATTTCTTCTTCATAATCATCTGAAAATGATAGATTGTTCTGAAGTCGCGATTTTGACTTACAGCAATTTGGCGTGTTGAAAATCTTGGATGGGATAGCTGCTATCTGGCGGGTTGTACCCGCCCCGCAGAAGCTAGAGTCGTGCTAAAAACCTGCAGGAATGACGAAATGCCACACGGTAGATGCAACCCGCCACATTGACGGACTGCATGCTTTGGGTCTGACTAACTTGTCGCGACAACGTGTCTAATCAGCCATCCACGCCTTCAAACCATTAACCCATTTGGCTGCTGGTAATTTCGTCGTTAGTCTGATTTCTGTCGCGCGTTCGTAGAGTGCTTCAAAATCGACTGATGGTGCTTGCTTAAAAGCGATGGCTACCGTGTTGGCGTCATGTACCATGGGCAACCAGACCACGGCATCAAATGCGGCTTCTAAAGCTTCAATATTGGCGTTGCAGTTGGCTTCGTAATTGTCAGGATTGCCGAACAAATTGACGGTGAGCATGCCATCGTCTTTCAGGCAATCTGCACAGGCTCGATAAAATGCCGGGCTGCTTAACGCTGGCGCTTCAGCGGCGGCATCGTATAAGTCAACTTGCAAAATATTGAGTTGATGATGGTTGTTGCTGTCGCAGACAAATTCCATGGCATCCATCTCCAACACCTGCAAGCGCTCATCGTTGGGTGGTAGTTTGAAATGTTCGTGACAGGCTTTGATCACATGGGGATTGAGTTCAATTGCGGTTATTTTGGTCTGCGGGAACTGGCGGTAACAAAACTTGGTTAAGGACGCAGCGCCTAGCCCCAGCTGCGCGATATGTTGCGGATCTTTTTTAAACAGCAACCACATCATCATTTGCTGCACGTATTCGAGTTCGATCTGGTCCGGCATGGCCAGACGCATCGACCCCTGAATCGCGTCGGAAGATAAATGCAAATTACGCACCCCGATAAATTCTGAAATACTGACTTCAGGGTGCGTTTGTGCAGTTTGCAGGGTGCGATACATCTCTATCGGTTTCACTCCGGTTTCACCTCAGGCCAGGTGCTCAGTGCTTCGATAGCATGCATTTTTTTCCAGCTAGGACGACTTGTGACCAGATGGGTCAACTTGTCCAATGCAGGCCATTCTGCAGCGGGTTTGGGCATGTTGCGAGACCAGCGCATCAACATGGTCAGAAATAAATCAGCGGCAGAAAATTGTTCACCCAACAGATATGGACCATTTTTGCTCAGATGCGTTTCCAGATGTGACCAGATGGTTTCTATCTTATGTTGTAAGGCCAGGCGCACAGGTTCCGGATGTTCGGTATAGCCAAGGTCACCAGGATAAAACCAGAAACGGAAAGTCGATTGTAAATCGTTGCTCAGATAGACTAGCCATTGCCGCCACAGATCGCGTTCAACACTGCCCGCGACTGGGACGAGCCCAGCTTCAGGGTGCCGCTCTGCAAGCATCATCAACAACGCAGCTGTTTCGACATACGCCTTGCCATCGACGACAAGGGTAGGGACTACCCCATTAGGGTTCAGCGCCAGATAAGCGGCATCTTTTTGTTGTCTGGTTTCAAAATCAACCAGTTTGAGTTCATGTTCTGCACCAATTTCTAACAAAGCCAGATGAACTACCATGCTGGCGGTACTGGGACAATAGTAAAGTGTGTACATTTAATGTGCCTGATGGGTTAAGTTAGGTGAGCCAACGCAAACTGGACAAACCGGATTTTTTTGAATTCCTATCGTTGTCCATTCCATGCGCATGGCGTCGAGCATGAGCAAGCGTCCTTTGAGCGATTCGCCGATGTGCATGATCAGCTTCAGTGCTTCAGCGGCTTGCATGGTGCCGATAATTCCAACTAATGGCGCAAAGACACCCATGCTGGAACACAGCACTTCTTCAAATTGAGCCTTGGGTGGAAATAAACAGGCGTAACAAGGGGCACTGCGATCGCGTTGATCAAACACGCTGATTTGACCATCAAAACCGATGGCGGCACCTGAGACTAAAGGCACCGCAAACTTTGCACAGGCAGCATTGACCGCGTGTCGCGTGACAAAATTATCGCAGCAGTCAAGCACGATGTCGGCCGCGTGGACTAATTCTTCCAGTCGCTGGTCTTGTGCACGTTCTTGCAAGGCCACGATCTCGATTTCAGGGTTGATCTGTTGCAGACTTTGTTGTCCCGAGATCACCTTAGCCAAACCAACGCGTTCTGTCGTATGCAAAATTTGGCGTTGCAAATTGGTCAGATCGACTGTGTCATTATCAATCAGCGTCATGTGACCAACCCCGGCACTCGCCAGATATAGTGCTGCCGGCGAGCCTAAACCGCCTGCACCGATGATCAAAACGCGGGCCGCATTGATTTTTTCTTGCCCCTCTATGCCGATCTGCTCGAGCAAAATATGGCGGGAATACCGTAGAAGTTGATTGTCGTTCATCAGGCTAATCGTTGTTGAATAACAGCATGGGGCAGTAGTTTATGATGTCCAAGGCATGCACCTTATTGAAAAAAAGGCCGCTGATTGCGGCCTTTAGCATATTCGATGATGCTTATTTCTTCTTGTCAGACTTGTTGTCTTTATCCGCGTTATCTGGTTTTTCCGCTTTGTCAGTTTTACCTGATTTATCGGTTTTATCTGCTTTATCAGTGTCTTCTTTGTGCTCTTTGAGATCCTTAGGCTCTGTCACCTTGACCGGTAAGCCTTTCAGATGGTTCAGCGCTTGCGCTAACTGATAATCATCTTTGCTGCCGTATTCCAAAGGTTTGCTTTTCTTTGCCAGTGCGATCAGACGCTGTTCTTCTTCCAATTCATCGATTTTCGGACGAGTTGATTCAGCTTCTTTGTCGTTGCTCAGATGCTTTTGCAGATCGGATTCACGGGTGCGCAAACTATTGAAGCCATCGCCATCTGCAGTTTCTTCAACATTGAAATCTGGCACGATACCTTTCGCCTGAATGGAGCGGCCATTTGGTGTGTAGTAGCGTGCCGTAGTCAATTTAACGGCGGTATCAGCTGAAATTTGGCGGATAGTTTGTACCGAACCTTTACCAAAACTTTGCGTGCCCAGAATGGTGGCACGTTTATAGTCTTGCAAAGCGCCAGCGACGATTTCTGATGCCGAGGCAGAACCGGTATTGACGAGAACCACCATTGGCACATTTTTGATCGCTTCTGGCAATTTTGCTAAAGGGTCACCCGACGTACGACCTGAATAAAATTCGCGTTTAGCATAAAATGTGGCTTTGGAATCTGCCAACTGACCGTTGGTAGAAACGACAGGCACATCTTTTGGTAAAAATGCCGCAGCAACGCCGACAGCACCTGGCAATACGCCACCCGGGTCATTACGCAAATCCAGCACCAAGCCTTTGATGGATGGATCCTGGGCGTACAACGTCTGGATTTTTTTTGCCATATCTTCAACGGTCGGCTCCTGGAATTGAGAAATACGCAACCACGCATAACCAGGTTCTACCATTTTCGCTTTGACACTTTGTTGTTTAATTAACTCACGTGTAATTGTCACCACAATTGGTTTGTCTTCGTTTTTACGCGCAATCGTCAAAGTGATCTTGGTGTTTGGTTCGCCGCGCATTTTTTTGACGGCATCATCCAGTGTCAGGCCTTTGACTGGCGCAGAATCAAGGCGGGTGATCAGGTCGCCTGGTTTTAAACCAGCGCGATAAGCAGGTGAATCTTCGATTGGGGATATGATCTTAACGTAGCCGTCTTCCATCCCGACTTCGATACCCAAGCCGACGAATTTACCTTGTGTACCTTCTTTAAGTTCTTTAAAGGCTTTTTTATCTAAATAGGCAGAGTGAGGATCTAAAGACCCAACCATACCCGAGATGGCTTCGGATAACAGTTTATTGTCGTCGACGGGTTCTACATAGTCTGATTTGATCAGACCAAACACGTCGGCCAACTGACGCAGCTCTTCAACCGGGAGTGGGCTGGTGGCGCTTTTTTGTGCCATTGCTGAAAATTGCATGGATGCTGCCACGCCAGCGACCATGCCCAGGCCGATTAAACTGAAATTCTTAAATTTGCTGCCCATGTTTCACCTAAAGCCTATTTAACGACGATCCAGTTCAGTGGATCAAATACCCGTCCCTGATGACGGATTTCAAAGTATAAACCTGATTGCTCATTACCGCCGCTGTTTCCGGCGCTGGCGATGATATCGCCAGTCTTTACCGTGTCGCCCACATGTTTCAACACGGCCTGATTATTACTATATAAACTCCAGTATTGGTCGCCATGGTCAACAATAACCATGTTGCCGTAGCCTTTGTACCAATCTGCAAAAATTACTTTGCCGCTAGCGATGGCCTTTATCTCTGCGCCTTCAGCAGCCTTGATAAACAAGCCTTTCCAGCTCGGCCCATCTCCGCGTTTGGTGCCAAAGCGGGCGAGAATTTCACCTTTGACCGGTAAGTGCAATTGACCTTTTAAACGTTCAAATTCGCCCGACGAAGTCGCTTCTACCCTGATTTTCTTTGGTGGCTCATCTGCATCGATCGCATTTGGGTTGCTTGCATTATTACTTGCGCTTTTGATCGGTACTGGCTTTTTACCTGCTTTTTTATCGATGGCAGCCTGTTCAGCCAGCCTTGCCTTTTCTTTTTGCGCAGCCGCGAGGCGTTCCTGTCTTTGTTTTTCTTCCTGTTCAGCGCGTGCTTTATCAGCCTTCGCTTGCTCTTCAATCAATTGATTCAAGCGTGAGACAAGATTGCTCAGCCTTTGTTCATCTTTTTGAAGGTTATCTGCTTGTTTTTTTTGTGCATATAGTTTGTCTGATAATTGACTGACTAATGCAGCATGTTTTTTCTTTTGTTTTTCTAAATCTTCTTTGTGCTGTTTTTGTTCTTCAGCAATATCGTCCAGATCCGCTTTAGCATCTTGCGCTTCCTGGGTGTTTTTTTCTACTGCTTGCAGGCTGCTACGCAAACTTTCTATCATTTTTGCTTGTGTTTGCGACACATAACCCATGTATTGCAAGTCTCGGTTGATACGATTTGGGTTATCGCCAGAGAGCAACAATTTGATGCGATCGCTGTCGCCACGCATATATTGGCTGCGCAGGAATGCCGAAAGTTGCTTTTTTTGTTTTTCCACCTGGCTTTTGAGGGCCAGTTGTTGTTCCAGCAGTTGCTTCAGTTTCTCTTCAGTCTGAATTTGTTCATTCTGCAAATCGCGCAAAGAACGATCCGCCTCAGATATTGCTTGTTCCGATTCTGCCAGCGCATCACTTGCGTGATCCTTTGCATTTTCGGTTTTGTTGATATCGGTTTTGAGGGTTTTTAATTTTTGTTGTAATTCTGCACGTGCCGCTTCTGCCTGGGTCTTTTGCTGGGTACGCGCATTGCTGGCGGCAAGACTCAGGCAGACTGTGCCGCCAAACGACAGGCACAGCATGGCAGAAAACAATAATCGGGTCGATTTTTGCATCAAGGTTTATTTAGCTTTACCTTGGCTGGCAACTGCTTTCAACGCCGCATCAATCGCTGCCTGATCACCGAGATAGTAATGTTTGATCGGTTTCAGGTCGGCATCGAGTTCATAGACCAATGGCTGGCCGTTCGGAATATTGAGATTGACGATATCCTCGTCGCTGATACCATCAAGCATTTTGATCAGGGCGCGCAGGCTGTTACCGTGTGCCGAGACCAGTACACGTTTTCCGGCGCGTATTGCTGGCGCAATGCTCTCGTCCCATGCAGGCATAACACGTGCAACGGTGTCTTTCAGGCACTCTGTGACTGGAATCTGCGCACGATCCAGACCAGCATAGCGTGGATCTTTGTAAGAGGTGCGGTCATCGTCTTCAGCCAATGGATTTGGCGGTGTGTCATAGCTACGGCGCCATACCAAAACCTGTTCATCACCGTATTTGGCGGCAGTTTCTGCTTTATTCAGGCCTTGCAGTGCGCCATAGTGACGTTCGTTTAAACGCCAGTCATGAACCACTGGCAGCCACATCAGATCCATTTCGTCCAAGGTGCCCCAGAGGGTGCGGATTGCCCGTTTTAGTACCGAGGTGTAGGCTACATCAAAGCTAAAACCTGCTTCTTTGAGCAATTTGCCAGCCTGGGTTGCTTCAGCAACGCCTTTCGGGGTCAGATCAACATCGGTCCAGCCGGTGAAGCGGTTATCGAGGTTCCAGGTGGATTCGCCGTGGCGCATTAAAACGATTTTGTACATGATGTCGTAGTATTGTCGTGGTTAGTATTCGTTAAAAAAAGCCGTTCACATACTTGTATTTTTGCATTAAAGCTTTAAGTAATATGTGTCATCAGCATCTATTTTATAATGACGGGCTTCTTATAACCATTTTTACTACTGGAAACCTGTGAAATTCATTCTTGATAATATTTTTCTGATCGGTATTGCCCTGATTTCTGGTGGTGCTTTGTTGTTCCCGATGTTACAACGTCGTGGCGCCAAAGTGTCGCAATTTCAGGCAACCCAATTTATGAATCAGGGTAAAACCCTGGTGTTAGATGTGCGTAACGCGGAAGAATTTGCTGCAGGGCATTTGCCGAATGCAAAAAATATCCCGTTGGCAGACCTTAGTAGTCGTATAAAAGAAATTGAAAAGTCTAAAAATACGGTGGTGATTACAGTTTGTGCACAAGGTGTGCGATCTGCGAATGCGGCTGCGTTGTTAAGCAAAGCTGGTTTTGCCCAGGTGTTTAGCCTGGAAGGTGGCACAGAAGCCTGGAAAACCCAGGGCATGCCCATTGTTAAATAAGTAGGAGTAAAGATATGACTGCACCCGTGAATCCCCAAGTCCTGATGTACAGCACCGCGGTTTGCCCATACTGCACGATGGCAGAACGTTTGTTGAAATCCAAAGGCGTCGAGGAAATTGAAAAGGTCAGAGTTGATCTGGATCCGGCCGTGCGTGAAGCAATGATGGCAAAAACTGGCCGTCGCACTGTGCCGCAGATTTATATTGGTGACACCCACGTTGGCGGTTTTGATGATTTATCAGCGTTGGATCGTGCTGGTAAGCTCGATGAGTTGTTGCATCCGGAAGCGTAATTGCCCGCATCGTAGAACAACGTCAGCACCATAGAATCTCGCTGGAGAGTAGTTTGCTCAAATCCAGAGGTGATTTTCTGCGGTGTTGGCGTTTTTTTTCGCCTTTTTCAGGATTTTCCCCTTATTTTGTTCGGACTTGATCAGTAAATTGCTGTTTATCGGGTCTACTTGCTACAATATGATGGCGCGATCTTGAAATGGTCAAAAATGGCCTTATCTGTCAGTCTCGCTGTGTTTTGTCAGGGCATTCAAAAAAGTTGTTCTGGTGAGGGATGGCGGTGACAGTATACGAGTGCGGCCAGGTGCCATAATACCGTTGGGGCGGTTTTGCGTAAGTCCTCATTATTTAATCTTTTAGAATTTTAGAAAGTCTCACATGTCTGACGAAAATCTGCAGCCCGTATTCCAAATTCAACGCGTATATCTGAAAGATTTGTCGCTTGAACAGCCAAATTCTCCAGCGATTTTCCTGGAACAACAGGCTCCTGGCATTGAAGTATCCGTGGATGTTGGCTCTGAAAAGCTGGCTGATGGTATTTTCGAATCAACAGTGACAGTGACTGTTACCGCAAAAATCGGCGACAAAGTTGCATTCCTGGTTGAAGGCAAACAAGCTGGTATTTTCGAAGCACGCAATATTCCTGAAGATCAACTCGACCCATTGCTGGGTATCGGTTGCCCTAACATCGTTTATCCATACCTGCGTTCCAACGTAGCGGATGCGATCACACGTGCAGGTTTCCCACCGATTCACCTGTCTGAAATCAATTTCGAAGCGTTCTACGCACAACGTTTGCAAATGGCTGCTGAGCAAGCAAAATTGGCAACTGACGGCGCAAACACTGCAGCACCAGCAACTATCCAATAATTTTCTGCAACTGACTGGTGTGGCCGGCACGTCTGGCCTCGCCAGTTTTGTTTGTGAAAGAAGTCCATGCGTCGTTTGATTGCTACCTGCTGCGTTAGCTTGCTGCCTATGTTGGCAAGCGTCTCTGCGCAAGCCATAGAATTCCGTTCGGTCGGTGCTTCTCCCGTCATCATGTACGATGCGCCTTCGCAAAAGGGTGCAAAATTGTATGTCGCGCCGCGAGGAATGCCAGTGGAAGTGGTATTTACTTCAGGTGCCTGGAGTAAAGTCCGGGATATGTCAGGTGATTTAAGCTGGATAGAATCGAAGGATTTGATTACCCGTCGTAATTTAATCGTACGGGTCGTAAATGCCAGGGTATATGAAACTGCTGACACTGCTTCGCCGGTGGTATTTACTGCGGATAAAAGTGTCGTATTGGAAATGGCTGAGCCTGCTACCAGTGGCTGGGTCAAGGTCAAACACCGCGATGGACAATTGGGCTATGTGAAGGTCAATGAAGTCTGGGGACTGTAATTTTCAGTCAGACATTGGCTATAGCTTACAAATAAAAAGGACAGCGTGCTGTCCTTTTTATTTGTATTAAATTCTGAATTTAAGTTCTGAATTTAAGTTATGAATAGGATGTTTTGAATATACTCCCCTGCATAAAGTAAAATTTTAGCCAATTCTCAATGCCTTATCTGGCGATAAAAAATATACTAATAGGAGTATCTGAATTGTCGGTCATTCACGTTGATTCGGACAAGATTAATCATGCTGTTGAAATTTAACCATGGGGTAAGACCATGAACATTAGCGTATTGGGTGCTGGCGCCTGGGGTACTGCGGTCGCAATAGCCCTGACTGCAAAAAATAATGTGTTGTTGTGGGGGCGCAATGTTGCCGCTATGAACAATATGCAGAACCAGCGTGTAAATACTGCGTATTTACCAGGATTTCCGTTACCTGCTAATTTGCAAGTAAGTGCCGACTTCGAGGCAGCAATCAGACATACAAACGGTGAACAAGCTTTATTAGTTATTGCTACCTCGGTATCTGGTTTGCGTCCTACCTTATTGGCCTGTCAGCCATTTCAACCTAAGAACGTCATCTGGTTGTGTAAAGGCTTTGAAGAACAAACGCAATTGCTTCCACATCAAATTGCACAGGACATTCTGGGGTCAGACGTGCGTACCGGTGCATTGCTCGGCCCCTCTTTCGCTCAAGAAGTTGCCAAGGGTTTGCCATGCGCATTGACAATTGCTTCTGACTCTCCTGACTTGTGCCAACTGGTTGTTCAGGCGCTACATGTGAATGCGATGCGCGTCTATTCCAGCGATGACCTGGTTGGCGTCGAAGTCGGTGGGGCGGTAAAAAATATTCTGGCCATTGCCACCGGCGTGGCGGATGGCCTGGGATTGGGCTTGAATGCCCGCGCAGCCTTAATGACCCGTGGCCTGGCAGAAATCAGCCGGCTTGGTGTGGCTTTAGGCGGTAAAGCGGAAACTTTGATGGGTTTAACCGGTGTTGGCGATTTGATTTTGACGTGTACCGGCGATCTGTCACGCAATCGCAAAGTGGGTCTGGCGCTGGCACAGGGTAAAACCTTAGACGCGATTGTTCATGATCTGGGACACGTGGCTGAAGGCGTACGATGTGCGCAGGCAGTACGGGCGCTGGCGCAGAAGCTGGGTATCGATATGCCGATTACCAATGCAGTTGCAGGCGTTTTGTTTGACGGAATTTCAGCGCCAGAAATGATCGCCCGTTTGCTGTCGCGGGATGCTAAACAGGAAGCGCACTAAGCGCTAATTTATCCAAGTGCTAGTAATGCCGCCTGAGTTCCGGGGTATATAAGACGCGCTGGATAACGGGTTCCGGAATCTCTTGATGCCTGAGAAAAGTCATTGCTCTGGCTTGCCCCAGCACATCTTGATAGTAAATACCAATATCGACTAAAAAGCGCGTGGTGATGTCCCGACGCCGTAAAGGTCGGGCGTACTTGCGCAATGCTTTCCGGCGGCGACATCCAGGCATGTTGCTCTCCGTTGGTAGTGACAAAGAATAGTGTAGATGACCAGATCTATGATTACTAGGTTGCCGCAAAGAAAAAATGCCAGCGGGAGGCTGGCACTTCATATCAGTTTATGTGCTACTAAATTTTCAAGAAAAATCAGTTGCTTCTACAAATGCTGCCACCATCGCTTCCAGCCCTTGCTGGTCTTCGGCGGAAAAACGGCGCAGACGTGGGCTGTCGATATCAAACACACCAAATAACACACCTTCCTTAATCACTGGAATGACGATTTCAGAATTTGATGCTGAATCGCAAGCGATATGACCAGGGAAGGCATGCACGTCTTCGACCAGGATAGTCTGGCGTTGTGCCGCGGAAGTACCGCACACACCGCGTTTGAAGGGAATACGTGCGCAAGCGACTTTGCCTTGGAATGGACCAACCAGCAAATCTTGTGGAAATTCAGCCGTTGGATTTTTCGCTGGCGTGCACAAATAAAATCCGGCCCAGTTCAGATCGCTGATGCTGTGATAAACCAAGGCCGAAAATTGCGCTGCATTTGTACTCAGATTGCGTTCACCTTCCAGAATACTGCTGACCTGACGTGACAGAAGAGCGTAGTCAGGTTTATCGCTTGCTGCGGTAGTTTCAAACATTGTCGTTCCCGTTGGGTTTGGTCGATGAAGCAGCACTGGTGTCAGAGTCTGACTTGGTTTGCCGTACCTCTTTCACCGGTTTTTGTCTCAGATAAGCTGGAATTGTACCCGCACCGCGCTGATTTTTCAGGCGGGCAGGCATTTGTGCGGGTTCCACCCGGAATTGCATTTTTTGACGTGTTGCTAATGCTTTATTAGCCATAGTGAAACTCGTAAATGTGTTACCCGGGATGCTTACAGTACGTAGCGCGACAAGTCTTCGTTCACAGACAAAGCTTGCAGGCGTTGATCAACATATTCAGCGTCGATGGTAATCGTCTTGCCACTGTTTTGATGGGCGTCGAAAGAAATTTCTTCCAACAGTTTTTCCATCACTGTGTACAAACGACGGGCACCGATGTTTTCCGTGGTTTCATTGACGGAATAGGCAATACCAGCCAAACGTTCCACCCCTGCAGGTGAAAACTCGATAGTCACATCTTCGGTCGCCAGTAAAGCCTGATATTGACGTGTCAGACAAGCGTCGGTACCCGTCAGAATACGTTCAAAATCAGCCACGGATAAGGATTCCAATTCGACGCGGATAGGAAAGCGCCCCTGTAATTCAGGAATCAGATCGGATGGCTTAGCCAGATGGAAAGCACCAGAAGCAATAAATAAAATATGATCGGTTTTGATCATGCCGTATTTAGTATTGACGGTGGTACCTTCGACCAGCGGCAGCAAATCGCGTTGCACACCAGCGCGTGAGACCTCCGCGCCGCCGACATCTGAGCGCGATGCAATCTTGTCGATTTCATCCAAAAACACGATACCGTTTTGTTCCACGTTGCGGATCGCTTCTTGTTTTAACTCTTCTTCATTGACCATCTTGCCCGCTTCTTCTTCGGTCAGGAGTTTCAGCGCTTCTTTGATTTTCAGCTTACGGGACTTTTTCTTACCGTTACCCATACCAGAAAACATGGTTTTGATTTGCTCGGTCATTTCTTCCATGCCCGGTGGCGCCATGATTTCCATGTGGGTGACTGGCTCGGCCACTTCAATTTCGATTTCTTTGTCGTCCATTGCACCTTCGCGCAGGCGCTTGCGGAACGTCTGGCGCGTAGTGCTGTCCGCTGGCGCAGCTTCGGTATTTTCTGGTTGAATGCCAAAATCACGCGGTGGTGGCAGCAGGATATCGAGGATGCGATCTTCTGCCGCGTCTTCAGCACGCGCACGAACTTTACGCGTCGCTGCTTCGCGGGTTTGTTTGATGCCGATATCAACCAGATCACGAATGATGGTGTCAACGTCGCGACCGACATAACCTACTTCAGTAAATTTGGTTGCTTCGATTTTGATGAAAGGCGCATCGGCGAGTTTTGCCAGACGACGTGCAATCTCGGTTTTACCGACGCCGGTTGGACCTATCATCAGAATATTTTTTGGGGTAATTTCGTGACGCAGGGGTTCTTGCACCTGCTGTCTGCGCCAGCGGTTACGCAGCGCAATAGCGACGGCACGTTTGGCTTTGGCTTGTCCAACCACATGTTTATCAAGTTCGGAAACAATTTCTTGCGGAGTCATGTTCATGTTTATTCCTATCTGCTTCTTTGGACTTTCCGCGCTTTTTGTCGTGGCGGGCAGTGCTTTTTGCAAAATCTGGTGATCAAAGATCGCTCTTAGTGCGTTGTACGTTCTTACGTTTGCACTATTCCAGCGTTTCTATCGTGTGTGATAAGTTGGTGTAAATACATAATTCACCCGCGATCGTCAGCGACTTCTTGACGATCTCAACGGGTGATAAATCGGTATTTTCAAACAGGGCGATGGCGGCTGACTGGGCAAATGTGCCACCGGAACCAATTGCACCAATACCTTGGTTAGGCTCTAAGACGTCACCATTGCCGGTGATCACTAAAGTGGTGTCTTTATCAGCGACCAGTAACATTGCTTCTAAACGGCGCAACATGCGGTCGGTACGCCAGTCTTTGGCTAACTCGACGGAGGCGCGCATCAGATGACCCTGATGCTTTTCTAATTTTGATTCGAAACGTTCGATGAGAGTAAAAGCATCAGCAGTGCCGCCGGCAAAACCCGCCAATACTTTATTGTGATACAGCTTGCGAACTTTGCGCGCTGTACCCTTCATGACGATGTTGCCCAGAGTAACCTGACCATCGCCGCCTAAGGCGACGACATTACCGCGTCGTACCGTCAAAATAGTGGTGCCGTGAAATTGTTCCATGTATTCCTCATGCAAATTTGAAACTTGCACTTGTTTAAATGAAAACAAGTGCAAGGAGATTGCGCTCATTGCGCAAGCAGACTTCAAAGAAAATGGGGTGCTTCCTGAGAATTACAAGATGCCGACAACTGACGCGTTCTAATGTTTGCGCAGAGTGATGCTGGCGATATTTTTGAGACCCATGGCATTGAAAAGCATCATCACAAGGTAGTTTACGTCTCTGAATTCTATCGACATACCGCGTTTAGCGGCAATTGGTGCGAGCCCGTTGAGTAATTCAGCAGAGGCGCTGAATTCGACGCGTTCAAGTTTAGAGCAATCAAGAACCAGTGGATTTAAATGTTCAGCCTTGTTACTGATTTGTTTGATCAATGGCTCGACACGCCCTTCAATCGATGCCGGCATCATGAATCTGTCAGCAAACTCTTCTTCTACAGGTGCCTGAATCTCTGGGAAAGAACTGGTGACATTCATTTTGGGTGCTTCAAACGAAGGTGGCGACACTTCAAACGTAATGCAGTAATCCATACTTGCTTCTTCGAACGCACGTTCAAAGTGTAGCAATTGCAGTATCTCAAGCAATAAAAGCCATGGGGCTTCAGTTTCGTCACGTCTGCCAACCTGCAATATCGAACGAATTTTTTCCGCCAGATCTTGTGCGCTGATCAGCATCAGATCGTGGCCAGTCTTTTTCAGGTTTTTCAAACTGCGTAATAGCAAACCACAACCGATGGGATCAACTTCTTTAATGCGGCTGAAATCTAAACGCAGGGACTGACTCTTTGCGCTTGTTTGTTGCATTTTTTCAAGTACTTTGACGATCCCGCTATCCAGCTTTGCTGGAAACATGATGCTCGGTGTCACGCTATTTTCTTCAGATAGGGTATCCGTATTTCCAAAGGCATTGTTCTCAGGCCACAAAGGCGGCGAGGTCTCAAATTTGTTCGCGTAGTCGAGAGACAGACTCTCAAATTTGTGCTGATTGTTGGTAATACGATACAGATCAAATAGCATTTGCCAGCCGATCTCGGTGGCTGAACTTAAATTCTGGTGGTGAACCGCAGCGCTGAGCATTTGTTCGGCGACATCATTTTGACCGCTGGCGAACAGAATTGCGGCTTCTTCGAGTACAGGTACCGACTCGCTATAAGAAACCGCAGCGCCCGACATTTCTGAATGATGACCGAGCAGATAGTCGGTTGGCATGGTCATCGGCAGGGTGGTTTGAAATTCTACCGCCGATGGTCGCACACCAAATGGTTGCGTGGTTTCGCCAATGTCGTAACGGCTATTTTCGCTTAATTTGCCGACTGCCTTTGGAATATCTAATTTACTGACGGCTGGTGGACGAGTTTTAACGATGTCGCGCGACATCTCAAACTCAATCGCGTCAATTTTGCGTTCTGTGGCGCGCGCAATGTGACGTTGAGCAATGATAGAATTGGTAAAAATCTCGCTATCCTGGAAACCGGTAATAACCGTGTTTGCAGATTTAGAGCGAGTTTTCCTGGCAGAAGATTTCTCGGTGGAGTGATCTTCTTTCCTGCCACCTTTTTTACCAAAAAGAGAAAAAATCCCCACTGTATTCCCGAAAATAATTGACGCCTGAAAACGGCAGTAAATTGACAAGGTTCAAGTATATTCTGATTTAAGATTGAATTGTAAGCTGCTGAAACAAGCTTTAACCATTTTTAAGAAAGGGAAAAAAGTAGGATTGCTTTGGAGTATTTAAAAATACTGTATTCGAACAAATTCATCCGTATTTATCATGATTTTTGGAGAAAAACCAGAGAATCCTTTTTTTAGAGCTCGCAGTGGCAAATTTCCAATAAATTGAGTATTACAATTGGTAACATTATTTCCGCCAGAAAATACAATTTCTAAGAGCTTTTGGGATTTTCCCAACACCACGTTCTGCGGTTGATGCGTAATTAATACGCATTTGTGTCGGATAGTTTTAGTCTAGTCTTCCGGAAATAAAAAAGCGCAACCTTAGTCACGCTTTTTTTGATCACAACTGCCTGAGATTTTTTGACAGCCGAATGACGCCCGAATTAATCGCCGTACAGTTTTTGTTTCATTTCACGTCTTTGCTGTGCTTCGAGTGACAGTGTTGCAGTTGGACGTGCGAGCAGACGTGGAACGCCAATAGGTTCGCCTGTTTCTTCGCACCAGCCGTAATCACCTTCATCAATGCTGGCGATCGCTTGTTGTACTTTTTTCAGAAGCTTGCGCTCACGGTCGCGCGTGCGCAGTTCCAGAGCATGCTCTTCTTCTATCGTTGCGCGGTCGGCCGGGTCTGGCACCAGCACAGTTTCACGAAGATGCTCGGTCGTTTCATCGGCATTCTTCAATAAATCCTTTTCAAGCTGCTGCAAACGGGCCTTGAAAAATGCCAGTTGTGCAGCGTTCATATAATCCTTCTCTCCCATCGCGAGGATTTGTTCCTCGGTGAGCAGAGCTTCGGGGGCGCTGACTGTAGCAGTCGATTTAGGTGATTTAGTTGCCACTTCGCTTACTTTCGATACAACGGGTTAATACGTAGAAAAAATCTAAAATGAACATTCATCTTAAATAATTATCCTCCCCTTACTGATAATCGCAATGATATTGTAAAGATTGTCACTTGTCCAACAGACAATACCTATTATCAGTAGCCCGATAGTTTATACCAAACAATGCTCTAAACCTTGAATAAATATCTCTTTCGGCAGATTTTTACCAATAAATACAATTTTACTTTCTTTTATTTCATCATCGCCCCATTTCATACCGACATCTGTGCCCATAATTTGGTGAACTCCTTGGAAAATCACTTTTCTGTCGGCGTTCTGCATATACAACACACCTTTGTATCGCAGCATGCGTGGCCCGAACACCTGGACTAAGCCACCGAGAAACTCATCGAGTTGACCAGTATTGAATGGGCGGGTGCTTTTAAAGACAAAAGCGGCGATGTCATCCGTGTGGTGCGAGTGATGGTGATTCTGGTGACTGTGATCCTCATGTGCATGGTGTTCATGTTGGCAGTCGGCATCGCAATGTTCGTGGTCGTGCTCATGATCATGCGCATGTTCTGCTTCTTCGGCGCGTAAAAAATCCGGATCCAGATCTAATTTGGCATTTAAATTGAAGCCTTTCAGATCCAGCACTTCGGCAATGGCAATCTTACCGAAATCAACGGCTGCAATCGGTGCACGCGGGTTCATGCGCGTTAAGCGGCTGCGCAAGGTGGCGACCTCAGCCGCTCCTACCAGATCGGTTTTGGATAGCAGGATTTTGTCCGCAAAGCCAACCTGACGCTGTGCTTCTTCATGTGCGTCCAATTGTTGCATAGCATGACGCGCATCAACGACGGTGACTACTGCATCGAGCATGTAGTAGGTGCCGATTTCTTCATCGACAAAAAAAGTCTGTGCAACCGGACCAGGATTGGCGAGTCCTGTGGTCTCAATAATGACGTGATCGAAAGCGATTTTTCCTTCATTTTTTTGTTGTATCAGTTTGGACAAGGCGACGATCAGATCACCACGCACCGTGCAGCAGATACAGCCATTATTCATTTCGATAATTTGCTCATTGCTATCCTGGACCAGGATTTCATTGTCAATGTTTTCCTGACCAAATTCATTTTCAATCACGGCAATTTTGAAGCCGTGATTTTCTTGCAGAATACGATTCAATAACGTAGTTTTTCCAGCGCCTAAAAAGCCCGTCAGGATGGTGGTTGGTATCAGTGCCATAGGTATTGTCTTTTTGATGAGTGCATTATGTGAGAGCTATTGTGCGCAATCGGCGCACCAGCCTTTAATTGTCAGTTCTATTTCGTGGCTTTGAAAACCAGCGCCCAGCGTTGTTTCTAGTGAACTTTCTAGCTTGGTTTGCCACGGTTTGGTCATGATGTTGTGGTGTGAATCATCGTCGAGGCAAAACACGCGGCTACAGCGGGTGCATTTGAAATGCCCGTGGGCATGTTGTGGGTTCGCCTGGTGTCCGTGCATAGGCTGTTCTTTGCCGGTGTTGTAGCGAAAAACTCTGTCATCCCCGGAAATTTTATGTGCGATGCCAGCATCGGTCAGGCAATCGAGAGCGCGGTACAGCGTGACTCTGTCCATGGCTGGTAGTGCTGTTTGCACATCCAGATGCGACATGGCGCGGTTGCTGCCCAGTAATACTGCCAGAACCTGACGTCGAGCAAATGTTGCACGCACGCCGCTTGCTTCGAGCATGTTTGTTGCGGGAAGATCTTCGCTGGAAAGCGTCTGCTTAGATTCGGTTTTCATTATGCATGTGCTTTTGGGTCAGGCGGATATTATGCATCAAAATGCAATTGAGTTGCAAAAGATGACTATATTCGCCTCAACGTTTTGACTTAACCGTAGCGGCAAACCTGAGGCCAGTGTGCTGATATCGGGGTGCGGAATTGACGGGTGTCTAATATATACCAGGTAGGAGTATAAAAAAAATGCCATCGTATTTACAATGACAAATGGCATAAAAATAAAAAATGATGGGGGAGTATCTTATTTCTTCGCACGCGGATGGGTAGCGTCATAGACTTTCGCCAGATGCTGAAAATCCAGCGATGTATATACCTGGGTTGCGGAAATCGAGCTATGCCCGAGCATTTCTTGTACTGCGCGTAAGTCGCCGGAGGATTGCAAGACATGCGATGCAAATGAATGGCGCAGCATGTGTGGATGCACATTAGCAGGGATGTCCAGGCTTTGGGCATGCGCTTTAATGCGCAGTTGCACGAGTCGTGCTGACATACGGGTACCACGTCCAGTTAAAAATAGAGGATGAGGATCTGCTTTGAGCAAGCTACCACGGATCGCTATCCATTCTCGCAATGCCTGAATTGCTGGGCCACCCACAGGAACGATACGCGGTTTGTTGCCTTTACCTGTGACATGAACTTCGGCTTCTTCAAGATCGACCCAACCAGCGGAACTGTAGTTGCCTTCCTGAATAAATTGGATGTCTAAACCGATCAATTCTGAGACCCGCAAACCACTGGAATACAAAAGTTCAAACATAGCGCGATTTGCCAACGGCGTCGCCTGATCTGGGCTACCTTGCGATACGAGGCGCACTGCATCATCCGCGCCAAGTGCCTTTGGTAAGGGTTTATTCTTTCTCGGTGCGCGTATGCCTTCAACCGGGTTGCTGGCTAATCCATGTTGCTCCATCAACCAATGGTAATAGCCACGCCAGCTCGACAGTTTGCGTGCAATGCTGCGCGGATTAAGTTCACGCGCATGTAATTGAGAGGTGAAACGGCGTATATGGTTGGTTTCGAGACTCACCAGCCCTTGTTTGCCGGCGAGTTGCTGTAATTCTTGCAAATCAAGCTGGTAGGCGCTAATTGAATGCGGCGACAGTTGGCGCTGACTGCGTAAAACTTCCAGATAGTCGTTGATGCTGAGAGTGTCCGCAGAATGAGCAAGGCGCTCTTCCTCTGTTGTTGCAGAGTGGGCGTCTTGCTTGCTCATGATGACGTGTTGTGACGTATTGTGACGAATTTACTGATCAATCAGGCAAGCTAGCGCGGCGCTGCTTGTATCTGCAATTTTGACCAGGAAATCAGTACCCATATCTTTGGTATAACGTGTCGGATCTGGCGAACCTAATACCAATAAGCCAAAGGTTGGCGACGTTGCAGTTAAACGCAGAGGCAGCATTGCCAGAGACTGCACTGGTTCGATGGCATCTATCCAACCAGCCGCTTCAAAATCCTGATTCGCGCCACAAAAAGGGGTTTTTAAACCTTTGGCGAACAACATGGAATCTTCGCTGGCAGGCTCTGAAAACCAGGTATGCGTAAAATCAGGAGCGACGTTCCACAGACGCAGCGTAGCGTGTGGTAAAGCAAAAATGTCTTGCAGACCTTGTGTCAAAATGAACGGCAAATCAACGTCATTGCGTGCTAGCAGCAGGGTGCGGGTCCAGATTTGGAATTTTTTGGTAATGTCGAGATTTTCGTCAGCATGACGCATCAGATCAGCCAGTTTTAATTCCAAGGCGCGGTATTTTTCGCGTACTACTTCCATTTGCCGTTCTTGCAGCGAAATAGCGCGACCCATGACCGGGCTGGTGAGTTTAATAGAGCTCAGCAATTCTGCATGTTCTTCAAAAAAATGCGGATGCTGGATCAGATACGTTGCGATGTCAGTTGAATTCATTACTTTGATCAGAGATTAATTTCGCCTTCGAAGACCGTGACGGCCGGTCCACTCAGCATGACAGGTTTTCCTGCACCTTGCCATGCAATTAACAATTCACCGCCGTGCATAGTTACACGAACCGGACTATCGAGCAAGCCACGACGTATGCCCGCCACCGCTGCTGCGCAGGCGCCAGTGCCGCAAGCCAGTGTTTCGCCAGCACCACGTTCGAATACGCGTAAGGAAATATGCTGACGGTCATTGATTTGCATAAAGCCTGCATTGACGCGACGTGGGAAGCGAACATGATGTTCAATTTCAGGTCCTTCGTTAGCGACCGGATAGTTGTCCAGGTGTTCAACCACTTGCACTGCGTGAGGATTGCCCATAGACACCACCGAAAACAAACAGGATTTTGTGTTGATTTCTATTGGCCACAAGGTGTCATCAGCCTGGGCGATTCCATTGAGCCCGGTTGCGTCAAACGGAACTTTGATCGGTTCCAGTATCGGCGCGCCCATATCGACCGTGATGCTACCATCCGCTTCCATGCATGGTTCTATGATGCCGCTCATGGTTTCGACGCGAATGCTGCTTTTGTCCGTCAGCTTTTTTTCAATCACAAAACGGACAAACGCGCGCGAGCCATTACCACATTGCTCAACTTCGCCACCATCGGCATTAAAAATGCGGTAACGGAAATCGACATCGGGCTGCTGCGGACGCTCGACGACCAGAATTTGATCAGCACCAATGCCAAAGCGCCGATCAGCGATCCGCTTCCATTGTTCTGAGGTGAACTGAATATCCTGATTAATGGCGTCTATGACGACAAAGTCGTTACCAGCGCCGTGCATTTTTGTGAATTTGAGTTTCATATTTACATTATATCGCGGGATGCGTCGCAAGACGAAAGCTGCTGAGGTAATTCGTTCCAGCGCGACAGTGCTAACTTTTTCAAGTTTGTCATTTGTTGCAAAACAACAAAATTGTTAAAAATAGTTTGATATACGTCTTGTTTCGCTTGTACTATTCGACCTCGAATTTTTAATGTTAATTAATTGATAATTACAAGGTCCATGATGTTGAAAAAATTAAGCATTGCAGCCGCTATCGCCGCTCTCTCTATCTCCGCTCAAGCACAAACAGCAACACCTTTTTACGTTGGTGCTGATGTTGGTTCGACAAAAATTGATGGCTTGTCTGGCGACAAAACTAGCTACGGTGCATTTGCTGGTTACAAATTCAATCAAAACTTCGCAGCTGAAGTTGCTTACCGTCATCTGGCTAAAGCAGACTTCGGCTCAATTTCAGTTGATTTTACTCAGGCTGCTATCTCCGCTCTGGGCATTATTCCCGTCAGCAAAGAATTCCAGGTATTTGGTCGTTTGGGCTACAACAACAATAAAGCAAGTACCTCTGTCGCTGGCTACAATATTTCAGCAAATGAATCTGGCGCATTGTATGGCGTTGGCGTTCAATATCAATTCACAGCGAACGTTGGCGCACGTCTGGAATTCCAAAAACCAGCTAGCGACACTAAAAACTTCAGCGTTGGTGTTACTTACGCATTCTAAGCGTCAGTCAATTTAGTTGACGAATGAAAAGAAGGCTGCCACTTACTGGTAGCCTTTTTCTTTTTGGGGGTGTGCTTTATGCTTAGGTTTTGTAGATGCCGCAACCGATGACAAGATTCTCAGCAACCGCCTCAATATACGAGGTTTTGTGTTCCACTTTTTGGGAAACCGGGTTGGTGATTGAATAGTCCACCCAGCCTCCTTCTGCAGGTAAGGCGAAGGCATCGTGTACTAATTGACGACCGTCTAAGCCAGGTAGATTGAATAAATTGACTTTGAGCTTTTCGGCGTTGCCGCCAAAAGCCAGATACTGACCCTGACGATTAAAAGCAAACACGTACATATCTTTGTCAGCATAGAGATGCTGCGCGTTCGTCGTAATAGTGGCGAGTGCTCGCTGACCTACCTGTTGATACAAAGCAACAGCCTTTTGCACCAAGGCAAATGCTTCATCTGCGGTTCCCTGACGTAACTTAAACGCAGCGACTGCGTTACTCAGCAGATTTGCACGTTCTTCCAGATTGATGGCGACATGCTTGGCATGATCAGCCATTTGACCATTGCTTTGGGTGATTTCGTCGAGATTTTTCAATGCTTCAGAAATTTGACTTAGTCCATTACTTTGCTCAACCGAAGCCATCGATATTGCGTTAATGCTACCCGCCAAATCGCGTATGCCTTTGACGATATCGGCGAGCGTCTGGTTGACGTCATTGATTTGCTGTACACCAGTTTTGACATGATGCACGGATTCGTCGATGAGCAGGCGAATTTCCTTGGCAGACGCTGAGCTGCGTTGCGCCAAATTACGCACTTCCGACGCCACAACTGCAAAGCCGCGTCCTTGTTCCCCCGCACGGGCTGCTTCTACTGCCGCATTGAGCGCCAAAATGTTAGTCTGAAACGCGATACCGTCAATGATGCTGATAATGTCTTGTACTTTTAAGGCACTACTTTGTATCTGCTGCATGGATCTCACAGCCTGCTGCATGGTCTCGCCACCGGATTCAGCAATCAGGCTGACAGTGGAGGCCATACGGTCGACCTGTGCGGCACTGTCAGCATTGTTTTTGACGGTATCAGCGAGATCTTCCACACTCGCCGAGGTTTGTTCCAGGCTAGATGCTTGCTGCTCGGTACGTGCAGAAAGATCACTGATATTGTGTGCTAAACCTTGTCCTACTTGAGAAACCATGTGGGCATTACTGCGCACGTTGGCGACCAATGAAGACAAATTCAGATTCATTTCTTCCAGTATCTTTCCGGTTACTGCAAGCTCATCTTTACCATCCAGATGGATTTGTCTGGTCAGGTCACCCGCTGAAACTGCCTTCGCAGAATCGCCCAAAGAGGCAACAGCCTTGAGTAAGTCGGCATAAAACACGGAAAACAAACAAAAGATCAGTAGTCCAAATAATGTAACCAATGTCAAAACCAGATGTTTGATAAACCCGAGTCGGGCAACACGTTCGCTCAACAGAATGTTCAAGCGTGCAGTAAAGCTTTCTTGAAGTTTCAGTGCTTTGCTAATTGCCACTGTTCCTTGTTCAAAGAATGCGTTGGCATCGCCCACAATGTCTTCGCCCAACAGATTTTTTTTGGCGCTTGTAATTAATTCCTGACTTGCTTGAATGGTTGCTGCCTGTTCCTCTGGTAACGTCTCCCCTGAACGCTGTAAAGCACCGCGTAAATTGTCGATCGCTTCTTGAGACATGAGTAAGGTATCTATGCGGGATACAACCCGGGATTTACCGTCGGGGGGCATATTTTTTGATCTGATATAGCCAGCGCCTAAACCTCGTAATTGCGCAATTTGCTCAATCCAGACCGGAAGTTTTTGAATGCTGGCATCGACCAGATAATAAGAATTGGCAGATGGATCAAGTAATAAACCACTTTGTTCTGCGGTGAGCGATATGAGTTGTTGTAAGCGTTTGATCAGGGTCGTGTGCTGAAGCATATTTTCAGCACTATTGGCAGCTATTTGCCCGGCAGCGAGGTGTTGGAGTTCGTCGTATATTGGCTGCCAATCAGATGAAAGTTGCCAGTGCGGTTCTGTCTTTATATCCAGGCTGACTTGTTCACTTTCTGCTTTGATGAGTGTGCGTATCTTTTCCAGCGCAGGTTCAACATTTTCACCGGCTAACTTCAAATTAACCAGACCACGATACTTTTGGACCTGAACCATCACATCAATTTGGCGCTCGGTAAATGTAAGCCCACGTAGTTCAGATGTGGCAGTTTCAAGATCAGTGTTAACTCTTTGCAACACAAAGATGCTCGTACCAAAAATTGGGATGAGCATCATCGCAAATACAGCAAGCAACTTAGTCCGTAAGCTGAAGTTACCCAAGAGACGACTGATCCCACCCTGAATAGAGCGAAAAAACGGCGGCATGACGTTTCCCAATCTGGATTTATTCCTATGTGACAGCCATGTTACATCAATTCATCAATTGCAAAATGTCTTTTTAAAAGAGCATTTATAGTTGGTCTACAGTTCAGCGCAGCTTAAAAATTAGCATGATAACCAGTACACTTTCATAAAGTGTCAGTCATACTGTACCGGTGTTTTTGTGGTGCACTGTCCATTGGGACGGACAATACAGCATGTTAATGTGCGCCCACAATTTAAAGTATATGATGCACCCACAAGGTGATTCTGTTTTGTTGTGAACAACCATCGCAGCATGAAAATATAAAAGCACGGAGACCCCATGAACGCACCCCTTAAGCCCGAACAGCAGGCGCTGATCGACACCTCTATTGGTCTGGACGACAAATACACATTGGAGCGCGGACGCGCTTTTATGACCGGCACACAGGCTTTAATTCGCCTGATGATGTTGCAGCGTCAGGCCGATGAAAAAGCTGGTCTCAATACCGCTGGCTACATCAGTGGCTACCGTGGCTCACCGCTCGGCAACGTTGATCTGACCGCTGGTAAAGCAAAAAAGCATTTATCGAAATACCACGTTAAATTTCATCCTGGTGTGAACGAGGACCTTGCCGCAACTTCTGTCTGGGGTACGCAACAGGTTAATATGTTCCCGGGTGCAAAATACGACGGCGTATTTGCGATGTGGTACGGCAAAGGCCCGGGTGTTGATCGTTGCGGTGACGTGTTCAAACATGCGAATCTGGCGGGCACCTCCAAACACGGTGGCGTACTGGTGGTTGCGGGTGACGATCATGCGGCTAAATCGTCGACAGCGGCACATCAGAGTGAACATATTCTGAAAGCCTGCGGCATTCCTGTCTTGTATCCATCCACTGTCCAAGAATATCTGGACTACGGCTTACACGGTATCGCCTTGTCCCGCTACACTGGTTTATGGGTGTCAATGAAATGCGTGACTGACATCGTTGAATCCGGTGCGGTGGTCGATATCGATCCGGATCGCGTCAAGCCTGTGATCCCGACCGAATTTGTATTGCCTGCTGATGGTGTGAATATTCGCACACCAGATCCGGTACTCGCGCAAGAAACGCGCATGAACAACTACAAATGGTACGCTGCCTTAGCTTATGCGCGTGCCAACAAGCTGAACCAGATTATCTGGGACAGCCCAAGCGCCAAGATTGGCATTATCACTGCGGGTAAATCCTACCTCGATACACGTCAGGCATTGGCCGACTTGGGTATTGATGAACAAGTTGCCAAAGACATCGGCATCCGTCTGTACAAGATCGGTATGACCTGGCCATTAGAATCTGAAGGCGTACGCGAATTCGCGACTGGTCTGGAAGAAATTCTGGTAGTAGAAGAAAAACGTCAGATTCTCGAATACGCACTCAAAGAAGAACTGTACAACTGGGAAGACAAAGTCCGTCCCCGCGTCGTTGGTAAGTTCGATGATTCCGGCGAATGGAGTAATGTCCATGGTTCGGGTCATGGCGAATGGTTGCTGCCAGCGACATACGAATTAAGCCCGGCACAAATTGCCCGTGCGATCGCTTCACGTATTACCCGCTACTTCGCCGGACATCCGGTAGAACAGCGCGTCAAAGAACGTGTCGCCTATCTGGAAGCCAAAGAGCAAATGCTCAACAGCGTTGGCAAACCAGACGCCAACAAAGACCGCGTCCCGCATTTCTGTTCCGGTTGCCCACACAACACTTCTACTAAAGTACCAGAAGGCAGTCGCGCTTTAGCGGGTATTGGTTGCCATTACATGGTGACCTGGATGGATCGCGAAACATCAACGTTTACCCATATGGGTGGCGAGGGTGTGACCTGGGTTGGCGCTGCTTCATTCACCAATGAAAAACACGTCTTCTGTAATCTCGGTGACGGTACCTATTACCACTCAGGTTTGTTGGCAATTCGCGCTGCGGTTTCCGGTGATGTGAACATCACTTACAAGATTTTGTTTAACGATGCTGTCGCGATGACGGGTGGTCAGGAATTTGACGGTCCACTCGATCCTGGCATGATTTCTCGCCAAATCGCTGCTGAGGGCGTCAATCCGATTATCGTCGTGACTGATGAACCAGAAAAATATCCAGCCGGTTATCCATGGGCTGCTGGTGTGAATGTGCGCCATCGTTCCGAGCTCGATGCCGTTCAACGCGAATTGCGTGAGTGCAAAGGCGTGTCGGCGATGATTTACGACCAAACTTGCGCTTCAGAAAAACGACGCCGCCGGAAAAAATTCGACAAAAACGGTAAGCCAGCATTCCCTGACCCAGCCAAACGTGCTGTGATCAATGAAGCGGTGTGCGAAGGCTGTGGCGATTGCTCAGTGCAATCTAACTGCTTGTCCGTCGAACCATTGGAAACCGAATTAGGCCGTAAGCGTCAGATCAATCAATCTTCATGTAACAAGGATTTCTCTTGCGTGACCGGTTTCTGCCCAAGTTTTGTGACGGTAGAAGGTGGCAAGCTGAAAAAGCCTGCGAAAACCAAGATCGAAGCAGGTAACGCTTTAGATGTGAATACTTTACCGTATCCAACTTTGCCAAAAACCGAAGTACCATTTGGTGTATTGGTCACAGGTGTGGGTGGTACAGGTGTCATCACTATCGGTCAGATCATGGCGATGGCGGCGCATTTGCAAGGCAAAGCATGTTCTGTTCTGGATATGACAGGTCTGGCGCAAAAAGGCGGTGCGGTGATGTCACACGTGCGTCTGGCAGACAAGGCAGAAGACATCCAGTCAACGCGTGTTGGTACTGGTATGGCTGATTTGGTCATCGGCTGCGATCTGATCGTTACTGCAGGCAAAGATGCATTGTCACGCATGGGTGAAGGCCGCACGTTTGCAGCAATCAACGCTAATGGCACGCCAACCTCGACGTTTATTAAAAACCCGAACTGGCAATTCCCTGGTGAAGCCGCAGAACAAGATATTGTTAAAGCCTGCGGCGAAGGCCGTGTCGATATGATCGACGCAGCATCCATTGCAACAGCACTAATGGGCGACAATATTGCAACCAATATGTTCATCCTCGGTTATGCATGGCAAAAAGGTTGGGTGCCGCTCGAAGGCGTGGCATTAATGCGTGCTATTGAACTCAATGCCGTATCAATTGATTTCAACAAACAAGCATTCAACTGGGGTCGTCTGGCAGCACATGATCTGGCTGCTGTAAAACGTTTGGTAACACCAGCGCAAGTGGTAGAGTTGAAACGTGCGCCAAGTCTGGACGACACGATCAACAAACGCATTGCTTTCCTGACTGATTATCAAAACGTGTCATATGCACAGCAATACGCTGACTTTGTGGCACAGGTCAAAGCTGCCGAAACCAAAGTTGCTGATGGCAAGCCTTTACGTTTAACTGAAGCAGTCGCGAAATATCTGTTTAAGCTGATGGCTTACAAAGACGAATATGAAGTTGCTCGTCTGTACACCGATGGTAAGTTCCAGAAGAAAATCGCCGATATGTTTGAAGGCGATTACGAAATCAACTTCCATCTGGCACCACCATTGTTTGCTAAACGTGATGCACAAGGTCATTTGATCAAACAGCAATTTGGCCCATGGATGATGAAGGCATTTGGCTTACTTGCCAGCATGAAGTCGTTGCGTGGCGGTGCTTTGGATATCTTTGGCTACACCGAAGAACGCCGTATGGAACGCGCATTGCCAGTCGAATACAAGCAAACCATCAGTAAATTGCTGCCGATGTTGAATGCAGATAATTTGGCAAAAGCAGTCGCGGTAGCAAGTATCCCAGAAGATATCCGTGGTTACGGTCACGTCAAAGAGCGTCATCTGGCTGCTGCTAAAACCAAAGAAGCCAACTTGATTGCGGAATTCAATACTGCAAAGGCACCACAAAAAGTGGCTTAATCAGATCGTCAACTAAAAAAATGACCAGTTTCGTCTGGTCATTTTTTTTTGCTCAGTCTTGTAGGAAGGGGCAACCTGTGCGGGTCTTTTTTCGTTCGTAAGTGGTGGCTTGCAACAGTGCGACGACAGATCAACAGCGATCGTTCTACTATCGTTTTTCGACTTTCACCGCTTTAGACTAAGCACAAATTGTGCCGACACGCAGTGACGGCACCCGCAGGGCAAAGTCTCCGCGTCGCCTTTTTTTTGCTTACTTTGCTTTGGCGAAGCAAAGAAAAATGAGTGACTGCCGGGCCACACCCTGCTTGGCTCTACGAAGAGCAATCGCTTTATATATTACAAATGACACAATAAGGCGTACATCAGGAATGGCGTGGATAACAGTATCAATGGCATTTGTAACAGGAAATACGTCCAAGCTTGAATTCACAAAATCAGTTTTTTCCATAAAATGACATACTTTATTCGTTCATTTTTAAATTGTATGAATCTTATTCGTCATCCCGCAGCGCACACCACAAATACCACATTGCGGCTCTGGCTCTGTTTTACAATGCTCGCCACACAAACGGGAGTCAATTTTGTCCATTATTAAACAAAAGCTATCAAGCGTACCGGAAGGTTCTGCTGCCTTATTTTTTATTCAAATTTTTGCGACTTTAGGTTTTGCGATTTTGTATTCGACCTTGGTCTTATACGCGACCAAAAAGCTGAACTTCAGTGTCAAAGAAGCGACCGCCATCATGGGCGTGTTTGGCGCCTTCAATTATGGCTTGCATTTATTTGGTGGCTATCTGGGTGGGCGGTTTATCAGTAACCGCAATCTGTTTGTCGGCGGGATGATTTTGCAAGTACTTGGATGTGCCTGCATCTCCGGCGGCACCGTGATGCAAATGTACTGGGGATTGGCGCTATTTTTGACCGGTAGTGGTTTGAACGTGACCTGCATCAATATGATGCTGACGCAACGATTTGCACCGGAAGATAATCGCCGTGAAGCTGCATTCTTGTGGAATTACGCTGGCATGAATCTCGGTTTCTTTATTGGTTTTAGCGCCGCCGGTTATTACCAATTACAACAAGATTATTCCAGCCTGTTTATTTTTGCGACCATCGGCAACTTCATGTCTATTGTATTGGCCGCATTTAACTGGAAGACGTTAAAAGACCGCAATACAACATTGTCCGTGTCGACACCATCCGAATTTAAGAAAAAAATGGCAGTTGGTTTAGCTGTGTTGGTTGGTCTGGTTCCAGTCGTGTTTTATATGCTGCATCAGGCAGAATCGACGGCGCAGATAATTCTGGTTATCGGCGGCCTGGTTGCTGCGGTGTTGGTCTACCTGACTGTTGTTCATAAAGACGTGCGCGAACGTCGTAATATGTCAGCTTATTTGGTGTTCACTTTGGGCTCATTAGTGTTTTGGACACTGTACCAAATGGCACCAACCGGTTTGCAGCTGTTCACCGTCAGCAATGTTGATCGTATCGTGATGGGTGTAGAAATCGCACCGCAATGGATACAAAACATCAATACCTTTGTGATTGTGTTTGGAGGCCCTTTGATGGCATTGTGGTTCAAAGGCTTACGGGAAAAAGGCTGGAATATCGATGTGTCTATCCAGTTTGCTACGGCGCTGTTATTAATAGGTTTGGGTTTTTTGGTTCTGCCATTGGGTATCTTTTTGGCACCGGCAAGCGGCATGGTGGCGTTTAAATGGATTTTCATCAGCTATATTTTCCAGAGTATTGGTGAGTTGCTGATTTCTCCAGTCGGCTACGCGATGATAGGTCGACTCGCACCAGCCAAATACCAGGGTGTCATGATGGGTACCTGGATGCTGGCAACCGGTATCGCGTCTATCTTGTCCAGCTATTTCTCGGGCATGGTGCCAGAAGCAGCAGATGGTACAGCCCTCACAACCAACCCTACTTATAGCCACGTCTTTGGAATCTTGGGTTGGGGTAGTGTTGCGGTGGGAGTCGTGTTATTTGTGTTGATACCGTTCATGCGCAAATTGATTACGAATGGGCCAGCGAAGGCCGCAGAATCGGAATCAAATCCAGAAACTGTGACCGCATGAAGCAATCCACTTGCATCGTCCTTGCCGCTCTGAACATGCTGATCGCAGTGGGTGCAGGTGCCTTTGGCGCGCATGGACTTAAAGTTATCTTGAGCACAGATATGCTGGCGGTCTGGCAAACCGCAGTGCATTACCAGATGGTGCATGCGCTGGGTTTGTTTGGTCTGGGAATTTTGATGGCGCAATGGATCGATGCGACATTGTTAGGCCGTGCTGCGGTAACGATGCTAGTAGGGATTATTGTTTTTAGCGGCAGTCTTTATGCGCTGGCACTGAGCGGGATTTTATGGCTGGGTGCGATCACACCAATAGGTGGTGTCGCATTTTTGGTGGCGTGGGGGATGCTGGCGTGGTGTGCTTACCGCCGCCAGTCATCGTCATCACATTAAAGCTAGTCTGACGTTTAATTTTCAAATATAGCGAGTTAATCTTCTGCGAGATTACTCGCTATATTTTTGTACTGCGCGTTGGTAAGCTGGGCGCGCCTCGACCATCTCCACAAAACGCGTCAGATTTGGGAAGGCATGGCGCCCTGCATTGCGCACGCCAACTTGCGCCACAAATGACAATTGCACATCAGCTGCCGTCAATGCATCGCCGACAAAATAATCACGACCTTCTAACTCTGCATTCAAATACCCCAGATGATTTGCGATCTCGCTATGAATGCGTGGATGCAGCGGCGCACCAGCGTCACCTAAGCGACCCACATACAGCTTTAACAGTAAAGGCAACATGGCAGAGCCTTCGGCATAGTGCATGAATTGCAGATAGCGATAATAATCAGCGGTGCCACGTGCCGGTACAAATTGTCCGTTGCCATATTCAGCCACCAGATATTCCAGAATCGCACCAGACTCAATCAAGACCAAATCTTTATCTTTAATCACCGGTGCTTTGCCCAAAGGATGAATCGCTTTCAGTTCTGGTGGTGCCAGACGGGTTGTCGCGTCGCGGTCATAGCTGATGACGGTGTAGTCTAAGGCTAACTCTTCCAGCATCCAGGTAATACGACGGGAGCGGGATTCTTTCAGGTGATGGACTTCTATCATGGTGACCTCAATCGGGTAGGTGGTTAATCAAACAAGCCCCTCATTATGCCGAGATTTGTGTAAGCCTGCTGTAGTGTGCTGATGAGCATTACTGGGACTAGGTTACAACTCGCTATTGCCAGCTATGTGCAACGGAGATTGTCTGCATGAGCAACAAAGTTAATGTTGAATGGCTTGTGATTTCTCATATGTGAGATATAATTCCAAATATGGGAAAATTAAATGAAGCTGACTTCGATACACTAATCGCCAGACGTTTAAAAGAATTGCGCAGTGAGCGCAATTGGTCGCTGGACGAACTTGCAAAGCACAGCGGGATGAGCCGCGCGACTCTGTCACGGCTGGAGAATGCCGAAGTAAGCGGGTCGGCAAGCATGCTTGGAAAGCTGTGCAAGGCTTACGGACTAACCATGTCGCGTTTTATGCTCATGGTCGAAGACCAATTTCAGCCAGTCATTAACAAAGCAGCGCAAAGCGTTTGGCTGGATCCAGAGACAGAATTCCGACGTTGTTCTGTATCGCCACCTACCGCCAATCTGTCGGGGGAGGTGCTTTATTGCGAACTTCCACCCAATGCTTTCATCTCCTATGATGGAACGCCGCGCCAAGGTCTGGAGCATCATCTTGTACTTGTGGAAGGTGCTCTGAATATCACTGTTGAAGGCCGATGCCATGCGTTGACAACGGGTGATTGCCTGCGTTTTCAGTTATTTGGAGCCAGCAGTTATCAGGCTATGGACGTCGGTGCGAAATACTACCTATTTATTGTCTGAATACACACCACAGAAGAGTTTTAAAACCACAATGAGGACACAGGGATGAAGATAAGAATTGACGACTTGCAAGGAGACGAAATTCGTCACTTATTGCAAGAACATCTGGATGACATGTACGCCACTAGTCCTGCTGAAAGTGTGCATGCCCTTGATCTGGATGCATTACGTCATCCAGACATCACATTCTGGACCATTTGGGATGATTGTGCGCTTGTGGGCTGTATTGCGCTAAAACGACTAGATAAGCATCACGGTGAAATCAAATCAATGCGGACACCCCGTCAATTGCGTCGGCGCGGCGCGGCAAAGGCATTGCTGCAACATCTCATTGAGCAAGCGCGGCTTCAGCATTATTCCAGACTAAGTCTTGAAACAGGCTCTATGAGTTTCTTCGAACCAGCTCGCAAACTTTACGCAAGCTTTGGTTTTGAATTATGTAGCCCGTTCGGAGATTATGCCCAAGACCCGAATAGCGTGTTTATGACCATGTCTATCGACTGAGTTATAGAAAAATCAAACGAAAGACCCGGAAAATACTGAGGCGTTACGAAATAACAGATATGTTTTATTAATCTGTTTCTGAAGCCAATGGGAAAGGTGGATACAAGCTGCTTTGATCATTGTTGGCAGGTTGCACCCACCCTGCACAAACTTCCCGAGCCACTCAAACGTCAAGCCGTTTTTCCATTGCCAGAACCTCAGCACTGGAATCATTTTCGTGTGCTTCAAATCCCAGTCGCTGATAAAGCTGATGGGCGGTATAGTTATCCCGGTAGACCCGCAAGCTAATGATAGGCGAGCACGTTGCTTTGCTCGCTGCGGTGATCAGTTGTTTGCACAAAACCTTTCCCATTCCCAGACCGCGCTGATGCGGATTGACGATGATGCGCCCCAGATGAGTACGTTGTTCGTCACGCGGCCAATATTGCGCAAATCCAAGTGGTGCACCCTGTCCGCTGCTCAGTACCAGACTGACTGCACCTGGTTTATGTAACAGGCCAGACAAGTTTTTGTTGACGAAAGGAAAGCAATCCTTCAGGCCAGACCAGCGCGTACACGCTTGCTGATCTGTGATCCAGCCGGAAATATGTTCAAAATCAATGTCGCTTGCAGGCCGCAATGTCATCTTCATGTAAGGTCTGAGGATAATGATGAAGCGTTAAGTCTACAGGTGCAAGTGAAGGTTCGCAATGCCAGTGGTATTGCCCGCGCTGTCGTTTAGTCAGCGTTCAGTGTGTCATTTTTCTGGTCGTAGCGATCAAATTATGTGCACAATTCAAAGTGGACTTGTAGCAGACGGAGACTTTTTACATAAAAGAATTCGAGCCTGTCGCAATATTGTTTGCGGTGTGTGACGTTGCTGGATTCTACATAAAACAGAAAGCGTGGTGAGACATGTCATTTCAGGATTTATATCAGCAAAAGCGGTGTTCTTCAGAAGAAGCATTGGTCGTTCTCAAAGACGGTGACACTATCATCGTTCCGACTGGTGTCGGTGAACCGCCTGCTTTATTGACCGCCTTATCGGAGCATCGACGGCGGTTTCATGACATTACGGTCGCACAAATTTTGGCAGTAAAAAAATACGGCTATTTTGATCCGACAACGACCGAGCATGTACGCCATGTGGCTTTCTTCTTTGGTGCTGCTTCACGTGCGGGTGGCCAGGCTGGTATGATTGATTTTATCCCTAGCTATTTCTCAGAAATGCCGATGTTAATTGAACGAGGTTACATCCGTTCAGACGTGGTATTTTCTATTGCATCACCGATGGATGAAGATGGCTATTTCTCCTTAAGTCTCGCGGCCGATTACACGATGGCGGCAATCGCAAAAGCGCGTGCGGTGGTGCTGGAGGTCAATCCGAATGTACCGTTCGCGCATGGCAATTGCCGCGTCCACATTTCTCAGGTTAGCGCAATCACAGAAAGTGCCGACGCGGTGACTGAGGTCGGCTTGCCAAAAATCGGCCCCGTGCAAGAAGCAATCGGTAAATATGTTGCTGACATGATCGACGATGGCTCAACGCTACAAATCGGTTACGGTGGAATTCCTGATGCGGTGGTGATGCAGTTGACCAGCAAACATGATCTTGGCATCCATACAGAAATGATAGGCGACGGTATTCTTACCTTGGTTGAAAGCGGTGCTGTTACCAATCGCAAGAAGAATTATCTGCCCGGAAAAATGGTGGCAACCTTTGCTTTGGGATCTAACAAGCTGTATCAATTCTTGCATCGCAATCCAATGATAGAAATCCATCCGGTGGACTTTACCAATGATCCTTATCTGGCCGCTAAGAATGACAAATTGGTCGCGATTAATGCGACTTTGCAAATTGATTTATTAGGTCAATGCGGCTCAGAAAGTCTGGCACATATTCCGTACTCTGGTACTGGCGGGCAGGTCGATTTTGTCCGCGCCGCGAATCGCTCTAAAGATGGTAAGGCTTTCATCGTTTTACCTGCTACTGCGAAAGAAAATTCCATCACACGCATCGTGCCAACGCTGAGCCCCGGTACACATCTGACAACCGGAAAAAATGATATCAATTACGTGGTGACTGAATTTGGTGTCGCGCAGTTGCGTGGAAAATCCGCTAAGCAAAGGGCAAAGGAAATGATTTCGATTGCCCATCCGGATTTCAGAGCAGAATTGACGGCGCAAGCAAGGCTGTTAAATTTAATGTAGGTCTCAGCAATACTCACATATACTTAGATATAAACAGAGGCTAGTGGTTGGGCTTCTGTTTATATGGGTTGTCACACTCGCATGCTATGATCTCGGATAATGTACCACAGTGAAAAGTGCTCTATCGAAGCACCCCGCTGGCTGAGTACATTCTAATGTGTCAAAACCTGAAAGATCAGAGAGAACTATGTTAAAGAAAATCAGCAAGGCCTACCTACTGCTATTGTTGACGCCTGCTTTTGCGTTTGCACAAACCTCAGTGTTTAAGTGTGTAGAAAATGGTCATACAGTCTGGTCTGAGTATCCGTGCAAATCCAAAGGGACGACGGTGAAAGTGAAACCAGTTACTAATGGCAAGCAAAAGAATGCTCAAGGAGTAGATGCATCGAAGCCTGCTGACAAAGCCACGGGTAAATAAGCTATTGCCCAATAGGTAAGCTAGATTGAAGCAATGAAGCAATGAAGCAATGAAGCAATGAAGCAATGAGGCAAAAAAATGGCGCGTGGTGCGCCATTTTTTTGATCAAATACCGCAGCAAAATTATTGCCCGACATTATTGGCGTTATTGGTATTAACGCTCGTGCTCTTTATCACGCACTTTGACATCTTTATCACGTTCCACATTTCTCGGTTCGGTGCGTTGAACTGGCATGACTCTTCCACCTGTATCTTCACGCAGACGAATTTCATTCGTCTGAGTATGTTGGATTGGTTTGATTTCCTGGTAATTCGGCACATTCACTGGATGTGGCGTGGGCGCCACCGGATGGTTTTGGTCTTCCATATGTTGAAAACGTGGTTGGTTTGGTGTCTGAATTGGATAGTGCTGTGCTGGCGCGATAAAATTATGTTCCTGCGGCTGCGGTGCATTGGCTGGTTGCGGCGGTGCTTGTATATGTTGCTGCAACGGTTGAAAACGTTGCTGTGGTTCAGAAAATTGTTGTGGAGTTGCTTGTATGTGTGGTTGCTGTGCAGGAGCTGGTATTGCCTGATTATTGAAATGTACTGTTTGTGGTGGTGGCAAAGCAACCTGACCACGTGTACTGGAGTAACTTGGGATCGGTTTGGTCGAAACAGGTTCTGGTGCCATGGCTCTGACGACTGGCGTCATTTGTGCCGCCAGATGTGATTGTGCTGGCACCGCTTTGGTAAATGCCTGACCATTGGCTGTTGAACCTGGTGGTGCAACGATAGTCACTTTATTGACGATATTCGTGTTGTTAGTCATGACCGTATTGTTGACGATCGTGTTGTGGCTATTATTTTCGATATGGACGCGCATCCCTTCACGAATAATGGGTGGAGCGCTCGTTACCACTGCGGGTGAGGTGCCGATAGGTGCAGGTACAATCAGACCACGGGCAGAACCTGGTGGTGCTGGAATAAACACGCCTTGAGGACCGATAGGGCGTACACCTGCGATAACTCCGTCATTTACTGCTGCAAAATTCAAATGGAGTTGTAGAGATGGCTGGATAAAATGAACGCCGGGCGCTGCCCAGAATCCATTCACAAATACCACGGCACCGCCGCGATTCTCATAATACGGATGCATCCAGCAATAGCCATATTGTGGTGGTGCAGCCCAACGGCCATGTGCCCAGATCCAATTACCCCGCCAGACCCAATAACCACCTGTCCAGATCGCTGTGACATACGGTTGTGGTGGTGGAATCTCAACCAGCATCGGTGGTGGTGCCCATTGCACCAGGATCGGTTCTGGTTGAACCAAGGGGGGCTCAATGTAGACGCTGACAACTTGTTCTTGCTCTGGTTGCGGTGCTGTGTCCTGGTAAGAGGTTGATGCAGCCGGTGCTGGTTGATACATGACACGCGGTGGTTGTTGAACGTAGACAGTACGCGGTGGCGCTTGCACTACGCAACCACTCAAACCAATCAGACTCACTATGACAAATTTTTTCATGCTCGTTCCATTGAAGGAGGGTAATGATGTCTACCCGAAAAGAGCGCAGTAGAATGAACGGTGCGCATACTCTTTTTTACTTGATGTCTAATCAACGTCAGACCGACAAGTTTGGATGACCTCTCTTCAGATAGGTATGTAACGCAATGTAGGAAGAGCTATGTTCTCCTGAGTGAATTTATCAGTTTGCAATCTTGTTTATCCAAATAAAAAAGCAGAAACCAACGTGAGCTGGCTTCTGCTTTTTTTAAAATTTAAAATTTAAAATTATGCTTTCGATCCCCGACGTTTTTCTATAGCTGCTCTGACACCTTGTCCATACGCCGGATCAGCCTGATCAAAGTGCGAGAGTTGGCGCTGCAAAATTTCTTCGCTGACTTGCGACAATGGTCCAGCCAGATTATCAAATAAATTTTGCTTTTCTTGTGCTGGCAACAATCGGAAAAGATTCCCAGCCTGAGTGTAGTCATCTTCTTTACCACGACCATCATAGCGTCCAGCCACACCAGATAATGCCCAGCCTTTATCACCATGGCCAAAGCCAGATGGATTGCTGCCTTGTGCTGTAACCGCTTCGTAATTCACCTCAGCACCACCATTGTGGATTGCCATGCTGCCGTCACGTTGCTGGTTATGGAAAGGGCAACGTGGTGCATTTACTGGTAAGTGTTGGTGATTCGTACCTACCCGATACAATTGCGCATCGTGGTAACCAAACAGACGACCCTGCAACATTTTGTCTGGCGAATAACCCATACCAGGTACTAGGTTGGCTGGTGAAAATGCAGCTTGCTCAACTTCCGCATGGTAGTTTGCAGGGTTACGATTTAATTCGACCACACCGACTGGTATCAATGGGAAATCAGAATGCGGCCAGATCTTCGTCAGATCATATGGGTTCCAACCGGTGCGGACTTCCCATTCTTGCAATTGCTGTTCAGTCGCAACCTGAATACGTACTTCCCAACGTGGGAAATCTTTATTGGCAATGGCATTAAACAAATCACGTTGCGCATAATCCGGATCAGTTCCTGCCAGACGCACGGCATCAGCAGCGGACAAATTTTTTATACCTTGTTGTGTACGTAAATGCCATTTGACGAATACACGTTCACCGTCCGCGTTGATCAGACTGTATGTGTGACTGCCGAAACCATCCATATGTCGATAGCCATCTGGAGTACCCCGATCAGAAAACAGCATGGTAACCTGATGCAAACTCTCTGGGGCCTTGCTCCAGAAATCAAACATCATGTTTGGAGATTTCAAGTTCGTTTGTGGATCACGCTTTTGTGTATGCACAAAATCTGGAAACTTGATTGGATCTTTGATGAAGAACATTGGCGTGTTATTGCCGACCAGATCCCAGTTACCTTCTTCGGTATAAAATTTCAAAGCGAAACCACGCGGGTCACGCTCAGTATCGGCACTACCACGTTCGCCGCCGACAGTCGAGAAGCGAACAAACATTTCGGTTTGTTTACCGATTTGATTAAATATTTTCGCTTTGGTGTATCGGGTAATGTCGTGGGTCACAGTGAAGGTACCGTAAGCGCCGGAACCTTTCGCATGCACAACGCGTTCAGGGATACGCTCACGATTGAAATGCTGCAATTTTTCAATCAGATGAAAATCTTGCAGCAACAAAGGTCCGCGAGGTCCTGCGCTCAGTGAGTTTTGGTTGTCTACAACAGGAATGCCGGAAGCAGTGGTCAGTGTTGGTTTCATCGTTTTTTTTCCTTTACCGTTATGTCATGGAGGAACTGCGCTTGGTATGGAAAAAGTATAGGCGATGGGTGTGATTTATAAAAGATAATTAAATTTATTAAATCAATAGGTAAAAACTAATTGGAAACAACTTGAGGATATACGCAATTTATTTCAAGCTATCTCAAGCTGTTTCAGATTGCCCATGCAAAAAACAGAATAAATTATGGATTTATAGCAATGTAGATATCCGTTAATAACTCGGACGGTGGCGTTTCACGCGGGTTATTCAGATAATCTTCATAAGGTGGTGCGTCGGCGATCTCATAGCCGGAAGCAGGAAACCAGACGCCGCAGAACCATTGATAAACCGGCTGCATTTCGGAATACGGTCCCTTGTACCGCAATACCGCATAGTTTCCACCTGCCAATTGTTTGCGAATAAGAGGTGCTTCTAAAGGGGAATCAGGTGCCATTTCTGGTGCGCTAATGCAAGCAAAAGAGCGTAATTGTTTTTCGTCAACGGCTGCTGGGTCATCCAGAAATATACCTATCCAGCGAGTTTCCTGCGCTATTAACTGACGAGAACTGACGCAGGCATTTAGCGTATCAAAAGCTTTGCTGATGCCCATATAGGAGCCAGTATGCGCAACGCAGATTAACGATAGTTCAGTGCCGCGACGGATTTCAACGGGAAACATCAGATTACTCCTCAAAGGTTGGTGAGAAAGGGACGATAAGCAACGACCTTCTTTTCGGAAGCGTGCTGGCGGCATGCCATAAGCCGCAGAAAAAATTCGCGTGAAGGATTGCAGATTCGGATAACCCGATAATGCGCCAATTTCTTCTATCGGTGTAGCGGTACGCGCCAGCAGTGTTGCCGCACGTTGTAAGCGCAAGCGTTTAACAGTCGCAATGACGCTTTCACCAAAAACGCCTTGATACACGCGATGCCAATGGTAAGGCGACATACAGGCGATTTCCGCCAACTTGTTCAAATCCAGCTCTTCGTCCAGATGTTCATGTACATAGTTGGTGACACGTAATAATCGCCGTTCATAACTTAAAAAATCCGCCATTTCGTTATCCGGAAAAAGTTCAGGGTGTTTGTTCTTGCACTATCATTACAATAGCATGCGGTGATTTGACAAATCTTGCGGACTTTAAGTGCCCGTTGCTCATCATTTGCGCAAATAACCAGTCAGCACTAGCTGCGCATTCTATAATCATGCCTTCGATTTGACGAAGTGAAATTCATGTCTACCGCCGCCACACCACGCAGTTTGAAAAAGAAACTGATTATTGTTCTCTTAATTATCTTGTCATGCCTGATTGCTTGTGCCGTGATCGCTTTAGCATTGACCTGGGCGCCGGATAAAACTGCAGATGAGTTAAGCGAGCAATGGGCGCCACGGCCATCACAATTTATCGATGTGAAAGGTTTGTTCGTGCATGTACGTGATGAGGGCTTTATGGAAGATCCCACACCAATTATATTGATGCATGGCACGTCATCGAGCTTGCATACATGGGAAGGTTGGGCGAAAGAACTCAAAAAGCAGCACCGCGTGATTACCATGGATTTGCCGGGTTTTGGATTGACTGGTCCAAATCAGAGCAATGACTATAGCAACGCCACTTACACGCAATTCATTCTTGATCTCATGGATGCACTACACGTCCAGCGCGCTATTTTGGGCGGAAATTCTTTGGGGGGCGAAATTGCCTGGGAAGTCGCCGTTGCAGCCCCAAATCGTGTCGAAAAATTGATACTCGTTGATGCTGCTGGCTATGCGTTCACACCGAAATCGATTCCCCTCGGTTTTAAGCTTGCCCGCATTCCTGAGATGTCCTGGCTGATGAATCATTGTCTGCCGCGTTCTATGATGGAAAAAAGTGTCAAAAACGTCTACGGCAACCCCGAAAAAGTTACGCCTGCTTTAGTCGATCGTTACGAAGCAATGACCCTTCGGGCAGGCAATCGTGAGGCTTTACGCATTCGTATGACGCAACTGAATGCCGGTAAAGATGCAGATCTGATCAAAACGATCCATGTGCCAACGCTGATTTTATGGGGCGGTAAAGATCAATTAATTCCGCCAGAGAACGCAAGCTGGTTTCAGCGCGATATCGCAGGCAGTAAGTTGATTATGTTTGATGATCTGGGGCATGTGCCGCAAGAAGAAAACCCGGTTGTTACGTTGGCTGCAGTGAATATATTTTTGCAGTGAATAATTGTAGAGAAATAGGATGAGAGAAATAGGAGTAGTGATGAAAAATTTGCAGAAAATTTCTTTATATTTTTTCGCTTTATCGCTAAGTATTCCGTTTGGCAGTCATATCGCTCAAGCACAAAGCGTGGACGAACAAGGGAAGAAATTATTCACACAAAAAGCCGTACCAGCTTGTGCTTACTGCCATAGCCTTAAGCATGCTGATTCGATGGCAGAAAGTGGTCCTGACCTCGATAGTTTAAAGCCAAATGCGGCAACCATAGAAAACGCTATCCGCCACGGCAGAGGTGAAATGCCAGCGATCACAGGTTTGAGTGATGAAGAGATTAAAGTGTTGGTGAAGTATTTGCAGAACGTTGCAGGTCAAGCGGACAAGAAATAAAAAAGCCCACCAAAAACTTGGTGGGCGATACATTCATTGCAACGACTCGTCAACAACCCATGCTATCTGCGTGGTGCCATCGACTAGAGCAATGCCCGTGCTATCTGCGCGGTGCTTGCGGGGTGAGTCGCCTATTCCTGTCTGTGTCAGCTTTATGCAGATGACAGAGTTAAAACGAATGTGAACTTTCACAAATCCTTCAGAGCAAAACCTCGTTGAATTCTATGCAGCGAATGCCGCAATGGATTTCAGTAGTCTTTGATGAAAGGATGCATGATGAAACATCTGACATCCATTACGCCATTTTCCAACAACCCATGCTATCTGCGTGGTGCCACTGGCCGGTGAGAATGGATGATGCATCAGTAATCCGCGAGAGAGCGTTTTAGTGACATGTGAAAGTTTGTCGCAAAGATGAAGATTGCTCACCAGATACCTATGCTATCTGCATAGTGCACCAGGCCGGTATTTCAGAACAATCAGAGCATCGATACGACGAAAGCGGTACAGCGAAAAACGAATTTCAATTTCAACAAATTAAGGCGGAAAATTCAGCCAGCTGAAAAATAAAATTACGCGATCACCTGGATGTTACTTGCTTTGTCGCCTTTAGGACCAGAAGTGCGTTCGAAAGATACGCGCTGGTTTTCGCTCAGGCTTTTGAAGCCGTTGGATTGAATGTCCTGAAAGTGTGCGAACAAATCAGCACCACCTGCATCTGGAGCGATGAAGCCAAAGCCTTTAGCATCATTGAACCATTTAACGATTCCTGTTTGAGTACTCATATTATTTTCCTTTTTATTATCTGGCTCAGACGAAATTGTCCGAATGCCTGTGGGCACTTGAAACCAAGAAATAAAACCGGAGGAGAGAAAACAGAACAGCCAGAGGATACAGCCATGCGGAATTGGGACCAACAATATAACGACTTGATGCAAGTACAGCCCGCAATATACACACTATTTCTGTATGTGCCAAGTTTTATTTTGCTCAAAAAAGCAGCAGGTGATTTTTTATCGGTGTTATTTCAGTTTTAAAAAAAGTATTTCTCATAGCTGAAAACATCAGATTTTTGATTCAAAAATTCTGCCGAAAATTTTTTAAACGAAGTTGAAAAATAAGCTGCGCACAAGACCTCGCGAGAATGTACGAAAGAAATTCAACCTGGATTTTTTTCACGTCCGCGATGTTGGGTACCAATACCCGACGTAATAAAAAGCAATGTCGTCGGAACATCAATATCAGCGGTATGCCAGACCAAAGGCGGGTTAACGACATATTCTCCTGTACGCAAGATCACTTGTCTGACTTCACCGTCCGGAAATTCCTGGTGAAAGGTGACCTGTCCCGCTGTACAAAGCACCATTTCGCTACCGTGGGGATGCATTTCCCACGAGTCCCAGGAACAATCGGCGGTATGCATGGAAACTAGTCTGCCTTCCGCACCGTCCGCCAGATGGCGATTCACGTAAGCTTCATACCACTGCATATTTCCTGTGAACGCAGGTTCGATTTCTACGTTAGCACCTAAACCTAAATGTGCTGGAAATTGCGATAGGGGTGTACCGTTCATCATTCCTCCGATGCAGCTTTTATGCAAATCCTAATAATTCAGGAACCGCTGACAAAATAGAATTAACTGTCGCCGCAACTGCATTGTTGGCATCAGCGAAACCGATTCCAGCATAACCGATCAGCACATTTTGCAACGCTGCTTTTTGTTGTGAGAACAAATGACTGACTTCATCAGCACTCATGCTGTTTTGGTTTTCTTGCACGTATTCCGCAATGCCAACCAATGCTGAAATTTGTGCAGTAGCACCGGAACTTGCGGTAGTCCAAGCCGAACCTAAAGCCTCCCTACCAGCCCCTAAGGCTGCATCACGTACTGCGTTCCAATCTGTTGCCATTTCGTATCTCCGATTGAATCAAAAAGTGCTCTGGCTTTTTGTTATTTATTTTGCTTTGCTTGCTGCACTATTCTTTAGCGATAGCTCATAGGTCGTCAACACGGCGAGTTGCGTATTGATAAGTAAGCGTTCCGCGTGACAATATGCAGCGTCTAAAGCGTGTTCTTGATGAAATTTTCTTTCGTTCTCAAGCTGTTGCATCAGATTTTGAAATAGCTGTGTCAGTTTTGCTGATGACGCATCTTGCGACGCGGTCATACGCATTTCCAGTGTCGCCAGACTCGCTTCGACCGTATCATAAAATTTTGCGTCATAGACAACTGGCCCATTGCTTTTCGCCTGACTTTCCCAACTCAGATACTGCAAATTGATTTGTTGTGTTAATGCAGTGATCTGCTGATCCGCTTGTTGGTCATAATTGATTGTCGCGCAAGCAGTGAACAAGCAGAACAAACTCAATAAGGCAATACGCAGCAAAGAACGAAAGCGAAAACGAAAAAGGAACAGGTGCATATTTTTTCTCAAATAAAATCAATGAAGATGGAAGTACAGCGGACGAATCTGGCGAAGCACAATGAAAAAACGAGTTTCGTTGCGTATTTTCTACGTGTATCAACCACAAGCATCGATGTGGTCAAATTTTTCGGCGCGTGTCCAGCCCATTGCACCTTTGCTGTTTCGCACTAACTTCCACCAACTCATTACACTTTCTTGCGCATCGTCGCGCGCCATAGTCCTCAGGCTCGCACCGCTCTCATAAACTTTACCTTGATACCAAAACAAATAATAACCCTCACCCAAAGGTGTCAGCATGTAGATAACATCGCCAGCATGTAGCTTAAGTTGCGGGGCGTCACTACTCTTGATAAAGCCATCATCAACCGTTTTATTTATCTTCACCACAGCAGGCTGTTCGGTGACCACAACTCCAGTTAAACCATTCACTCGTTCGCCCCGTTGAACGCGAAACAAAATGGGTGATTTGTCATCACGTTGTGAATGAACAGGTACCTCGTCATTGGCTGTCCAGTCGCGATATGTACAGCATTCAAACGGACACACGCCCCAATTTTCGTAATTCGCTGGTGGCTTTTCCTGGGCGTTGACTGTCACCGCAAGAAGCGTTAAACACATGGCTAAAAATTGTTTTTGCATGATTGTTTCGCGAGGTGAAATAGGCAATATATCACTTTAAAATGCTTTTAAATTAATGGCAATATATAAATTTATCCGGAATTATAGGAGGGCGTGACCACGCCTTGCATGACGGGTGAAACCCGTGAGGTGATTGAATCTGCTGAGATGAGGCGGGTTGTAGCCGCCCGAGGTGGTTTGTCAACCAAGACTGATCGTGAACTTAATGAACGACGTGCTTTTCCGTATTTTCTTCGGATACCGGAACAAATGGCCCTTGCATTTGCATTTTTCGGTAGCGTTCACCATTTTTTCCGCCATAGGCCTTGATATGCAATAAAACTCCTATGACGACGGAGGATACAAAAATGATCAATGCTGTTGTGCTGGATAGGTAGTCCATCTTCGTCTCACAAAAATATTGTTTTAGGATTCAAGGATAGGCTTTTTTTCTTATAAATACTAGTTTTGTATGGTGGATGAAGCCCACACCGTGGTTGTGCTTGTTGAGAATTGGCGGGGTGCACCGGCACAATTCTCTTATTGCTTAAACCTAATAATCACACGCCTTATTTATTCGCCATCCGCTTTAACATCCGCATCAGGCCACCGAGTACCGGCAATTTTTCATATAACTCTTCAGCTGCATCCCAATAATCCCTGTGCATTTGCACTCTGCCATCGGCCGCAAAACGGATGTGAGTCGCGCCGCGTATGCATTGTTCGTCGGGGTTAAATTTTTTCATGTAGAAATAAAAATCCCAGCATAAAAATGCCGTATCACCTTGCAACACTGTGGAGGTAATTTTAAAGCGTGGTTTTTCAACTTGTACAAACATGTGTTGAAAAATGTGCGTCACCGCTGGTAAGCCACGCACCTCATTGAACGGATCTTTGAAATAGGCATCGTCCGTATAAACACCAGATAAATCCTGACTTTGTGCCAACGTCAGTGTTTCAAAAAAGCGTACCAGATTATGTAAGCTGGTTTGGTGATCCATCTTGAACAACTCCTTATAAGCCAGTGACTTTGTGAACGAGTGAGAAGTAAAGTTGATACGGAAGTAGGCGTGCCAGTCTTAACCAATTCGTGAAGCGTTTGGGGAAGTGAATATGAAAGTCGCCTTGTTCAATTCCTTTGACCAGCGCAACTGCTGCATCGGGGGCAGTCATCAGCGCAGGCATGTCGAAATCATTTTTGGCGGTGAGCGGTGTTTCGACAAAACCAGGATTAATCAGATACACGGCAATATTACGCGGGCGTAAATCGATGAACAGGGATTCGCACAGATTGATCAGCGCGGCCTTGCTCGGACCATACACCAACGCCTTAGGCAAACCGGATAAACCAGCAACCGAGGCGACGATGCCTATACCGCCATTACCTTGTTTGAGTAACGTCGGTAAAACCACATCAAGGCAATGATAAACACCGCGCACATTGATGTCTAACAGGCGATTGGCTGCTGCCATATCAAAGCTATCAGCACGCATTTCGTTGTAGGTGCCAGCAACGACCAGCACTAAATCTATACTTTGCCATTGGGCGATGATACGTGCATGTGCGTTTTGTAAACTGGTCAGATCGGTGATGTCTAAAGGTTCAATCAAAGCTTTCTGAAAACCCTTTGCTGTTTCTTGCAGACTTGTGAGATGACGCGCTGATAATGCGACCTTGGCACCCTGATTTAACAATAAACGCGCAGTCTCAGCACCGATGCCTGTGGACGCACCGATGACCCAGACTTTCTTGTCTTTCCAATTCTGGATAGGCGGGTTCATTTGATTGTGCCATCGCGTTTGGTGAAAGAAAGCGTCACGCTGCCAAGTTCTACTCCGAACTTGCGCATGATGGCGCGGTTGAGCATGACCTTGTCGTCCATGAGTACCATCAGGTCATCGAAATCGACGTGATAGATACTGTCATCCACTGGTAAGGCCAATACATAATTCCAGTGTAAGGTATTGCCGGATACAATCCCTTCAGCATTGCCTACCACATCGGCAGCGGTGCCGGTGAAACGGTCAGGGGCCGTTTGCTTTAGCGTCCAGACGCGTCGTTGCTTTGTGCCATCCGAGTATGAAAATGCCTCATCCAGCGTTCCTGTGTCGCCTTCCCATTTGCACTGCATAACAACCGTGAAGCGCTTGACGATTTTGCCTGAGCGATCCTGAAACATGCCCCAGGCATCGACCGTCCCATTGAAATATTGGCGTAAATCCAGGGTTGGCTTTTCCTGGCGATAGATCGCGGTATCAACTTTACTAGCGCAAGAAGCCAACAATACCAGGCTCAGAATAGCAAGATACCGCGTCACGATTGTTAGTTTCATATTGCATCCTTAGTTTGGTAGATTGGTAGATTGGTAGCGATATCGTTTTTCTTAGCTATGTCCAAGAAGTTTTTTTCTTAAATCTGGTGCTGACGTTTGAGGATCGAGCCATATAGAAAAAAAAGCACGCGCAAACTCTGCATCGTGAATTTCGCCCAGCCATTTTCCGTCTAGATAAAAACGTGCTGACTCATTGGGTACGTAAATGCCTGTGATGTGTGTCCCCTCTTTAACATCGGGAAACAGCGTCGTCATTTGTTGTAACCATTGTTGGCGTTGGCTGGCACTACCTTGATGTAACTTTTCCATCTCCTGTACGCTGGCATCGGCAATTTTTCGTCCAACTAAATTTCTGGCGTAACGTAAATCGAGTGCAACCTTATTCTTCTGCAGATCGTTCCAACCCTCAGGCCCGGTCCACAATGTAGCGTCATAAATCCGCAATCCAAACCAGCGATAAGTGCCTTGCCCTTGCATTACTGCTTTTGGCAATTCTGTTTGAATATGGAACGGCACGGTCTCACTGACGGGCGTTTCTGCTCGTGCAGCAGGCGTACCGACGCTGATTATCCAAATCAGAAAAATGGCAACACATTGCCAGCGTCGCGGGTTCATGTTTTGACCAAGGTAAATTGCGCGACATCGATATTGCCGGCGCGGAATCCAGCTTCGCAATACGCCAGATAAAATTCCCAGGTGCGGATAAATTCATCATCAAATCCCTGCGCTTTGACTTCATTGATTTTTTCCATGAAAGTCTGACGCCACTCCAATAAAGTACGGGCATAGTCCAGACCAAATGTGAATGTATCAATTACTTCTAAGCCGTGTTCCCGTGCTAATTTTTGGAAGATTTCTATCGATGGCAACATGCCTCCCGGGAAAATATATTGCTGAATAAAATCAGTTCCTTTGCGATAACGCTCAAACAGATCGTCAGCAATAACGATGCTTTGCACGCAAGCACGCCCACCGCGCTTAAGGTTGCGTTGCAGGCACTCGAAATAACCTGGCCAGTAATCTTCACCAACGGCTTCAAACATTTCTATCGAAGCAATTGCGTCGTAATCTCCGTGGGCATCGCGATAGTCCTGTATCTGCAAATCACTACGCGCCCGCAAACCTGCACGTTGCAAGCGTTCACGCGCAAAGTGCAATTGTTCGGTCGACAGTGTCAGACCGGTCACGTGCGCTTGTGCATCGCGTGTTGCCATCTCCGCAAAGCCACCCCAACCACAACCGATTTCCAGCACTTTCGCATCTGGATTCAGATTTAGTTGTTGCAGAATGCGACGATATTTGGTTTGTTGCGCGTCATGTAAATTATCGACCTGATCACCAGAGAACAAAGCACTGGAATACGTCATTGATGGATCTAACCACAAGCGATAAAAATCATTGCCGATATCGTAATGAGCGTGGATATTTTTCTTGCTTCCGGCTTTGGAATTACGATTTAAAAAATGCTTGATGCGGTAAAGTAAATTGCCCCACCAGGTCCCGTAGATCACATCTTCGAGTTGCGAGCGATTACGTGTGATGAGCTCGATCAGACCTGCCAGGCTACTGCTCGTCCAATGTCCGGCAATATAACTTTCAGCAAAGCCAATATCACCTGATTTCAACACTGCACGATAAATTTGCCAGTTCTTCAGATTTAAAGTGACGTGGCGATTGCCATCATCTGCGCGCCCAAATTGGGCAATCTGACCATCAGGAAATTGCACCGTCAGCGTGCCGTGTTCAAGCTTGTGTAGCAAACTAACGACAAAGCGTGCTTCGGCTGGGAAATGTCCCATGTCCAATTGACGCTCATGGGTGTGTGCGGACGTAACAGTGGGGTGTATGGTGCTCATCGACTCACCTCTTTGGATGGTGGAAGTGGTTTTGAAAAGAAGGGAACGCGCTTGATAAAAAGTCGCAGTGCCTGTATGTGAATTTTCAGGACGATGCCTATCGTCATCATGGGGTAGCTAAACATCAGGGCTAAAATTTTTCTGTCGCTTAACGCACACTCGGTGCCAGCAATACTGGTGAGCAGTAATGGCCCCAGTGAGTCGTCATAATCAATCCTGGCAATATGTTTGTGCGTGATGACACCATTGTCAGAACTGGTTTTATGTATAAAGCGAAAACGGTATTGGCCCTCAATCGGACAAAATGGCGATACATGGAAGATTTTTTTTGCATGGTGCTCTTCGCCATTTTTAAGCTCAGTGCCATGTTCCAGCAGATAGATATGCTTTTCGCCAAAGGTATTCCTTACCTCGCAAACAATTGCACGTAAGCTGCCATCGTTGCGGTGGCAAAACCAAAATGAGACCGGATTGAAGACATAGCCAAGCACGCGCGGAAAGCATTGCAGCCAGATTTCGCCTTTGGCATCGTGGATATGTTCAGCGTGTAGGAGTTGATCTATCCATGCAGTCGCTGTTGATTTGCCATCGCCATGGTCTTTGTCGAAAAAAGACAATAAATTAAAACGATTATGCGAAAACCAGCGACATTGGTTGAGATCGATATCGGTATTCATCGCCCGCACAGGTAGGCGCAAAAAAAACACACCGTATTTGAATGCATTTTTGGCAGGACGCAGACGCATATGCGTGACCTCACCTACACACAGCCGAACGGCTGGCAAACTAGTGAGTGTGTCAGGTGAAATCATCTTATGCTGCTCTGTGTTGGTGATGTCGTTTTTGCTCATGTCCGTGGTTATTTTCACGAGCGATGATGGCAGCAGCGACGTTGATGCCGGATTTCAAACCATCTTCATGAAACCCATAATTAGTCCATGCACCAGCGAACCAGATACCGCGTTTGCCCTGAATTGCAGGTAATTGTTGCTGTGCACCGATGGCTGCTTTGTCAAATACCGGATGTGCATAATCGAAGTTATTAATAACCAGTTCGTCACGCGGTTCTTCAAACGGATTGAGGGTAACGATAACCGGTGTCTTACACGGTAATGGTTGCAATTGATTGAGCAAATAATGGACGCAAACACGGCTTTCATCACCGGTGATGGCCTGGTAGTTCCAGGCCGACCAGGTTTTTTTGTTTGTAGGTAAAAACCTGCTATCGGTATGCAAGACGGCACGATTGGCCTGATACTGAACCGCGGACAAAATTTGCTTTTCGCTTTCGCTTGCATCTGTCAGCAATCGCAAGCTCTGGTCGCTGTGCGTCGCCAGCACTACGTCATCAAATTCATGCAAACCATTTTTTGCATGAACGACGTTTTTAGACTGCGGGTTGGTATATACCGCTCTGACCGGCATATTGAGATGACGATGCGCAATGTGCGGCAGCATTTTTTCTACGTAATGCCGCGCGCCACCGCGCACGGTGTACCACTGAGGCCGGTCAGTGATCTGGAGTAAGCCATGGTTATGGCAGAAATTCACAAACGAAGCGACTGGAAAGGCCATCATCGTCGCGGTGGGGCAAGACCAGATACAGGCTGCCATAGGCAACAAATACCAGTGACGGAACTCCTGACTGTAATTGTGTTGATCGAGAAATGTTCTCAGCGGTGTTTGAAATTCTTGCGCGTCTTTATTCAGTGCCAAGGCTGTGGTTTGGCGGTTGAAACGCATAATGTCGCGCAACATGCGCAAAAAGCCGGGATTGAGCAGGTTGCGTTTTTGCGCAAACACGGTGCTCAGGTCGGCGCCACCCCATTCCAATGTTCTGGAACCCAAGGGCATTTTGACCGAAAACGACATGTCGGTTGCCGCTGTGTCGATGTCTAGCTCCTCAAACAGTCGGACTAAATTGGGGTAAGTCTTGTGATTAAACACGAGAAAACCCGTATCGACACCAAAGCTTTGTCCGTCCAGTGTCACATCAACGGTATGCGTGTGACCGCCAAAATAGTCATTCGCTTCAAACAAGCTGACTTCATGGCCAGCTTTGCTGAGCTCGTAGGCACTCGAGAGACCGGAGATACCTGAGCCTATCACTGCGATTTTCGTCATGTGACTGTCTCGTTGTGAAATTAATATAATTGCTGAAAAAACAAATCAGCGGTGAAAAATCGGTCAAAAATCACGCATTTGATCAAGTTTTACCACGCTTATTTACTGCTTGGGGTAAAATATGACCCATAAAATCATTTAGTGACTCATCAGTCACAAAATATACTACAAAGTTTTATTTTGTGCAGAAAAAATTATGCAAATAAAAATTCCCTTTAAAAAACAACAGTTTGACGCACGCGAAGAAGCGATCATCGATGCCGTTAATCGTCTTTTGTCAGAAAAAGGTTATGACCTGATGACCATGGACGACGTCGCAGATGCGGTGGGAATTGCGAAAGGCAGCCTGTACAAGCACTTTTCTTCCAAAGAGCGTTTAGCTGCGGCGGCACTGACACGCTTGTTGAAAGCAACAGTGGAAGAGCTCGACAGTCTGTCAGAAGACAGGCCTGCCATCGAAAAGATCAAGCACATCCTGGCATGGTCACTGCGCTTACGTTTGCAAGGGGGCGTGCCGCATTTGCCATCAACGAGTCTGACTTTGCAACGTAGTCTGATGTTGAATCTGGATTACGTGATGGTGGCGTTAAAGGTGCATAAGCGATTTCATGCCATGGTGGCTGCTGCGCGTGAGCAGGGCGCATTGACGCCGTTGGTGCCGGATGATGTGCTGGTCTATACCTTGTACTCGCGCGCCTGTGATCCGACGATGGAGTTTTTATTGCGTGATAAAAAACTCAGTCACGAGCAAATTGTGGATGCGATGGTGCATGCGACGATTGGTGGATTTTTATCTGAAAAGGCGAGGGTGGTGGGTTAAACAAATAGCTTGTGCAGGGTGGGTTCGACCCGCCCTGCAAGATAATATGGTTTCATAGAAACGCTTATTTACTGCGCCAATGCCTTCTCAATGTCCGCCACCAGCTTCTTATCATCTGGAGTTGTGATACTTGAATAAGCCTCAACGACATTCCCTTTACGGTCGATCAGGTACTTGTAGAAATTCCACTTTGGCGTAGTGCCTGTCGCTTTGATCAACTCAGCGTGTAAAGGATTCACCTGATCGCCGCGGACGGAGGATTTGGCGAACATAGGAAACTTCACCCCATAGGTATTAAAGCAAAAATCAGCAATCTCTTTACTGCTTCCTGGTTCTTGCTTGCCAAAATCATTCGACGGGAAGCCCAATACCACTAAGCCTTTGTCGGCATATTTGGCGTACATCTTTTCCAAACCTTCATATTGACTGGTGAAGCCGCAGTAACTGGCGGTATTGACGACCAGTGCAACTTTTCCTTTGTATTGACACAAATTTTGCGGGCTATCGTCTTGCAGGCGGTTAAACGTATGTTGCAAGATCGCCGGGCACGCTTCGGTGCTATCGGCGAAGGCGCTGCCGGAAAAACCGGTCATTAAAACTAAACTGGCAAGACCAAGGATCAATTTGCTGTTCATGTCGGACTCCTGATTGAGAGGATCACATAGTAGCTGAGACCTGAGAATTCTGCTGATGATGCTCTTTATATGGAATTTGAATATAGATTAACGAAAAACTTCGTTTTAAAACATAAGGCGAGCATTTATTCTGAGATCCGGATTTAATTTTCATTACATCGGATTTCTCATGTTGATCGCAAAAAATATCAAAAGTAGTAGCAAAAACCGTTTTTCCCGCATGGTGACGACCTTGGTTTTAGGTGCAGCCAGTCTGTTTCCGCTGACCAGTCATAGCGCTGACATCACACTGCTCAATGTTTCTTACGATCCTACACGTGAATTATTTCTCGATGTAAATCAGGCTTTTGCCAAACAATGGCAGGCAAAAACTGGTGATAAAGTCTCGATCAAACAATCGCATGGTGGCTCAGGCAAGCAAGCGCGTTCGGTGATTGACGGACTGGATGCAGACGTCGTAACTTTGGCATTGGCATACGATACGGACGCCATTGCTGAGCGCGGTCTGATTGCAAAGAATTGGCAGCAACGTTTGCCACATCGTGCTACGCCGTATACCTCGACCATCGTCTTTTTGGTACGCAAAGGTAATCCTAAGGCAGTGAAGGACTGGGCTGATCTGATCAAGCCCGGCGTGTCTGTCATTACTGCAAATCCTAAGACCTCAGGCGGCGCACGTTGGGCGTATCTGGCAGCATGGGGCTACGCGCAAAAAGCGCCGGGTGGTACGCCTGCTACTGCTAAAGATTATGTATCCAAACTCTACAAAAATGTCCCTGTATTGGATTCTGGCGCGCGTGGTGCCACGGTGACTTTCACTGAACGTGGTATTGGTGACGTCCTGCTGTCGTGGGAAAACGAAGCGCACCTGGCACTGAAAGAGTTTGGTGCTGACAAATTTGAAATCATCACCCCATCGATCAGTGTGTTGGCGGAACCATCCGTTGCGGTGGTCGATAAAGTCGTCGACAAACATGGCACCCGCAAAGTGGCAGAAGCCTATTTGAATTACCTGTACACCGACGCTGCACAAGACATCATTGGTAATAATTTCTATCGCCCAAGTGACGAACGTGCTGCGAAAAAATTCGCCAGCAAATTCCCTGACATCAAATTATTCACTGTTGACGACACCTTTGGTGGTTGGACTAAAGCACAAAAAGACCATTTTGCCGACGGCGGCGTTTTTGACCAGATTTATTTGAACGGAAAAAAATAATTTTGCGGCGCGTCTGACTGCTAAGGATGCAGACGCTCGATTTGATTGCATAGCGAGTGAAAGAAAAATTATGTCTATCCTTTTATTATCTGGTAGCCCTTCGACGCCATCGCGCTCGGGTCGTTTGCTGCATGAAATTGGGCGTCGTCTGAACGCTCTTGGGAAGCAAACGGTTAGTATCCATGTTCGCGATTTGCCGCCACAAGCCTTGATGCATGCGGATTTCAGTGATCCTGAACTACAAGCGGCACAACAATTAATCAAACAAGCCGACGCGGTTGTCGTAGCTACGCCAATTTATAAAGCCGCCTACAGTGGCTTATTAAAAACCTTCCTCGATATTTTGCCGCAAGAAGGTCTGGCAGAAAAAATCGTGTTACCACTTGCTGTTGGTGGTGGCCAATCTCACATGCTAGCGCTTGATTATGGCCTACGTCCTATCTTGCAATCCTTGGGAGCTCAGCAAGTATTGAACAGTATTTATGCCACTGAAGCGCAAGTCGTCTGGAATGAGGCCAGTGGTCTGCAGATTGCCTCAGAAATCGAAGGTCGCGTGCAGCAAGGCGTTGAGAGTCTGATCGACAGCCTGCAATGCAAAGCGGCAAAGCGTGCTAAGCGTCAAGCAGAGAAAGATGCTGAAGTGCGAACGCTGGCGCTGTTTGAGGCTTGATGTCATAGAGCACATTCAAGCCATAAAAACTTAACAGAATAAATTTCAATGTCGTATTTAAACATGCAGTTTAACGCTGCAGGGCTTCGCTTTATCTCCAACTTTATGAATCTTTCGTAGCAGAAGAAAAGGAATAGCAAAAATGGATCAACATCAAAAAAATCGCCGCCAAACCATCGCCATGCTATCTGCCATGTTAGCGAGCGGAATGACCAGCGTGGCTATTCCTGGCTTTGCAGAAAATAAAGTGAGCAGCACGTTACGTATCGGATACCAAAAATACGGCCCGCTGACAATTTTAAAAGGCACTGGCGCATTAGAAAAGCGTCTGGCACCGCTTGGGGTAGAAGTGAAGTGGACTGAATTTCCAGCAGGGCCGCAATTGCTGGAAGGATTAAATGTCGGCAGCATCGATTTTGGTACCACGGGCGAAGCACCGCCGATTTTCGCACAAGCAGCGGGCGCGGATCTGGTCTATGTTGCCAATGAACCGGCAGCACCAAGTGGCGAGGCGATTGTCGTTCCAAAAAATTCCACACTGAAATCGGTTGCCGAATTGAAAGGCAAAAAAATTGTCTTGAATAAAGGCTCGAATGTCCATTACTTGTTAGTCAAAGTGTTAGAAAAAGCCGGTATTGCGTATCACGATGTACAGACAATTTTCTTACCACCCGCCGATGCACGTGCCGCATTTGAACGCGGCAGTGTCGATGCGTGGGCAATTTGGGATCCGTTTCTGGCGGCTGCCGAAAAGCAATTGGGTGCTCGTGTATTGATCGATGGTAAAGGGGCGGTCAGCAATCATCAGTTTTATCTGGCAGCACGCCCGTATGCGCAAAAACGTCCTGACGTACTGCAAGCACTGCTGGATGAGTTGGGTCGCACTGATGAATGGGTATTGCAAAACGCCAAGCAAACCACAACAGTTTTTTCCGCGCAGACTGGTTTGCCAGCGGATGTGGTTGAGCTTTCTAACTCTCGTTTTAGCTTTCATGTGCAGGCTATTAGTGAGCAAGTGATACGTGAACAACAAGGTATTGCCGACACGTTCGCTGATCTCAAATTGATCCCGAAAAAAATACAAATTAAAGACGCTGTTTTCGATCTCAAACTCAGCATCAAATAGTAAGCATTAAATTGTCAGCATCAAATAGTCAGCATTAAATAAGGAACATGGTATGAGTCTCAATATATTCTGGTTTATTCCGACGCATGGTGACAGCCGCTATCTGGGTACAACCAAGGGCGCGCGTGAAATCAATTACGATTACTTACGACAAATTGCAGTGGCGGCCGATACCCAAGGGTTTGATGGAGTATTGTTGCCTACCGGACGCTCTTGCGAAGATGCGTGGGTAGTTGCTTCCAGCCTCATGAGCGCGACCCGCAAATTAAAATTTCTGGTGGCATTACGCCCTGGTTTAACGACGCCAGGTTTGGCGGTGCGCATGGCTTCTACCTTTGATCGTTTGTCGAATGGTCGCTTGCTTATCAATATTGTCACTGGCGGTGATCAGGGTGAATTAGAAGCCGATGGCTTGTACGCTGATCATGCAAAGCGTTATGAAATCACCGATGAATTTTTACGGATCTGGCGTGCATCATTAGCAGGTGAAGGTGGTGAGGCTGGTTACGATTTTGAAGGCAAACATCTGACCGTCAAAGGCGCTAAAACCTTGTACCCACCGGTGCAAACACCGCATCCACCTTTATATTTTGGTGGTTCTTCAGAACCAGCGCATGAACTCGCGGCGGAGCAAGTCGATGTGTATCTGACCTGGGGTGAACCACCTGCCGCAGTTGCAGAAAAAATTGCTGATATGCGCGCCCGCGCAGCCAAGCATGGCCGCACTTTACGTTTTGGCATACGTCTGCATGTCATCGTGCGTGAAACCAATGAAGAAGCCTGGGCCGCGGCTGACGATTTGATTCGTTATGTCGATGATGATGTGATCGCCCGCGCTCAAAAAGCCTTCGCCAAAATGGATTCCGTCGGACAGCAAAGAATGGTGGCACTGCATGGCGGCAAGCGCGACAAATTAGAAGTATCGCCAAATCTATGGGCAGGCGTTGGTCTGGTGCGCGGTGGCGCGGGGACTGCTTTGGTGGGTGATCCGGAAACGGTTGCAGCGAGGATCAAAGAATACGCCGATCTGGGTATAGATACGTTTATTTTTTCTGGCTACCCGCACCTGGAAGAATCGTATCGCTTTTCGGAATTGGTCTTCCCATTGATTGGTAAAGCCTTACCAAGAGTGACGAGTTCTGTGACGGGACCATTTGGCGAGATCATGGCCAATGGTATTACGCCCAAAGTCTCGCAAAGTTAGTCGCCAACTTCGGGAGTCAAAAATGGGACCGTTCATCACTGACATATCTCCGGAACGCAGCAATGCGGAAGTTCCGCAGGCAGGCTTTAGCGCACAACCGAATCAGGTACTCAGTGCTGATTTGCACGCATTAGTTGCGCACGCTGGCAGATTTGTCCGGCATCTGACGCCATGGTTGCTGCCGTGGCTGGTGCCAATCATCTTGCTGGTGACATGGCAACTGGCGGCGCAGTTTGGCTATTTATCGAGCCGGATATTGCCGGAGCCGCTGGCAGTATTAAAAGCCTTCTGGAGTCTCATTATTTCTGGCGAGATTTTTATTCATGTCAAAACCAGTTTATGGCGTGCGATCTCGGGCTTTTTAGTTGGTGGTGGTTTGGGTCTGCTACTCGGTTTGTTCACCGGTACGTTTAAATTTGCAGAAACTTTGCTTGATTCCAGCCTGCAGATGATACGCAATATCCCGGCATTAGCTTTGATGCCTTTGGTGATTTTGTGGTTTGGTATTGATGAGACAGCAAAATTATTTTTGGTCTCGGTTGGTGTCTTTTTTCCGGTGTATCTGAATACCTTTCACGGCATACGTTCAGTAGATAAAGGCCTGATAGAAATGGCGCGCAGCTATGGCTTGTCAGGCTGGGCTTTATATCGTGATGTGATTCTGCCGGGGGCATTACCATCAATACTGGTTGGGGTGCGCTTTGCGCTTGGTCTGGTGTGGGTGTTGCTGATCGTTGCCGAGACGATTTCATCGCAATCTGGCATTGGTTATATGACGATGAATGCGCGTGAGTTTTTGCAAACGGATGTGGTGCTGGTGGGCATTTTGCTGTACGCCTTGCTGGGGAAACTCGCCGACAGTTTGTCACGCGCAGTCGAACATTACACCTTGCGTTGGCATCCTGGCTATCAAAGGAAAAATCAACATGGCTGAAATATTTGGATATCCGTCAACGACAGCGGCGCGTATTGCTGCTCTCCGTTTTGAACTGGAGGATGATTATCCTGTCATTGAGCGCACCGTGTCTGAACCAAAGCCCCAGCGTGGCACGGCAATCCATTTGCATGGCGTACAAAAGTCATATACCAGTCGCGAGGTTTTAAAAGCACTCGATCTGGATATTGCGCCGGGTGAATTTGTGGCGGTGATTGGTCGTAGTGGCTGCGGTAAAAGTACCTTATTGCGTCTGTTAGCAGGTCTGGAAAAAGCGGACGCCGGTGTTCTGGATACCGGTGCTAAAGTGAGGATAGCGAGCAACTCTGAGCAAGATGGCGGTACCCGTGTGATGTTTCAGGATGCACGCCTGTTGCCTTGGAAAACTGTGGTCGAGAACGTGCGCTTAGGTTTGCCGGGCGATAAAAGCAGTAACAAGAAGCTTGCCCTCGGTGCATTAGAAAAAGTTGCACTTGCCGATCGTGCCAATGAATGGCCAGCGGTGTTATCTGGCGGTCAGCGGCAACGTGTTGCATTGGCACGTGCACTGGTGCATCAACCATCGTTATTATTACTTGATGAGCCGCTCGGAGCGCTAGACGCATTGACCCGTATAGAAATGCAAAGCCTGATTGAACAATTATGGCAAGAGCAGGGTTTCACTGCATTGCTGGTCACGCACGATGTGCAAGAAGCGATTGCGTTGGCTGATCGCGTGATTTTGATTGAAGACGGACAAGTGAGTCTGGATTTGAAAGTCAATTTACCACGTCCGCGAGCACGCGGTGATGCCTTGTTTGCTGAGTTGGAAGAACATGTATTGGCACGAATTTTACAGCGCCCTGACAGCACCACTAACAACCAGAGTGAAATAACGCCGTTGGCCACGTTTAATCCTTTAGCGTGGGCAATCTGACTTATTTGTTCATTAATTTACCCCGAGCATATTTGCTCTTCACATGAAAGAACGCCCACCATGACGATTCAAGCAATCAATGTACGAAATCAATTTCGCGGCAAAATCAAAGCCATTAACGAAGGTTCAGTCGTCTCTGAAGTCGATGTAGAAACGCCTGCCGGTATTGTGACTTCCGTCATTACGACGCGCTCAATCAGAGATTTGAATCTGGTTGTCGGGAGTGAGGTGGTGACTTTAGTCAAGGCGACTGACGTTTCTATCGCCAAACTATAAATCTAGATCAGCCATCACTGAAAAACAGTCAGTGATTCGAAAGGAAAAATAATGCACCATGTGACTTTGCAAAATTACCTGAGTCGTCTGCAGAGCTCGCTCGCCAGCAGCAATTTGTGGATCGATGGTCAGGGTAGAGCGCGCGGTCGCTATTTTAATGCCAGTCTGACCAGCGCTTTTCAGGCGATACGGTCTGGCAATGATTTGCGTGCAATTGCTTTTGAAGGCTATGCGCGTAGCTATGATCCGAATGATCAGGGTCTTAACATCTGGCGTCTGCTCGATTACGTTGCCAATGATGAAGAATCGGTGGAATTAGATCGTTTGTGCCGCTTACTGCATACGATTAATTTTTATCGTCAACAAACGACACAGGAACTAGATTTATTTTTAAGTGTGCATAGCCGCTTGTTAGCTGCGGTTGAAGGTAACCACGGGGCGGCTTTTCGACGCATCTTAGACGTGTTGGAGTTGCCGCATCAGCAAATTGTTTTACAGCTGCCGCAAATCACGCCCAGCCAACGCTGGGTGCTGACCCATGTCGCAGAAAATTATCGCCGCAATGGCTTCAGAATCGGTGTGAACGCCGCCAATTTAGAGCAAGCCAGCGATTTGCTGGCGCGGGTCAGGCCAGACACCTTGAAAATTGATGTCAATGCGGCCAATAATCCGGTGGCACAGATTGCCTTACTAGAACAAGCCGATCGCGGACAGTGCCAGGTGATTTTCAGAAAAATAGAAAATGAACGGCAGCTCAAACAATTGCAAACGGGCAATAACACCGTAAGCCCTTATGCCGTGCAAGGTTTTCTATTTGATACGCCTAAGGCCAGCTTGTATCCAGAAGAAGAGCAAACCCTGATCACCGAGGCACCGCTGCAGCTCGATCATGTCTGCGTTTGATGGCATCTGCTCTCGAACATAAAAATAGCGCACAAAAATACGTCGATATACCTTAAACGTCTAAAGACATAACAAAAAATTCGTTTTTCATATATGGAAAACCTGCCAATATGCAAGCTCTTTAGTTGAATCCGTAATAAGGACTGACACAAGAGCGCCCCAGCAGCGTGACGATTTGTGTGCTTTTTCCTGGTTTTACCAATAAAACCAGAAAAACTCGCTTCTCCACTATCCCTTGCCGGAACGTTCTATGTCAATTCTGTAAAAGGGCTAGGTATGGCATTGGCAGCGTTACATTCTTCAGGCGGGGCGACGCGCAAGCGTGTGATTCCCGGCTTTCACCTTTCGCTAGGTTTTACCCTGTTTTATCTGGGGTTGATCGTGCTCATCCCGTTGTCAGCGGTGTTTCTCAAGACGTTCACCATGACCTGGCCAGCGTTTTGGGAAACCATCACTTCAGACCGCGTGATGGCGTCCTATCGCCTGAGTTTTGGCGCTTCAGCCTTGGCGGCGTTGGTAAACGTGATTTTTGGCGGCATCGTTGCCTGGGTTTTGGTGCGCTACAAGTTTCCTGGCAAACGTATTATTGACGCGATGGTCGATTTGCCATTCGCATTGCCGACCGCTGTCGCAGGTATCACCTTAGCGACGCTGTATGCCCCAAATGGCTGGATAGGTCAATTGTTAGCACCACTGGGTATCAAAGTGGCTTTCACACCGCTTGGCGTGCTGGTGGCATTAACCTTTATCGGTTTGCCCTTCGTGGTACGCACCGTGCAACCGGTACTCGAAGAGGCTGAAAAAGAGTTGGAAGAAGCGGCACTGAGTCTTGGCGCAAATCACTGGCAAACCTTTACCCGCGTGACTTTACCGACGATCTTGCCAGCCTTGATGACCGGCTTTGCCCTCGCATTTGCACGCGCGACGGGCGAGTATGGTTCCGTTATTTTTATCGCTGGCAATATGCCTATGGTGTCTGAAATTACCCCTTTATTCATGATTACTAAGCTTGAACAATACGACTACGCCGGTGCGACAGCCATTGCGGTCGTGATGTTGGTGTTGTCGTTCAGCATGCTGTTGACGATCAATGCCTTGCAAGCCTGGATGCGTCGTCGCCAATCTGCGGGGAGAGCACTATGAGCGCAATTTCTACGCCAACATTGCCGCCAATACCAACGCCACGTCGTGTTGAACCACCGTTAAGTCTGGCAGCAACTACAGAGCCACGCTGGGTGCGGTATGCCTTAATGGCTGCAGCATTTGGCTTTCTGACGCTGTTTTTGTTTGTACCTTTGGTCGCTGTTTTTGCAGAAGCATTTAAAAAAGGCTGGCACGTTTATCTGGAATCGATTTCAGAACCGGATGCGCTGTCAGCGATACGTCTGACCTTGATCGCAGCGGGTATTGCTGTGCCTTTGAATTTAGTTTTTGGTGTGGCAGCGGCATGGACCATCGCCAAATTTGAATTTCGTGGCAAGAGCATTTTGCTGACATTGATCGATTTGCCGTTTTCAGTTTCGCCTGTGATATCTGGTTTGATTTATGTGCTCTTGTTCGGCGCGCAAGGTTGGTTTGGTGAGTGGTTGCGTGACCACGACATCAAAATATTGTTTGCAGTACCGGGCATTGTTTTAGCGACTGTTTTTGTGACTTTTCCGTTTGTGGCGCGTGAGTTGATACCGTTGATGCAAGCGCAAGGCAGCGAAGAAGAAGAGGCCGCGCTGGTGTTAGGTGCATCGGGCTGGCAAACCTTTTGGTACGTGACTTTGCCGAATATTAAGTGGGGTTTGCTGTATGGCGTGATCTTGTGTAACGCCCGGGCAATGGGTGAATTTGGCGCGGTGTCGGTGGTGTCTGGCCATATCCGTGGCGAGACCAATACCATGCCTTTGCAAGTAGAAATTTTATATAACGAGTACAACTTTGCGGCCGCTTTTGCTGTCGCCTCATTGTTGACTTTACTGGCCTTGCTGACCCTGGCCTTAAAAGCACTGGTCGAATGGCGCACTGCTGAAAACAGCGCGTCACTGACCGAAGCTAATTAAGTATTTGCCGGAGAATTTATGAGTATCGCAGTTAAACAATTACAAAAACGTTTTGGTCAATTTACCGCGCTCGATAACGTGTCGCTGGATTTTCCGGATGGTGAACTGACCGCTTTATTAGGCCCATCTGGTTGCGGTAAAACGACCTTGTTACGCATTATTGCTGGTCTTGAATATGCCGATCAGGGACAGATTTTGCTCGATGGTCAGGATGCTTCGCAACAGCACGTACGCGAACGTCAGGTTGGATTTGTGTTTCAGCATTATGCCTTGTTCAAACACATGACAATTTTCGAAAACATTGCATTTGGCCTGCGTGTTAAGCCACGCAATCAACGTCCGAATGAAGCGCAGATCAAAGAAAAAGTCACCAAGTTGTTGGAGTTGGTACAGCTCGATTGGCTCGCAGATCGTTATCCTCCACAGTTATCAGGAGGCCAGCGGCAACGTATCGCATTGGCACGCGCACTGGCTGTCGAGCCGCGTGTGTTGTTGCTGGATGAACCGTTTGGTGCATTGGACGCCAAGGTGCGTAAAGAATTGCGTCGCTGGTTGCGTAGACTGCATGATGACTTACATGTCACCAGTATTTTTGTCACGCATGATCAGGAAGAAGCATTGGAAGTCGCCGATAAAATTGTCTTGATGAATCACGGTAAAGTTGAGCAAGTCGGCGCTCCGGCAGAAGTTTATCAACATCCGGCGACGCCTTTTGTGTATGGATTTTTGGGCAATGTGAACCTGTTCCGTGGGCGTGTGCATGAAGGTGTTCTGGATGCCGATGGCGTGCCGTTTTCCGCGCCAGCTCATGCAGAAACCAAAGACGCATTCGGTACTGGTTATGTGCGTCCGCATGAGTTTGAAATTGATCGTTATTCGCCTGGTGCGGAAGGTTTGATCGCACAACTGCGTCGCATTCATAGCATAGGCCCGTTGGCGCAACTGGAACTGGAACGCGAAGATAACGGCGATGTGCTCGAAGTGATGATTTCCAGCGAGCGTTATCAGCAATTAAAACTCAAAGTCGGTGAAGTGCTGGTTGTGAAGCCTAAACGCTTACACGTCTTTGTCGATACGCATTAGTCAATGTTAATCAATTTAATCACTGAGTCAGTGCCCCAGAATCTCATTACCATATCGAGAGCCTATTATGAATTTTCAACAACTAAGATCCATCCGCGAAGCATCCCGCCGCGGTTTTAATTTGACCGAAGTCGCCAATGTTCTGTTCACTTCGCAACCGGGCGTCAGTCGCCAGATCCGAGAGTTGGAAGAAGAATTAGGCGTCGATATTTTTGAACGCAATGGCAAACGCCTGACTGGTCTGACAGAGCCAGGCAAAGGCATTTTGCCTATTGTCGAACGCTTATTACTGGAAGCAGAAAATTTGCAACAAGCCGGTAATGAATACTCCGACCAGACCAAGGGCACATTGACGATCGCTACCACCCACACGCAAGCACGTTACGTCTTGCCTAAGGTTGTACAGCAATTCCGTCAGGCTTTTCCAGATGTCAGAATTGCCTTGCAACAAAGTTCCCCTGACCATATCGCAGAATGGGTGTTGTCTGGTAAAGCCGATATTGGGATCGCGACTGAAGGCTTATCGCAATTTAAAGATCTGGTGTCGTTTGCCTGCTACCGTTGGAATCATGTTTTAGTGGTTCCTGAGGGACACGCTTTGTTGAAAAAAGAACAGGTGAGTCTGGAAGATATTTCTAACTATCCGCTGATTACCTATGACGTAGGCTTTACTGGTCGCGGGCACATTGATGCTGCGTTTCAGCAAGCAGAATTGCGCACCGATATCGTCCTGACGGCAATGGATTCCGACGTGATTCAGCAATATGTGGCGCTGGGTCTGGGGGTCGGCATTGTGGCGTCGATGGCGATTGAAGAGAATCGTGCCAATAACCTGAGAACGATTGCAGTTGATCACTTGTTTACCCCGAATGTCACGCGTTTAGCGGTGCGACGCGGCGCTTATTTGCGTACTTACACCTATGATTTCATCCGCCAGTTTGCACCTGATTTGAGCAAAGAAGAGATCATCAAGGCCGTTGGTGAAGCCGATGCCAGTCAGGTTGATTGAATGGTCAGATGCTGAATTGCTACGTAAATTCAGCGTGCTGTGTTGAGGTCAGAGCAGTGTCGTGAAACTGTCATAGGTCTCTGCTAGAATGGACGGTGAACTTATTGTTGCCGTCTATTTTTTTTCGAGGCTCATCATGCTTTATCCAGAGTTGTTCAAATCCTTAGAGCAAGTGCGTTGGAATATGGATACAGATATTCCTTGGGATCAATACGATGCTTCGAAGTTGACGCCTGAGCAGGCGCAAACCATCAAAATGAACGCCATTACTGAATGGTCGGCCTTACCTGCAACAGAGATGTTTTTGCGCGACAACCGCGACGATAGTGATTTTTCTGCATTTATGTCGATCTGGTTTTTTGAAGAGCAAAAGCATTCTTTGGTGTTGATGGAATATCTGCGCCGTTTTCATCCAGAATTGGTGCCCACCGAGGCAGAGCTGGATAATGTTCGCTTTGAGTTTGATCCAGCCCCCCGTCTGGAAACCCTGATGCTGCATTTCTGCGGCGAAATCCGCTTAAACCATTGGTACCGCTGCGCATCTGAATGGCATACCGAGCCAGTGATTAAACACATCTACAAAATCATCAGCCAGGACGAAGCCCGTCACGGCGGCGCTTACTTACGCTACATGAAAAAATCATTGGCAGAAGTCGGCGATGTCGCACGCGCCGCGTTTGCCAAGATTGGCGTCTTGATGGCATCAGCACGTCGTACTGAAAAACCGTTGCATCCAACCAATCTCCACGTGAATCAGGCACTATTTCCACAAGACACGATTCAAAGCCGCTTGCCAGATCCTGACTGGCTTGAGCGTTGGCTGGATGGGCAGATCAAATTCGATGGTATATGGGAAAAGAAAGTAGTCGATCGGATTTTGCACAACATGTCTTTGCTCTTTGAACGCAGTTTTGATACCGTGCAAGACTTGAATCGCTACCGCAAAGAAATTTCTCAGCGTCTGGTGGTTCCCGCCGTTTGAGTGACAATAGCACTAGCGCATCTCGTTGCCTGAACGAAGCTGCCGTGTACAATAGCCGCTGCCCAGCGGCTTTTTTGTGTCCGCTTCATTTTATTGCCAAGTGTTAAGTGATTTATGCCTGATTTTGAACAAAAAATAGCTTCCCGCGCCGATTTAGCTGCCCGTATTGCGAATTTGCCTAAGCCCGTGGTGTTGACCAACGGCGTGTTTGATATTTTGCATCGTGGGCACGTAACCTATCTTGCCCAGGCTCGTGCACTGGGGGCATCACTCGTTGTTGCGGTAAATACCGATGCGTCGGTTAAACGTCTGGGGAAGGGTGATGATCGTCCTATCAATTTGTGTGAAGATCGACTGGCAGTATTGGCCGCATTGGAAGCCGTGAGTCTGGTCGTTCCATTTGACGAAGATACCGCTTTAGAAGTGGTCCAGCAGGCGCAGCCCGATATTTACGTTAAGGGCGGTGATTACCAGATGGATACGATACCAGAAGGTCAGGCGGTATTGGCCTATGGAGGTCAGGTGCAGGCGATTGCGTTTGAACATGAACGTTCGACCACCCGCTTATTGCAAAAAGTCCGCGCTGCCAGCTAATCGGAATTTGCGCCTACAAGGAAAAACGCCATGCCAGAGACCAGCGAAAGCAATGTCACTACAAGAGTATTTCCTTACTGGCGTCATCTGGCTCGTCCGGTAGCCATCATTGTGATTGGCGTTTGTATCTTTTATGTGGAGACTGCTTGTGAGCTCGTCCCGTCGATATGGCGGGTAGAAGAGCATCGTCTCCTGCACTGGCAGATATAGGAACACGGGCGTTTACCTCAGCGGGTATTCCTGGCGATCCGCTCAATATCGCTTTTATCGGCTCAGAACAAGCACTGCAGGACAAGATGCTTAAGGCGGGTTGGTTTCCTGCTGATCCGATTATCTTGCGCAGCTCTTTACGTATTGCCAAAGATAGCATCAAGCATAAACTTTATCCGGATGCGCCTGTCATCGATTTATTTGTGAATGGCTGTAAGCAGGATCTGGCGTTTGAGCAGGCTGCTGGTGGTGATCCTTCAAAGCGGCATCACGTACGTTTCTGGCAAGGCAATACCCAAGATGATTCGGGCAGACCATCGTGGATAGGTGCTGCCACCTATGATGCAGTGGTTGGACTTAGCTATACAACTGGACCGATCACTCATCACATTGCGGCAGAGGTCGACAAAGAACGCGATAAGCTGATTGCCGATTTACAGCAAACTGGCTCCCTTGTTGTCCAATGGATCGATTTATTTCAACCAACGCATGAAGGACCTAACGGTGGCGGAGATCGCTTTGTAACGGATGGCAAGTTAGGCGTGATGAAGGTAGATAAGTAATTTACCCGCAAAATTCGTCGATACTGTTACCCAATTGCACCGATTTTCAAAATCTAAAGCGTCCAAGCTCCGTGGAACCAAGCCTGGAGTGACCCGGCAGCCACTTACGTTTCTTGTCTCGCCAAGAAACGTAAGCCAAAGAAGCCGACGACGGCTGCTAGTCAAACATAGGGTCGTTACAACCCGCCAGTGCGGCGCAACAAACTACTTTACGCGCCGCCCACAAACCCATTTTGACGCCAGGCTTCATAAACGACGACCGCCACGGTATTCGACAAGTTCAGGCTGCGGTTGTCGGGACGCATAGGCAGGCGTATGCGCTGGGCTTCCGGAAAGCTGTTGCGTAGTTCCGGCGCCAGGCCGCGGGTTTCCGCACCAAATACAAAATAATCGCCAGGTTTAAACTCTGCATTAGCAAATACGCCAGATCCATGCGTAGTGAGCGCAAACATGCGACTTTGATCTGGTTGTTCCTGAGCGAGAAACGCTTCCCAATTTTTATGCACTTTCATCGTCGCATAATCATGGTAATCCAGCCCCGCGCGTTTCATTTTGCTATCGTCCAGCGGGAATCCCAACGGTTCGATCAGGTGCAACTGCACCCCCGTGTTTGCGCACAAGCGAATGATATTGCCAGTATTTGGTGGTATTTCGGGCTCAACTAAGACGACGTGAAACAAGGTATTTCCTTAATAAAAATGAGGTGGCGTGCGGGCAAACACGTAATTCGTGACTTTTTCCGCACCAAAGCGTTTCAGCATTGTAGCGATTTCATGCAGGGTCATGCCAGTCGTCATCACATCATCGACAATTGCAATGTGGGCACCTTTTACTTTTGATAACCAGGTTTCATCCAGCATGAATGCATTTTTGACGTTTTTCACGCGAGCATCCGGCGTCAGGCTACTTTGTTGGCTGGTCTCGCGGATGCGATGCATTGCCTGGACCGCGAAGGGTATACCAAGATGTTGCGCTAAGGGACGGGCAATTTCTGTCGCCTGGTTAAAACCCCGTTCGCGTAATCTGTTCTCCCCCAGCGGCACAGCGCACAAGAAATCAGGCAGACTATCCGGCGTGTCCTGCAAAATCGCATCTCTTAACATCCGCGCAAATAAAGGTGCTAATGCTAGTTGATGACCGAACTTGAGTGCTAACACCATTTGATCGCGTGGGGCGGCGTAATCGCATGCCACAATGCTGGTATCAAACGCGGGTGGGTTTTGCAGGCAATCACCACAACGTGGCGTGTTCGCGCCAGGAGGCATAGGCAACGCACACTGTTTGCAACGGCTTGTCGCTCGTCTGAAATAGTTGGTTTGACAATCTGTACATAATATTTCGGATTGCTGCGCTTGGCACAGCACGCAACTGCATGGCAGCAGCGTGTTCATTGTCGCACTCAGGCTTTTTCTGACTATCAGGGGCAAATAGAACATAGATAGGTGGTAAATGGGCGGCAAATCAGCGTGAGGTATCACAAACGTGTAAACTACGACCTTACCACATTCAAATCCAAACTTCGTTCGTTTCCATTTTATGCTCAGTGCTCCTATCGATCTGCAACTGGTTCGCCAGCTTTTCTCTCGTCCTGAGAAAATCGCTCCCTCTGATTTTTTACGCAGAGAAATTGCCGGACGCATGCGCGAAAAGCTGGAACTGGTCAAAATCCAGCCCATACGTGTGCTCGATGCGGGTTGTGGTGCTGGCGCTGATTTGCCTGAATTGCAAAGAATGTATCCGGATACGCAGGTAGTCGGTCTGGACGCCGCATTGCCGATGTTGACACAGATTCAGCAGCAAGAGCATGCCGCCATGAGTGCGGTCGGACGCCTGTTGGCAAAATGGACGCCTGCTGCTTTGCGCAGTGAACAAGGCGCCACCTTGCTGTGTGGCGACTTTGCCAGTGTCCCTCTGGCACCGCAAAGTGTTGACTTGATTTGGTCAAATCTGGCTTTGCACTGGCATCCTCAGCCCGATCTGATTTTCGCTGAGTGGCGCCGCATTTTGCGCACTGAAGGTTTGCTGATGTTCTCTTGCTTTGGTCCGGATACGTTGATCGAATTGCGCGAGGCTTTTGCCCAGGTCGATGCAACACCGCACGTACTGCCATTTGTGGATATGCATGATTTTGGCGACATGCTGGTCAATGCTGGATTTGCGACACCGGTCATGGATATGGAAAAAATCACACTAACCTATCAAGATCCGCATAAACTCCTGGCCGACGTGCGTGCCCTGGGCGGCAATCCTTTAAGCACACGCCGTCAAGGCTTAAGTGGAAAAAATGCCTACCGCGCTTTGCTGGCAGCAATAGAACGCCAACGCGCTGCCGATGGCCGCATCAAGCTGACGTTTGAAGTTGTTTACGGCCACGCCTTCCGCCCCGTCAGCCGCAAAACGGCTGCCGGAGAATCGATCGTGCGTTTTGATGTGCCGAAAAAGCGGGAATAATTTGGACATTGACGAAACGTGCATCATCATCGTTTCGTCAATTTTTTGGAATTAAATTCAGGTGTGAATGATTTATTGCGGTGCCAAATTCTTTTCAAGGAATTTTTCTACCCGACTCCAAAAGTCGACCCGGTTTTTTACCAAATGCCAGCCGTGTCCTTCATCGACATATTGAATCCACTCAACTTGTTTATTCGTTTTGGTGACGGCATCTCTGAAACTTTCCCCATGTTTGATCGGTACTCTGCGATCAGATCCACCATAGGCCATGAGCAAAGGCTGTTTGATCTGGTCGGCAATATTTATTGGCGATGTTTCCTTCAGTTGTTTAGCGTCTTTGACCGGATCTCCCACCAATACTGGCATGCTATATTTTTGCGATTCTTCGGACATGTCGCTGAGCCAGCTTAATTCAAAGAGTAGATTAAGATCTGTTACGCCAATCCATTCAAACCCACACTTAAATAATTCAGGATTTTTAGCCAATCCCATCAATGTCGCATACCCACCATAACTGGCACCTGCTATACAAATTCGCTTGGGATCTGCGTATCCTTGTGCAATTGCCCAACGGGCACCATCAGCGATATCTTCTTGCATTGCCAGGCCCCATTGCTTAAAGCCAGCGGTAAAATGACGTGATCCAAAGCCTGTACTCCCACGGAATTCTGGTTGAAGTACAGCATAACCGCGTGATGCCAGGAATTGTACTTCTGGATCCCATTCCCATTCTGCACCGCGCGTATACGGACCGCCATGAACTAAAACAATCATTGGTAAATTCTTTTTGCTACTTCCTTTTGGTAAAGTCAGATAGGCAGGAATCGATAAGCCGTCTTTGGCTTGATAATGGATAAAATCTTGTCCCGACATTTCCTGCGGTTTGATCGCAGAGTGTGTCTCTCCGATGTTAAAGATTTTTTCGGTGCGTTGGTTATACAAATAGTAGACGGTTGGTTGTCTATCAGAGAAAGAAGTAATGACAATGAATGGGTCTGTATATTGACGAGAAAAACTCAGTTGGTTGATGGTGCTTGGAAAGATGCCATCAATTTTTTTCTGAATTGCGTTGATGTCAGGGTCTAACCATGCAGTGCTTTGGCCATCGGTCAGATAGTGCACACCGACGAGCTTGTTTTTGACATCGTCCATAATCAAAGAGCCGCTAAAATCGTAACCTTTTAGCGTTACTACAGGGGCATTGTCCAACGCATTTTTGGACAGATCATATTTATAGACTGCCTCAGTATCTGCTCCAGCATTACTGATGACGTATAAATTTCCGTCTGGAGCGATGGCCAATGGCTCAAAGCCCTTGGAATCAAGTCTCGGAAATTCTGCTAACTTGCGCCACTTTGAATTGACAGGATCAAGATAGTAAACAGTTTTTATCCCTTTTTCTAAGGTGGTGCTGATACGCGGTGTTCCTGTGGAATCGATCAACCACGTCATCGTGTTCCCTACGCGCTCATAGGTCGTTGCCCTGCCGGTTTTGGTATTGACTTTCAGCAACCGGATAGCTTTTATATCATCCAAATTGTTAAAAACAGATTGCCCGACATAAACGTTATCTGTTTGGTATGATTTGTCGGTTGAAATGAGCCATGTAGGGCCGGTGAGTGTGTGAGAAATAATGTGTGTATCCGTTGTGGATCTCTCTGCAGGGTCAGGACTTGCGAGTTGTACCCTCTCTGTGCCGTCGATATTGATAGCAAACAGACCGGGATAAAACCGCAGATCGCCCTCAGCGACATCGTGAAACCCGCCGCTATAAACGATACGTCGATTATTGACCCAGCTATAAGATGCAACATCTGCATTGGAGAAACCGGTCAGCACTTTGGAGCTCATATTGTCCAGATTGAGCACAATGAGTTGCAAATAGCCGGTTTGCTTTGCTGGTACTAACATCGCCAGTGTTTTTCCGTCTGGCGACAAGGTTGGTTGTTTGATTTCTGAGTTATTAAAAAAAGCTTCTATGCCCGGCTTATCGGCGGCCACTGCTGGCAATGTTGTTATTGTGGAAATTAAAACGCTTGTGGCTATCAAAGAAGATAGGATGCATTTGGGCAAAAATTTAAGCATGGTCGTTAGATAGGCAAATATAGGCAAATAGAAAGAAAAACGGGAAAAGAGAATCTTGATTTTATATTATCTTTCATTTACAAGATAAATTTATTGCAAGATCTATGTTTTTAGCTTCATTTTTTACTACTTACTGACCTTGCTTGCACTTTGGGCGTGTTTTCTTTGGAGGTGAAGCGCGTGCTTTTGAAATGCGTAAATAAATATTTTTAGCAATATAAATTGGTGTCATGTAAAAATAACAAGCCATCCAATTTGTGTGGCCGATGTTTTGTATGATTTTGTTTTGTCAATATTCATCTCTTTTCATTTTACGAAAGTTCATGATTGAGAAAAATCAAAAACGAATGCAAAAAACTTGTAAAGCATTTTTTATCGTTTGTTTCATTTGAGCCAGATCAACGATTTCTGTCACGCTTTCTGCTTGATATCCTTTCACTTTCCATCTTATACTCAGACCGTTGTAGAAGTTGCCAGTTCGCACTTTGTTAGGTCTTATGCAAAAAATGCCGCTGTCGGCATGAAAGCTTCAAGGTTCAGCCTAGTACAATTTGCACTGCCTTCGTCGATATGGTGTAGTCGGAATAGCGCTCTTTAGTACTAACCGATCAAATGAATATGCTGTGTCATATGAATTGATGACAGGATATTTCCCTAACCCCGAATGCATTTGCGCCTTGCAGTCATGTTTTTGCGTTAGCTCTAAATGTAATTTGTAGTCAAGGAGATGCGTCTTGGCGCTGGTTCATAATAATTCTAATCGGGGTTTTGGGGAAAACATGAAACAAGCAAAGCGATTAAAGTCGTTCATGCTGGGTGCCTCTCTGCTGGCGGCCAGTTTGCCGACATGGGCAGTGGTAGATAGTCAGGGCGGCCCTGCGGTACTTCAGCTAAATTTGCAAACACCAGTTACGCAGATAGCAGAACAAATTTACTCGATCCACAATCTGATGCTGATCATTTGCCTGGTCATCTTCGTGGCCGTGTTCGGGGTCATGTTTTATTCTATTTTGAAGCATCGTAAATCTTTGGGTCACAAGCCTGCGACTTTCCATGAAAGTACATCAGTAGAAATCGCCTGGACCATCGTTCCTTTCCTGATCGTGATCGGTATGGCGCTGCCAGCGACTAAAACGGTAGTAGCGATGAAAGACACCTCAAACGCCGATATCACCATTAAAGCTACGGGCATGCAGTGGAAATGGAGCTACGACTACCTCAAAGGTGAAGGCGAAGGGATTTCATTTTTATCGACACTCGCTACGCCACGTACTCAGGTTGGCTCTCCTGGTGTTGCTCCAACGGAAGCGCGCGGTGACAACTACCTGCTCGAAGTCGACAATGAAGTTGTGGTGCCGGTCAACAAAAAAGTCCGTCTGATTACGACTGCCAATGACGTGATCCACTCTTGGACTATCCCCGCATTTGGTGTGAAACAAGATGCGATCCCGGGATATGTGCGCGATACCTGGTTCAAAGCTGAAAAAATAGGTACTTATCGTGGCCAATGCGTAGAGTTGTGCGGTAAAGAACACGCCTTTATGCCTATCGTGGTTAAAGTGGTTTCTGCTGAAGACTACAAATTGTGGGTTGACGGTAAGAAAAAAGAAATGGCCGCAAAAGCCGATGATCCGAATAAAGTCTGGACCATCGATGAGCTCAAACAGCGTGGTGAAAAAGTCTATGCTTCCAATTGTGTGGTTTGCCATCAAGCCTCAGGTAAAGGTGTTCCTGGTGCTTTCCCTGCATTAGATGGTTCCGGTGTTGTTGCAGGTCCTAAAGACGCGCAGGTACATTTGGTGTTGAACGGTAAAGCGGCGATGCCATCCTGGAAGGCAACTTTATCTGATACGGAAATTGCAGCAGTTATTACCTACACACGTAATAACTGGTCCAATAAATCCGCAGAAAACATTGTCCAGCCGGCCGAAGTTTTGGCGGCGCGTAAGTAATTGCACAGAACAGTACAGGAGACAAGATGAGTACAACCACCGTTGATCACGCTCACGATCACGACCATTCTCACGGCCACGATCATGATCATGCGCACGACCATCCGCATGGCTGGCGTCGTTGGTTATTTGCCACTAACCATAAAGATATTGGCACGCTGTATCTGTGGTTTGCTTTCACGATGCTGTTGACCGGTGGCGTGTTGGCCTTGATCATTCGTGCAGAATTATTCCAACCTGGTCTGCAATTAGTGCAGCCGGAGTTTTTTAACCAATTAACCACGATGCACGGTCTGATCATGGTGTTCGGTGCGATTATGCCGGCCTTCGTTGGTTTTGCGAACTGGATGATCCCATTACAAATCGGTGCATCCGATATGGCATTTGCCCGTATGAATAACTTTTCATTCTGGTTGATGCCACCAGCAGCGATTTTGCTGGTGACGTCGTTCTGGGTACCTGGTGGCGCAACTGCTGCTGGTTGGACCTTGTACGCACCGCTGTCGACGCAAATGGGACCTGGCATGGACATGGCAATTTTTGCTGTGCATATCATGGGTGCTTCATCCATTATGGGTTCGATCAACATCATCACAACGATTCTGAATATGCGTGCTCCTGGCATGACATTGATGAAGATGCCGATGTTTTGCTGGACCTGGTTGATTACGGCATATTTGTTGATCGCTGTCATGCCTGTCCTGGCTGGCGCGATTACCATGACGTTGACAGATCGTCATTTTGGTACTTCCTTCTTTAATGCTGCTGGCGGTGGTGATCCTGTGATGTATCAACACATCTTCTGGTTCTTTGGTCACCCAGAGGTGTACATCATGATTTTGCCAGCGTTTGGCATTATCTCTCACATCATTCCTACGTTTGCCCGTAAGCCTTTATTTGGCTATGCGTCAATGGTGTATGCGACGGCATCGATTGCGATTTTGTCCTTCATCGTTTGGGCGCATCACATGTTCACTACTGGTATGCCAGTGACGGCTCAGTTGTTCTTCATGTACGCCACCATGTTGATTGCGGTTCCAACCGGTGTGAAAGTGTTTAACTGGGTAGCCACAATGTGGAGAGGCTCGATGACGTTCGAGACGCCAATGTTGTTTGCCGTTGGTTTCATTTTCGTGTTCACCATGGGCGGTTTTACAGGTTTGATTCTGGCGGTGACACCGATTGATATTCAGTTGCAGGATACCTATTACGTCGTAGCGCATTTCCACTATGTGTTGGTGGCTGGCTCTTTATTTGCCTTGTTTGCGGGTTACTACTACTGGGGACCAAAATGGACAGGTTTCATGTACAACGAAACGCGCGGCAAGATCCATTTTTGGGCATCGTTGATTTTCTTTAACATCACTTTCTTCCCTATGCATTTCTTGGGATTAGCGGGGATGCCACGTCGTTATGCCGATTACCCAGCGCAATTCACTGATTTCAATCAGCTTGCAAGTATTGGCGCGTTTGGCTTTGGTCTGTCGCAGGTCTTCTTTATTCTGGCAGTGGTCATTCCTTCCATCAGAGGCGGTAAGCCCGCACCAGCGAGCCCATGGGAAGGCGCAGAAGGTCTGGAATGGACAGTGCCAAGCCCAGCACCTTTCCATACGTTTGAAGAACCACCAGTCGTTAAATAATCAACCTGAACGACGCTGTAGTTGATTTATTCAAGTGCAGCGTCACGGATGGCAAAAGCCACTATGAAAAACGATAAAAAAAAGTCGAATAATCTCAGGACTGCGCTGATCTTGTTTTCAGTTGCCATCATCTTTTTTGCTGGTGTCATTTTGAAACAGACCCTGCGTTTTTAAAACGGAAACTGCATGGCTGAGCAAGACCCGAAATTGTCAGATATAAGTAAAAAACTCAATGCGACCATGCTCGGTAAGTTGATCGTGATTGCGATAGTGATGTTTGGATTTGGTTATGCTTTAGTGCCGATTTACAAACAAATTTGTGAAGTGACTGGTATCAATATTTTGACGCCTAAAGATATCTCTGCCAAAGAGTTATCGAATTCACAGATTGATCGTAGTCGTGAAGTCACCATTGAGTTTGATGCCAACACGCAAGGGCCATGGCGTTTTCGGCCGACGGTGACAAGCATGAAAGTGCATCCTGGCGAGATGTCGCAGATTGTGTATGAAGTGGTCAATAAGCAGTCGTATAAGATGGATGCGCAAGCGATACCCAGCTATGCACCACAACAAGCGAGTGCGTATTTCAAAAAAATAGAATGTTTTTGTTTTAAGCAGCAAACGCTGGGGCCGAATGAGGCACGGCAAATGCCGGTGGTGTTTTATATTGATCCGGCTTTACCTGAGGATGTCAAAACAATTACGCTGTCCTATACCTTTTTTGAGGTCGGCGGGGCACCGAAGTTAAGTAGTTCGACAGAACAAGGTAAATCATGAGTGAAGTAGAAGAAACAACGAAACCCCAGGCGAAACAGCAAGCCTCGTTTTTTAAAGCAATGAAAGCGGTGTTTTGGTCGTTTCTTGGTATTCGTAAAAAAAATGATTATGAGCAGGACGCAGCAAAACTCAATCCGGTTCACGTCATCATTGCCGGATTGATCGGAGCACTAATTTTTATTTCAACTTTAGTGCTGATCGTTCGGCAGGTAGTCGCAAAATAACAATTTAAGTAAGTATATTCAATTGCATCAGGAGATGGAAATGAGTTCTTCAAACGCGAAAGCGCCTTATTATTTTGTACCAGGGCCATCTCAATGGCCAGTGCTGGCGGGCTTTTCTCTGCTAGTGACCATGTTTGGCGCATCTGCCTGGGTCAATGGCTTAGGCTGGGGGCCATACGCGAATGGTATTGGTATTTTCTTGACGCTGGTGGTGTTGTACAACTGGTTTGGCGATGCTATCGCTGAATCCGAAGGTGGAAAATATAGCGAGCGTATTGATACGTCTTTCCGTTGGAGTATGAGCTGGTTCATTTTCTCTGAAGTGATGTTTTTCGGTGCATTCTTCGGTGCTTTGTTCTATGCGCGTAGCATCTCTATGCCTTGGCTTTCTGATCTTGACCATAAGGTCTTATGGCCGAATTTCTCGGGTCAATGGGGCAATACGGGGCCAGCGGGAACGATAGAAGCATTCAAAACCATGACGCCTTTTCCTATCCCGACGATCAACACGGCCTTGTTGTTGACATCTGGGGTCACGCTGACGATTGCGCATCACGCACTGCGTGCTGGTCATCGCTCTCAAACGGCGTTCTGGTTGTTTGCGACGATTTTGCTCGGTGCCACTTTCATGGGTTGCCAGGCGTATGAGTATATCGAGGCTTACCATGATCTGAATCTGAAATTAACCTCCGGTATTTACGGTTCTACGTTCTTCATGCTGACTGGTTTTCACGGCTTCCATGTGACCATGGGCGCGATTATGTTGTCAGTCGTGTTGTTCCGCGTCATGAAGGGTCACTTTACGCCTGAGCAGCATTTCGCGTTTGAAGGGGCTGCATGGTACTGGCACTTTGTTGACGTCGTATGGCTGGGCTTGTACGTGGTTGTATATTGGCTCTAAGTTGCCTGGCCGTTCGTTGCTTACTTCGCTGTTTGAATGAGCATCACCATGTAAAAAGCCGCACTTTCTCAGTGCGGCTTTTTTATACGGGGAATAAGGTTTTATCTGATGCCAGTGGGTTGTATTAAGCCGAAATGATTGGCCAGCAGAATTAATAAAAACAGACTGATAGAAAAACCAACGCGAAACGCCAGTGCTTTGACGGTGCGATTGCTGCGACCTTTATCTTTCATTAAAAATACCAGGGCAGAGCCCATACTGAATATAATCAGAAAAAAAGCAATGGCGACGAGAATTTTCATACTTGAACTTTGCTAAGACGTCATACTAGTTGAATGATTTTCCATTGTAATACTTTCGTCATGCGCTTATGTTTATTTCCTTCCGATTGAAGTTTTTTCCCTTCGTTGCTACCGTCGTGGTGGTTAGCATTGGCATCGGTTTAGCCCAATGGCAGACGCGACGTGCGCTGGAAAAAGAACAAATCGCCAGCCAGATCAGTACACTTGCTCGGATGCCTGCGCAGCGCATCGCTGCTGATAAAGCCTTATCGACGGTGCCAGTATTTAGTAAGGTTTTACTCCGTGGTGAATTCGTCGCGCAATGGCCACTCTATCTCGATAATCGTCCTATGCAGGGCAATGCAGGTCTGTACGTGTTGATGCCGTTTCATCTCGAAGGTAGTCAGCGTAACGTGCTGATCGCACGGGGTTGGCAGGCACGCAATCAACAAGACAGAAAGACCGTGCCAACACTGATAACGCCAACAGGCGTCGTGGAAATTGAAGGCGTGCTGCGTGATAAGTTAGATAGAGTGATGCAACTAGGGCAGCCAGATGCTTTAAAGCCTGGTGCTATTGTGCAGAACCTTGAAGTGACCAGTCTGGCACAACAAAGCGGCATAGCGCTGGAGCCGCTCATCGTGGAGCAAACGTCGGATACTTCCGATGGCTTGTTGCGACATTGGTCTGTGCCGTCTGCCGGTGCTGAAAAACACCGTGCCTATGCATTTCAGTGGTATGCCTTATCGGGCATGGCATGTTTATTTTTTGTAGTGACAGGAATTCGTCGTGGAAAACACAAAGTATCAAACAGCAATGACAAATCAGACACCAACAAATCAGACACCAACAATGCAGCAACACAATAATGCCGCCAAAGGCCGCTGGAAACTATTTTTAGTCATCGCTATTTGCGCGGCTCCGATGATTGCCTCGTACATTGCGTATTATGTCATCAAGCCTGAAGGGCGCACCAACTATGGCACGATACTCGATCCACGCGAACACCCAATGCCAGAGCTGCACGCGCATTTGCTGGGTGATGCCACGCCTGTGAATGCAGGCAAAACCACGGGATTAGAAGCGTACCGCGGCAAGTGGATCATGCTTAATGTTGATAGCGGTGATTGTGCGGATGCCTGTCAAAAAAAGCTGATTGACGTACGCCAGCTCAGATTAACTCAGGGCAAAGACATGGACAGGATAGAGCGCGTCTGGCTATTAATGGATGAGCAAGCAATCGCGACCAGCCTGTTGCGCGAACACGATGGTTTGCATGTTTTGCGTGCTGATGCCAAGGCGCTCAAAGGCTGGTTGCCCGCCACCAATGAATCAGAAATCAGCGATCATATATACTTGATCGACCCCCTAGGAAATCTGATGATGCGCTTTCCTAAAGATGCTAATCCGAATCTGATTAAAAAGGATCTGACCAAGTTGCTGCGCGCATCAGCAATAGGTTAAACATTATGTGGTTACAACTTGCTTTAACTGGACTCGGTGTCGCGGTCATTCCGTTGTGCATTGTGTTCTTATCAAAAGAAACAAATAAACATCGCAAACTGATCGCGGTCACGTTAACGTTGACGTTTGAACTCATCATGTTTGGTGCGTTTACCCGGCTGACTGATTCCGGTCTGGGATGTCCCGATTGGCCGGGCTGTTATGGACAAGCGAATCCTTTGTTGTCTCATGAAGCGATCAAAGCAGCCGAAGTCGCTATGCCACATGGACCAGTAACAACACAAAAAGCCTGGATAGAAATGGTGCATCGTTATCTGGCGATGAGTGTTGGTGTACTAATCTGTGCTCAGGTCTTGCTGGCTTGGATGCGAAAAAAGACGACTGATATTTCACCGTGGTTGACCACCTCTGCTTTGCTTTGCGTGTGTGTACAAGGTGCTTTTGGTGCGTGGACGGTCACGCTCAAATTACAACCTGTTATCGTGACCACCCATTTGTTATTGGGCATGGGTCTATTGGCTTTGTTAGCGGCTGTACTTGAACAGCATAGTCACCAGATTAAGCATGTCTCCAGTATGGCTCCCAATGCAGCAAAAGCGTTGATACTGCCCGCGACGTTTGCTTTGATTCTCTTGTTTATACAGGTCGCCTTAGGTGGTTGGGTAAGCACTAACTACGCAGCACTTGCTTGTCAGGATTATCCTTTGTGTCACGGTCAAGTCGTGCCAACGATGGATTTTGAACATGGTTTTAGTCTCTGGCGTCAGCTAGGGATGACCACTAATGGAGAGTACTTGCCTTTTCCTGCCTTAGTTGCGATACATTGGGTACACCGGAACTTTGCCTTGCTGGTAATAGTGGTGGTGAGCTATGTAGCATGGCAGGCAATGCGCACACCTGGGTTTGAGTCACTAGGAAATAAATTGTTGTTGGCAATTGTTGTACAGTTCCTGATCGGGGTGTCGACCGTTTTCTTTTCCTGGCCCTTATTGTTAGCAGTTTTACACAACGGCGGTGCGGCAATGCTAGTCCTGTTGCTGACCATGTTAAACTATCGCGTTAGGCATGCCAGCCATGCCCTCAGTTCACCCATTTAACATGACCACTTTAAGTTTGCCCTCAAACCGTTTAGCCCAATACTGGGCATTAACCAAACCGCGCGTTACTCAATTGGCGGTATTTTGTGCCGTTATTGGTATGTTTCTCGCTACCCCGGATTTGCCTGACTGGCATGTCGTAGTAGCAGCGACCATCGGTATCTGGTTATTGGCTGGTGCTGCATTTGCGATTAATTGTCTGGTCGAGCGTGAAATTGACGCCCGTATGGCGCGCACCGCACGTCGTGCCACAGCGCAAGGAGAAATCAGTGCCTTGCAAACTCTGGTATTTTCTGGTGTGATTGGCGGCATCGGTATGTGGGTACTCAACACCTTGGTCAATCCACTCACGATGTGGCTAACGTTTGTGACCTTTGTCGGTTATGCCATTATCTATACGATCATTTTAAAACCGGCAACGCCACAAAATATTGTGATTGGCGGTTTATCCGGTGCGATGCCACCTGCTTTAGGTTGGGCAGCGGTTGCCAATGATGTGCCTATGCAAGCGTGGTTGCTGGTATTGATTATCTTTATCTGGACACCACCGCATTTTTGGGCTCTGGCGATGTATCGCCGTGACGATTATGCACGTTCGGGGTTGCCGATGTTGCCTATTACTCATGGTCCGGAAATCACACGCCTGCATATCTGGCTCTACACCATTGCTTTGTTTGCAACCACAATGTTGCCGTATGCGGTGCATATGAGTGGTTTGATTTATTTGTTCAGCGCTGTGGTGCTGGGTGGGATCTTCCTTTGGTACGCATGGCAAATGTATCGCAATTACAGCGATATTCTGGCGCGTAAAACCTTTGCTTACTCAATCATTTATTTGTCTTTGTTGTTCGCCGCTTTGTTGGTCGATCACTATCTGAAGTTTTGATTATGTTAAAAAAAATTCTGTCTTGTTTTTTGATTACCGGACTGCTGACGCTGTTAGCGGCTTGTAATCCTCCTGCTGAAAAATTTTCAAACACCGACATCACTGGCATCGATTACGCCAAGGATTTTGCGCTGACAGATCACAATGGCAAGGCGCGTACTCTGGCTGACTTTAAAGGCAAAGTGGTGATCATGTTTTTTGGTTATACCCAGTGTCCTGATGTCTGCCCGACGACCATGGTAGAGATGGCAAATGTGATGCAACAATTGGGACAGCAGGCAGACAAAGTGCAGGTGATCTTCGTCACCATTGATCCTGAGCGCGATACGCAGGCTTTGCTGGCGTCTTACGTGCCGAATTTTGATCAACGTTTTTTAGGTATGTACGGTGATGCTGCGGCGACCGCCAAAATCGCTAAAGATTTTAAAGTCTATTACCAAAAAGTCCCCGGCAAGACGCCGACCAGCTACACCATGGATCATACGGCTGGTAGTTACGTGTTTGACACAGATGGGCATATACGCTTGTTCTTAAGCCTTGGTCAAGGAATAGAGCCTATCGTGCATGATTTGAAATTGCTACTTAAGTAATTTACTTCAATACTTTATTGAAGTCGAAAAAAAAGCACTCATTGAGTGCTTTTTTTGTATCTGATGCAGCTTAAGCGTAATTCGCTAAAGCGCTCTTCATTTTCTTCAATGCTGCGCTTTCAATCTGGCGGATACGTTCTGCAGAAACGCCGTATTCATCAGCCAATTCATGCAGTGTCGCACCTGAGCCATCGTCATTTTTTAACCAACGCGCTTCGATGATGTGACGTGAACGCGCATCGAGTTTTGACAAGGCACTTTCCAGACCTTCGCTTTGCAGGCGATCATACTGGCGAGTTTCCAGCACTTTGGTTGGTTCGTCAGATTCAGTTTTTAAATACGCAATAGGTGCGAATTTTTCATCGTCGTCATCCGTCGGCGCATCCAGTGCAATGTCATGACCTGACAAGCGCATTTCCATCTCGATGACTTCTTCGCGTTTGACATCCAGTGTTTTTGCCAACGCATCGATTTGCTTAGGAGACATGGTCTCTAAGCCTTCTTTGTGGCTACGCAGATTGAAGAACAATTTACGTTGCGCTTTGGTCGTTGCTACTTTCACCAGGCGCCAGTTTTTCAAGATGTATTCGTGCATTTCAGCCTTGATCCAATGCATGGCATAGGACACCAGGCGTACACCCTGATCAGGATCGAAACGCTTAACGGCTTTCATCAAACCAATGTTACCTTCTTGAATCAGATCTGCGTGTGGCAGACCATAACCCAGATAACCACGGGCAATAGAAACAACTAAACGCAGATGCGACATAACCAGTTGTTGTGCTGCGCCCAGATCATTGTCAGCACGTAAGCGGCTGGCGAGACTGATCTCTTCTTCGTGCGTGAGCATAGGCAGGCGATTGACTGCTGAGATATAGGCGTCAATATTTCCGAGCGTGCCACTGAAACCCAGAGCGAGCGCTTTGCTGTCTGTTGCCGGGATAAGTTGTGTCGAAGTCATTGCGATGGTTCCTCCTCATTGCTGCCAGTTTCAATAAAAATATTAAAACGAAGCGGTATAAGCCCTTATATTAGCACTCTCTGACAAAGAGTGCTAATAGTTGGATTTGATGCTCAAATCTGAGTGTGGCAGGATATTAAATTTGCCTTACGGAAAGATTTTTTTGCGTCTATCCTCGTTATCTGCAAGTGTTTTATCTGGGATAAACCGTCTCAGATAACGATAGTGCCTGGCTGGGTAAAGATCTTGATATTGCACAAGAAAGCACAAATAACGATATTAAGAGTCCAATTTATCCAAAAAGTTGCATGAATTTGGAGAAATTCCAGATTTAGCTAGCGCGCGCCAATTGTCGGCGAACCGATAAATATGCACCACATAGGCCTAAAAGCATGCTGAATGCGAGCAAAGCAAGGCTAGGAATAATCCCTAAAGGCGTGAGCCGGAATTCCGATGCGTAGAGTTTGGCAAAATCGGCAATTGCCTGATTTAAAGGCTGCAAGGATGCCGCAATTGCGCCTAGTGCCACTGCCCCAGCCAATAATCCTAATAACGCACCCGTATAGTAATAAGGTCGGTGGATAAAGCTATTGGTCGCACCTAACAAGCGCGTTACGGAGATTTCTGCCTGATGTGAAATGACTTGCAAGCGAGTTGCATTAAAAACCACCACTATGACAACTACTCCCAAAGTAATTGCCAGGAACAACAAACTCATTTGTAAAATTTGCACTAAAGCCGCCAGACGTTTAACCCAGGCAGAATCCACCTGAACGACATCAACATCTTGTAAAGCTTTTAATTTTTCAACCAAGCTGTCCAATTTCTCTGCATCGTTGTTCGATAGCGATAAGATATAGGCGTCAGGCAGTGGATTGCCACCTAGGGTCGACAACACTTCCGCCAGGCTAGACGAGTCTTGCATCGCAGCGAGCGCTTTTTCTTTGGGAATAAAAGCCAGTTTGCCATTGATTGAATTTTCTTTGAGCAAGCGTTTGATTGGTACCGATAAGGCAGTTGCGCTGTCACGCGCTGTGTCTGGGCTGACAAAAATACTGATTTCAGGTTCTATGGATAATTGTGAAGAAATCGGTTTGATGTTTTCAATCAATGTCAGGCCTGCGATAGGCAAGGCCAGTGCAATTGCCACCACCAACACATTAAATAAAAAATTGCCGGTACCTGCACGCAAGTGGGTGTAGGCACTTTTTAATGCAAACAGATGCTCACGAAACCAGATGGTCATGGGTTTATCCTTGAAATAAGAGATCAAGCGGCGATGGAAGAATTCCAGGAATCAGTGATCTGGCCCTTGCTCAGATAAATCACACGGCTGGCCTGATCCAGAAACTGTTCATCGTGGCTGGAAATCAGGCACGTAACGCCAGCGCTCTGAAAAGCTTTTAAAGCACTTAAGACCTTGTTCGCATTTTCTCTGTCAAGAAATGCTGTCGGTTCGTCGGCCAGAATAATTTTAGGACGGTTGACGATCGCGCGGGCAATGGCGACGCGTTGTTGTTCACCACCAGATAGTGTCAACGGCAGCGCATTGGCCTTGTCCAGCAAGCCTACTTTTTCTAAAGCGACGCGGGCGCGTGATTCGGCTTCTTGCGCCGCGGCTCCTGTCACGATCAGCGGTAACATCACATTCGATAAGATGCTGCGATCATTCAGTAGCTTTTGATCTTGTAAAATCAAGCCTAGCTTACGGCGTAGGTAAGGCAAGCTGCTGGTTTGCAACTTGCTCACATCTTGACCATTGACCATCACCCGACCAGTCGTTGGCTTCTCAATGCCAGCAATCATCTTCAATAAAGTCGATTTTCCTGCACCGGAAGGGCCAGCTAAAAATATCAGCTCGCCATCTGGTATCGTCAGGGAAATATTGCGCAAGGCGCAGGCGTCGCCAGCATACAGTTTAGAGACGTTATCGAATTCGATCATGGCGTTGTAATGTCCGTACTATCGTTAAATTTAATTGAACAAAGCGTCGACAAATTCTTGTGCATTAAATGGCTGCAAATCTTCAATCTGCTCACCAATACCAATGAAATAAACCGGGACAGGGCGGTTCTTAGCAATCGCTGCCAGCACGCCACCTTTGGCGGTGCCGTCTAACTTGGTAATCACCAACCCAGTCAATTGCAGTGCGTCGTCAAAGGCTTTGACCTGAGCCAACGCGTTCTGCCCCGTATTGCCATCGATGATGAGCAGTATCTCTTGTGGTGCGCCGTCCATACCTTTTGCAATGACACGTTTGATTTTCTTCAATTCTTCCATCAAGTGCAATTGCGTAGGCAGACGACCAGCGGTATCCACCATCACCACATCCGTACCCTTAGCGCGCGCAGAGGCGACGGCATCAAACGCGACTGCTGCAGGGTCGCCAGATTCTTGCGAAATCACTGTGATGTCATTACGCTCCCCCCAGATTGTTAACTGTTCGCGCGCGGCGGCACGGAAGGTGTCACCCGCGGCGAGCAAGACCGACTGGCCGTGTACTTGCATATGCTTGGCCAGTTTGCCTATCGTGGTGGTTTTGCCAGCGCCATTGACGCCAGAAATCATCATGACCATAGGTTGATGACGGCCGAGTTCCAAAGGCTTTTGCAGTGGCGTCAGCAATTCGAGTAATAAAGCCTTGAGTGCCGTTTTTACTTGTTCTGCTTCAGTTAATTTTTCTTCTTTAACCTTTTTCTTCAAGGCATCAAGCAAAAATAATGTTGCTTCTACGCCAGCATCGGATGTCAGCAATGCTGCTTCCAATTCATCGTATAAGTCATCATCAATGCGAGCACCAACAAATAAGGTGGTCAGATTGGACGAGGTTTTTGCTAAACCCGCTTTTAAACGGCTTAACCACGAGCGTTTTTGCTCTGCGGGGGCAGGAACCGTATCAGCGATCAGCGCTGATGCAGGAGTCGGTTGGGTGGCAACTTCGGCCGTGAATGGCGTTGCTGAAACCGTTTCAGTAACAGCAATTATGCTCTCAGAGGCAGGCGCAGCAACACTTTGCGGCGTTGGCGCTGGCTCTTCTTTGGGTTTTCTTTTGAAAAAGCTAAACATCGGGGATGATTTTGTCGGAAGATGGATGGCTGTCTACTGCCCACCCAAGTATTATAGAATGCTGCCATTCTAACAGACCGCGCCCGGTAATTCGATTTACCAGTGTCAAGCAAACAATGAAACCCAAGACTAAAAAGCCTGTATCCCCACAACGTGCCGCCCATCAGGTCAGAATTATCGGTGGCCAGTGGAAGCGCAGCCTGTTGAGCGTGATCGAAGCGGAAGGTTTACGACCCACCCCAGACCGTGTCAGAGAAACCACATTTAACTGGATTAACCATCTTTTTGACGCGCATTGGACGCCAATAACTTGCCTTGATCTTTTTGCTGGCAGCGGCGCTTTAGGTTTTGAAGCAGCGAGCCGCGGTGCTGCACAGGTCGTGATGGTCGAATCCCATACCCCTGCCTTTAAGCAATTAGAGCAGGTAAAAACCAAACTACAGGCCAACCAATGCCAGTTAGTTCGCGGTGATGCTGCTAAAGTGATCGCGAATGTGGCAGCACAAGGGCAAAAATTTGACCTTATTTTTCTCGATCCGCCATTTGAACAAGGTTGGTTGGAAAAAATATTGCCAGCATGCAAAGAAATTATTCATCCTCAAAGCTACGTGTATGTTGAGTCAGAATTTGCATTAGATCCTGAAAGCCCAGAGGAGAACATGCAAGTTTTGCTGAGTGGTTGGCAGTTAATACGCGCTGATAAAGCCGGAAGTGTGTATTTCCATATTCTGCAACGCAGCATTTGAGTACGTAAAACGCGCGAAAATCAGGCATAATGGCAGGTCAAATTGGTGCATATCATTATGCAATTAGCAAAAATAGGGAGTGAAGATGGTCACAGCCGTATATCCGGGAACATTTGATCCGCTGACACGCGGTCACGAAGATCTGGTGCGTCGTGCCTCGGGTTTGTTTGATACCTTGGTGGTAGGTGTTGCGGATAGCAAGAGCAAAAAGCCATTTTTCTCGCTGGAAGAGCGTTTGAGTATTGCTAACGAAGTACTCGGTCATTACCCGAATGTCCGGGTAGAGAGTTTTTCAGGTTTACTAAAAGATTTTGTGCGCAAAAACGATGCACGTGTGATTGTGCGTGGTTTGCGTGCGGTGTCGGATTTTGAATATGAATTCCAGATGGCAGGTATGAATCGTTATTTGTTGCCAGATGTTGAAACTTTATTCCTGACACCGTCTGACCAGTACCAATTTATCTCTGGCACCATCGTCCGTGAAATTGCGATGTTTGGCGGCGACGTGTCTAAATTTGTGTTCCCATCAGTGGATCGTTGGTTGAAGCAAAAAGTAGCAGCAGCGAACGAAAATAAATAAGCGTTGCTGCATAGAATTTTAGTTATAGCGAAAAAATCAGGCTTGGCCGACTGCTGCGCTAGCCTGATGCAATGAAAGAGAAGTGAGTAAGTATGGCCTTAATGATTACCGACGATTGCATTAACTGCGACGTATGTGAACCGGAATGTCCGAACGATGCGATTTTCATGGGGCCAGAAATCTATGAAATCGATCCACACAAGTGTACCGAATGCGTAGGTCACTATGACGAACCTCAGTGCAAACAAGTTTGCCCGGTCAATTGCATTCCGTTTAATCCTGAATGGCGTGAAAGTAATGCCGAATTGAAGGCAAAATACGAACATCTGCAAGCAGCACAAACCAAATAAATTCTTGCCATCACGTGTGTGGCCTCGTGTTTTTATTCGCAGCGCACCATATTGCGGCCTGAGCGTTTGGCGTCGTACAACGCGCGATCTGCTCTGGAAATCATTTCTTTAGCAACGATGACTTCATCGCCGTGGTTTTGTTTTTCCGACACGGTCGTCAGGCCGATAGAAATACTCGTGTTGCAGCTACCCCCTTCAGATAGCGGAAACGCCTTCTCCGCGATGCTGCGGCGTATGCGTTCTGCTACCATCATGGCGTCTTGCAAATTGGCATTGATCAATAACACGACAAATTCTTCCCCACCAAAACGTCCAAGTGTATCGCTGAGTCGCAGTTCTGCTTTGATCCTACGTGCAACTTCGCAAAGTACATCATCACCGCCCTGATGACCGTATTGGTCATTCACTTTTTTGAAGAAATCAATGTCCAGATACATGCAGGCAATACCATAACCCTGACGCCTTGCACGTCCGATTTCTTCCAGCGTGCGTTGTTCAACGTAGCGACGGTTGCTGACATTGGTCAGCGGGTCGGTGAGGCCGATGTAAGTCAGGCGTTCGTTGTTGATCACGTTTTCAAGACAAATCGCAATGATAGAGCCCAACCGTTGGATAAAGTCGGTTGCCATGCTCGATAAAAAACGATCCGCCGAAAAACTACCCAGATTGAGATAACCGATCAATCTTCCTTGTCGTATTAACGGAATCAGCGCAACACTGGCTGGTTTTTGGCTGAAACTGCGGAAGAACTGTTCGTACAGATGACGTTGGTAAGGTCCCAGGACTGGCTTTTGTGAACTGATACAGGGTGTCTGCAATTCGCGTTCGCTGCGGACAAACAACATATGTGGAAAATCGCGCAAATTGATGCGTAAATCCGTCAGCATTTGTTGCAAATCCTGGCGTGGATCAAGCAGGATCAGACTCACCATATCCAGTTCTGATGTTTCAGCGAGAGAGCTGAAAATACTGTTGATTAATTCTCTGAAATGGCTGGCACCGATAATTTGTAATTCAAATTTTTGGTGTCGCTCCATGATGTTTTGATTGCGATGTGCATGCTCAAGAATATCGTCCAGACGAGAGCGCAGCATGTTGTTTTCCAAACGCAATTCATCCAGCGCTGATAAGCGCGGTGGATGTTTAGCAGAATAGGGCGCAGCACCGTCCATCAATTTCTCTCAAGTTTCACATGCACAAAGTATGCAAGCTAATCTATGTGGTATTAAAAGGCAATAGCTATTTCGACGTTATTGCCTACTGACAAAATATGTCCGATGCCATTCTCTACGATGACATTCATGCCAAACGTGATCTCGCCATCCACGATAGGATTAGCGCGATAAGATTGCAAGATATCCACTGGATTGGGTCCCACTTCGCCTGTCGTTTGATCCACTGCTGGCATGGGGCAGCGTGGGCAGGGTTTAACCGGACGTAATTGTATCCCATCGCCTATGCCGTAGGTCTCTGCATAGTCTTCCTCAAAGGCTTCGATGCCATCGAGCACAATATTAGGCCGGAAGCGATTCATTGGTACCGGCGTACGACCTTGCGCAATAGCTTTCTGGTTCAAGTCATCTAAAGAAGCCTGGGAAACGAGCAGCAGAGGGTAACCATCAGAAAAACGGGTGGGCACTAGTTTATCGCCAGTCCATTTGGTGTTGGCAAACCGTTGTGCTTGTTCGGCAAAACGCACTAAGCGACAAGATTTATTCAGAGCCTGACTAAACCATGCCGCGGCAGTGTCGCCCGCGTCGTCGGCAAGTAAAGCAAATTCCCAAATCACGACAGGAATCGCTTTTTCTGAACCGGTATGCGTATTGCGTGCTAACGGCAACGATAAGCTTTGCATCTCGTCGAAGTCTACGCGCAAGGAATCTGCTGCGATGGTGCAACGTATGCGCGCCATCTGTGGATATTCGCGCTGACTGATAAATTGCCCTTGCAAGTCCACCAGCATCCACTCTCTGTCATGCACACCACCCACACTTAATCCTGTCGCTGTGACTGTTGCTTCGGATACGCTAATGCCAGCGCAGGATTTGATTGGATAGATCGTTAAATCGGTGATATTAGGCATGATATTCCTTTAGACAAGCTGGTGTTGCATTGTGGATATCAGCTATTTTAATGTAAGTAGGCGCGTTTACTGCTGTCCCGTTTTTCAACTTTTCAGATTTCGCCAATTCAATGCGATCACTTACCCTGAAACTGGCGACGATAAGCCGAAGGTGAAATCGTGAACTCGCGTGCAAAGTAACGCCGTAACAATAACCCCGAGCCGAAACCCGCATCAATCGCGATATCTTCGATAGAACGCTGGCTGGATTCAAGTTGTCGTTGGGCAAATGCCAGTCTTTGATGTAATAACCATTGACCTACTGTTGTGCCTGTCATTTTTTGAAAATGCCGGGTAAAACTTCGGCGGCTCATCAAAGCGCGTTGCGCCAGTTGATCCAGATTATGTGATTCTGTCAGATGTGCAAGCATCCATTCCAGTATTTGTGATAAGCGGTCATCACTGGCGAGAACCGGTATTGCTTGTTCTATGTATTGCGCCTGTCCGCCCTGTCGATGCGGTGCCACTACCAGACGGCGTGCAACGGCAGCGGCGACATCTGCACCGTATTTGCTGCGTAAAAGATGCAGGCAACAATCTATTCCGGCAGCAGTACCCGCTGATGTCACGACATCACCAAGATCGACATACAACACATTAGGATCCAGATGAATATCCGGAAAACGCCTTGAAAATTCTTTCGCCAGTGCCCAATGCGTCGTTGCACTGCGCTGCTGCAATAAGCCCGCTTCTGCGACGACAAATGCGCCCAGACATAGCCCGACAATGCGCGTTCCTGCTTTATGTGCCTTGCGTAAAACATTCAATAATTCGAGTGGAGCAGGGCGCAAGTCGTTATACCAGGATGGGATGATGATCATATCTGCGCGTGACAACGCAGATAAGCCATAGCGCGTCTGGATCGAAAATCCGGCATTCGTTTTAACGACCTGCTCTCCGCTCTTCGCGGATATTCCGCAGACCTTGATCGCAAATTTCGGCAACGGCGTATCGCCATGCGACTCACCAAATACCAGGCATGGCACTGACAAATGAAACGGACTGATGCTATCAAATGCAACGATAGCGATATGGATAGTCTGTTCCACATCAATCAATTTGTTGCTAGAAGTAAGATTTTTCATTGTGACCCGATTGTATCGGATATTGGCTATCGGGTCACTGCTCAAACAAAAATCTAAAGCGCAAAATAGCATGCAGTAACAGACATCTTCTTTAACGACTTTTTTTGAAAGCTAGCCATGACAACGACTTCTCACTCCCTTACCCAAAAACGTGCCCTGATCGTGATCGACGTGCAAAATGAATATTTCACCGGCAATATGTTGATTGAATATCCTGATCCAGCGGTTTCTTTGCGTAACATCGGTATCGCCATGGATACAGCGCGCGCGGCCGGTATCCCTATCTTAGTGGTGCAACATTCCGCACCAGAAAGCTCACCCATTTTTGCGCGTGGTTCCGATACCTGGCAATTGCACTCGGTTGTGCAGCAACGGTCATTTGATCATCTGATCGAAAAAAGCATGGCTAGCATCTTTGTTGCTACCGAAGCCGGCGCATGGTTGAAGCAACATCAGATAGATACCCTCAGCATCGTTGGTTACATGACGCATAACTGCAACGCCAGTACGATCTACCAGGCGTCTCATGAAGGTTACACAGTGGAAGTGTTGAGCGATGCGACGGGGGCCTTACCGTATGCCAATGAAGCAGGCTATGCCAGTGCCGAGGAAATACATCGTGCTTTTAATGTTGTCTTTCAATCGAATTTTGCCGCTGTATGCACAACAGAGGGCTGGGTCAATGCGGTAAAAAATCAAACCGTTATCGAAAAAAGTAATGTATTAAGTTCACACCTGGCGGGGCGGGCTCAAAAATAACAGGTTTTTATGTAGGGGGGGGGGCTATGGCGGGTGTCACCCGCCAAACACATCCTATATTTGAAGTGATGTTTGCTACATGTACACACATACCTGCCGACAAAAATAAACACTCAATTCGCAACATTGAACAAACTTCCTCCACGATCAATAGTGTTGTGTTGTGTTGTGTTGTGCTGTACTTTATAAACGTAAATGTATATATTGATAACGCCAATTTTTACGGTTCATTTTCTGCAACAATGCTCTGCTAAGGCTGGCGCATACACAAAAGACAGCGCGCACCAGAAGTCGTCATTAACAGGTTGTCGACATCTTGAGTAGACCTGTATTGAATACTTTATTTAAAGTTGAACCTAATATCTCTATGAAAAAATCAGCTCTGCTCACTCTTCTTTGCGCTTCTGTTCTGGTAAATTTTCCTGCTTCGGCAGCGACGCAGGAAACCGCTGTGGTAACGCCAGCACTTCCTGTAAATCCTGCAGCCGCACAAAATAAGCCTGGCGCCGCGGTCAACTTACCAGATGAAAAAGCGATGGAAAATCTGCTGCGTAGCATCGCCGCGTGGCGTGTATACGAGCCTATCGCGCAGGAAATGCTGACACCGTACGCACTAAAACCTGTGAGCAAAGAAAGTCTGAAAAGATTAGCGAATTTCCAGTTTTCTGAAACGACCCAGGCTAACTTCAAAGAAATGTTTGGCAATCCGGATCCTTTGCACGTTAATGTGAATCTGAATGAAGCAGGTGGTCAGGATCTTCATTTTTTATTGCAAGCCTTAGATTACACCGATCCGCAATCAAATAACCGCAGCCGTTGGGATACGTTGAGCGGGACTGTCTCTTACAGTAAAGATTTAAAACATTTTACCAGTGTCAGTGACTGGCCTTATTTCAGTCAAAGTTTTGGTACAGACATGACGCTGGAAATGAAGCAAATACGTATCGTTCAGGCAGCCAGTTACAATCTACACCATCTGGCTCTGGGGACTGCCAATATTGATATTCCTGAGATCAAGTTTGATGCCGGTAATGACAACAAGCGTGTACTCGTAAAAAATTTTAGAACTTCTTCAGAGATTACCCAACAGGGAAAAATGCTGAACTTGACGCTAGGTATGAACGCATCTGAGGTTCAAACAGCAGGCCGGACTACAGGCCCCGCGCACATGGAGTTCCGTTTTTTGAATCTGAATGAGTCCGCTTTTGCTGAGTTCATGAAAGAGGCAATTCAACTTAATAAATCTGAACCATCAATGGAAAAAAGATTGGCAGCCTCCAATAAGCTAATGAAGGGAAAATTTTTGCCAATGCTGACTCCCACATCCCGATTTGAAGTGAGTGACATGTCTGTCGTTTATCAATCGATGAAGGCGAGTTTGAATGGTGCTGTCTGGTTTGAGAACGCCAGGCAATCTGATATGGGAGACCTCAAAATTCTCAAACAAAAATTTGCAAGCCATTTTGAACTGAGTATGCCAAAAGCACTGGCATTAAAAATCACCCGATTCATTGGCGCGATTCAATCAGACAAAAATGCTGAACAGCAAGCGAATGCAGGATTACAAGGTTTGATCGCTGGTGGCATGATCAAAGAAGAGCAAGATCAATTAAGCGTGACTTTTGATTTTATGAACGGGGTGGTCAAAGTTAACGGTCATGATATGAATCGGGCAGCAAAAAAGTAATCAGTAAGTAATCAGTGAATCAAGTAGTGATTGCAGTGTTCTATATTGATGGAAAGCGTATTTAAAAAAATGCCGCGAAAATTTTTCGCGGCATTTTTCTTTGTTTCATTTTTTTGCTGATTTATTTAGTACATGCTTTGCCATGATCTGGACGATTGCCAGCTGCTTTTGCTTCGGCTTCAGTCATGTAGGAGCCTTCTTTGGTCGTACCGTAATACTTAGCGCCTTCGCAATGGTAAACTTTGGAGCTCGTGTTAACCCATACTTTACCTGCGCCACCACCGGCAGCTGGTGCAGCGACTGGTGTCGTTGCTTTTGCTGGTGCTGCTGCGGCTGGAGCTGGAGCTGCAGGGGTTGCTGCGGCTGCAGGTGCAGCGGCAACTGCCCATTCTTTTACGCCTTTGTGACCGGAACATGCACCTTTTTTACTTGCTCCAGTGTATGCAGTGCCGTCATTGCAAGTTGCAGAGACCGTAGCAGCATCGGCCGCCATGGCCGAATTTAACAAGCCTGCCGAGCCAGCAACAGATAAAACACATGCCAACAACATTGATTTGATTTTCATATTCATTTCCTCGTGTGGTTAAAAAAATTAATTGCTCTTTGGTGTATCAGCCATCTTAGATAACGCAATCGTTAATGCAGCGCCACCCAGCGTTTTGATCAGGCCAGAATGTTGGGCATAGAAATCACTCATATGCTCAACGATGCCTGCATCTTGCTGGTGTGCATGATCAGCAAGTTGTTGTATCTGGTCTGGCGAAATTTGCGCTGCTTGCTCTGGTGTGACCGTCACATTCGCACCACCTAGTTGCGAAAAAATGGCACTTAAGCCGTTACCACCCGCACCACCGGCAATAGCACTTAAGACCTGAGGTCCCATGCCACTCAACAATTGATTGAGCATGCCTGCTTGCTGATTTGGATTTGCTTGTCCAAATAATTGCCCAACCATTTGTGCAAATGCAGGTGTCTGGTCAGAATGAAACATCGTTGCCAAACCCTGGCTGATCAATTCAGCAGGTGAACCTTGTGCGATCTGATCAAAATGATTTTCCGCAGGAGAGTTGCCTCCGATAACTTCTTGTAACAAGTTTCCCAAACCAAATCCCATAATGTACCCCTGATGAGTAATCTAAAACATAAAAATGAACAAATATTGCGTTGTACTTCATAGAGATCAGCCGCCAAAGAAAAATTATCGTAACAATTTGTGAATCATTTGGCGACGGTTGATTCTATCGACAATTCGTTTCATTGCGATTACAGAGTGATAACGTTTAAATTTTTTTAACATAAAATATTGGATGGACTTAACAAATTCAGAGGCTACGCGTTGAATGCGCAAGAATTCGTATTGATGTGTGATGTGGGAACTAGTTGCCAGGAAAAAATGTCCTGCCTTTAATGGAGGTGTACAGTCCGAAGCTAACTCACGATGCTTTGAGCGGCGACATACATTGCAGAGGTGGGGGGGAAAGAAAGCGTAATTTTTTTCGTTCAGCTCGGGCGGGTGTAAGCCGCCAAATTTCTATGAACACAAGATCAGCGCGGCTTTCATCTTCCGCGCTGAAGTCCTATTGGTTTGTTGATGGCGTAGGTGGCTGGGTCAATATATCCTTCAGTTCTACCAAGGCATTTCTTACTGCGGGTCCACCAGCGTAGAACGTCAATTGCAATATCGTCTCGATGATGTGTTCTTTGCTGGCGCCAATTTGCAGTGCTGCTTCGGCATGCGCCCGCAACTGCGGCATGGCGTGCCCGAGCGTGACACAAGAGGCAATTAATACCAATTGCCGTGATATCAGATCCAGCCCTGGTCGCGCCATGACGCCACCAAAAGCCCAATCGATAGTCATGGTGGCGAAATCGGGACAGACCACTTTCATTTCGTCTATCATCGCTTGCCCCGCATGATTGCCGTGCAGTTGCGCGATTAAAGCCAATCCTTGTGAATAGGTATTTCCAGCTTGCTGCGGCATGTGAAATTTTCTCCAATTTTTAGAGGGACTATTTATCGGCAACGAGCTTGCCAGCTTTGGCCCAATCGTCACGGGCAACTTCAGTGATCACAATGTCTATGCTTTCTGGGGGGCAATTCAACGTTTCGGCTGTGACTCGCGTTACTTCACAAACAAAAGCACGTTTTTGATCTAACGTACGGCCGGGGTGCATTTCTAAATGTAATAGAGGCATGAGATTTCCTTGATCATTGACGCTCAGGCTTGAGTGCCAGTGGATGCAGTATTACCTGCATTCAAAGATAGATAAATATGCTATAAGTTGAGCCATTTAAAACCTATAGGTTCTTAATTATGAGCAAATTGGCTGGTATGGAAATGTTTGTCAAAGTAGTCGAATGTGGCAGCTTTACCGCGGCAGCAGAACTCAGTGGCGTTTCATCAACGATGGTGGCCAAGCATGTCCGTATTATTGAAGAACGGCTCGGGACACGGCTGTTACACCGCACGACCCGGCGACAGCACCTGACCGAAGTGGGGCAACTTTATTACGATCGTTGCAAACAAGCACTGGCAGAAGTGGCTTTAGCAGAAGCAAGTGCATCCGAGTTACATGCCACCCCGCGCGGATTGGTTCGATTGGTCGCACCGGTCAGCTTCGGCAATCAGAATCTGGTCCCGGTATTGGCTGCGTACTTAGCTCGCTACCCTGACGTCAAGGTTGAATTAACGCTGGATAATCGTGTATCTGATCTGATCACAGATGGTTACGAATTAGGCATTCAGATTGGCGACATTGATACTTCATTCTCAGAATTAGTCGCCCGTCCGTTACGCCCTTATCGCAGAATACTTGCAGCAGCACCGATATATCTTGCTCAACAGGGGCATCCAGAACACCCAGAACAATTAAGCACTCACAGTTGCCTCGGCTTATCGTACTGGCGTCACCATGATAAATGGCATTTAATCGGGCCAGACGCAGCGACCTGTGAAATTGCCGTAAGTGGCAGATTCAGTGCAAATCAAGGCAGTGCTTTGCGCACCGCCGCCTTGCTTGGCGCTGGTATTGTGCTACAACCGGAGATGTCGCTCGCTGAGGATATCGCCACAGGTCGCTTGGTGCATGTTTTGCCACAGTGGTCATTCAAACCAACGCCCATGTATCTCATCTATAGGCAGAATACTCGCCCAACAGCAAAGCTACGCAGTGTGATTGATTTTTTGGTGCAGCATTTTGGACTGGAACCGTAATGGATAAAACTTCTCGGCTAAGAAAACCATAAGTTAACATTTTTCAAATAACAATTTATCGTCTGCTGAGAAATACAAAAAAATAGCCCTACGTGAATAGGGCTATTTTTGATCAGATTCGCTGGTGATTCCCAGCGATGTAAGACGGTGCTTAGACGTTGAACAAGAAATTCAATACATCGCCATCTTTCACGACATATTCTTTACCCTCAGCACGCATTTTGCCAGCTTCTTTCGCGCCAGCTTCGCCTTTGTAGGTGATGAAGTCTTCAAAAGCGATGGTTTGAGCGCGGATGAAACCGCGTTCGAAATCGGTGTGAATTACGCCAGCTGCTTGCGGTGCAGTGTCGCCGATGTGGATCGTCCAGGCGCGTACTTCTTTGACGCCAGCAGTGAAGTAAGTTTGCAAACCTAACAATTTGAAGGCAGCACGGATCAAACGATCCAGGCCTGGTTCTTCCATGCCCATGTCGGCCAGGAAGTCAGTTTTGTCAGCATCGTCCAGATCTGCGATTTCTGATTCAATCGCTGCGCAAATCGCCACGATAGGCGCGTTTTGTGCAGCAGCAAACGCGGTCAATTGATCCAGCAATGGGTTGTTAGTAAAGCCAGAGTCAGAAACGTTAGCAACGTACATGGCTGGTTTTGCAGTGATCAGGCACAAAGGCTTGAGCAGCGCCATTTCTTCCGCATCCAGACCAAGCGCACGTACTGGTTTGGCATCGTTCAGGGCTGGCATGACGCGTTCTAACAAGGCGACCAGTTTGGCTGCATCTTTATCGCCAGAACGGGCTTTTTTGTTTTCGCGGTGGATGGCTTTTTCTACGCTGCCCATATCGGCCAAGGCCAATTCGGTTTGAATGACTTCGATGTCGTCCAATGGGCTGACTTTACCAGCGACGTGGATCACATTGTCATCTTCAAAGCAACGCACTACGTTGACGATGGCATCAGTTTCGCGGATGTGCGCGAGGAACTGGTTACCCAGACCTTCACCTTTGGAGGCACCAGCCACCAGACCGGCGATGTCGACGAATTCAACGATAGCGTTTTGAATACGTTCTGGCTTAACGATGTCAGACAACTGTTTGAGGCGTGGATCAGGTACTTCAACGATACCAACGTTAGGCTCAATCGTGCAGAAGGGATAATTTTCTGCCGGAATGCCCGCTTTTGTCAGTGCATTAAATAAAGTAGATTTGCCGACGTTAGGCAGGCCGACGATGCCGCATTTGAGACTCATAGTATGTCCTTGTGCGCCTTAGGGAGCACGATAAATGTGCCTGTCGACGCGAGGCAGACAGGCAAAAAAGCCGATAAGATGGAATTAACCCGCTATTTTACCGGAATTGGCGTCCATTCTGACCCGCAGACTGCTGATTCGCTGTAAATAAGCCAGCAATAGGCCGCCTGCCACTGTCAGTCCGAGTACCAAGCCTATCCAGAAACCTTGCGCTGCCATAGGTGTATCCGGGTGCCACGGCATCCAGTCTGGGGCCAGACCAAGCACACTGCCGATAGGCAAAGCAAAGCCATAAAACGCCATTAAATGGATTAACATTGGCGTTCTGGTGACTTTATAACCACGAATCGCGCAAGAAGTGGTGACTTGCGCCGCATCAGATAGCTGGAAAATAGCCGCGAATAACAATAGATGAGCAGTCATTTTTTGCACATCCGGGTCGCTGGTGTAGGCCGCAGCGATCAGGTCTCTGAAGACCATGATAAAAGTGGCTGAAATAATCGCAAACGCCAGACCAATACCAACCCCGACCCAAGAGACAAAGCGTGCCCGTTGCGCATCACCTTCGCCCAGCGTCTGCCCGACGCGCGTTGTCAATGCGATACCGATGCTCAAAGGCACCATAAACACCAGTGAAGAAAAGTTCAGTGCAATCTGGTTAGCAGACACCGGTATCACGCCAAAACGTGCGACCAGCAACCCCACCGCACCAAACGCGGAAACTTCAGCGAAGTAGGTCACGCCGATCGGTAAGCCGAGTTTGAGCATGGAGCGAATTTCACTCCAGACCGGGCCTTCTGCGTGGGTGAATGGGTAGGTGGCGCGATACACATCGGCACGGCGTATCCACAGCAGCATCGCCACCAGCATGAGCCATAAACCCAGGCCAGTCGCCACTGCGCAGCCAGTCGCACCAAGCTGCGGCATGCCTAAATGGCCGTAAATAAAAATCCAGTTGATCACAATATTAAAAGCCAGCCCTGCCAGTGCAATCATCATGACTGGCTTAGTCTCATTGAGACTGGTGGTATAGCCATACAAGGCCCGGTACATACCAAACGCGGGCAAGCCAAGACTGATGACATGCACGAATTGGGACGCCTTTTGATTGACGACCGCATCAATGTGCAGATGATCAAAAATTAAGGTTGCTGCATTCAGTAACAGGCAGGCAATCAGACCAACGCCACAACCCATCCACAATGATTGGCGTATGGTATGCGGCATTTTGTTGAGGTTATTGGCACCAACTTCATGTGCCACCACGGCATTGACCGCCATCATGATACCCATCACGGTCACCAGAATGATGGACCATAAAGAAGCACCTAATGACACTGCGGCCAGCTCTTCCGCGCTCAAATGCCCCGTCATCGCCACATCAGAGACGCCCATGCCGACGGTAGCGAGTTGACCAATTAAAACAGGCCAGGCGATTTGCCACAAGGCGGCGGCTTCAGTGCGGATACGGGTTTTCATGGGCAATCATTACTTTTTTTTCAGAACAGCGCGATAGCTTAACCTATCGTCTCGCGAAAAAGGAGAAGTGTCACTGATATCGCTTATCTGCTTGCGCTGATGGCATGACAAATCAGCAAAAAATCAGATCAAACGTTCTTGACATGCAGGAATTTTATCCTAAAGTGATATCACTTTGATTTCATTGTGAGATCTAACAGTAGAATAGCTTTGCGATCAAGGTGGTAAGCCCTTAAGTAAAAAGAGTAAAAAGAGTAAGAAGAAAAATAAATTCCCCTGGAGTAATCATGAATAACGTGAATAAAAGTGCTGAACCAGCATCACATTCAGCAAACCTAGCAAACCCAGCAGGCACTAAAAGAATACTGCTCAAAGAACGCAACCTGACATCGTGGAATGGCTACGTCATGTTTGCGATTGCACTGGCCTTAATTGCTGGTGCAGTCTATTTGATGTTTCAGCTCGCCAATCAACATCAAGAGCCACTTTTGTCATCCTTATTTTTGCGATTTGCGATGATCGCCGTCGGCGTATTTATTCTAAAAGGCTTCTACATGCTGCAACCAAATGAAGCGGCATTACTGACTTTGTTTGGTGGTTACATGGGCTCAGATCGCAGTGAAGGTTTGCGTTGGGTGAATCCGTTTTATGGCAAACGCAAAATTAGTTTGCGTGCACGCACCATGAATACCGCGCCCTTGAAAGTCAATGACAAACGCGGCAATCCGATAGAGATTGGTGCGGCGATTGTCTGGCGCGTGCAGGACACGGCTTTGGCGATTTATAACGTCGATGATTATGATCGCTTTGTGAATGTACAAGCAGAAGCTGCGATTCGTCATCTGGCATCGCAATATGCGTACGATGATGGTGAAGATTTAGCAGAGGGCGAAACTACGCTGCGTGCTGGTGTTGAGATTGTTGCTGGCGCTTTACGCAACGAATTGCATCTGCGGTTTACCGCTGCCGGTATTGAAGTCGAAGACGCCAAGTTAACGCATCTTGCCTACGCCGCTGAAATTGCCCAAGTCATGCTGCGTCGTCAACAAGCCGAAGCGATTATCAGCGCCCGCAAAAAAATCGTACATGGTGCGGTTAGCATGGTGGAAGCTGCGTTGCAAGGTTTATCAGAACGCAAAATTGTCGAGCTAGATGATGAACGCAAGGCAGCAATGGTCAGCAATTTATTGGTGGTCTTGTGCTCTGACAAAGAAACGCAACCTGTCGTTAATACGGGTACCTTGTATAACTAAAAATAAGTTTAAAAAATTAAAAATTAAAAATTGGTGAATAAAATGTCTCATTCTGTCTATAAAGAAAAACAGTATTTGAAAGTACTTTGGATCACTGCGCCATTACTGGCTGCCTTTTTCATCTGGCAATTTACCAGAGGCGAGTTTTCCGCTTTTGCTGTAGCGATGAATGGTAGGGGAAGTTGGCGCTTTCCAGCGTTTTTTATTTTAGCCATCGTTATTCAATTAAATTTCGGAATGATGAAGATTACCGTCGACGAGCAAAATCTACGCTGGCAGTTCGGCTTGTTGACTCTCCCAATGTGGAAAGTCACTTTCAATGACATCGCGGATATAGAAATCGTTGATCTACGTTGGTATGAAGGTTATGGCATACGTCTAACTACTAGTGGTATGTTGTATCGTGCGTCAGGTTCTCAGGCACTACGTGTGGTTCGTAAAAATGGCAAAAGTTTTCGCCTGAGTAGCACTGATCCACAACGCCTGCTCAGTTATATCCAGCCGCGTCTCTCCAAATAACGATGGCCAGTCCAGGTAAAAAATCGTTTGCTTTGCGTATCGATCCTGCACTTTGGGCAGAGATCGAGCGCCTTGCAGCGCAAGAATTACGTAGCGCAAATGCACAGGTGGAATACATGTTGCGACAGGCATTAATCCAACGTGGGCGTCAGGTGCCGCCAGCATCAGAAGATCCAGATGAAGCGGCACGATAATACAGAATTGATGCGGTATTAAAAATTCAAAGCCTGCACTTTTTGCATGTCTGGTTTTGCGATAAATGCGATCAACTCATCACGCATTCTGGCGCTTTCTGCAATCGCCGTTCTCCATGCGGTAATTCGTTGCTGGTGATTGGTTCCGTAATAGAAGAAATCTTTACGGTCCGGTAATTTGCCGCGTGGCAGGCTGCGCAGGAAGTCTTTCGATGGCGAAATCATGATCACATTGTCGAGCCAGTGTCGATGTTGTCCCGCATGGGCACGTCGCCATGGCAATGACTTATCCAACCATCCCGGGACAATGTGATCCGTAAAGTGCGGATACAACACTAATTCGCTATTGCCACGGACATTTTTTTCCGGCAGACGCGAGTATGGCAAGGCAAGATGGTAATCAATGATGCCGCCGTCCCAATACGTGCCTGCTGGTGTATGTGGAATATTTTTGACTGGCTCCATAATCAAAGGTAAGGTACCGGACGCTAACAAAGCTGGTGCCAGATTATCGACACCCAGCGTACAGAATTGGGTTTCAAAGCTGTCGAATTTGGCTTTTAACCAAAACAGCGGATCACGCGCATCGCCAATGACTACTCTATCCAAATGCTTCGCTAAGCGTGAGCGCGAAGCCAGATTGGCAAACGTCGCAGCCACAAATCCCAGCTTAGCTTTGGCTTCAGAGTTTGGTGCATTTAAGGCCCCACGTCCACGATTTGTCATCAAATGCAGACGGTGTAACGGCTGCTGCACAATTTCGTTTTCGAAACCGCCGATAAAGGCTTGCAACAGGCTTTGAATTTCTTTGGTGACGTAATGGGCGCTTGGTTTTTCTGGATAGCTTTGTTCGCAATATAAATCCGCCAACCGCTGAAATGCAGCGACCGGATCAGCGCAACTCGCTGCCGCCATACGCCAAGACCCTATCGATGCACCGATCAGGCTACGTTCACGCGGCGCAGCTGGCAACCATTCTCCGAAGAGCCACTGGTCTATCCCTTGCAAAATCAAACCTTTAGGGCCACCAGCGGCGGCTGGTATCACCGCCACATCTTGTGCCTGCAAGCCGTGTTCTTGCAAATGAGCATACGCTGTTTTACCAGCATGGATTTGGATTGCTGAACTCATAGTGTGACATTCAATAACATTGAAGTGAAACAATGCCTGTGTGCGATATTGCGATCAAACAAGGGCGTTCGCCCAAGGCATTACTTTGTTGTGTGCAATTGCATCATTGCTTCTGGAAACTTTCCTTCGGCTAGCAATGGCAAAATATCCATGCTTTTAGCGATGGCTTCATCGATCAGGGGCTGTTCTTCTTTGCGTGGCCGGTGCAAGACAAAGTCTGCCACGCCTTGCTGCAAATTCAAGGTACGTGGATGACCAATACCGATGCGTAAGCGCCAGTAGTCTTGCGTCCCCAAGGCAGCGGTAATATCTTTCAAGCCATTATGACCGCCTGACGAGCCGCCTTTTTTGAGCTTGGCAATGCCCGGCATGATGTCGAGTTCATCATGCACGACCAATACTTCATCCGGCGTGATTTTATAAAAACGGCATAAGGCGCCGACCGATTGCCCGGACCGATTCATATAGGTCTGCGGTTCTAACAACCAGACTTCATTGCCAGCGATACGGGTTTTACCAACGAGCGCATTAAAATTTTTATCGCGCTGCAAGCTGACCGGAAATTGATCCACCAGCCAAAAACCCGCGTTGTGGCGGGTTTGTTCATATTCAGGGCCAGGATTACCCAGCCCTACGATCAAACGAATAGACATGTTATTGAGAATTTTTTAAACTTACTTTGACAGATTTAAGACTTGTGCTTTTTGAGCAGTGGCAACAAATATTTACCTGTCACGCTATCGGCATTTGCAGCCACTTCTTCTGGCGTTCCGCTCGCGATAATCAAACCACCACCAGCACCACCTTCTGGCCCCAGATCAATCAGCCAATCGGCGGTTTTAATCACGTCCAGATTGTGTTCAATAATCACCAGCGTATTGCCCTGATCGCGCAAACGATGGATCACTTTGAGTAGCAGGGCGATATCGTGGAAATGCAAACCAGTGGTTGGCTCATCCAGAATATACAAAGTGCGGCCGGTGTCGCGCTTCGACAATTCAAGTGACAATTTCACACGCTGCGCTTCACCACCAGACAGCGTGGTCGCACTTTGACCAAGGCGGATATAACCCAGGCCCACGTCCAGCAAGGTGTGCAATTTACGCGCAATAATAGGAACTGGTTTAAAGAATTCATGCGCATCTTCTACTGTCATTTCTAGTATCTGATGGATGTTCTTGCCTTTGTATTGCACTTCCAGCGTTTCGCGGTTATAGCGTTTGCCGTGGCAGACATCACAAGGTACATACACGTCTGGTAAGAAGTGCATTTCGACTTTGATCACGCCATCACCCTGACAGGCTTCGCAACGACCGCCTTTGACGTTGAACGAGAAACGTCCCGCACTATAGCCGCGTTCTTTCGCCATCGGCACAGTCGCAAATAAATCGCGTATCGGTGTGAACAGGCCCGTATAAGTTGCCGGGTTAGAGCGTGGTGTACGACCAATTGGTGCCTGATCGACGGAGATCACTTTATCAAAATGTTCCAGACCGCTGACGTGCTCAAACGCCGCAGGTTCCGCCTGTGAACCATACAAGTGACGTGCCGCAACGTGGTACAGCGTGTCGTTGACCAGCGTTGATTTGCCTGAGCCAGAAACACCTGTCACGCAAGTCAACAAGCCAACTGGCAGATTCATGGTGACGTTTTTCAGATTATTGCCACGCGCACCGGCGATTACTAATTGCTTATCGGGATTGCTGATGGTACGTTGCTTTGGTACCGCGATTTCTAATGCACCACTCAGATATTGGGCGGTTAATGAACGTTCGCTTTTCATAATGTCAGCAAGCGTACCTTGTGCAATGATTTCGCCACCATGTACACCAGCACCCACACCCATATCGACCACAAAGTCGGCACAGCGAATGGCGTCTTCATCATGCTCAACCACCAGCACGCTGTTGCCGATGTCGCGCAAATGTTTAAGCGTGTCGATCAGGCGGTCATTATCGCGTTGATGCAAACCGATTGAGGGTTCATCTAGTACGTACATCACGCCAGTCAGACCAGAGCCAATTTGCGATGCCAATCTGATCCGCTGTGCTTCACCACCCGACAAGGTGTCGGCACTGCGATCGAGCGACAGATAATCGAGACCAACATTGTTCAGGAAAGTCAGACGGGAAGAAATTTCTTTAATAATACGATCTGCAATATCGCGCTTCGCACCATGTAATTTCAGGTGTTCAAAGAAATCCAGTGTCTGGCGCAAAGGCATGGCGCTGATATCGTAAATCGCTTTTTCTTGCTTGCCTGTACCAACCTTGACGTAACGCGCTTCAATGCGCAAACGCGCGCCGTCGCAGGATGGGCATTGTTTTTCATTGATGAATTTAGCGAGTTCTTCTTTGACTGCCATCGAATCGGTTTCGCGATAACGGCGCTGCAAATTATTGACCACGCCTTCAAACGCATGTTCTTTGACGACCGCGCGGCCTTTTTCATTGATGTACGTGAATGGAATTAATTGTTTGCCTGAACCATGCAAAATAATTTGCTGCGCGGTTTCAGGCAATTGTTCAAACGGCGTGTCGATATCAAAATCAAAAAACGCGGCCAGATTGGAGAGCATCTGGAAATAAAATTGATTGCGTCTATCCCAACCTTTTACCGCGCCGCTGGCTAGCGACAAATTAGGAAACGCGACAATACGCTTAGGATCAAAAAACTCTATATGCCCCAGACCATCACATTCCGGACAAGCACCCATCGGGTTGTTGAAAGAGAACAAGCGTGGTTCTAATTCTTGCAAAGAATAGCCGCAAGTCGGGCAGGCAAATTTGTTCGAAAACAATTGCTCGTGCTTGCTATCCATGTCCACCACCAGGGCGCGACCATTGGCAATGCGCAAGCAGGTTTCAAATGACTCTGCCAGACGTTGTTTGATTTCTTCTTTGACCTTGACCCGATCAACCACCACGTCAATCGTGTGTTTTTCGGTTTTCTTTAATTTTGGTAAGTCATCGACTTCGTAGATTTTGGCTTCATGCGTGCCACTTTGCACACGGAAGCGGATAAAACCTTGTGCCTGCATTTGCTCGAACAAATCGACATGCTCACCTTTGCGATTCGCCACAACGGGTGCCAGGATCATCAGCTTTGTGTCCTCTGGCATCGCCAACACCGCATCGACCATTTGCGAGACGGATTGAGCCGCTAACGGGTTTTCTGGATGATCCGGGCAATAAGGCGTGCCGACGCGGGCATACAACAAACGTAGGTAATCGTGGATTTCGGTCACGGTACCAACGGTCGAGCGCGGATTATGCGATGTTGCTTTTTGTTCGATGGAAATCGCTGGTGATAAACCTTCTATCATGTCGACGTCGGGCTTTTCCATCAATTGTAAGAACTGACGTGCATACGCGGACAGCGATTCGACGTAGCGACGTTGTCCTTCTGCATACAACGTGTCAAACGCAAGCGATGATTTGCCAGAGCCCGATAAGCCAGTAATCACTACCAGTTTATTGCGCGGCAAATCGAGATTGATGTTTTTCAGGTTATGCGTTCGCGCTCCTCTGATCCTGATCAACTCGCGTTTCTGCATGAGTGCGATATCATCTGCGCCGAACTCAATTTCAGCTGGTTTTGGCGCTGCTGTGGCTTTTACGGCTTTTGGTCGTGTCGTCATAGTATTTAAAACTGCAAGTGAACTGCGTTTGATCCGAATTTGGGCGGGGACAATCAACCTGCTACTATAACGGTTTTTTGAAAATTACCGCAGACTCCTCTGCGCTTTCAACAAATTAGCCTGTACCTACCGGTTTTAAATATGACTTTAGCAACAAATATCAAGGACGCCAGTGATACACGGCAAGATATGGATGAAAAATCCGGCATGAGCCGTGCAGAAATTCGTTCCAGCTCTTCATTGGCTGCCATTTTTGCTTTGCGCATGCTGGGTTTGTTCATGTTATCCCCCGTATTTGCTATTTATGCAAAAAATCTCAGCGGGGGCAATAATCCGCTCTTGGTCGGACTGGCGTTGGGCATGTTTAGTCTGGTGCAGGCGTTTTTCCAAATTCCTTTGGGTATGGCATCTGACCGCCTCGGACGCAAGCCAGTGATTGTCGCGGGCATGCTGATGTTTGTGATCGGCGCCGTCATCTGCGCAGAATCGACCAGCCTTTTTGGCATTATGCTCGGACGCGGCATCCAAGGTCTGGGCGCGATCTCTGCCGCCATCACCGCATTAATTGCTGATAGTACCCGTGAAGAACACCGTACTAAGGCGATGGCGATGGTTGGCGGCTCTATCGGCATCAGTTTTGCGTTGGCAATGGTCATCGCTCCGGTTTTGTTTGAAAGCGTTGGCATGCCAACCATGTTTGGCATGATGGCGGCGGCTGGCTTAGCGGCGATTGCTGTTGTGTTGTGGGTCACACCGGATGCGCCGGCATTACCAGCACAGCGTGTGCCGTTTTCAAACGTGTTAAAAAATCGCGAACTGATGCGTTTGAACTTTGGCGTGTTTGTGTTGCATTTCGCGCAAATGGCGATGTTTGTGGTGGTGCCTGCAGCGCTCGTGCGTGTCGCAGAAATCCCTCTGGCACGTCACTGGAAAGTGTATTTGCCAGTGATGCTGGTTTCTTTTGTTGCCATGTTGCCAGCGATTATTGTTGCGGAAAAGTATGCCAAAATGAAACAGGTGTTTCTCATTGCAATTAGCCTACTGCTCGTCGTACAGCTTGGATTTTGGCAATTCATGGAACATCCGGTGGCGCTAATTGCCTTGTTATTTGGCTTTTTTATCGCCTTCAATACGTTGGAAGCAAGCCAGCCATCCTTGGTTTCCCGTATTGCACCACCCGCTGCGAAGGGAGCCGCCTTAGGCGTTTATAACACCTTGCAGGCGCTGGGTATTGCCTGCGGCGCTGCCGCTGGCGGCGTGATGAGCAAGTTTGCCAGCGCCCCGACGATCTTCGCTTTGTGTGCAGTCTTGACAGTTATCTGGCTTATAATCGCAGTCAACATGCCGGAAATACCTCGCCGCTCGGCACCACCGAGCGCAAAGCAGGTCTAAAGCCGCACACCATTATCAAAAATTATCGGAATTAATCAGTAAAACAGGAGAAAACCATGGCATCCGTCAATAAAGTTATTATCGTTGGCAATTTGGGCCGCGATCCGGAAACACGTTATATGCCAAGTGGTGACGCAATGACCAGCATCACAGTAGCAACGACTGACAGCTGGAAAGACAAAGCATCTGGCGAGAAAAAAGAACAAACCGAATGGCACCGCATTACCTTCTTCGGCAAACTGGCAGAAATCGCCGGTCAGTATCTGAAAAAAGGATCACAAGTCTACGTTGAAGGCAGCTTGCGTACACGTAAGTACACCGACAAAGACGGCGTAGAAAAGTACGCGACCGATATCAAAGCCGACAGCATGCAAATGCTGGGCGGTCGTCCAGGCATGGGCGGCGGCGCACCGATGGACGACAGCGGCTACGGCGGTGGCGCACCAGCCCCACGCCAGGCAGCGCCAGCACCACGCCAACAAGCGCCTGTGTCACGCCCGGCACCGAATTTCTCGGATATGGATGATGACATTCCGTTCTAAAAAGCACCATAGTATTTTTTGTTAATTTTTACTCTAAAGCCCGCAGAAATGTGGGCTTTTTTCTTATTTACATTTTTTTTGATCATTTTTTGATTTTTGTATTACCTAGTAAGCTGAAATGTAAACAAGAAAAGGCGTAGCAGTATTATGCGTTTTTCAAAAAATTTATATTTCCAGAAGTAGATAGCCGTTCGCGATTCGTTTTTCGTAGTCAATCATGCTTGAAATCGTTAAATAGAGGGTAAGCGCTAAATTCCCCCCATCTATCGCCCAGTTAACCCAACGGCATTAGGTCTCCAGGATCGCAATGTTCTCCCGCATACGCGTCCGCAGCATCTCCTGACATTCGGGCTCCAGCCAGTGAGCAACCTGGTCAAAACCCTTGCTGATACGCGTCAGTAGTGTATTAAGATAGCGACTAGCCTCGTCACTGCTGTCGAAACCAAAACGACGGGCGTCGGCCAGTACTGCCGAGCGAGAAATATCGAAACGCCCGGTTGACAGCTGCAGTGTCAACGTCCGCGGTGTCTCAACCGGATTCGGTACGACATCGAAAGCCGGTGCCAGACGCCAGCGTCGTTGCTGGTGTTGGTATACGACTGCATGATTTCGGATATGGTCATCATCATTTCCGCACACTGCATTAAAGACCATCCTGCCAAACAACTCGCGCCGGTCTTCCACAGGAGCTCCTATGATGCGCAGTTCCTCCGCCAGACGCGGATAGCTCCAAAGGTCTGTTTGCGTTAATTTGTCTGGATACTCCGCCTGTAGCAGCGAAGCTGCGCTAACACACATCAAGCGCCGGTCTCCAATTCGGTCGTAGCGCAGCACGCGCACCGCACTGGTTCCCTCGGCGGCAGGATGCAGAACAGTCGCCGCGAAATCCAAACCACTCGCCGCCCCCCATTGCTGGCCGACATGTTCGAGACAAGGTATGTCAGCAATATCGCTGGCGATTCTAGGCTTGACCAGCCAGTACTGCCCCTCATCGTCGCGCAAGGTCGCCTTGGGGCGAGCGCCCCCTACACTGGCAGTCTGTACTAAGCGGCGGCGAAGTCGGACGTCAACTGCCGGCCGTTGCGCGCTCATAGCTGCCAGTTCTTGCACCAGCAGCGGTAGCTGGATTAACTTAGGGTAGGAAAGCTGCGCCACCGAGGGGATGGGTCGTGTTCCTACGGCGAGGGCACCCCAGCGGTCAGCATTATTAGAAAGAATCAGATAGCGTGCCAGCAGCGTGCCTTCGGGCAGATTGTGCTCGCGCCGAAGCAGCGCCTGGCCCCATGAATCCGGACAAGCATCTCGCAGGACATCGTGCAGACCATTGTAGCGTGTCGCTGGCCGCTCGTCCTCCGGCCGGAAAGGCAAGTTGACCGGGTCTATCGCCCACGTGTGACCCGCATCGACATAACTGGGGGCGTACTTGAATCTACCCGAGCCTGCGACGGGGTCAGCAAGATAGCGTCCGACCGTGACCCACTCTCCGTTGTCTGGACGTTGCAAATAAATGAATAAGGGCTTAGAAGTATTCAGCATCTACTTCGCCTCCTCGTTCTTGTCGGCTGAGCTTTACTCTACGTTGGGGAGCGTCGGACCACAGGGCGGGTGCTAGCACAGGTATAGCATCCTCAAACACGCCCAAAATCAACAATGCAGCGAGGTAAGCGCCAGCAGCTGTACCTGGGTCGCCTCGTTCCATGCGGCGCAAGGTAGCCTCAGAAATACTCATTCGCACGCACAAGTCGGCTGCCGTTATGCGCTGGCGTAAGCGTTGCGTGTGGATGCAGCGCCCCCACGTGCTCAGTCGCTCCCGTACCAAAGTTGGCACCGTATCAACGTTCAAGAGCTTTTTAGGCATACGCTAATCCCCTCATTAAAAGTGTATTATAGATCATAATATGATTTTTATGAGGGTTTATCGATTTAGTGATAAGCCATGCTTGATACGAAACGAAGGGCGTTTATACTTTCTAAATGTTTTTTCGATCAGAGGAAGAAAACGGATTGCCCAGCGGTTGATGGAGGAATGGTCGACAACGACGCCACGTTCTTGCATTATCTCTTCGAGATGGCGGTAGCTGAGTGGGTAAGCTGCATACCAACGAATACAGACGGCTATCATTTCTAATGGAAATCGCATTCGTTTCGTATCAAGCATGGCTGAGCATCAATTTTAAAAAGGTGCGGAGCTTAACCGATTTCGCTTTTAAAAAGTTAATGCGACGGAACCTAGAAGAATAGGTTGTTATTTAAATATTTTTAGCCGACTGTTTGATGGTTATTTACGTTGATTAAAACTGTGAAAGAAGCAAAAAAATTTTTTATTTAAAAAGTTATTGCGACAGAACCCCCGCAGCGGGAGCAAATGGCTGGATAGCCTTCACATGGCGATCCGCGACTCTTTTGAAGTCTTCAGATATACGAGGATCGTTGATTACGTCCTGCCAAAATTGAAGCGCCATATCATAACACTTCGATAGATGCCTCAACTCCACTCGACCCATGTAGACTGGTAGCCAGTCTCGTTCAATAATCTCACCGTGAGAATTGGGACGATATAGCATTGGAAGCATGTCATATGCATTCAGTAATCGGTGCTTGCGTTCAAATGTCCATGAAACTGCGATATTTCCATGGTGCTTATCAGTGTTGCCGATGAGTGAACCGAAAAGGTCGAGTATTTCCACGGTAATAATGTCTTTTCCAGAAAGCTCCCCGAGTCGGCCAAGCTCACGGGCGACAGCTGTCCAGTTCTGATCCATCATTCCCAGATCACCATCCAATGCGGAGAAAGTAGCTATCGGAAGCCGTCCTCTCAACCCGACTCGATCAAACCGAACAACCTCCAAAAAAATCCGAGAACCCAATTCGAGAATTGCGGTTTTTGCTGCGGCGATACCATTGCTCGCCAGAACTTGTAATGCCAAATGCTCAGATATGAGCAAGTCTCCCCAACGTCGTCCGGAAGGAGTATCAACTTGCGGAGAGAATTTAACTATAACGTGCTCAACCAACATCCCATCATCTTCGCGACGAATCATGGCAGTGAATTTGGGCTGCTCACCACCTGCGGATGAGCCCGGAGGCTCGCCTTGCATGGAGTCGTCCGCCATCCCTGGGTAACGCACAGCGCGCTCCTTAGCCGGTATAACTTGTTTCTCTAGCGTGGCAAAAGACTCAATGTACCTAGTATATGACTCGTTCCCTAGTATGAGGTCTCCTGCTGCATTTTCACTGCGCCGAGAAATGTATTTCAATACCTGTTCATCCGTCCAATGTAGGATGTTGTCTGGTAAATCTAAGTCCCGGTTTCTTCCCGGCTCCATGCGCCCCAAAAATCCTTGAGGACGGAGGTCTCGGGTGAAAAATGGCATACCCCTAAACACGCCATAACCGCTCCCCTCCAAGGGAATCATGGCGTAAAACTCGCCTTGAAGAACGTCCAAGTATCCAATTGGTTCAAGCCCTCCCTCCTTGGATACACGGAAAATAGGAATAGGGACATCGCCCCCCTGGACGTGACGTCTCAGAGCATACTGTCGCGCCTTACCCGCCCCCAACACCACCCCGTCGCGTACAGTTGCCCATAGACGAGAGAAAGTTGGTTGACTGATGTCAAGTTCTCTCAGAATGGACGGCGTTTTTGCAGGTCCTGCCTTGAGAAAATGTTGCAATCTTTCAATTTTTTGGATTTTAGCCACGATGCTTTCAAAATTCTATGAATAGAAAAAATCAGCTTTTTTCTATAGGAGAAAGTCAATTTTTGAATACTAAAATGAATACTAAAATGAATAGTATTGCGAATGAAATTATCGTATCACAAAAGTGCGTCAACAGCTCGCCAAACTGAGGGCGTCCATATAAGTCGCAGTAAGAGAAATTGTCAAAAAGAAACCATAATGGCTTGCGGTTTCCTTGGATTCTTGATCAAGATGTCGTATTCAGAAATAGTCAAAATTCCTTATTGCGACAGAACCTCAGGTAGCGCCATGCCTTCCTTCCAGTTTCCGACGACAAGGTCAGCCCTCTTCATCTCTTCAGGGCTAAGTAGCTTGGCGACATCGGCGCACTTTTCCGCGACGAATTTTTCATCTATTTTTGCGACAAGTCGGTAGTAAACGTATGCCATGGCTAAATTACGCGGCACACCTTTTCCATCTTCGTATAGTAAGCCCAAACTGTAAAGCGCCATGCCGAAATTGGAATTGGCGGCTTGACGATAAAGTGCTATGGCATGCGCAAAATCCTGTGGCACACCGGCGCCTTTTTCGTACATGTCTGCTAAATTATTCTGTGCAAAGGCAGAACCTTGATCGGCGGCCTTCTGATACCACTTTACCGCCTCAACCGGATTCTTTACAATACCAGCGCCAAATTGCAGCATGAATCCCAAGTGAGCTTGGGCGTCGCGATTGCCCTGTTCAGCACTTCGGCGATACCACGCAACGGCTTCTGTATCATCTTTGGAAACGCCTTGGCCGTTGGCGTACAGTACCCCAAGATTGAATTGTGCTGCAGCGTTACCTTGATCTGCCGCCTTTCGATACCAAGCCACGGCTTCCGTATAGTTCTGCTCTACGTCGCGACCATCTTTGTAAATATTCCCCATTTTATTCTGTGCATCATCGTCTCCTTGCGCCGCAGCCAGGCGATACCACTTAGCCGCTTCCTTAAAGCTTTGCGCGACACCCGATCCATTTTCGTAAAGGACCCCGAGATTGTACTGAGCGTCGCTACTTCCTTGCTTTGCGGCGCGCCTGTACCATCTCACCGCCTCGACGTGATCCTGCACAACACCGTAACCGCCGTCGTGCAGGCCCCCAAGATTATATTGCGCGCGTGCATATCCTTGGTCCGCAGCAAACCGATACCATTTCGCCGCCTCGTTGTAGTCCTGCGCGACACCAAGTCCATTGTCGTAGTCTCGTCCAAGGTTGAATTGCGCCAGGGCATTTCCCTGCTCCGCGGCAAGGCGATTCCACTTCACGGACTGCGCGTAGTCCTGCGCGACACCTTGGCCGGCGTCATACACGTACCCGAGTTTCATTTGCGCATCGGCATTCCCGTGTTCGGCTGCTAGCAGGGTCCATTTCACCGCTTCTTTATAATTCTGTTCCACACCGATACCGAATTCATACAAAAGTCCAAGTTGATACTGTGCGCTCGCAAAACCTGCAGCACCGCTCTCCTGCCACTTGGCAAACGCAGTCGCATAATCCTTGTTTTGAAAAGCGCGCATCCCGGCTTCGTATATAGGGTCGATCGGTTCCAGACGTTGCAATTCAGCCTTAGCCTGTAGGTATAAGCCAGAACTACGAATCCCTACCGAATTTAAGTGGCGCAGAGCACTCTTTGCAGCGGCCACATCATGCGCGGCAAGATAATGTTGGCCGATGTAATACCATGAGTCATGCAAGGCCAGCGCACGCGCGTCGGCGGGAAAAGCTTCGGCAATCGTGATCAGCGCTTCGGGGCTAATCGCACCTACCTGCATCGCCAGCAACGGTCGCGGCCATGGACCGTCCGGTATCTTGCCGGCAAAACTTTTCAAATCGTCCGATAGCGGTTTGCCGGCCCGCTGCAACAATGCGATTTCGCTGGCAACATCGAAACCGTTCGCATCGTCAATGTTACCGTCGCCGCGTGCCTTACGAAAACGTTCCATGTCGGTTACTGCGCCTGCAGAGTCGCCCGCATAAAAACGCGCCCAAGCCAAATCGCGGGTGTACGGGCTATCGTTTTTTAAGGGAAGTTCTGCTTCGTAGAGCTTGACACTCTCGGCAAAATCACCCTTGGCAAAGAGTACGCGGGCAAGACAAAGACTAGCTCCCGTTTCCGCGATGCTGTGACGCAGGTTTCGCTCGAGTTGGGCGGCAATTTGTGATCGATCATTACCGGCTAAGTCGGCTATTTCCAACGATTCGACCCCAATATCGCAAACGTCGTAAATACGGATTTCATTCGTTTTTCGTGGCTCGATTTTTTTGACCAACGCGTCGATATGTAACGCCGTCCTCACGCTATCCAGATCACGAAAAGGCAAGCCGACAAATTCCGGCGCAACAACACTGGATTCCGGCACATTGAAATGCGCCTCACCGAACTCATTCAACTTCTTAGCCTGCACCTGCAATTCCGGCAAATCCGTCGCACTGACCTTGTCTTGCTTGATCCGATAATCCATCAGGTAACTGACAGTGTTGCCGCGATAGATGTATTCCTCGTGCAAATTGAAAAATGGATTGTCGAGCGTTTTCGCTGCTGGAGATCCATCCACGCGAACACTGTTCGGCCACGTGATATTCAGTCGGTAACGACCGCGATACTTGCCACGAATGGGCGCGAATGGGAAGTTTCGCACCAGTTTATCCGGCAGCCCGAGCGTTCCCTTGATGATTTGGCTGTCGTACTCCATCTTGTAAGAGCCGTCCTTGTGCACAACTGGTTTCGGCAGAGTGAAGCGGGTGCGTACTTCGAAACGGTTGTCCGCACTGAAATCCTGGTAACTTGGCGCGTCGATCAAGGTCACGCCGCGATACTGTTTTTCGTATAGTGCGAGCATTTCTTTCTTGAGTTCATTTGCCGACAAGGTGGGAAAGTGCAGGCGTGCCCAATCGGCGTAGCTACCCCGATAAATCTCGCGTGTTTCCAGGGTTGCATCGCCATCGAACGCGGCGATCAAGATGTTTTCTGCAAGCTCATACTTCGGGTCTGTTTCCTTTGACTCGGGGAACGTGATGAGGCTTTGGGTTGAACTGTCCACCACCAGGCCGGAGCCGCCCGGAAACAACGCCGGCAATTTTTCTAGAGACTCGGTCTGGCCGGTACGAGTCGGGTCGACATAGTATTGCTGACCATCCAGCGTGACTTGAACAATGACGTGATCGAACCAGGTTCGCGTTGCCATGATTTTTGCCGGGACCTTCGGCGCATCGGCCGCCAGCAAGACAGGGCGCGCCTCGATCCCAAGCTGGTTGAGCAAGCTCACTAAGAGGTAGCTCTTGTCTTTGCAATCGCCATATCGGCGTTGGAGGACAGTCTCCGGTGCTTGTGGCCGATGAGAATTTTCACCGATAGAAACGCTGAAGTAGCGAATTTCATTTTGCACCCAGTGCAAGGCGGCCGTTACGCGCGCTGCCGATGACTCTTCCTTGCCGAATTGCTGCGCCAGCGTCGTCAGCGCAGGGCTGGCTTTGACGCGTGGAAATAGCCCGTCGGCCCAGCTCGCAACACTCTGCCAATCCTTGTACTCACTGAACTGCAGAACGCGTCCAGCCAAATAATCGCTCGGCATGGCAGGTTCATTCTCGATCGCTTCGATACTCCGCCCTTCAAAGCGCAGTCTTTGCATGCCACCAGTCTCGTCTATCTGGGGTTTGACTTCATCAGCACGGAAATCGCCCAACTGGCGCCAGTACAGCGGACGTTGGCGCGAATGAAGCACTGTCAGGCGGCGCAGTTCGATCGGTGACCCACCATCCCAGCCGAACTCGCTTGCCCAACGATGACCGAATACGGGATTGTCTCCTTCGATCGTGTAGGTGACCAATAGGGTATCGCCGATGCGCACGTCATCCAGCAAAAGCTGGGCGGTAGTCGCGCCACCGTACATACCGCTTTCGATGTTCGTCTCACGCTGCAGCAGGCGGATATTGACAGTCCTGGTTTGGTCGATCGTCTGCCCGGCACGCATAATTGCCACGCGGTGCAAGCTCAGTTTCTGATAGGTCGGGTAATAGTTAATGCCGAACTGGGCTATCGTCCCCAGCGCACTTTGGTCATTGACCTGGATCGCCCGGTTGTAAAGGATGGAGGGCATATCGTTGACCCAGGCCTGGGTTTCGCTCAAGCGGACAACAACCGGATCAAGACGTTGCGTCGCTGGGATATCGGCCAATGGCTGGGTCCATTTAGGTAACGCCGTTCCGCGAGTGAAGCTGGCGGCCGCACCGACCACGTTTGTCACGCCGGCGACCTTGCCAGTTTGTTTGCTCGATGCTGACGGAGAAATGAGAACTGACGTAGCCGTGATGAGGACTGACAAGGCAAAAATCGATAGGCGCATAGAAGAAAAACGTGTGGGAAGATTAGAACAAAAAACGGGCCAGATTGCCAATTACTGCATTTTTCATGCATTTCCACGCACGATAGCAGTGTTGTTGAACGAATACTATTCTAAACGATAAATCCCTTTCAAAAAAAACTTCAGGAGGCGGTTTGCAAATGACGAACGGAGTTTGGCCGTCCAGCGTGTAGCATGCGGTTGAGAACAGCGATGCCGACTACCGCTTCAGTGCGTTGCCCAGGCAGACTGTGTGCACGCAAACTCGGGCCAATGATCGTTTTGTATCGACTCATTGATCCGTTCCAACAATGCCATTACTTGTGACGGGTCACCAACATCGTTTTCGGTCAGGGTCGAGGACATGATCATGCCGGTGTCGACATCCATCGCCAGATGCAATTTCCGCCAGGTACGCCGTGCTTTTGCACCGTGTTTTTCTTGCAGCCATTCGCCAGCACCGTAGACTTTCAATCCCGTGCTGTCGATCAGCAAATGAACCGGGCCATCAGGCAACTGGCAACCTCTTGAAATTGATTTCATCGTCATCGCTCGGCGGCTCAATGTACTGTGATCAGGAACGCGAACTGACACACCCATCAAGTCGAAAACCGAAGTCATTAGCACCTCGGTCTAGCGCAACGGGAGGTGAAATGCTAAACGTAACGTCAACCCGGTTTCTATCGCCAGATCAGAATAGAAGGCCTGTCCATCTGGCGTAAGCCAACGCGTCGCCTGCCTGTCAGCCATCGCCTTTTCCGTCACCCATAAAGTCAGATTACCACGCCGCCTCAGTCCAGCGTCATACTCCGCTCAGTTTTTCACCTGGTATTCCATTTTCTGTATATCGTGCCGACCTTTGGCGTTATGTTTATCGGGCATCAATAGCTTCGATTTATCAAAATCGGCACTTCACCCGATTGGCTGCGCATCCGTGCAACAACGTCTATCAAGCATGTCGTATCGCCATTTTTTTAAAGCGGTTAGCATGACTGATGTCACAACTTAAAAGTTAATGCGACAAAACCTTAATTTGAACAAGGGTGTTTGAACTCATAGCCTTTAAGGGAGTAGCGAAAAGGGACTAAGTCACCGTGTCTAGAAAAATACCATTCGGAGCCTTTTCTCAAGAATACATAAGAATCCGTATATCGTTGCGGAGTAGTAATATCGCCCCATTCAATCTGTACCTGTAATTGATCGGGAGCGATCAATTTCCAGCAATAGAAAGTTGAGTACACATACCGATCTGTTCCATTGCTTGCTTCCGGAAGTAAACGTAGTTGCTCGCGTGAATCGGGTAGTACATGCTTCAGAGAGTCTTTAGAAGAATTTGCTGTCGTTGCCATTAATTCCCTTGTAAATAAAGCAATGGAAGTGCTCGCACTTCTAATCTCTTCCACAATTTCTTTTTCATTGTCCTGAACAAGAAATGCTTGTTTTATGACTTTGAAAGGCGCTTCTGCATTGAATCCATTACGCTCCGATACAGATTGTGCTTCTGCATTATTCATCGCTGTCATTGATACGCCCAAAAAAAATATAGACGCAGCATACACACTAAAAAACTTTTTCATAAAATATCAACTCCGGTAGAAAATTGCTCGGCAAATAAACTCTTTCGAGAGCTGAAAAAATGGCTGTAATTTTATTTACACCATTGGATAACAATCGTGAATCCCAGCAGCTGCCCGTCGCTTGTCTATTCGCTTAACCTTTATTAAAACAGAGCGACAGCAATAGCAATGACTGTTCTCATCATTGGACTAACTCGGAATTGTTTGGAAGCAATGACACTTCAAACTGTATCATTGTTTTTTTTGAAATATGATACTCACTGTACGGTACCAAAAAATAATATTTTTAGTATTGGTTCCGCGTGAATTTGGGCGGCTGCAACAAGTTGTGCGCATCGACGATTGTCACCTCAGTTAAAAAAATCGCCCGAGGTGAATGATGGGCACCCAACGCAGACATATACCAACAAAGTATGCATAAAATGCAAAGCGGTTCACATTCAGGGGTCTAATAGATTTTTTTCAGAGTGGAAGCTAAGTACGATCAGATCTTGCATTCAAACATTGCTAATAGCGCGTTAGTGCACCGACACAAAATGTACATTTAAGTAGTGTATAAAGCCTCCGAGGCTACGTGATTGAAGGAAGCGACATGTCAGACACCACGAATATACAAACTGGGCTTAGCACAACGGAAGCGCAGCGTCGTCTGCTCAGTGACGGGGTGAATGAATTGCCCACCGCCAGGCCGCGCTCACTGCTGGGGATAGCCTGGGCTATCGTGCGTGAACCGATGTTTATCTTGCTCATCGCCTGCGGCAGCATTTATCTGGTGTTGGGCAGCAGGCAGGATGCCGTTATCTTGTTGGGCTCAGTGGTAATCATTATGAGCATGAGTTTTGTACAAGAACGCAAGAGTGAACGTGCGTTGGAAGCATTGCGTGACTTGTCCAGCCCACACGCACTGGTGTTGCGCGATGGCGAGCAAAAGCGTATACCCGGTCGAGAAGTCGTACGCGGCGATATCATTTTTTTGACCGAAGGTGATCGCGTACCGGCTGATTTGTTTTTGCTCGACAGCTTGGGTCTGACGATTGATGAGTCGTTGTTGAGTGGTGAATCTATCCCGGTGCGCAAGGTGCCTGGCAGCGAAGCGATGCCCAGATTTGCGGCACCTGGCGGCGATGATCACCCGTATCTGTATTCCGGTACGCTGGTGGTACAGGGTAAGGGGAAAGCGCGGGTAGAGGCGACCGGTGCTAAAACTGTTCTTGGTGGTATTGGCAAAGCATTATTCACGCTGGAAGCGGAACCCAGTCATTTGCAAAATGAGACAGGGCATGCGGTCAGGGTCATTTCTGTTTCCAGCATTGTTCTGGTTTTAGTACTGACGATCTGGTACGGCGTTACGCGTGGCGATTGGCTGAACGGTATTCTGGCAGGTTTGACGATGGCGATGTCACTTTTGCCAGCAGAGTTGCCGTTGATTTTGACTATCTTTCTGGGTCTTGGTGCGTGGCGGATCGCCAGAAAGCAAGTGCTGACACGCCGCATTGCTGCGATTGAAATGCTGGGCGCTGCAACCGTATTGTGCGTTGATAAAACGGGTACCTTGACACAAAACCGCATGGCTTTGGCGCAGATCGTCGTAGAAGACCAGACCTATGTTTTTGGTGATTCAAGTGTGAAAACACCAGCGGATTTTTTAGAAATTTTTCATGAAACGCTGGAATTTTCTATGCTATCGAGTCAACGCGACCCCTTTGATCCGATGGAAAAAGCGATTCAGGAAGCAGGTCGTACCGCACTCGCTGGTACGGAGCATATTCATGATCTTTGGACATTGGTGGAAGAATATCCGCTGTCGCCGCAATTGCTGGCGATGTCGCGGGTCTGGCATTCTCCTGATCGCGTCGATTATGTGATTGCTGCTAAGGGGGCACCGGAAGCGATGATTGATTTGTGCCATTTATCAGACGATGAGACGCAGCGAATTAACGCTCAGGTCGATCAGGTCGCAGGTCAGGGATTGCGCGTACTGGCGGTCGCTAAAGCGAGTTTTCAGCAACATGCGCTGCCAGATATTCAGCATGATTTTGAGTTCAAGTTTCTTGGGTTGATCGCGCTGGCTGATCCGCTTCGACCCAGCGTCAGTGCGGCAATCTCACAATGTCATACGGCGGGTATTCGTGTCGTGATGATGACCGGTGATTATCCCGCCACTGCGATGAGTATTGCCCGCCAATGCGGCATCGCCAATGGCAGTGCCGTCATGACAGGAGCGGATCTCGATACGCTTGACGATGTGGAACTGCAAAAGCGCTTGGCGCAGGTCAATGTGTTTTGCCGCTTACAACCGCAACAAAAACTACGATTGGTCACAGCACTTAAAGCTAACGGTGAAGTCGTTGCCATGACCGGTGACGGCGTCAACGATGCACCCGCACTCAAGGCGGCACATATTGGCATCGCGATGGGCGGGCGCGGCACCGACGTCGCACGCGAATCGGCAGCACTGGTGCTGTTGGATGACGATTTTAATGCCATTGTCGCTGCCGTGGCGCTCGGCAGGCGTATTGTCGATAATATCCGCAAGGCAGTTGTGTTCGTGGTTGCTGCCCATATCCCGATTGCTGGCATGTCGATGCTGCCAGTCATGATGGGATGGCCATTGATCTTGCTCCCTGTACATATCGTCTTTTTTGAATTGATGATCGATCCGACTTGTTCTATCGTTTTTGAAGCGGAACCGGAAGAAGCTGATGTCATGAACAGACCTCCTCGACGCACCGATCAAAAAATATTTAACGCTGAATTGTTGATGCTGGGGTTAAAACAAGGTGTGATTTTGTTAGTGGTATTGCTGGCGGTTTATCTGTCGGCGCAATGGGCTGGATTGACTGTTGCTCAAGCACGTGCGCTGACTTTTAGTGGCATGATTGTCGGCGATATCTGGCTGATTTTTATTAATCGGTCGAGGTCATTGCCGCTGCTTCAATCGGCGCGATTGCATAACCCGGCGTTGTGGAGTGTGGTTGGGTTCGCGTTATTGATGTTGGGGCTGGCATTGTATGTGCCATACATGAGCGCGTTGTTTCGCTTCGATGCACCACCGCTGGGGTATTTGTGTGTGACGATTGCGGCAGTCAGCGGGCTACTTGTGTTTTGTCATCAATTCATCCGTGCCAAGGCGGTTCAAGATTCAGCCTGAGGCGGAGTAAAAATTATTCATGTCGTAGTGCAACGATAGGATCCATGCGAGCGGCATTGCGTGCCGGAAAATAGCCGAAAAGTATTCCAATGCCCGCTGAGAATACCAATGAAAGCAGATTGATCGTGGGATCAAATGCGTAAGGTACCTTCATCAGCCCTGCCAGAAAATACGAAGCGATAGTGGCGATCACGACACCCACTAAGCCGCCGAGCGCCGATAGCACCATGGCTTCAATCAGAAACTGCAAAAGCACTTCCTTTTCCAGTGCGCCGACTGCAAGCCGTAGGCCGATTTCGCGTGTGCGTTCGGTGACGCTGACCAACATGATGTTCATAATTCCTATGCCACCCACCAACAGACTCACTGCGGCCACGGCACCCAGCAGGCTGGTCAGCACACCCATAGTGCTGGAGAGTGTTTCGGCGAGCTGTTGCGTATCGAAAATATTAAAGTTGTCATCATCGTGTTGAGCCAATTTCCGGCGCTCGCGCATGAGCTGGCGCAGGCTTGCTTTGAGTGGCGCGCTATCGGCGTTTTCTTGCATGGAGACCATCAACATATCGACCCGGTGTGATCCTGTTACACGGCGCTGTAGTGTATTCAATGGCACCACCACGGTATCATCCTGATCACCCATGCCGCTCTGTCCCTTGCTGCCTAAAATGCCGATGACGTTGCAGGAAAATTGTTTGACACGCAATAATTCTCCTATGCCTGTTTTGCCCGGCGTGCCACCAAAAATTTCCCGACGTACTGTCTCACCGATGATGCACACGGCGGACCCAGCGCGTTGTTCATCCGGATCGAATTCGCGTCCGCTGGCCAGCGTCCAGTTGCCGGTTTTAAACCATTCATTGGTGCTGCCAGATACACTGGTAATCCAGTTGCGGCCGTTCGCAATGACGGTGACGCTGGCACGGCCTAAAGGCGCTACTTGTGCTACGCCACCGATCTGCGCGGCAATCGCGTCAGCATCGGCATCCGTAAAGTGAGGAATACCAGCACCGCCTGCTCCCGAACCACCGCCACCGGGCCCGCGTTGACCGGGGCTGACAATCAACAGATTCGCACCCAGACTGGATATTTGGGTATTGATTGCTTGTGTCGCGCCATTACCCAGCGTCACCATCGTAATGACGGCGGATACGCCAATGACGATACCTAAAATAGTCAGAAACGAGCGCAGCAAGTTGCGCTGTACCGACCGTAGTGCGAGGATGAATACGGAAAACAGCATCAGGTGCTTTCGTTGGGATTCAGGGATGGTGGTGCCGCTGTCGATGGATGCGGATTAATTTCATCCCTGGCGATGCGCCCATCAACGAACATCACCATGCGGCGGGCATAGGCTGCCATGTCAGGTTCGTGCGTTACCATGAGTACCGTAATGCCATGATCGCGGTTGAGTGCCATCAGCAATCCCATGATTTCATGGCTGCGCTGGGTATCGAGATTGCCGGTGGGTTCATCTGCTAGTACCACATCTGGTTGGGTGACAATAGCGCGAGCGATGGCGACGCGTTGTTGTTGGCCACCAGATAATTCGGATGGGGTATGGCTTTCCCAACCGCCGAGCCCAACGGACTGAAGCGCCACCGTTGCAGCAGCCCGGCGCACGCTGGCGCTATCACCACGGTACAGTAACGGTAGTTCAACGTTTTCCTGCGCAGAGGTGCGGGCAAGCAGATTAAATCCCTGAAAGACAAAACCAAGATACTGGCGGCGCAGGCGCGCGCGCTGGTCGCGAGACAGCGCTTCAACATGGGCACCTTTGAATAGATACTGCCCGCTACTCGGTGTATCGAGGCATCCCAGAATATTCATTACCGTCGATTTGCCAGAACCACTGGGGCCACTGATGGCGACAAATTCTCCTGCTTGAATATCGAGGTCGATTCCCTTTAATGCCATCAATTCGGCCGCACCACTGCCGTAGCGCTTGGTCACGCCACGCAAACTGATAAGGGGAGTGGCGCTGTTCATTTAGCTTTGGTACTAGTTTGATCGGTAATGACCAGCATGCCCGCCTGCAAATCACCGCCTGTGATTTCTGTCATATGACCGTCGCTGATGCCCGGTGTGACCGCTACAGCAACTGCTACTTTGTCACGCAGCACCCATAATTGCTTGGCGAGTGCAGTACTGGCACCAGCCGCGGCTGACTTGCGATTGGTGTTGCCTGGAATGTGTGGAATCAGACTCGACGCCATGCCAGGTTTGGTTGCGCTTGACGCAGTGCCTGGCATGAAGCGCAATGCCGTGTTTGGAACCAGCAACACGTTATTGCGCTGCGCGGCGATAATCGAAGCTGTTGCCGTCATTCCCGGGCGCAGACTCATATCGGTGTTATCGACATCAAGATATGTGAGGTAAGTGACAACAGCATCGGTAATGGTAGAGCCAAAGCCAACGCGGGTGATTTTGGCCGGGAATTTACGGCTCAGATAAGCGCTGACGGTGAACGTCGCATTCTGCCCGACCTTGACGGCGCCGACGTCGGCTTCATCAACATATACCCACAGACGTAGTTTGCTCAAATCGTCAGCTAACGTGAACAGCGTGACGGCTTGTAACGAGGCTGCTACCGCATTGCCGGGATCGACGGTGCGGGTCAGTATGATGCCGTCGGCAGGGGCTTTGATGGAGGCCTTGGACAGTGTGATCTGATCAGTTGATAGTGCGGCTTTTGCATCGTTCACCCCCGCCTGCGCACTGAGATCGTCGGCTTTGGCGCGATCCAGCGTTGCACGGCCGGTATCGAGTTCGGCTTTGGATGGCACTTTACCCGCCGAGAGGATGGCGACCTCATTCAGCCGCGCCATACTTGCTGTGGCTTCTCTGACCGTGGCCGAAGTCTGTTCAACTTTGGATTTCGCCGCATCCAACGTTGCTGTGGAGCGCAAAATCTGGTCATTCAATTTCGCCGGATCGAGCACCAGCAGCACTTCGCCCTTTTTAACGATATCGTTGACATCAACATTGACCTTGAGCACAGTGCCAGAAAGTTCACTACCAATGTTAATTGAACGAATAGGTTGTAGCGTACCGTTGGCGGTCACGGTCAAGGTGATGTTGCCACGCGTCGCTGCTTGGGTGTTGTAGACCGGTAGCGCGTTTTGCGCATTACGTGCCATCCACCACCAGACCAAACCTGCAATGACGATCACCAGCAATGTGCCAGACCAGACCAAGGGACGAAGATACCAGGGCTTTAAACCCGGCTCGTTAAGCAGGGTATTGATATCTGTCGTGGCTGACGCTTTAGACGATGGCGTTGATGTAGTTGGGGTAGCCGGTGCATCAGGTGCTTCAGGTGCTTCAGGTGCAACTGGAACAGTCTTTCCCGATGCCTTCTCGGGTGCGGTTTTATTCGTTGATGGCGCCGCTAACAGCAGAGCATTATCCGGCGCCAGGTTTATAACTGGAAAGGAAGGTTTCATGGCGTTGCGATCAAGGTAGACTGATTTTTTGTTGGTATTTCAGGTGCCATGTTTTTTACAATATTCTTCTCACTGTTAGCTTGCCATCCACCACCGAGTGCCTTGTAAAGTCGAATCTGATCGCTGCTGACAAGCGCATTGGCGCTGGCAAACGCATCCTGAGTAAGGAGTTGGGTCAACTCGGTTTGCAATACCACCTGAAAATCAACCAGCCCACTGCTGTAGCGCTGGTTTGCCAGATGTGATGCACTGGCGGCGGATTCGCTGGCAATGCCCAGACTGCGCAGGCGCTGCTGGTCGTTGTTTAACGCAAGCAAGGCGTTTTCTACATCGGACAGGGCAGTCAGCACGGCGGTTTCATACGCTAGTTGTGCCTGATCGGATACGGCTTGTTGGAGCGCTACCTGAGCGCGTCTTGCTCCACCATCAAAGATTGGTAGGCTTACCCCGGCAATCAATGAACTGATCACCGACGATCCATTTGTAAGCATGCCAGTACTCAAGGCACTCAGACCAATTGAGCCACCCAGAGAAAAGCCAGGCAGGCGTGCTGCTTCTGCCTGATTGATACGTTCCCTAGCTGCTAAAACATTGTATTCAGCCGCTTTTATATCGGCGCGTTGGCGCAAAATTTCCGCAGGTATATTGATCGGCAGCTCGCTGTCCGCCTGTGGTACCGCTTGTACTGTCGATAATATGGTTTCCAGCATTGCTGGTGGCTGCCCGGTCAACAGTGCCAAGGCATGTTGGTTCTGTGAAATGGCTATTTGTAATAACGGCAGCGTAGCTCTGGTCTGCTCAACAGCGGCACGTGCCTGTTCCACTTCAAGCGCCGTCACCAATCCAGCTTGCTGGCGCCATTGTGTAATGCGCAGTGTCTCTTCCTGATTCGTCAGATTTTCTTGTGCAATGGCAAAGCGGGTCTGGGCGTCGCGCAGGCTGATGTAGGTCAATCCCACTTCGGCTGCAATCATTACCTGCGTGTCACCAAGACTGGCATTACTCGATAGCGCAGCATTTTCAGCGGCATTTCGGCCACTGCGTGCAGCGCCAAAAATATCTGGCACCCAATTCCCTGTGGCATCCACTTGAAATAAATTGCTGCTACCAATGCCATTTGATCTGTTGCGTTGCGCCGAAGCAGATCCATTCAGCGTTGGCAGTAGTGCCGCTGCTGCAATGTCACGCTGTGCCCAGGCCTGACGCAGCGCCGTCTGGGCGGTTTTTATCGTCAGATTGTTGTTGAGCGATTGGCTCACCAGCATATCAAGTAGCGGATCATGAAACTTGAGCCACCACTGCATCAACGTATCGTTACCCGTCACCGTTGGCGCTGACCAAGTTCTTGGTATTGCAAATGAAAGTGTGGAATCAAGAGCAGAAATGGTGGAGGAAGCGCATCCGTAAAGGGTCGACAAAGAGATAAAAAACGCTAAAAAGCCAAACCGTTCCGACCACAAACCTGCGTTAAAATAGTTTTTGATTTTGATATCCGACATTTGTTGTGCCCCGCTTTTTTCTCTGGTTTACAGAGTCCGCAAATGACCCTGTAACGTCTGTTCGGCAACGAACTTAGGCAGGGACTTTTCTCGACCCAGTACCTCTTAATTGGCTGACTTTTTTACAAAACGCAGAAAGGAAATACGATGCATAAACCGACCTGTATGTGGCGTTTCACCTTAAGCATCGCTGCTGTCTTCTTGATACTTTCTAGTACGGGATGTTCAGGCTTGTATATCGATCAGGCCAACTCATCCCTATTGAACGGCATGTCTTACACGACGCTTGGCCAGGGAATGCCAACGGTGGTATTTCAGTCGGGTCTCGGCGACAATCGCCATGTCTGGCAACAAGTTCTGCCTGTGATAGCACGTGACCATCGGGTCTTTGCCTACGACCGGCCCGGTTATGGCGCAAGTCAGTGGACGGATCGCGCACGTGACCCATGCACTATTGCTGAGGAAGAGCGCAAATTACTGCGTGAAGCCGGATTTCAACCACCTTATCTGTTGGTCGGCCATTCATTGGGCGGCCTTTATCAATTTGCGTTTGCGAAGTTGCATCCGGACGAAGTCGCTGGCATCGTTTTGGTTGATGCGACTTTGCCCATGCACTTGCAGCTCATGCAAAGCGAGGCTCCAAATTCATTTGCTGTGATGCGTGTGATCCGCAATACTTTGTTCAGTGCAGTCGAGAAAAGAGAATTAGACGAGAGTAACCTGTGTATGGATCGCCTGCATCTGGAGCAGGCACTGACTGTTCCCGCACGGGTTCTGGTCAGAACCGAGTTCAAGTTGGAGGAGTCGGGGGATTTTTCAACAATGACTTTGCGCCACCAGAACGATTGGCTTTCGCTGGTTGGCGTTGACCATATACAAGCAGTAGTACATAGCGGGCACTATATACAGAAGGATCAGCCGCAGGCGGTTATCGACGCAATCAACATGGTTGTTAGTCGCTACGCTTGATTTTGATTGTCAAATTTTGGGTGAGGCTTCTCCCTAGTCAGCTTTAATCATCCATTTCATCCCATTTAATTCTTCATCAAAACTGAATAGAAAGAAGTCACCGATTCATTTTAAATAACGCCACCCCCTCAGCTCTTTTAGCCCTTGATCGACCATATTGAATCTATGAGGATGGTGAAACAAAATTATTTTCCTAACGTCGCTACAGCGAGGCTTGTCGACGTGCTTGCCTGACCTTTGAATATCAAGGTTTTCGCATCGTTACTCAAAGCCACTTGCCAGATGTAGCGGGTACCAGTCAATTCTAATTGGGAAACCACGTTATTATGAACGTCATATCCAACCAGATTAATCGCTTCGCGGTTATCGACGTAACTGAATGGCCAATAATTGATGCCATTGGATTGCACCACTGGACAGGTTTTGCTTAGTGTTGAACTAGTGTTATCTGTCATGCATGCGATTTTTGATCCTGACGGTGGCACGACCGTACTTGGCATAGCGCTGATTTGCTTGATCGCCATATTGACCGGGATTTGGTTGGCGACTTTATAGGGGGAATTGATACTAATGACATGACTGATACCAATACGACGTGGTTCCAGTCGAGGAAAGCCTGCTTGCGGACTAAAGTTGAATGATTGCGCATTGTGGCACATGAAACAGTTTTGATAATTTGAGGGCGTAACATTGAGGTAGGTTGGAACCTGTTGAAAAGTTTCTGCCGTTGAGTTAGCCAGGCTGACTGAGCCGATAGCATTGCCCTGATTTTGGTTAATTAGATTCTTATTGTCCGCTGCAGTTTTACTTGGTCTGAACCAGACAGTTCCCACCAGATAGTAAGAACCGAAATTAACACCATTGACGATCGGTGGCAGAATAGGTCCCTGTAAAAATTCTTGCCCGGTTTGAAATAGGTAACGAAAATTGAAAATGCAACGTCCATAGGTTGCCAGAAACTTTCTCTGATGGCGTCATTAGCGCAAGTCCCATGTTATGTAAATCTGAGAGATCTTTCTAGGAGCATTGTTAATCTATAAGCGTCAACCGCAACGTGGGGACAAATCGCATCTTGACGAGGTGGTGCTAACAATCAAGCGCAAGCGCCATTCGCGCTCGCGTGCGGTCGATCAAAATGGAAATGTGCTCGATATTCTGATGCAGAGTCGGTGCAACCGACAAACCGCAAGGCATTTTTGACATTTTTGTTGATTCAAGCGTGAAAACTCGACGAACAACCACGCCCGCTTCGTCGTTTTTTCTAACCAGTTCATTAGTCCTTTATTCTATTGAGCGAAGTTTTTCTGGAAAGCGAAAAATAGCGCTGGTATTATCATTTGAAAATTAATTTCTCTATGTCATTGTTTGAATCGGCTCAATGGCTATACTAATCTGTACTGAGTGTGCTAACGGCTTTGGTCAGACGAGGCTTTGCTGTGTTGGTCAATACCGACGATGTAGGTGAGGTCTATGCCAGGAGGGCAAGATGAAAGAACCTGAATTACCTGTCAATGAGCAGCAACGTTTAGCCGTTCTGAGGGCGCTCAAAGTTCTTGATACGCCTCCTGAGGAGCGATTTGATCGTGTCACACGCATGGCACGACGGATCTTCGGTGTACCAATTGCGCTCGTCAGTCTGGTTGACGAGAACCGTCAATGGTTTAAATCTTGTGATGGTTTGATTGCGACAGAAACCGACAGGAATATTTCTTTTTGTGGTCATGCGATCTTGCAACAAGGGACCTTTGTGATTCAAGACGCGCACAAAGATCCGCGCTTTTTTGATAATCCTCTGGTCACTGGTGAGCCGTATGTCAGATTTTATGCCGGACATCCATTAACTACCCTGACAGGTGAGTCGCTAGGAACATTGTGCATCATCGATCATGAACCGCGTGAATTTGGAACGGAAGATACAGAAATGCTGGCAGACCGTGCTGGTATCGTCGAGCGCGAACTGACAGCGATTAAATTGTCGCTTATTGATGAAATTACACGGATTTCAAATCGCCGTGGTTTTTTGGTTCTTTCTCACTACAGTCTTGAAGTCTGCAAACGTCAATCGTTTCCTACCAGTCTGGTGTTTTTTGATCTCGATAAATTTAAAGAAATCAACGATACCTATGGGCATGCAGAAGGTGATAGAGCTTTAAAGGTATTCGCTGATCAGATGCGGGATTCGTTTCGCAATTCTGATATTTTTGCCAGAATGGGGGGCGATGAATTTGTCGCACTTCTCACCAATATCAAGATGGTGAATATACGAGATTTAATACAGCGTTTTGAAAAATCACTGCATGAACGCTGCGTCCATCTGGCGCTTCCTTATACGGTGCGTTTTTCTTGCGGGATTATTGCTTATGATCCTGAGCGCCACGTCAACGTGGAAGAATTGATGCAAGAGGCAGATAAGGCGATGTACGCCAATAAGGCCTCGAAGCGGTAGTTGAATCAATTGATTTCTTGTGTTGTTTTGGAATCTTGCCGTTGCTAAGTTCATGACTCTCTTGGAGAAACTCATCATTAACCCTGAGGGTGACTCACGGCTAAGGTCACCGCTGGTTATGGTCTTAGTCGGGGCTGCCTTGATTTTCTGCGGTTTTTTCGAATTACGTAACGACACAATCAAACTTGGTAAAGTTAGCAATGCTCCGGTGATTTATTCTTCTGATCATCCTGCCATGTTTGTGATGATGATTGTGTTTATCTCTGGTCTCGCACTTGCGCTAATCTACAAAGCACGCAAACTCTATCTTCAGCATGAGAATTAAAGTATAAATTTGAAGCCAGACGCTTCAAATTCTTTACTACGCTTGCCAGAAAAGCATTACATTATCGCACTTACTCTTTCAGTTATCTAGGGCAACATTTCCCCCTCCGTTTTTCTAAAATTATAAAAATGAACAATAGTCTTAACGCCGTAAGTAGGCTCAATGGTCTCGATACGTTGCGCGCATTAGCCATTTCTTTGGTGCTGATGTCGCATTATGGTGTGGTGGTCAGCCACAAACCCACGTTTGGGTTCCTGACTGATATTGGCTGGATGGGTGTGGACTTATTCTTTGTGCTGAGCGGCTATCTCATTGGCAATCAGGTAATTTCTGCATTTGCGCGGGGCGAAGGTTTATCGCTGAAGACGTTTTTTGCGCGACGTTTATTGCGCACGCTGCCTAACTACTATGTGGTGCTGGCGCTGTATTTTGTGTTTTCGGCTGAGTTAGCAGGATCTGCAACCGCCCCGATATGGCGATTTTTAAGTTTCACGCAAAATATAGGTCTGCATTTTGGTGAGACATTTTCTCATTCGTGGTCGCTGTGTGTTGAAGAACAATTTTATGTGATTCTGCCGCTGGTGGCGGTGATGATTGCCGGGTATAAAAAATCGCTCAAACTTGCGTGGGGAATTCTGATTGCTGCGATACTTGCCGGTATGAGCTTCAGAGGCTATTCGTGGTTAGAGTATGGACGACAATCCATGAATGACGTGGACTATGCGGTACGCATTTATTATTCCAGTTTCGCTCGCTTTGACGAATTATTGCCAGGTGTCGCCATTGCCTTGCTCAAGAATTATCATACTGCGCTATATGAAAAAATCACCCGCCAGGGGAACCTGTTACTGGCGCTTGGAGCGACTGCTTTCGTTATCATGGCATATCTGATGTTGAATAATTTCCAAACGGATATCGATGGTTTTAATTTTTATCTGATGACGTTTGGCTTTAGCATGCTGTCCTGGAGTTTTGCCTTATTGACGTTGGCAGCACTCAGCACTACATCGCTGTTGCATAAGATTCGTGTGCCAGGTGCAGAGCGTCTGGCCTTGTGGTCGTACGCGATTTACCTTGCACATAAGCCGATTTTTAAGCTGTTGGTCGCACCACTCAAAGCCTGGAATATCGATTGCAATGCACCGCTTGGTATCAGCATTGTGATGGGCGTCGCTATTGTCGGTGGTTGGTTGCTATATCGACTGGTCGAAACGCCGTTTATGAATTTGCGGGCGAAGTTTTTTCCCGCAATTTCAGTACGAGCGAACGAAGCAACGCCCGGTCGCTCTATCATGAATACTTCTGCAATGACATCGACATCTTCAACGCAGAATTGAAAGTAAGGTCGATGTACAAGGTTTAACCTAGCGTCAGTTTAATGTTCAAACCATGACAATGCCTGTTGCAGAGATGCGCGGGCATTTTTTTCGATAATCGCATTATGTGCCACCACGATACGCTCTATCGGCCATGCCAGAATTTTGTTGGCGCAGTCACGTGCGGCTGGCTTATCTTTGGTCATCCAGCGTATCGTTTTAGGAACCGCCAGTTGCTTGCGCACACCAGTCAGTGACGCGTACATTGCGGCAGAAAAACTCAAATCACCTTGCCACCATTGGCACAAGTCCGTCAGTATCAATGTACCCGAGGCGCGATGAAACCATACTGTTTCGTTACCCACCGGGATGCCGGCAAAGAAAATTTGTTCCAGATCAGTTTGCCATTCAGGTTCAATATGGGGGCTTAATTCCTGCATGCCTTTGAGGTCAGGGCGTTTTTTGGATAAGCCCGGTGCGCCGTACAAACGGGCGGCTGGATATGCATGGAGATAATCGCCAACAAACAAATGATGGTATTTATTCGGTGCAACGATAAATTCTACTTTGCCTAACGCATCCAGCTCCGCCTTCAATGTCGACGACAACGCGACTGGTGAATGCAGCCACAGGTTGCCATTCGATAAGCGTATGACAGTCATCCGGGACGAGACTGGCAAACCATTCGAGGTAAAAGCATGTTGTGCATGCCAGATATTGGGAGCGATCAGCTGTAGCATGTTGTGATCCTTTTTGAGTGAAAACACCAGCCCAGCTTGCATAGTCGCAAAAGTCATTGCTGCAAAATATTTTCGCCGGGAATTTTTACCATACCGCTTGGTATGGTAATATTCTCACCCACGCTTGCAATTGTCAATACCTTTCGGTATGGTGGCTAAATGGAAGAAAAAAATAACCGACAAACCTGGCTGAGTGCCGGTTTACAAATACTTGCAGCGCAAGGTCCAGAGCGCTTACGCATCATGAGTATTGCTGAAGATTTGGGTGTGACCAAAGGTAGTTTTTATTGGCATTTTAAGAATCTCGATGAATACCATAGCGCCCTGATTGAAGAATGGGAACGTAGCGATACGCAGCAAGCAATCGCATTTGTAGAAGGTATGACGGGCGATGCCAATTCCAAATTGCAATGCTGGATTACCGGTGCTTCCATGTCTGATTTACGCCTGGCCAAAGCGATCCGCACATGGTCTATGTCGCATCCCCTGGTGAAAGAAGTGCAGGCAAGGGTAGACCAACAACGCATTAATTATTTGAGTAAATTACTCCATGATGTTGGCTGGTCAGCAGATCAGGCAGCGACTTTGGGGCAGTGGACTTACTGGGCTTTTATCGGATTTTCTTCGCAGGAAGAGCCCTCTATCACAGATCAGCAACTGGCTTTGATTTTGCAAGTATTGAAGCCGCGCTGAGCTTGTCGTGAAGCAAGTACCTGTGTTCTTTTCTCTGCTTTTTTAAATTCAGCCTGCAATCCTTCGGGCATTTGATCAAATTTGATCTGTCTATCTTGCCATGCGCCAAAAGGCATATTGGCGATTATTCGAAATCGTTAATGAGAATCATTCCTATTGTAATGTTAATGATTCTCATTTAGAATTGATTTTGGCAAGATTGATGGTGTTTCCATTTCTCTGACTACGGAAGAAATATGCTTTTGGGTTTGGAACGCGTTTGCTATTCAATGGCTTCACCATCGTTACCCAAAAGATTGTCGGAAAACGGCATTGGTCAACGATGATCGCCGATGAAATAAAACTCACGAAAACAAATAGAGAACGCATCCCTTAGCCGCCGCCGCGGATGCTTAACATGAAAAGAAGGAACACGATGTTAAGTAAAAAACGTGCCGCGTTGGCGCTAGCTATCAGCTCAGCATTTGCCTCAGCTATCACCCGTGCGGATGAAGTCGCAACGAGAACGCCAGTAAAAGTGGTACTCGACGAAATCACTGTCAGTGCGACGCGCACCGACAGAAATATTGACGCGGTTCCTGTCACCGTTTCAATAATATCCGCTGAAAAAATAGAAGAGTCCGGTGCGCGCAATATCAAAGATATTTTTAATGATGACCTCAGCGTGATCGTTCCTCAAGGTCCGACCCGTTTTAATACCGGTGCAAGTGCGACCGGAAGAGCAGGCAATGCAAGCATCAATGTCCGCGGCTTGGAAGGTAATCAGGTCTTGCTGATGCAGGATGGAATTCGTGTGCCAAATAGTTTTTCATTCGGTCCATTTTCAACCGGTAGAGGTGATTTTGTTGAGGTGAATGGGATTAAAAACGTCGAGGTTTTGCGCGGCCCATCTTCAACGCAGTATGGTAGCGATGGCCTGGCAGGAGCGGTTCTTTTCCGCACTCTCACCCCTGAAGATGTACTTAATCCCGGACAAACTTTGAGCGGCTATGCGCGATCAGGCTATTCCAGCATTGATAATTCATGGTCGAACACCATCGCTATGGCGGGTGCTAAAGATCGTTGGCAAGGGCTGTTGCTGGCGTCGTATCAGACTGGCCATGAAATAAAAAATCAAGGCGAAAATAATTCCTTTAATCCAAACAGAACGTCCGCCAATCCCGTGGATTACACGAGTCCCTATTTTCTGGGAAAAGTAATTTATGCGTTAAATACGTCGCAACAATTGGGGCTGACGCTTGAGTCGCAAAAACGAACTCAAGACACCGAGGTGTACACGGCGCGTGCATTGCCGCCTTTGAAAACCAAGAGTGTCACTGATTTAAGTACCCATGATCAATCCGATAGAAACAGAATTTCTCTGGACTACAAATTTAAAGATGCTAGCGCGCCTTGGATACAACGTGCTGAGAGTCACCTTTATCGTCAACATTCTCAGGTAGCACAAGCCGCTACTCAACAATATTTCGCACTACCGACAAGTAATCTGAATAACACTTATCAGACCAATGTGGTCGGGGTATCGACGTTATTTGAATCGAACGTAAAGGGATGGCAGGATCAGCGCTTGACCTATGGATTTGAATGGAATAAGTCTGATATTCAAGCGCAGCTAGATGGCAAAAATGTACCCAACACCCAAAATTATCCATATAAGCCATTTCCTGATTCGTCCTTCGTACAAACTGGTGCCTTTGTTCAAAGCGAAATCGAAACTGGCAAGTTGAGTATTATTCCTGGCTTACGTTTTGATCAGTACTCGCTCACGCCAGATAGAAATGGTTATGCTAGTCCCATCGTTTCTTTATCCGATTCCGCAGTAACACCGCGCCTTGGATTTGTATGGCAATTGACACCGGCATTTGCTCCTTTCGGGCAAATTGCCAGGGGATTCCGCGCGCCGACACCCGATCAAGTAAATAACGGATTTTCTAATCTTGCTTATGGTTATACCAGTATAGGCAATCCCAACTTAAAGCCGGAATACGCCGATAGCATCGAGCTGGGATTCCGCGGCAAGGTGAATGATGTGCGTTATTCGCTGTCGGCCTACGACAATCGTTACACTGATTTCATCACACAACAAGTTGTTAGTGGAACGGGCAGACCAGCCGACCCGATGGTGTTTCAATACATCAATCTGAGCAAGGCCCATATCCACGGAGTCGAGTTACGTGCTGATTGGAAAATAAATAATCAATGGAGTAGCAACGCTGGTCTTGCCTATTCAAAAGGTAACAGCGAAATTACAGGAGTCACTTCGCCACTCAATACCGTTCAGCCTGTGAAGGCAGTGCTTGGCCTGCGATACGACACCGGGCTTTTTGGCGCCAAGGCGAACCTTAATTACACTGCCGCAAAAGATAGCGATCAAATCGCGGTCGCTGTTCCAAGCCAATTTGAACCACCATCGTCTACCGTATTGGATCTGGGCGTCTTTTGGAAATTCAAGCAAAACCTCTCATTCAACTTCAACGTCAACAATGCGTTCAACAGCAAATATTGGCGCTGGTCTGATGTCAACGGATTAGCCAAAGATAGCGCCGTTGTCGATGCCTACACCGCACCCGGTCGCAACTACCAAGCCTCTTTGCGCTACGACTTTTAATTTTTGAAAGGAACAACAATGACCACGTCAGACAATAACCTCAATACGGTGATTGAAGAATGCCATCATTTTCCACGGCTATTTCAAAGCTTACATCTGGCGACCTGTAACGCCGACGGTGAGCCGGAAGCGAGCTATGCGGCTTACGTAGAAAACGATGGCGATTACTTTATTTACGTAAGCGAATTGTCCGCACATACCGCCAATCTGGCCGCCACTGGAACTTGTTCTGTGTTGTTTATCGAAAGCGAAGAGGACGCCCGCCATTTATTCGCACGCCGCAGATTAACCTTGCAATGCAATGTGGCGGAATATGCCAGAGATTCGGAAGAATTTGAAAATATGATGACTCAATTTGTACAAAAATTCGGCCCCTTCATGAATACCTTGCGCTCCATGAACGATTTTCATTTGTACCGACTCCGACCATGGCGCGGCGCTTACGTGTCCGGGTTTGCCAAGGCATACACCTTGAGTGGCGAAAAATTAAATCAGATCAGTCATCGCAACGATCAAGGTCACAGAAGTACCGAAAAAATAGAGTCTCCTGCGTGATCAGGCCAGATTTAATCAGCCATGCTGTTTGCCATTGTGAAGGAAAAATTCTATGAACCATCATCAACAAGTGCGCGAATTTTTTTCGACGCAACGTCGCGAACATAAAACGCGTCATCGTGAAATCGCTGAAAAACTCAATATGTCGGAGGCAGAATTAATTGCCGCGCATACCGACAATACTGATGTTGATTCGCTCTTGCTGGCAACAAGTTTGGTTCCAAAGTGGCACGCTATTCTGAGTGCATCTCAATCGTTTGGTGAAGTGATGGCGCTAACCAGAAATGCTTCCTGTGTGCATGAGATTATCGGAAATTATCCGCACGCCGATGACGACGGAAATGATGGTTTTCTGCGAGGACAGCATATTGACCTGCGGAGCCATTATTCAAAATGGGCATTTGGCTTTGCAGTAGCTGAAAACACCGGACAAGGCGTGCAGCATAGTCTGCAATTTTTTGATCTCACCGGCACTGCCATCCACAAAATTTTCTTGCGACCACAAAGTAAGTTGTCTGCCTATACCGCGTTGGTGAATACCTTTGCTAGTCACCAGCATGTCGTTACCGACCATTCCGTTGCACAAGGTGCTTTGATAGAAACCAATAAGGATGATGATATTCAAATCGATCACGCGCAATGTTTGAGTATTTTGTTGGTGGTCGCTCAAAAGTTGATTCCAGTATCGATCACTGTCGACAATCTTGGCATGTCGCAGACATTTAAGGGCACCATTAATAAGGTCGTCCCTATGGGACCCTGGATCAATGTGTTAGATAGCGGATTTAATTTACATCTCAGGACAGATCAAATTGCGAGCAGTCGGCTAACAAAGCAAACCTCATCAGCGGGGACCGCGGTATCGATTGAATTGTTTGATCAAAATCTGCAAAAAATTTTGCAGATGTCAGAACTACGTCAGGCTGAAGAAAAACGCTCTGACGCGTGGCAGAATCTGCTCGTCAAACTGGAACATGGTGAGCGTGGAGAATCATTATGCGCGGCATAAAGCAAAGCACTCGCCCTGATTGCAGTTCCCGCCGTCTATGGCTACAACAGTTTTCTGCTATGACATTCGGTGCAGCATATGCAGCCAGCCCGCTTGCATTGGCTGCAAACGGCGTCGTCAGCGTCAAAGCGAATGCACGTCGTATCGTCAGCATAGGCGGCGCATTGACTGAAATCGTCTATGCTTTGCAGGCACAGTCGGAGTTGGTCGCAGTGGATACGACTTCCAGTTTTCCGGATGCTGCACAAAAGTTGCCCAATGTGGGATACGCGCGTTCGCTATCTATCGAAGGGGTACTGGCGATGGCTCCTACTATGATCTTAGCGACGGAGGATGCCGGTCCTCCAGGTGTGATCCGACAATTATCAGCGTCCGGAATTCCAGTCAATATCGTCGCAGCCAATCATCGGTTTCAGGGGTTGTTGGATAGGGTTAACAGAATTGGTGACTTAACGGGTCGTGCTGCAAACGCAAAAAAATTGGTTCAGCAGCTCGAAAGTGAATGGCAAAGCGTACAAACGACGCTGAAAAATCTTAAAGAACGACGTGCTCTGTTTATTCTTTCTCATTCCGCCAGTCAAATCATGGTGGCCGGTAAAGACACTAGTGCGCAGGCAATGATGGACTATGCATGCATTACCAATGCCGTTGATGGATTCAGCGGTTATAAGCCCCTGACGCCTGAGGCAGTGATTGCAGCAAAACCGGATATTATTCTGGTCACAGATCAGGGCTTAAATGCAGTCGGGGGCGTTGACGGTATATTGAAATTACCGGGTTTAAGCCGGACGCCTGCGGGGCAGAAAAAGCAGGTCATTTCATTTGAAGCGATGTATATGTTGGGCTTCGGTCCACGCCTGCCTTCCGCTGTTGCTGCGCTCAATACTGCGGTGGATAAGGCATTGACCAAGGTGAGTAGCGTATGACGCTCGTCCACCTTCAACGACGCTTGTCCGTGAGGTTTGGGGAACTAAGTCCCGTCACTATTTCAATCCTTGCCTTATTGCTTGGTGTGGTGATCGCAGTGCAATGCGGTGCAGTACCTGTTGCCGGGCAAGACTGGATAGCACTACCAGGCACGCAAAATTATGGCGGCAGCGGGAGTTACGTTCTCTGGACCATTCGCCTTCCACGGGCTCTTTTTGCGATCTTGATTGGTGCAAGTTTGGGGATGTCAGGGGCGCTGTCACAAGGCCTGTTTCGCAACCCACTCAGCGATTCTGGCCTCTTGGGTATCAGCGCTGGTGCTGCTTGCGCGGTAGCTCTTTCATTGGTCTTTTTTTCATCTTCTCCAACGACAATATCAGCAGAGTGGCGGAATTGGTTGGTGCCAGGCGTTGCGTTTTTCGGTGCTTTAAGTGTTTGTTTTATATTGGACAGAATTGCACGCTGGATCACGCCCGGATCAATTGCTGGTTTATTGTTGACCGGTGTCGCGTTGAATGCGTTGGCGGGCGCGATCATAGGCTTATGTACTTATCTCGCCAACGACGAACAATTACGAAGTCTCAGTTTTTGGACACTCGGGTCGCTAGCAAGTGCGAATTGGTCGTTAGTGACAACGTTGCTGATATTGATCCTCGTTGCGTGGCGGCGTAGCCAGCAGTTGGCAAACGGCATGAACGCGTTGGCTTTGGGTGAGGCGGCGGCTAATCACGTAGGCATCGACGTTCAGGGACTACGCAAACATATTATTTTCCTGGTTGCGATACTGGCAGGCTTTTCCGTGGCATGGTGTGGAATGATAGGATTTGTCGGCTTATTGGCACCCCATCTGGTACGAACATGGGTAGGCTCTGATCAGCGGCAAGTGATACCTTATTCTATGCTGGCGGGAGGATTGTTGCTCTTGCTGGCCGATACCCTCGCACGCACGGTTGCGATTCCTGCTGAAATTCCGGTTGGTATTTTTACGGCACTACTTGGCGGACCATTTTTTCTGATGCAACTGCGCACGATGCGCAGACAGTTAGGGTAAGTATTATGACAAATCTTATTTCACCCAGATCTGCAATACTGACTTTAAGCGAAGTATCGCTAAAGTTAAGTGGTAACACGTTTGGTCCTTTTTCTATTCAAGTTCACGCTGGTGAGCGGATTGCGGTGCTTGGACCCAGCGGCGCGGGTAAATCAACTTTACTTAAATTAATGTCCGGTGAATTCAAACCTGAAAGTGGACAGGTCTTTTTTCAAGGCCGGGCATTGCTTGATTGGCACCTGAAAGAACTGAGTCAGAAAAGAGCGGTTTTACCGCAATCTAACCAGGTTGCTTTTGGTTTTCAAGCGCGACTAGTGATTGCTTTGGGACGTGTCTCTCGCGAATTTGATCCGGGGCAAGCTGAAGTTGTCAGAGCTGCCGCAAAACTTGCTTGTGCCGGTCATCTTTTACAGCGACGCTTTGATACGTTGTCTGGCGGTGAACAGGCAAGGGTGCAATTGGCACGTATTTTTGCGCAACTCTGGGATCAGAAGAATGGTCTGATTTTGGTTGATGAACCGATTGCGGCATTGGATCCCGGCTTGCAATTAGAATTGCTGGATAACCTGAATTATTATGCATCTGAACGTGGTCACGCCGTTGTTACCATTTTGCACGATATTAACCATGCACTAGCAAGCGCTGACCGATTATTGTTGGTGAAAAACGGTGCCGTTCAAAATGATGTCATGTGCATTGCGAACCCCTTGCCTGCACTGGAAGCGCTGTACGATATTTCCTTGAGCTGTGCTTTTAATGCACAAGGACAGATGTTTATAGCACCCATGAGGAAGGCTAGTGGAGAAAGTAAGCAAGTTGCATAATTCCAGACCTTTTTGACTTTTTTGGCATGTTGGTGTCTCAGTGCAACTTCGTTCGTTTATCTTGAGCCTGTCTTTAGTATTTATTGCAAAGTCGCTCTCTTTTTAGATACACTGAATAAATTAAAGGAACTTTTATTTCCAGATATTGCCAGATTATCTTTAAAGAAAATAAATTGACATGAGATACCTAAGCTATGCTCTTTTAAGTTCCTTGATGATCTCGTTGCTTACCGCTTGCGGTGGCACCTTTGAGGGCACGATAGGTGGTGCCGTGAACGGGCTTGCCGGAGGCACTTCGGTCACTTTGTTAAATAACGGAACAGACTCATTGACCGTCAATACTAACGGTAATTTTACGTTTGCTAAAACAATGTCAGCGGGTGCGGCGTATAACGTGACTGTGAGCACGCAACCTATCAATCAAACTTGTACCGTGACCAATGGAGCTGGCAGTATCAGTAACTTCAATAGTTCGAACGTCACCAACATTGCAGTCAACTGCACGATCAACATTTCCAGTAACAATTATGTGTACGGCAATGTCACTGGTCTTGCTTCAGGAAAAACCGTGACTGTGCAAAATAATGGCACAGACACGTACAAAAGTAGCGGTGGCAGTTTTATTTTCCCGACCCCGCTTGCGGTAGGCGCTTCTTACAATGTGACGGTTTCGGTTCAACCAAGCGGTCAGACGTGTACGGTGAGCAATGCTACAGGTTTGGTGGGTAGCAGCACGGTAGTCCAGATTGCTTGCCAATAATATCTGGAAATGCTTGATTGAGCAGGTCGAGGCGGTTAGCGAAGTTATTGTTTAAAGATATTGTGTGAAGAACTTCGCTGTTCACGTTCGGACTTTGTACGAATAAAGCTGGCGCTCGATGATGTTTTTAAAATTTGAGCGACCTGTTCTTTTAGGACTGGCAATACCTGTTCACTAAACCATGGGTTTTGCTTGAGCCATATATTATTTCGTGGACTTGGGTGGGGCAGTGGTAATAAGTGCGGCCAGTTTTTCTTCCAATCTAAGACCTGTTGAGTGACATTGGTTTTGCTGTCATCTTGCAGATGCCAGGCCATCGCATATTGTCCTATCACTAACGTCAGTTCAATCTTCGGCAGCAGAGCCAAGACCTGCTCGCGCCATTGTGGCGCACATTCTTTACGCGGTGGTAAGTCGCCTGATTTGCCTGTCCCCGGAAAGCAAAATCCCATAGGCAAAATCGCAATTTGTTTTGCGTCGTAAAAAATCTCTTTGTCTATGCCCATCCATTCACGCAGGCGCTCACCGCTTGCATCATCAAACGGTATGCCCGTTTGCTGTACCTTGTTGCCTGGTGCTTGTCCGGCAATCAAAATTTTTGCGTCTTGATGCGCTTGGAGTACAGGGCGCGGAACACATGGTAAATGTTCTTTGCATAAGGTACAGGAACGCACTTCTTTTAACAGGCTATCGAGCGGAGTCAGCAAAATAGTGGCCATGATGTTGCTATCCTTAGGCAGAGTCTTTTTCTAGCGTTGATGAAAAAACGGGTGGATAAGCATGTCAGCTTATCCATCCATGCTCCTATGATCAGATTAGGTCAGATCACAGTTCTGATGGCTTTTTATTGGCAATAACTTTCCAATTTTTGTCTGCATCAGTGATACGGTCTGACATATTTTGTAGCCACAATGAGCGAATTTTCGCATCCAGGTTCAAATACAGTTTGCCATTCACAATATCAAACTGCTCTGGATCTGCAACAAATTTTTTGTTGACTGAAACACCAAACGAACAATAGCCACCGTATTGAGGTAAAAATTTTTCTGGATTAGCTTCAAACACTTTTTTGTTTTCATCTGTTGCAAATAAGTAGGTGACACCATTGAGTTCAGTCAGGTGATGACCGTTGCCACGTTGCGGTTTTTCCTGACTGAAATAGGTAGTCAAATCATATCCGCCGGCACCGACGACATTATTGGTGATGCTGTCAGCAAAGCTGGGTGCTGAAAGCAAGAAAGCAAACAGACTGGTTACAGCAAGTATTGCGTGTTTAAACATGTTCATGATGATGCTCCTAAAGATGTAAAAATGCGTTTGTGCGGGAAGCCTTAAGCATTCAATTCCAGGCCAACAACCGGGAAATCGATCGTTGTTCGGGCGACATTGTTGGTGTAATTGGTGAGCGTCGTAGCGACCACATTGGCGATAATTTCTAATAAATCTGCCTCGCTCAAACCACTCGCTTTCAATTGATCGAGTGTTTCAGTTGCAATGTGACCACGTTGTTCTACCAAGGCTTTGGTGAAGCTGGCAATGGCTGCAGCCCGGTCTGTACCTGGTTGCGCCGAACGAGCAGCGATCAGTTGCTGCGGATTTAATCCGGCATTTTTTCCCAGCAAACTGTGGGCACTGACACAATACTGGCAGCTATTTGCTTGTGAAGTTGCCAATGCAATGATTTCGCGTTCACTTGCAGATAAGCGACCGGCACCAATGGTTTGGTTTAGTCCCAGCAGGCTATTTAAGGCAGTCGGTGATTTTGCCAAAGTGGCAAATAAGTTTGGAATCATCCCGATTTGGGCTTTGACTGCGTTGAGCGTAGCGGCAGTTGTTGGGTCTGCTTGTTCAATCGATAAAGAGGCAATGTATGTCATGGTGATTTCCTTTAGTCAGTTATCTCTCGGCTTGAGCGATAGGACAAAGAATAAGCTATACTAAAATACGTTTGTTAAACAAAAGTATTAAAAAACATGCGGATCGTCCAATATGACTGAAGACCCTCTCACGCCATTACTTGCGCACTTTAAGGCGCAGGCGCAGCTCTTTTATTCTGGTAATCTGTGCAATGACGTGACTTTTAGTGACGAAATGGGTACTGGATTTTTGCATTTGCTAAAGGCCGGTAGCACTCGATTGCAGGATGTAACTGGCTATGCCGTCACATTAAATGAACCAACATTGGTGTTTTATTCGCGACCTCTGCAACATTGGTTTAAGCCTGATCCACATGGCGGCGCGGATTTAGTATGCGCCTCTATGCGTTTTGAACACAAAACCTTTAATCCGATATTGCTGGCATTGCCTGAACGTTTTGAATGTCCGATCAGTTCTCTCAAAGGGGCAGAAAATCTGCTTGAATTACTATTTAATGAAGCGTTTGACTCCAAACCGGGTCGCCAGGAAGTACTTGATCGTTTGTTTGAGGTGCTATTGATCGATGTGTTACGTGTCGTTTTGGCGAGTCCAGACGCCACACCCGGATTGCTTCGTAGTTTGCTTCATCCTCAGATTAGTAAGGTATTGGCAGCGATTCATGCAGAACCGACCAGAGATTGGTCCCTGGATGTGCTGGCGCGCCACGCGGGCATGTCGCGTAGCAGCTTTGCCTCGGCGTTTAAGAAAGAAGTAGGAGATTCGCCAGGTAACTATCTGACTCGCTGGCGCATCACACTGGCGCTGGCGCTGATACGCGAAGGTGTTCCTCTTAAACTCGTTGCTGAGCGCGTCGGTTATATCAGTCAGGCAGGGTTTTTACGGGCGTTTAAACTCGTAATGGGAACCTCTCCCACGAGTTGGAAAAATGCAGCTGCAAAATAGTGCATAGTGTGCCGCGTATGAAAATTCAACGACGATGAATCTGATGTATTAACTCAAAAAGAAATTTCATTGTTCATGGGTTTCTCAAATATAAAATCTTCAGCGAAGACACCTGGCATGGTTTAATATATTATGTCTTACACAAAGTAATCATGTTGGCTCCTGTTTTTTCCGGGCTATTGGGGGCGTCAGTAATTTCTTCCATGTCGCTAATTCTATTTTTTGTATACCACCATGACATTTGTGGCCTGGCTAACCAAGTTCTTGCGCATCGTTCCCATCAGTATCCTGTTGTTGTTGATCATTGTGAGTGCGTCTCGTTTCTTTGCTGGCTGACGTACTTGTTTTTTTTCTACGATGAGGTTGTATGATTGCCAAAAAAATTTCCGTGTTGATGTTATCTTTCTGCGCTTTGATGCCCATCGCGCGTGCTGCAGAAAAGTTGACGGTGGGATTGATTGTTACCACCAATGTTGAAGACACAAAAAAGCGTTGGCAACCGTTATTGACTGATTTGTCGAAAAGCACAGGAATGGAAGTGCAGGCGGTGATCTCGTCAAACTATAAAGAGATCGTTGACGGCTTTAAAAACAATACCGTGCAAATTGCCTGGCTGAGCAATAAAGTTGCCTTAGAAGCGGTGGAAGCTGGAAAAGCAACGATCTTTGCCCAAATGGTGAAGAGTGATGGTTCGCGCGGCTACAAGTCCTTGTTGATCGCCAATGTAAAGAGTCCAATCACAAATTTTGACCAGATTGCTGCTAAACCAGGCGTCTATACTTTTGCCGATGGTGATCCAAGTTCCACTTCTGGTTATCTGGTGCCAGCTTATTTCTTATTTTCTAAAAATAAAATTGAACCTGCCAAACTGTTCAAGAAAGTCACTGTTGGTAATCACCAGAAAAATTTTCTTGCAGTGACGAAAGGTGAAGTGGACGTGGCGACGTTTAATTCGGAAGAAATGGACCGTATGATCAAAGACGCACCGAATGAAGCAAAAAAAATTCGCGTGCTGTGGACATCACCGTTGATTCCTAACGATCCTATGTTGTACAAAAAAGATTTATCACCAGCGTTGAAAGCTCGGATCGAAGATTTCTTTTTGAATTATGGAAAAGCTAAAAGCGCAACGACTCAGCGCGACACCTTAAAAAATATTCTTGATTTATCTGGTTTCCAGCGCTCGAATGATGCACAGTTGAAACCTGTCGCTGACTTAACTTTGTTTAGTATTTTGCGCAGCAATTTGAATGACACCAAATTGACCGACAAACAGAAGCAACAAAAATTTGATGAAGTCAGCGCTCGTTTTGGAAAACTGAGCATCATCCTGGAGTCAGCCCGTTTGAATTAAAATGAACGCGCCTGCCACAATCGATGCGTGGGTGCTCAGACAGTGACCAGTTCAGGTGCGTCAATTGGAATTTCTAAGGTAATGGTACTGCCCTGAGCTGGATGGCTGGTCACTCTGATGTGGCCGCCTAAAATACCTTCAATGAGGTTATAGCAAATACTCATACCCAGGCCGCTATTACCTTTACCCATGCGCGTCGTAAAAAACGGATCGAAAATGTGTTGCTGAACCTGCTCAGACATGCCACAACCATCATCACTAAAGCTCAATATTAATTGCTGCTTATCGGTTCTCGCATTAATGCGGATATGCCCTTGATCTTTTCCTTCAAATCCATGCGTGACAGCATTGTCAAACAGTATCGCAATAATTTGCTCTAAGGTTTCTGGATAGCTATTCAGCATGGTCGCTGACGGAATATCAATCGTGATTTTCCAGTGGGACTCCTTATCGTTGAGTATCAATAAGGTCATGGTACTGTCGATCAGTGTCTTGAGGTCAAAATGTCTTTTTGCATCGGAAGCGCGATCGACCGAGATTTTTTTGAAACTTTCAACCAGTTCCCCCGCACGCCCCAGTCCACAAGAAATGATGCTCATCGCCTCATGCGTTTGTTCTAGGTAATTCAACATATGAACACGCTTCAGTGGTTCGCCGCTCTTCACCATGTTTTCAAACGCTAGATTTTTTTCATCCAGTGTTGAGGCCACGGTGAGACAATTTCCTATCGGGGTATTGAGCTCATGCGCAACCACCGCAACGATTCTACCTAGCGCGGCTAATTTTTCAGACTGGACTAATTGCATTTGCGTTTGTTTTAAACGATTCAAGGTATTTTGCAATTCGTCCGTCGTGCTTTGTAATTCGCGGGTTTTTTCCCACAGGTTATTTTCACGATCATGTAAATGTTGGTAATGTCGCACCCGATTGAGTAATAAATTATCATCGATAGGTTTAGTCAGATAGTCAACAGCGCCGAGTGCATAGCCTTGTTGAATAAACGCTTCACTGCGCAGGTGAGCAGTCAGAAAAACGATGGGGATGTTGCGCGTACGTTCCATCATTTGCAAATGACGCGCAGTTTCGTAGCCATCCATTTTTGGCATTTGTACATCGAGCAAAATCAGATGAACATTATGCTGAATACATTGCATTAAAGCATCTTCACCAGAAGTTGCTTCGAGAAGCTCAAGGTGGTTCAATTTTTCGAGCAACACCTTGAGCGCAAAAATATTGTTCACGTTATCATCGACAATTAAAACAAAAAATTTCTCAGTCATTGTTTTTCTCGTTGTTCCGGCGATAAATCGTCGTCCCCTTTATGTACGGAATAAATCCCACTGAACGCGCCAGAACGTCTAAACCATCCTGGGGACCCAGTACCAGAAAGCCTTCTCTATGCAGAGAAAGAAAGAAACGCTGCAATATTTTTGTTTGTAATTCCGTATCGAAATAAATTAAGACATTACGACACATAATAAGCTGAAATTCGTTAAAACTTCCATCATTGACGAGTGAATGTTGATGAAAAGCCGGAAGTTTTTTGTAATTTTCTTTTAAACTAAAATATCGTGAGTTGCGATCGATAAAATGATCAAATTGCGAAATTCCACCCGCTTGCAGATAGTTGGCCTGCCCCGTTGCATACTCCTCTAAAGGATAGCTCGCACTGTTGGCGATATCCAGTAAATGGCTATTGATATCAGTGGCAAAAATACGACTTTTCTTTTCCATACCCATTTCGTTTAACAAGATTGCCAAGGAGTAAGCTTCTTCTCCCGTCGAGCATCCCGCTGACCAAATGCGTACAGCGGGGAAGCTACTAAGGTAAGGCAACACTTGTTGACGTAGATACGCAAATTGTTCCGGATGGCGAAAAAATTGTGTTACCGCAACAGACATTTCTGCCAACATTCGTTCAAACAACCCATAGCTGGAAAAAATCGCTAACTGAAAATCGGCAAACCGCGGAATGCTAAACCGATTCATCATGTTTCTTATCCGACGTTCCAGGCTACCTTGCTGATAATTTTTAAAGTTAAAGCCGTATTGTTTATCCAGTGCATGCAAAAACATTGTCAGCGTATGTTCGCTTAAGCTTGATTCGGTCTCGTCCAAATATGCTGCCAGAATACTGCCAATGACTTCATGTAAAAACACATAGTCAGCGTGGCCCGCAACTTTGACTGCATCTGGCATCGCAGTCGCGCCCATACATTCACAGGAGTCTTCAACCAGGACGCTCGCGCCGACTTGCTTTAATACGCCACATCCCGCAGCACCATCACTCCCCAGACCGCATAAGATAACTGCCGTCGATTTGTCCCCGTATTCCAGTGCCATTGATTCGAAAAGGGCATCGATTGAGGGCCTCGAAAATTGAATTTTTTTATCGCGTGTCAAATAGAGCAGGCCATGCGCAATTTTCATGTGATGTCCTGGTGGTGCCACATAAATTGTTCCGGCTTCAATCCGGCACAGATGGTGCGGCATCAGTACCTTGTAATCTGTTTTAACGCGTAATAAATTATCGAGCAGATTGATTTGGTTTTCAGACACGTGTTGCAAGACAAAAATGGTGCTATTCGACAGCGGTAGCATTTCTACGATATTCAAGATTTTGTCCAGACTATTAGCTGAACCTGCGATCGCAATCGCCTGACATTCGAGAATTTTCTTTTTCCCCGGTTCTACAATGATCTGATGTACCGGCAAACTCAGACGCAGCAATCGTTGTCCTAACAGATTGTGGTAAGCGACGATCTTAAACCCCGGTCTGGTATCTGCACAATGCCGCAGAACGGCCAGAACCTCGGTACTGAGATGATCAGCGTCATAAAAATCAATTTGCAATTGCTGATGAACTGAAATAGCGTTGATCGCTGCACATAATTTTTGCAATTCTGAATCGCTCTGAATATGTCCGAGAATACAAATTCTTTGGTATTTTTCAGTGTGGCGAATAAGAATTTCCACGTTATTTTTTTCCTTTAGACGAAACCCATTTTTTAGAAATATTGATCAGATCATCAAAATCAACAGGCTTAGAAAGATAGTCGTTGGCACCCACTTCCATAATTCTTTGTCTATCTTGCGGCATGGCTTTTGCGGTGAGTGCAACAATAGGGATCTCGGCCAGATTTAAATTTGAACGCACAGCAGCAATCACCTGGAAGCCATCCATTTCAGGCATCATGATGTCCATCAAAATAAGATCCACGCCATTTTTATCGAGCATACTTAAGGCGAGTTTTCCATTAATTGCACAGAGGACTTTGGCTCCATGTTGTTCCAATGCCGCTGTGACGGCAAACAAATTACGCGGGTCGTCATCAACCACTAAGATGGTGTGTCCGGCTAATTGTTTTGCATTAATGCCGGCAGCTTGTTTGACGCTTTTGATGGCAGGTGTTTGCTTTACTTCATTCAAAAATCGTTCAATATTTTGTTGCAGCCTTGTTTCTGCCTGCGGAGTTTTGATAATGATGCTGTCAGAATAACGGCTCAGCACTGCTTCATGTTCTTCAGTGAGCTCATTCAGACTGAAGAAAATTAATGCGGTTCCGTTATGTATTTGTTTGACGGCGATGGCGATTGCTTCAGCGCGTTGAATATCAATCCCAGTCAGATCGACGATCACAACATTCCATATCCATTCTCTGAGAGCAGTAGAAATATCTGAATTGGCAGAGATTTCTTGCAGGTGCTTTTTGTCATTCCCGGAGTAAGTGCCGAGTAGTTTTTGTATATCTTTTGTTCCAATACCTCCACTGGTGATAGTCAGCACTGATTGCGCTTTGTCTTTGCGCACAAACGAAAGCAATGCAGCTTCTGCTTCGATTAATTGGCATTCATTTGCTGGTTTTTGCAGATAGCCTATGCTCTTATTCAAATCTTTTGCTTCGTTGTGATCACGGGCAGAAACGATATAGATAGGAATCGAGGCAAGGTCGCGTGTCGATTTTATTTTTTCTAAAACTTCTGTCCCTTCCATGTCTGGCAAACCTAAATCCAATAATATCCCCGAAGGTTGATAGGTGTGTGCCATCGCGATACCTTGCGCGGCGTTCTCTGCCAGTATAGTCTTGTAGCCAAGCCGCCGATTGATTTCCAATAAAGCCATACCAAACGCAGGATCATCATCAATGAGCAAAATTAACTTATCGCCTTCTTTCAGTTGCAAGCGATCATCAACGATCGCTGGCAAGTCTGTTGAGACGAGGTTTTCTATGATCGGATAATTTTTTACTTTTGGTACCCAGCCTGGTGGTGCTTCTGGCAGGCATAACGTAAAGGTGCTACCTTGGTTAGCGATGCTTTCAATTTCTATGGTGCCGCCGAGTAAGTTGGAAATGCTGCGACTGATCGTCAGGCCCAGACCTGTCCCGCCAAATTCGCGCGACGTTGATCCGTCTGCTTGTCTGAAGGCCTCAAATATCACAGCTTGTTTTTCTTTCGGTATTCCAATTCCGGTATCGATGACACTCAGGCAAATAGGTAAGCTCGTCCCTGGACGACGTGTCAGGCGCAAGGTAACGCTGCCTTGTTTGGTAAATTTAAAGGCGTTCGACAATAAATTTCTGAGGATTTGTGCCAACTTATCCGGGTCGCTGACAAAGTTAGAATGCAACTGATCATCGATGATAAATTGCAAATTTCTTTCTTCAGCCTGGGCAGTAAACAGGTCTTGCAAGTACGAAGTGAAGGAGGAAACTGTAATCTCTGAGTAAGTGATATCCATATGGCCTGCCTCGATTTTCGATAAGTCGAGCACATCGTTAATCAAGGCTAATAAGTCTTTACCAGAACGGAGTATGACTTCGGCGCGTTTAACATCTTCGGGTGACATCACATTGTCATTGTTGCTGGCCATGATTTTAGATAGCAAAATAATGGCGTTCAGAGGTGTTCTTAATTCATGCGACATATTTGCCAAAAACTCTGATTTATAGCGTCCGGAGTTTTCCAGATCTTTGGCTTTGACATCGAGTTCCAGTTGCGATTGTTTAAGCGCTTGATTGTTTTGTTCCAGTATCTGTTGTTGTTCTTCCATCTGTGCATTGGCCTGGCGCAGTTCTTCACTTTGTTGTTGTAGTTGTTGCTGCTGTTCTTCCATTTGCGCATTGGCTTCTTGCAGGCTTTCACTTTGTTGACGTGCTGCTTGTTCAGCTGCATTCGCTTTAGAGAGCAGTTGGCGAATACTGTCGCGCTGTTCAGCGACGTATAAGAATGAGGCGATGACACTGCAAGCATTGGCAAGCAATTCTAATTCTATGCCCTCAAATTTAATAAAACTCGCTAGCTCAACAACTCCTAACAGGGCATCATCTCTGAGTAATGGATAGGTATAGGTATATAGCGGTTTGCTGCTGGTGGTTCCAGTCACAATAGGTGCAGAATCGTTGGTGACCGTGGTGAGAATAATGGGTTTGCGTTCTCGAGCGACTTGACCGACTGCGCCTTCTCCTAGCTTAAAGCGTGTACCAAGATGATCTCGCTCGGTGTACATATAACTGCCCATTAAATCGAGTATGCATTCTTCATGGTGATACAAATAAATAACCCCTCGTCCCGCGTTCAGATACCGCGCCAATATACTGATGCTCAGGTTAGTTAATTCTTGAATCGAGTAATCGCCAGTCAGCGATGTGGTGAGTTGGCTACTACCATCTTTGAGCCAGTTGCGTCGCTCGTCTTCTTGTTTGGATGTACGCAGCAAATTGGTCATGCTATTGATCGACAAACTTAAACGGTCGTGCTCGGATAAGACTCTGGCTTGTTTGGAAAAATCGCCTTTGCCTATCAGATCGGTCTGTATAGCGAGATCCGACAGATTTTGTACTAGTACCTTGATTTTCCCCAACAGGCTACTCGCTGCCGCTTTGTCCAGATCCTGACTAATCCTCAAATCACCTGTGGAAACGCGATTTACCAGATCAGTAACGTGTTGCGGATCACCGCCAAGCGTTTGGAGTATGCCGTTCGACACAATGAGACTGATGGCAGTAATTAGCATCAGAATTAAAACAGAAATAAAGCTACCTAAGACCAGGGCATGATTTTTGGATTTCTGTGCGTCCGCTGCGGCCTCATTACCTAATTTAATGTTATAGAGAATCTCGTTCAGTAGAGTATTGTAGAACTTTTCGATTTTGGAATTGAGTTTTTCATCGAGCAATAAGACCGTGGCGTTGGATTTTTTTTGTTCGCGTGATTGCTCCAGGACAGCGTTGACGTCCGGATTGAGGTCTTCCCAGGCAGCCTTTAATTGATTCAGATAATCTTGATCTTTTTCATCGCTGACACAGGTACTACCGAGGCAGCCGTCAGTTTCGAATTTTTTTATGCTGGCGTTAACTTCGTTACGTCCCTTGATGATTTCTTGTTCTATCAAAGGCGTCTTTTGCGGATCAGTATTGGCAATATGCAATCCGAGTTCAATTCGAACTTTGTTAAAGCCACCCCGGACATTCATTAAATTGACAACACTACCGACAGAATTTTCATTCGCGTAGCTTGATTGTTCAAAAACTTTGTCGAGTTGAATCAACAAAAAGCTAGCAAGTCCGGCAACGCCGATTCCAACGACCAAAACTATGAGCATCATTCTTTGCTTCAACGTCAGATTCATACATTCCTCCAAGGGAGTGAAGCGATCTTAAGTAGCTAATTTTATGCAACAAGGGTAAGGAAGCGAGTATTACAAAACGTAGGAAATGCACGGTAAAGCGTATTGTTGAACCGGATGTTGTTACAAGAGTGATGTAAAAATAATTACTAAGTTAACCAATGTCCTGAGTAATGCTGAAAAGCATATGTGAAGCCTTGCCTCGTATCTTAGCTCATACCTGTCACTATTAAAATTTATTGTCTGGAAATGATGTTTTTTATGTAATGATAGTTCTCTGATTACGACTCTTGTGTTGCTGTATTGATACTGTGAAGAGCGTTTTGCCGGAATTTAAAAAAAGGCATTAAAAATTCATTAAAGAAGGACAAAATTAAGGCACCTAAAAACACATTTTTTTACAACTTCATTTTCGCCAGAAACAAATGAACAGTAAATAGAATGTAAAAATAAGCAATTAAGTATATTTTTACCAACTAAAGCCCTCTTTTTTATCGAAAAAAACTAAAATAATTAAAGTTTTTTTGGGTTTTTGTATCTTTTCATGTCAACGGAAGTCCACTCTCCTTCGTTTTTCTCTTCAATGGATCTTTGCCAGTACTTTTCGGGTAGCGAAGATTCCCTTCTCAAGGAGTCTGGAAATGATTTACGAAATTTTGGTTCGCCCTTCTGACAATAAGAAGATGACATCCGATAATTTGATTTGGATAGAAAGTGATTTACCATCACGTTCATTCGAAAAGTGGCTGCGCGATCGCGCCCTGATGGATGGCACCTTGAACGCGCCTGTTGTCCGCTGGAGTATCGTGCAAACGACACGTCCTGCTCACTTCAAATTGGCGACGCAGGCAAAGGCATTAAAGAGCCGCATTTCTGAATTGATGAGCGCGCAACCTGAAGTGCGTGAAGTGCCAGATGCTTCAATTGCATTGAGCGCATTTCGCTTGAAAGCGCAAAAAACAGAATTAGCGGGCGCTTACCTGTAAGCCCTAAGGCCGGAACGAAAAAAGCACAATCTAGTTCAGTCTAAATTGTGCTTTTTGTATTTGAGCAAAGCATATTAGCTTGGCGCAGTGCTACACTGCAATGTCGATTCAGAACTCTTCCCAGTCGTTGTTATTGCTGACTGGTTTAGCAGTACGCTTGGCTGTTGAGGTGGCTTTGGTGGATGCTCGCAGTTGAAGCGCCTTGCCGGCCGAATTTCCTCGCACTGTTGCTTGAGCGGGTTTAGTCTTTGACATCTCCGGAGCTTGAGTTTGAGCGCGGCCTTGGTCAGCAATTTTGAATTGCTCAACCACGTGCGATAGCTTGCTTGATTGTTCGCGCATGCTTTCAGCGGCCGCAGCTGCTTGTTCGACCAGAGCGGCATTTTGCTGCGTCATTTCATCCATTTCATTGATGGCAATGTTCACTTGCCCAATACCAGAACTTTGTTCCTGGCTGGCTGAAGTAATTTCTGCCATGATATCGGCAACATGTTGTACCCTGGTGACAATTTCTTTCATGGTCTGACCAGCATTGTCGACAAGTTTGCTGCCGTGTTCAACTTTGCCAACCGAATCATCAATCAGGTGCTTAATTTCTTTTGCAGCTGAGGCACTGCGTTGCGCCAGATTTCTGACTTCAGATGCCACTACGGCAAATCCTCGACCTTGCTCGCCTGCGCGAGCAGCTTCGACAGCCGCATTAAGTGCAAGAATATTGGTCTGAAAAGCAATCCCGTCAATGACTGAAATAATATCAACGATTTTGTAAGAACTCTCCTTAATGGATCCCATGGTTGTTACCACCTGGTCAACCACATCGCCGCCTTTCAATGCAACCCCAGACGCGGTAACGACTAATTGGTTTGCTTGTTTTGCATTGTCGGCATTTTGTTTTACCGTGGAGGTCAGCTCTTCCATGGAAGAAGCGGTTTCTTCGAGTGAACTGGCTTGAGATTCTGTACGGGAAGACAAATCGGCATTGCCTGAAGCAATTTCGCTGGCGGCGACATTGATTGCTTCCGTACCTTGCCTGACATCCGCAATAACGTGACTGAGTCCTATGCTGATACCGTTGATTGCATTCATTAATTCGCCGATTTCGTCATCTCGATGGACGCTCACAGTGTTGGTAAGGTCGCCTTGTGCCATTTTTTTTGCTACGTTGGTCGCTGCGGCAAGTGGCTTCGTAATTGACGAAGTGATAAGCCAGCCACAAAGACCAGAAAGACAAGCAGCAATGATCGATAAAATAATCAACAGAATTCGGCTGCTCTCGTAGGTAGACTGAATTTCCGCTGCATGTTGGTTGATCTGCTCGCGTTGTAATTGAAGAAGCTCTTCGATCCTTTTGACGTAAACCTTTGCTGCGGGTAAAAAAACTTGTTCCAGAGCCTGGTTCGCTTCATCGGCTTTGTCCGCTTTCTTTAATGAAACTACCTTCTCACGGCCATCCAGATATACTTTTCGTGATTCGGAAATTGCCTTGAATAAGTCTTTTTCCTGTTCTGAATTTAAATGAGATTCAATGCTTTTTTGTAAAAAGGCAGAAGTACGGGTAGACTCTTCTTGGTCTTCTTTGAAAAATGCTGCCAGTGATGGATCTGAACTTTTTGCAATAGCGGTAGTTCTGCGCACGCCAGTGTGGATATTGCGATACCAGTCACTTACCAGACGTTCAGTGGTTAATGGATCATTTAATAATTCCTGGGTCGCATGTGCTACGCTGCTCAGACGCGTTAATGCGATGATTGTTGTAATGAGTGACAAAAAAAGAACCAAGGCAAATCCTAAGCCCAGTCGTTTTCCTACAGATAATTGTTTAGTGAAAGAATCCATCTTTTTTCCGTAAAATTTCGGTGCTTTGGTTGATCCATCTTTGGGGACATTGAATGATTGTATTCGCGATAATCAAGTGCTTGCGCAATATAAATTATTGAAACCATACGCCGCGAATTGTGATTTCCATCGGGCAATAATTATAGAGGCTTTACTCCAGGTTTTGATGCGTGTTTTTACGTAAGTGATTGATTTTTTTAAAATAAATGGTATTTATTTTAAACCTCGGTAGGTACATTATGTCTTTTAGATAAGTCTTTCTCAGCTACGGATGTAAGCCGACGCTTTTTTTGTTTGTTTTTCTGCTACTTTACTTTAGTACTTTTTAGGCCGATTGGTATGGCAAGACTTCCTCGTTTGGTAATTCCTCATTCTTTGCATCATGTAATTCAGCGTAGCCATGACGGTATTGCTTTGTTTAGAGATGACGAGGATTACCGATATTTTCTGAATGTCGCGTTGCAGGCGACGAGACAATTTCAGTCGGCAATTCACGCTTACGTGTTAATGCCCGACCATCTACATTTTGCGTTGACGCCCACTGACGAGCAGGGTTTGAGCAGAATGATGCAGTATATCGGACGCTATTACGTCCCTTACTTTAACCGGAAATACCAACGTTCCGGTAGTTTGTGGCAAGGTAGATTCAAGGCTACAGTGATTCAGGCTGAAACATATTTTTTACCATGCAGTGTTTATATGGAAACCAACCCTGTGCGTTCTGGGCTGGTCTCAGATGCCGCTGATTATCCATGGTCCAGTTATCAACATCACATAGGCCAACGAACGGATATGTTGGTTTCCGATCATCCAATTTTTTGGGCTTTGGGCAACACGCCTTTTCAGCGCGAAGCAAATTACAAAGAGATGATCGCTGCGTCACTTTCAAAAAATGAGATTAATTTATTGTCGGAATCGACGAATAAAGGGTGGCTGCTCGGTTCTGCTGCATTCAAAATTGAAATGGCAAAACTGAGCGAGCGTAGAGGGGAGCCCGCTCGCCCTGGTCGTCCGCGTAAATCAGTGAGCGCTTGATGTTGATCGAGATAAATCATTTAGTGCTATGGGTGGGTGCATTTTTTATGTTATTAATTTTACTCTGACCCTAATTTAAATAATTTATAAATTGTGGCTAAATTAATTTACTCTGACCCCTTTTTATTTGTGTTGAAGTTTCTTTTGCACTGCACTATTCTCCATCTCAGACTTTCAATTTTGCACTCTGGAGATAGCTATGCAAGCCCAAGGTTTATACGATCCGTCCAACGAACATGACGCCTGTGGCGTCGGTTTTATTGCACATATCAAAGGTAAAAAAAATCACGCCATCGTCGAGCAAGGTTTGTTGATTTTGAAGAATCTGGATCACCGGGGTGCGGTTGGTGCAGATGCCTTAATGGGTGACGGTGCTGGTATTCTGATTCAGATTCCAGACCAGTATTATCGTGAAGAGATGGCGAAGCAGGGGGTACAACTGCCTCCGCCAGGAGAATATGGCGTTGGCATGATTTTTTTGCCAAAAGAACATGCTTCTCGTTTGGCGTGCGAACAGGAAATCGAACGCGCAGTTCGTGCTGAAGGTCAGGTCGTGCTTGGTTGGCGTGATGTGCCAGTCGATCGTGAGATGCCGATGTCGCCGACCGTGCGTGAAAAAGAGCCAGTGATCCGTCAGATCTTTATCGGCCGTGGTCCTGACATCATGGTGACCGACGCGCTGGAACGCAAACTTTATGTGATCCGCAAATCCGCAGTGCACGCAATTGAAGCCTTGAAATTGATTCACGGTAAAGAATACTTTGTACCTTCGATGTCAGCACGCACTATCGTCTACAAAGGCTTGCTGCTGGCGGATCAGGTTGGCGTTTACTACAAAGATCTACAAGATGAACGCTGCGTTTCTGCGCTGGCGCTGGTGCATCAACGTTTTTCTACCAATACTTTCCCAGAATGGCCACTCGCTCACCCATACCGCATGATTGCGCACAATGGTGAGATCAATACCGTCAAAGGCAATTTCAACTGGATGCGCGCCCGTGAAGGCGTGATGAAATCGGCCGTATTGGGCGACGATTTGCAAAAATTATATCCATTGATTTTTGAAGGCCAGTCAGATACTGCGAGTTTTGACAACGCGCTTGAATTGCTGGTGATGGCCGGTTATCCAATCGCTCAAGCCATGATGATGATGATTCCGGAAGCCTGGGAAAATCACGGCATGATGGATGAAAACCGTCGTGCGTTCTACGAATATCACGCAGCGATGATGGAACCATGGGATGGACCTGCAGCAATGGCATTTACTGATGGTCGCCAGATCGGCGGTACGCTGGACCGTAACGGCCTGCGTCCAGCCCGTTACATCGTCACTGACGACGACCTGGTTGTGATGGCATCTGAATCTGGTGTTTTGCCAATTCCAGAATCCAAAATCATCAAAAAGTGGCGCTTACAGCCAGGGAAAATGTTCCTGATTGATCTGGAAGCAGGCCGCATCATCGATGATAAAGAAATCAAAGATACTTACGCCAATGCTAAACCGTATAAACAATGGATTAAATCTGTCCGGATTAAATTAAACGAGCTCAAAGGCGAGGCAGATACTCAGCCAGAAGCGGCTACCTTGCTCGACAGACAGCAAGCGTTTGGCTATACCCAGGAAGATATCAAGTTCCTCATGACACCAATGGCAACCACTGGTGAAGAGGCAATTGGTTCTATGGGGAATGATTCTTCACTGGCGATCATGTCCAACAAGCTCAAACCCCTGTACAACTACTTCAAACAGTTATTTGCGCAGGTGACCAATCCACCTATCGATCCGATTCGTGAAGCGATGGTCATGTCCTTGGTTTCATTTATCGGGCCTAAACCCAACTTGCTCGATACAAACAATATCAACCCGCCTATGCGTTTGGAAGTCGCGCAACCGGTTCTGAATTTTGATGATATCGCTAAGCTGCGTAACATCAGTGCCAACACGGGCGGCAAGTTCAAATCCTATGAACTTGATATCTGCTACCCGATTGCGTGGGGCAAAGATGGTATCGAAGCGCGTCTGGCTTCAATCTGCGCAGAAGTAGTCGATGCGGTCAAATCCGGCCACAACATTATGATCATCACCGATCGTAAGATGGACGCCAATTTTGTTGCGATTCCGGCCTTGTTAGCGACATCCACTGTGCACCAACATCTGGTCAGCAAAGGCTTGCGCACAACAACAGGTCTGGTTGTCGAAACTGGCTCTGCGCGTGAAACACATCACTTTGCCCTGTTGGCAGGTTATGGTGCTGAAGCGGTACATCCATATCTGGCAATGCAAACCCTGGCAGACATGGCAAAAGCTTTGCCAGGTGATATTTCGGCTGAAAAAGCGATTTACAACTACACCAAAGCAGTCGGAAAAGGTCTGATGAAAGTTATGTCGAAAATGGGTATTTCGACCTACATGTCTTACTGCGGGGCGCAAATTTTTGAAGCGATTGGTTTGAACAAATCGCTGGTCGATAAGTACTTTAAAGGCACAGCATCCAACGTTGAAGGCATCGGTGTATTTGAAGTCGCAGAAGAAGCCTTGCGTTTGCATACACTGGCATTCGGCGCTGATCCTGTGCTGGAAAACGCGCTCGACGCTGGCGGTGAATATGCATTCCGTATTCGTGGCGAAGATCATATGTGGACCCCAGATGCAATTGCAAAATTGCAGCATTCGACTCGCGCTAACAACTACAACTCCTACAAAGAATATGCGCAGATTATCAACGATCAATCCAAGCGCCATATGACGTTGCGTGGTTTGTTTGAATTTAAAATCGATCCGGCTAAAGCTATTCCTTTGGATCAGGTTGAACCCGCCAAAGAAATCGTTAAACGCTTTGCGACTGGCGCGATGTCTTTGGGTTCTATCAGTACCGAAGCACACGCAACACTGGCGATCGCGATGAACCGCATTGGTGGTAAATCCAATACGGGTGAAGGTGGTGAAGATCCGGCGCGTTACCAGCAAGAATTAAAGGGCATTCCTATTAAGCAAGGCGCGAGTCTGGCCTCAGTGATCGGTCGTGAGCAAATCGAGGTCGATATTCCTTTGCAAGAAGGTGACTCTTTGCGCTCCCGCATTAAGCAGGTCGCATCTGGTCGCTTTGGTGTGACGGCAGAATACTTGATTTCTGCTGATCAGATTCAGATCAAAATGGCCCAAGGTGCGAAGCCAGGTGAGGGCGGTCAGTTACCAGGTCACAAAGTGTCTGAATACATTGCGAAACTGCGTTTCTCAGTTCCAGGCGTTGGTTTGATTTCACCACCACCACACCATGATATTTATTCGATTGAAGATCTGGCGCAATTGATTCATGATTTGAAAAACGTCAATCCAAAAGCATCGATTTCTGTGAAGTTGGTATCAGAGGTGGGCGTCGGTACGATTGCGGCAGGTGTCTCAAAAGCCAAAGCGGATCACGTGGTCATTGCAGGTCATGATGGCGGTACCGGTGCTTCGCCCTTGTCTTCAATTAAACATGCTGGTACACCATGGGAATTGGGCTTGTCTGAAACCCAGCAAACGCTGGTATTGAATGGCTTGCGTGGTCGAGTCCGTGTGCAGGCCGACGGCCAAATGAAAACTGGTCGCGACGTGGCGATTGCCGCCATGTTGGGTGCAGATGAAATCGGTTTTGCGACAGCACCATTGGTGGTTGAAGGTTGCATCATGATGCGTAAGTGCCACCTCAATACTTGCCCGGTTGGGGTTGCAACGCAAGACCCGGTCTTACGTGCGAAGTTCTCTGGCAAACCAGAATATGTGGTGAACTATTTCTTCTTTGTTGCGGAAGAAGTACGTCAAATCATGGCGCAATTGGGTGTGCGTACTTACGATGAATTGATCGGTCGTGTCGATTTGTTGGACAAATCCAAAGCGGTGACACATTGGAAAGCGAAGGGCTTAGATTTTTCCAGAATTTTCCATCAACCAGAAACCACTGCGCATACAGACATTCGTCATGTTGAGGCGCAGGATCATGGGCTCGAAAAGGCGCTCGATAACAGACTGATTGCCCAAGCAAAAATTGCTTTGGAAACGGGCGAAAAAGTATCGTTTATTTCGCCAATCAAAAATCTGAACCGCACAGTCGGTGCGATGTTGTCTGGTGAAGTGGCGAAAAAATATGGCCATGCAGGTTTGCCGGACGACACGATACATATTCAACTGCAAGGTACCGCTGGTCAATCCGCAGGCGCATTCCTGGCTCAAGGCGTGACCTTGGACCTGGTCGGCGAAGGCAATGATTATGTGGGTAAAGGTTTGTCTGGTGGCCGCATCATCATCCGTCCGAACACTGAGTTCCGCGGTTGGGCTGTCGACAATATCATTTGTGGCAATACAGTTTTGTACGGCGCGATTGCCGGTGAAGCGTTCATTAATGGTGTAGCAGGTGAGCGTTTCGCGGTACGTAATTCGGGCGCTGTCACTGTCGTTGAGGGAACCGGAGATCATGGCTGTGAATACATGACTGGTGGCACCGTGATTGTATTGGGCAATACTGGTCGCAACTTTGCTGCGGGTATGTCGGGTGGGATCGCGTATGTCTACGACCCGGACGGTGAATTTGAAGCTAAATGCAATATGTCCATGGTAACGTTGGAGCCCGTTTTGGCAGGCGACGTACAGACGGCGACGGTTGACAAAGCAATCTGGCATAGTCGTCTGCGTGGTGGTGAGCCTGAAACTGATGAAGCGATTTTGCGCAGCCTGATTGAGCGCCATTTCAAGCATACCGGCAGTACCCGCTCCCGCAATTTGCTGGATGACTGGGCACGCAGCCGCGCCAAATTTGTGAAGGTTTTCCCAACCGAATACAAACGTGCATTGGCTGAAATGTATGCAGCAAAACAGGCAACTTCAGCTTTGGAAAAGGCGGCTTAAAAAACATCAATTGTCAGCTGTGTGTGGTATCACGGCTGACATTGAAAAATGATTTTAGGGCTGTCAGCCCGCAACGATATTGAGGTCAAATTATGGGTAAAGTAACCGGTTTTATGGAATATCAGCGCTTGCAGGAAGCCAGCGAAGCACCGCAATCGCGTAAAAAGCATTACAAAGAATTTTTAGTGCATCTGGATGACGCGCAATCAAAAGTTCAGGCAGCACGCTGCATGGATTGTGGTATTCCGTTTTGCAATAACGGCTGCCCGGTTAATAACATCATTCCCGACTGGAATGATCTGGTGTATCACGGTGATGTAAAGCAAGCATTGGAAGTTTTACATTCAACCAATAACTTTCCGGAATTTACCGGACGCATTTGTCCTGCACCATGCGAATCAGCATGTACTTTAGGTATCAATGAAGACGCGGTCGGTATTAAATCGATAGAACATTACATCATTGATAAAGGTTGGGAAAATGGCTGGGTAACGGCGAAAGTTCCGACCAACAAAACTGGTAAAAAAATTGCCATCGTTGGTTCTGGTCCTGCAGGTCTGGCTGCCGCACAACAATTGGCGCGTGCCGGACATGATGTGACTGTGTTTGAAAAAAATGACCGTGTCGGTGGTTTGCTGCGTTATGGCATTCCTGATTTTAAGATGGAAAAATCGCACATCGATCGCCGCGTTGAGCAGATGCAAGCTGAGGGTGTCACGTTCCGCACAGGTGTATTTGTTGGTAAAGATTTTCCAGCATCGATAACAAACTGGTCGAAAGAAACGATTTCTCCAGAAACCCTGCAAAAAGAATTTGATGCTGTTGTTATTGCTGGTGGTGCAGAAACACCGCGTGATTTGCCTGTGCCAGGTCGTGAGCTTAAAGGCGTACATTTTGCGATGGACTTTTTGCCTCTGCAAAACAAGGTCAATGCGGGCGACAAAGTAAAAGATCAGATCATGGCAACTGGCAAGCATGTCGTGGTGATTGGTGGTGGCGATACAGGTTCCGATTGCGTTGGTACATCTAATCGTCATGGCGCAAAATCGGTTGCGCAGTTTGAATTGTTGCCGCAACCACCAGAACAAGAAAACAAACCATTAGTCTGGCCGTATTGGCCTACTAAGTTACGCACCTCGTCTTCGCATGAGGAAGGGTGTGAGCGTGATTGGGCAGTCGCGACTAAACGTCTGGAAGGTAAAGCTGGCAAGGTTGATAAGTTAATTGCTTGTCGCGTAGAATGGAAAGACGGAAAAATGCAGGAAGTTCCGGATTCTGAATTTGAAATGAAAGCCGATTTGGTTTTGTTGGCGATGGGTTTTATTTCTCCAGTTCAACAAGTTTTAGATGCATTTGGTGTCGATAAGGATGCACGTGGTAACGCAAAAGCGGCAACTGAAGGTATCGGCTGCTATAAAACTAATGTGGACAAAGTATTTGCTGCGGGTGATATGCGTCGTGGTCAATCTTTGGTGGTTTGGGCTATTCGTGAGGGGCGGCAGTGCGCGCGTGAGGTCGATGCCTATCTGATGGGTAGCTCTGTCTTGCCACGCTAGGTACTGCATCGATTTTATTCAATTCTGCATTATTTACATCACTTTTATTGGTAGCTAACTTCCGTCAAGTAACGGAAGTTAGCTATTTTTTTATGCAAACTATCAAATTTTGCAAATTAATGACTTTAAATTCATTAATATTTTTGTGCCGTGCAAAAAATATTTTAAATAAAAACTCAAAATTATAATTATTTTCAATATTTTATTCTGAAATTAAAAATTATTCAGAATTTCTATAATTTCATTATAATTTTGATATACTTATTGTAACAACTTATTTTTCTGATCTGCATTACAATCTATTTTTTTGCAAAATAATCTTATTAGACGTGCCAAATCTCGTTGAAATTCGCGATGTGCAATTCGGTTATGGAGCGCGGACAATTTTGTCCGGGCTGCGTATGGATTTCCCACGCGGTAAAGTCATTGCCGTCATGGGCGGCTCAGGTTCTGGTAAGACCACGATTCTGCGTTTGATCGGTGGACAAATACGTCCACAATCAGGCAGTGTGAGTGTGAATGGCCAGCAAATCCAGGAAATGGACAATAAAGCGCTCTATGCTACACGCAGAAAAATGGGTATGTTATTTCAGCACGGCGCATTATTCACGGACTTAAGTGTCTTTGATAATGTCGCGTTTCCGCTGCGTGAGCATACCGATTTGTCAGAGTCGATGATACGCGATCTGGTGATGCTGAAGCTACAAGCGGTCGGGTTACGTAATGCCGCCAATTTGATGCCATCCGAAATTTCTGGTGGTATGGCACGTCGGGTAGCTTTGGCACGCGCGGTCGCTCTTGATCCGGAATTGTTGATGTACGATGAACCTTTTGCTGGTTTGGACCCGATTTCTATGGGCGTCACGGCGAATTTGATTCGTCACTTGAATGATGCACTGGGATCAACTTCGATTCTGGTGTCGCATGACGTGAATGAGTCTTTTGCCATTGCTGACTACGTCTATTTCTTATCGCAAGGAAAAATCGTGGCAGAGGGAACTCCTGCCCAGATGCGTGAGTCTGAAGATCCGTATGTCAAACAATTTGTCCACGCAGAAGCGGATGGTCCCGTTCCTTTCCACTATCCAGGCAAAACTTTATTGGATGACCTGGGTTTGAAAGGACAAGCATGATATTTGAACGCATAGGTCGATGGGTACGTGAATCCGCAAATGATCTTGGCTATGCCACGCGCTGTTTCTTTTTAATTTTACGTAGTGCGTCAGGTTTGTGGCGCAGACCTCGACTAATTACCGATCAGATTCATTTCATCGGTAATTATTCGCTGGTAATTATTGCGGTTTCTGGTTTGTTTGTCGGTTTTGTTCTTGGTTACCAAGGGTATTACACGCTCAATCGCTATGGATCAGAAGAGGCATTGGGGTTGTTAGTCGCCTTGTCACTGACGCGTGAATTGGGACCCGTAGTAACGGCATTGTTATTTGCCGGACGCGCCGGGACTTCATTAACGGCAGAGATTGGTCTGATGAAGGCTGGCGAACAGCTGGCGGCCATGGAAATGATGGCGGTTGATCCGATACAGCGCGTGTTGTCTCCTCGCTTTATTGCCGGTTTAATTGCATTACCTATCCTGACGGCGATTTTTAATGCGATGGGGGTTATTGGCGGCTATATTGTCGGTGTAAAACTGATCGGTGTCGATGAGGGCTCATTCTGGTCGCAAATGCAGGCTGGAGTTGAGGTATGGCAAGATATTGGGAATGGTGTCATAAAGAGTATCGTGTTTGGGTTTGCGGTTACGTTTGTGGCGCTTTTCCAAGGCTACGAGGCGCAGCCAACTCCTGAGGGCGTTGCTCGCGCCACAACCCGTACGGTGGTGATTTCATCATTGTTAGTATTATGGCTAGATTTTTTGCTGACAGCTTGGATGTTTCAGTAATTAAATAGAATTTGTTTGTAGAGCGTACCTGAGTTTGTACGGTCTGAGCAGCGATAACGTGAGCTTCCTTTGTATATAGGGAAGAGGATTTTTTAGGAAAAATAATGCAAAAAAAATCTTTAGATTTTTGGGTCGGTTTATTCGTCGTTCTTGGAGCTGCGGCTTTGCTGTTTTTAGCGCTTCAGGCCGGGAATATGAGTTCACTTTCTTTGGATAAGACCTATGATGTAGTTAGTCGTTTCGATAATATCGGCGGTCTCAAACCACGCGCAGCGGTCAAAAGCGCAGGGGTTGTTGTCGGGCGCGTAGCAGATATCAAATTTGATGATAAAACCTATCAGGCGACAGTTACTTTACGCTTAGATACGCGTTATAAATTTCCGAAAGACAGTTCTGCAAAAATTTTGACGGCAGGATTATTGGGAGAGCAATACATTGGTCTGGAAGCTGGTGGAGACGCCAATAATCTGGTCGCCGGTGACAGAATTAAAATGACGCAGTCAGCAGTTGTACTGGAAAATCTGATCAGTCAGTTTTTATTCAGCAAAGCTACGGATAGCAGTTCGGATGAGAAAAAATGAACTACCTTATGAATAAAATTTCCCCGGCACGTCTTTCTACGATGTTGGCACTCACTGTGTGTATTCTGGCAACGGGCTGCAGCACTACCACAGTGAGTAACATTAAAGACAAGGCTGATAAGACGATTGACGCTATCGCGGTCAAAACCAATATTGGTCAAAATCCGCGCGACCCGCTCGAAGGTTACAATCGCGTTATGTACAATTTTAATGATTCAGTTGATCGGGCTGTGTTAAAGCCGGTGGCGCAGGCGTATCACGACGTTTTGCCTTCTTTTGTACAAACAGGGGTTGGCAATTTCTTTGGGAATATCGGCGATATCTGGAGCGCCTTCAATAGCTTGCTGCAAGGAAAAGGCGCTGAAAGCTTTACCACCATCGTACGTGTAGGATTGAATACCACTTTTGGTCTTGGTGGCTTACTTGATATTGGTTCCCCGGCTGGGTTAACCAAGCATAAAGAAGATTTTGGCCAGACTTTGGGTGTTTGGGGCGTTAAATCGGGGCCATATCTGGTGCTGCCATTATTAGGCCCAAGCACTGTACGTGATGCTATTGCAACACCGTTGGACTATTACGGCGATGCATGGTCCTACTACAGGCCAGTAAATATACGTAACACAGGTACAGCCATAAGACTGGTCGATAAGCGCGCGAGTATTTTGGATGCAGGCTCTTTGATTGAAGACGCAGCATTGGATCAATATGTATTCATTCGCGATGCGTATCTGCAACGCAGGGAAAATCAAATTCATCCTGACGATTAATCACCCAAGATTGTGACTGGATAAGTAATTCGCTTTACAGATAAGCTTGTAAATTCTGTCAATGGCAACAATATGAGCGATGATGCAGTTTGATCATCGCTAGATATGGATAAAAAATGAAATTTATGACATCAATTAAAAATCTTTTTGCACAATTTCTTGTGTTAACTTTAGTGGGGCTGACGCTCAATGCTCCTGCTATGGCAGCAGATGAAGCACCTGATGCAATGGTTAAGCGTATCAGTCAGGAAATTTTAGATCTGGCAAAAAACGACAAAGAAATTCAGGCGGGCAATCAAAAACGTGTGTACGATATGGTGGAATCAAAGATTCTTCCGTACATTGATTTTCAGCGTATGACTTCGCTGGCGGCAGGTAAGAACTGGCGAGATGCCACACCTGATCAACAGCAGCAGTTGACCAAAGAGTTCCGCACTTTGCTGGTATTCACGTATTCTGGTGCTATTTCCCAGATTAAGGATCAGCGCGTTGAGTTTAAACCTATGCGTTCCGCCCCGGAAGATACGGAAGTTGAAGTGCGCTCACAGGTTATTCAATCCCGTGGAGACCCAATTCAACTGAACTATCGTCTTGCTAAGTCTGCAACTGGCTGGAAAATTTATGACATTAATGTACTCGGTGCATGGTTGGTTGAAACGTACAAAGGTACTTTTACTGAAACAATCAGCAAATCTGGTATCGATGGCCTGATCAAAACATTGTCTGATAAAAATAAGAAGTTGGCTGCGGCACCAAGCAAATCAACATCTAAATAATTCAGTAATTCAGTTGAATTGTCAGCTGAATTATTTAATCACTTCATACTGAATAACTGAAAGTTTTCTGTGTATAAATTAGCAGGCGAACTCTCGCAGAAAAATGCTCGTGACGTAGTGGCAGCTGGCAATGCTGCTATTGTTCATGGGCAGTCTGACTTTGATTTTTCTAGTCTGGTACAGATCGATTCATCGGCTGTTGTGACGATGATTGAATGGCAACGTCAGGCTGCACAACAAAACAAAATCTTGCAATTTCATGCAGTTCCGGCGAGCCTGATCAGCCTGATACAACTTTATGGTCTGACTGGCCAGTTTCACATTACCCCTGCAGAGCGACATTGATGCTCACCGCTAGGGGAAAGCATTTCATGTTATTTCTAAGCTAATTACCGTAGCTGCTTTCAGTTCAAACGCTGAAAATCCCCTATAATCAAAGGTTTCGCCGCACATCATTTAGTGGCGAAATTGTTGGTTTTTCGTTTATTTCCGATTCCTTTTAAGCACTTAAGTGCAAACATGCCACATGGCTGCCATACAAATTAGCAATATTCAAAAACGCTACCAGTCCTTGCAGGCACTGGGCGGTGTCTCGCTAACTATCGAAGAAGGTGAGTTTTTTGGACTTCTGGGGCCAAATGGCGCGGGTAAGACGACACTGATATCCATTCTGGCAGGATTAAATCGTGCCGATGCGGGTACGATTTCTGTGCAAGGTCATGATGTTGTCAGCGACTATAGAAATGCCCGCAGCAAGCTGGGTGTTGTCCCGCAAGAGTTGGTGTTCGATCCATTTTTTACGGTGCGTGAAACCTTACGCATGCAGTCTGGATATTTTGGTATCAAAAATAACGATAAATGGATAGACGAGATCATGGAAAACCTTGATCTGACCAATAAATCCGATACCAATATGCGCGCCTTGTCCGGCGGAATGAAGCGCCGCGTACTTGTCGCTCAGGCATTGGTGCATAAGCCGCCAGTGATTGTTTTGGATGAGCCGACCGCGGGTGTTGACGTCGAATTGCGCCAGACTTTGTGGAAGTTTATCGCACGTCTGAACCGCGAAGGCCATACTATCGTGTTGACTACGCATTATCTGGAAGAGGCGCAGGCTTTGTGCAATCGTATTGCAATGCTCAAGCAAGGGAAGGTGGTGGCACTCGATAGTACGGCCGCCCTGATAAAGCGCATCTCAGGCTCACAATTGCGAGTTACTCTGGCAAACAGCGGTAATATTGCTTTGCCAGCTTCTTTGCGTGACAAAATTATCACTCACGAAACACCGTCCAATCCGCATCAATTTATTTTGCGGGTGACTGATTATGCCCACGTCGAATCGATGTTAAGTGAGTTCCGTCTGGCGGGGTGTGTGATCGACGATTTGCAGTTGTTGCAAGCGGATCTGGAAGATGTCTTCCTGCAAATTATGGAAGGCTGAATATGATGAATATGACTGGTTTTAATACGCTGTTGTACAAAGAAGTGTTACGCTTCTGGAAGGTCGCAACGCAAACAATTACTGCGCCGATCATGACCGCTTTGTTGTATTTGTTGATTTTTGGTCATGTGTTGGAAGACCATGTACAAGTGTATCCAGGCGTGCGTTATACCGCTTTTTTGGTACCTGGTCTGGTGATGATGAGCGTCTTGCAAAATGCATTTGCGAATTCATCATCTTCTTTGATTCAATCCAAGATTACCGGTAATCTGGTTTTTGTTTTGCTGCCCCCCTTATCGCATTGGGAAATTTTTGGCGCGTATGTGCTGGCCGCTACGTTGCGTGGACTGGCGGTTGGTACGGGTGTATTTATTGTTACAGTGTGGTTCGCGAATCTGAGTTTTTTCTCACCTTTGTGGATTATCCTGTTCGCGTTATTAGGTGCGGCGATGCTGGGCACGATGGGATTGATCGCTGGCATATGGGCGGAGAAATTTGATCAGTTAGCTGCGTTTCAGAACTTCCTGATTATGCCGGCAACTTTTTTGTCGGGTGTGTTTTATTCTATCCATTCATTGCCCGGATTCTGGCTGACGCTGTCACGTTTTAATCCATTCTTTTACATGATCGATGGTTTCCGCTTCGGTTTTTTTGGTAAGTCCGATGTCGATCCTTTGCATAGTTTAATGATAGTCACAGTGTTCTTTATTCTGCTGGCGACGATTGCATTGCAAATGTTGAAGCGTGGTTACAAGTTACGCCACTGATTTTGCGTTACTCATTTAGTTTTAGAAAGAAAAGCTGTGTTTCCTACTCCTGAACAAATTAAAAATTACATTGCAGCTGGTCTGGAATGTACCCACCTGGAAGTCGAAGGCGACGGCCAGCATTTCAACGCCGTCATCGTTTCCGCTGCGTTTGCCGGTAAGCGTCCGATTCAGCGTCACCAATTGGTGTACGCCGTGTTGGGTGATCGCATGCGCGAAGAAATCCACGCTTTATCGATGAAAACCCTGACGCCTGAAGAGTACCAAGCATAATGGACAAATTACTGATTACGGGCGGTTCCCGCCTGAACGGCGATATTCGTATCTCCGGTGCAAAAAATGCAGCGCTGCCTATCTTGTGTGCAGCCTTGCTGACCTCGGATGAATTGGTGTTGCATAACGTCCCCTCATTACAAGACGTTAGCACTATGTTCAAATTACTACGTCAGATGGGCGTCAGCGTAACGCAAGAAGATGGTGTTACCACGTTAAGCGGCAACGCGATTGATAAGCTCGAAGCGCCGTACGACATGGTAAAAACGATGCGTGCATCTATCCTGGTATTGGGACCATTGGTGGCGCGTTTTGGCGAAGCCAGAGTGTCTTTGCCGGGTGGTTGCGGGATTGGTTCGCGCCCGGTTGATCAGCACATCAAAGGCTTACAAGCCATGGGTGCTGAAATCACGATCGAAGCTGGTTATATCCACGCCAAAGCATCTCGTCTCAAGGGTACGCGTGTCGTTACCGATATGATTACTGTGACCGGTACTGAAAACTTGCTGATGGCAGCGACGCTGGCGGATGGCGAGACCATTCTGGAAAACGCGGCACGCGAACCAGAAGTGACTGATCTTGCTAATTTGCTGGTTGCCATGGGTGCCAAGATTGAAGGCATAGGTACTGACCGTTTAGTGATTCAAGGTGTTGAACGCCTGCATGGCGCCACCCACACCGTGATCTCTGATCGGATTGAAACCGCGACCTTTTTGTGTGCTGTTGCGGCGACCGGTGGTGACGTTCGCGTTACCCACACACGTACCGATATTTTGGATGTCGCTTTGGACAAGCTGCGCGAAGCTGGCGTGGTGCTGACTACTGGGCCAGACTGGATCCGTGCGCAAATGAGTGCACGTCCAAAAGCAGTAGGATTCCGTACGACCGAGTACCCAGGTTTTCCAACCGATATGCAAGCGCAGTTTATGGCAATGAACTGTATTGCTCAAGGCAATAGCCGCGTTACTGAAACGATTTTTGAAAATCGTTTTATGCATGTGCAAGAAATGAATCGCCTCGGCGCAAAAATTGAAATCGATGGTCATACTGCGATCGTCAACGGTGTTGACAAGCTGGTGGGCGCGCCTGTCATGGCCACTGACCTGCGGGCTTCCGCTTCGCTGGTAATTGCAGGCATGGTCGCTGAGGGTGAAACACTGATTGATCGTATCTATCACTTAGATCGTGGCTATGATCGTATTGAACTCAAATTATCCGCGGTCGGTGCCAATATTCAACGAGTGAAATAATGACGACACAACTGACATTGGCATTATCCAAAGGCCGCATTTTTGAAGAAACCTTGCCATTGCTGGAAGCTGCTGGCATACGCGTGACGGAAGATCCGGAAAAATCGCGCAAGCTGATTCTGGCAACCAATGATCCGGCAGTACGTGTGATTATCGTGCGTGCTTCTGATGTGCCGACTTACGTGCAATACGGCGCTGCCGATTTTGGCGTGGCGGGTAAAGACGTGTTGCATGAACATGGTGGCGAAGGTTTGTATCAACCTATCGATTTAAATATCGCCCAATGCCGTATGTCGGTGGCTGTGTCTGCTGGTTTTGATTATGCCAAAGCCGTGCGTCAAGGCGCGCGCTTGCGCGTCGCAACCAAGTACACCGAAACTGCGCGTCAGCATTTCGCCAGCAAAGGTGTACACGTTGACTTGATCAAATTGTATGGTTCAATGGAATTGGCTCCGCTGGTCGGTTTGTCGGATGCCATCGTCGATCTGGTTAGTACAGGCAACACGCTCAAGGCGAATAATCTGGTCGAAGTTGAACACATCATGGATATTTCTTCGCGTCTGGTCGTGAATCAGGCGGCATTGAAATTAAAGCGTGAGCGTCTGCAACCGATTCTGGAAGCATTTGATCGCGCCTCCAAACTGAATACCTAATTTTTAGAGATAAGCATGGCCTCACTGATTACCCGCCTTGATTCTGCTGATGCAGATTTTTCTACCAGATTGTCGTCATTGCTGGCGTTTGAAGCGAGTGAGGACGAAGCCATAGATCGCGCTGCAGCGCAGATATTGATCAGCGTCAAAGCTAATGGTGATACCGCTGTGCTGGAAGCAACGAATCGTTTTGATCGTCTGCAAGCGGGCAGCATTGCTGAGCTGGAATTGTCGCAATCTGAAATGCAGGCAGCATTGCAATCCTTAAGTCCTGCACGTCGTGCTGCATTAGAAACCGCGGCGCAGCGTGTGCGTGCTTATCACGAAGTGCAAAAACGTGAATGCGGTTCTGGTGGCTTTAGTTATACCGAAGCCGATGGCACGGTCTTGGGACAAAAAGTCACACCTTTAGATCGTGTTGGTATCTATGTACCTGGTGGTAAGGCGGCTTATCCTTCATCGGTATTGATGAATGCGATTCCGGCGAAAGTCGCAGGCGTGCAAGAAATCATCATGGTGGTACCGACACCGGATGGCGTTAAAAATCCATTGGTATTGGCTGCAGCTGCAATTGCTGGTGTTGATCGTGTTTTCACCATTGGTGGTGCGCAGGCAGTTGGTGCTTTGGCCTATGGTACCGCTACTATTCCGCAAGTCGATAAAATTGTTGGCCCAGGCAACGCTTATGTGGCTGCTGCCAAGCGCCGCGTGTTTGGTACGGTCGGTATCGATATGATTGCCGGACCTTCAGAGATTCTGGTGTTATGCGATGGCACCACGGATCCTGATTGGGTTGCAATGGATTTGTTTTCACAAGCTGAGCACGATGAATTAGCGCAATCCATTTTATTATGCCCTGACGAAGCTTATCTGGAAGCGGTTCAGGCCAGCATCATTAAATTGCTTCCAGCCATGCCGCGTCATGAAGTAATACGTACCTCGCTGGCTAACCGTGGTGCCCTGATCAAGGTGCGCGATATGGATGAAGCCTGCGAAATCGCCAATAGTATTGCTGCTGAACATTTAGAAATTTCTGCTGAAAATCCGCAGCAATGGGCAGATAAAATTCGCCATGCAGGTGCGATGTTTTTGGGCCGCTATTCATCCGAAGCGCTGGGTGACTACTGCGCCGGACCTAATCATGTTCTGCCGACCTCACGTACTGCAAGATTTTCTTCACCGTTAGGTGTGTATGATTTCCAAAAACGTTCATCGATGATTTTTGTCAGTGAACAAGGTGCGCAAACTTTAGGTAAAGTCGCTGCCGAGCTGGCGTACGGCGAAGGTTTGCAAGCCCATGCACGCAGCGCTGAAATGCGCTTGAAATGAATAAGCTGAAATGAAAATTTTAATGAGTCCATGCGCATGAACGCTGATTGGCGCAATCAGATTTTTTGCGAAGATGCGCTAGATGGTTTAGCGCGTTTGCCAGATGCCAGCATCGATTTATTGCTGGCTGATCCACCGTATGGACTGGGTAAAGATTATGGGAATGATTCCGACAAAATGGAGTCAGCAGCCTATCTGGAATGGATGGCGCAATGGATAGATGCTGCTTTACCTAAGCTTAAAGCAAACGGCAGCCTGTATATCTTTTTAACGTGGCGCTATTCACCGGAAGTATTCGTTTTGCTCAAGCAACGCATGACGATGATGAATGAAATCATTTGGGATAGGCGCGTACCGTCGATGGGCGGCAGCGTGCGGAAGTATTCTTCCGTGCATGACACGATAGGTTTTTTTGTTAAAGCCAAAGATTATTATTTTGATCTGGATGCGATACGGATTCCGTATGATGCCGCCACCAAAAAAGCGCGCAGCCGGAAAATTTTTGAAGGCGCAAAATGGTTGGAGCTAGGCTTTAATCCCAAGGATGTATGGAGTGTCTCGCGTCTGCATCGTGAACATGCAGAACGTGAAGAACATCCAACCCAAAAACCGCTCGAGATTATCGAACGTATGATCAAGGCCTCTTGCCCACCAGGCGGCGTGGTACTTGATCCCTTCATGGGCAGCGGTACCACCGCCGTCGCAGCAAAACGTTGTGGGCGTGATTTTGTCGGTTTTGAGTTAAATCCCGATTATTGCGCGATGATAGAGAAACGCCTGAGTTTGCACCCAAGTATTGCGCCAGCAGTGGCGCTTGCATAAAACAATGCAGGGGGAGTATGCAGTGTTGACTGCATATCGCCAGCTAAATTTATAGGCTTTCCGTTTTTGATATGCCGTACTGCCTGGAGTATATGGAATGAGTAGCAGCAACGTAACGAATTTAACGACGCTAACGAACATTATTCGCCCTGAAATCGCCAGTCTGTCGGCGTATCACGTACCGGATTCTGCCGGTTTTGTGAAACTCGACGCGATGGAAAACCCTTTTGTGTTGCCATCAGAATTGCAGCAAGACTTAGCGCATCATTTGGCGCAGGTTGCGATGAATCGCTATCCGGTTCCTTCTTACACGAACCTCAAAAACATCATTGCTGAAAAGTTAGGCGTACCAGCAGGGCATGAAATTATTGTCGGCAACGGTTCCGACGAATTGATCGCCATGATCTCGGTCGCTTGCGCAAAACCAGGTGCAAAAGTACTCGCGCCTATGCCGGGTTTTGTCATGTATGCGATGTCCGCCAAATTTGCCGGGATGGAATTTATCGGCGTTCCTTTAAACGCGGATTTCACACTTAATAAAAACGCCATGCTGGCAGCGATTGCCGAACATCAGCCAGCAATCACCTATCTTGCCTATCCTAACAATCCCACCGGTACCTTGTATGATGCGGATGACATGGTTGAGATTTTGCACGCCGTAGGCGATACCGGCGTTGTGGTCGTCGATGAAGCTTACCAACCGTTTGCGCAAACGAGTTTTATGTCACGGCTGGCAGAGTTTGATAATCTGGTGGTCATGCGCACCGTGTCCAAGCTTGGGCTGGCCGGTATACGTTTGGGTTATATGGCGGGCAATAATGCACTGATGAATGAATTTGAAAAAGTGCGCCCACCCTACAATATCAATGTCTTAACACAGGCAGCGGCAGAATTTGTTTTGCAAAGGGTTGAAGTGTTGGATGCGCAGGCAGCCGCATTACGCGCACAGCGTAGTCAGTTAGCAGCAGCCTTGAGCGCGATGTCTGGCGTGCAAGTATTTCCATCAGCAGCAAATTTTTTGCTGATACGTGTTGCAAACGCTGAACAAGTCTTTGTCAAATTGTTGAATCACAAAATTTTAGTTAAAAATGTGGGTAAAATGCATGCTCTGCTAGAGAACTGTCTCCGTATCACCGTCAGTACTCAGGGAGAGAATGATTTATTTCTTGCTGCGTTTGCAGCTTCTATGTCATCAAAATGAATAACTCAACTCAACGCATTGCGGCGGTTACCCGCAATACCAACGAAACACAAATTCGTGTTGCCATCAATCTGGATGGCACCGGTCAGCAAAAGCTCAATACCGGCGTGCCATTTCTGGATCACATGCTGGATCAGATTGCCCGTCATGGTCTGATTGATCTTGATATCGAAGCCGTCGGTGATTTACATATTGATGCGCACCATACGGTAGAAGACGTCGGTATTACCTTGGGACAAGCTGTTGCCAAAGCCATGGGCGATAAAAAAGGCATACGCCGCTATGGCCATGCGTATGTTCCTTTGGATGAGGCGCTGTCGCGCGTCGTTGTCGATTTTTCTGGTCGCCCTGGTCTTGAATACCATATTCCATTTACCCGCGCCATGATTGGTGGTTTTGACGTTGATCTGACGCGCGAATTCTTTCAGGGCTTTGTGAATCACGCATTGGTGACATTGCACATCGATAATTTGCGTGGTGACAATGCGCATCACCAATGCGAAACCGTGTTTAAAGCCTTTGGCCGTGCTTTGCGCATGGCAACAGAGCTTGATGCACGCGCTGCAGGTACTATTCCATCTACTAAGGGTAGCCTTTAATTTATGTTTTCAAACTCTGTCACAACATAATCATGAAGCTTGGATGGTAAGGTTGATGCGGGGTAAATTGTGATGAATAAAATTGTTGTTGTTGATTACGGTATGGGAAATCTGCGCTCAGTAGCGCAAGCTCTGCGTGCCGTCGCACCTGAAGCCGATGTGCTCATTTCCGGTGAAGTTGCTGATATCCAAAGCGCTGATCGCATTGTTTTGCCTGGTCAGGGGGCAATGCCAGATTGCATGAGCAGTTTGCGCGACTCAGGTGTCCAAGAAGCGGTTTTGGATGCTGCGCGGAACAAACCACTGTTTGGCGTGTGTGTCGGTGAGCAAATGTTGTTTGATCTGAGTGAAGAAGGCAATACACCTGGCTTAGGCTTATTGCCTGGTAAGGTAGTGCGTTTCAGACTCGATGGCCAGTTACAGGCCGACGGCTCACGTTTTAAAGTCCCGCAAATGGGATGGAACCGCGTGCAACAATCGCGGTCTCACGCTTTGTGGCAAGATATACCTGACGAGGCGTATTTTTACTTTGTGCATAGCTACTTTGCGCAGCCTGAAAATGCGCAGCATACGGTAGGCATCACCGATTACGGTCATCCATTCGCTTGTGCAGTGGCGCGCGACAATATTTTTGCCACGCAATTCCATCCTGAAAAGAGTGCCCAGGCTGGCTTGCAACTGTATAAAAACTTTGTACACTGGAATCCCTGATGGAAACTTTGTGCTGTAGTCTGCGCATCGTTTGTATGTAATTCACTTGAATTTGGCTTTTTTGATTTTTTACTGTCTTTTAGACGCTTATATTTCTTTTACATCATGTTGCTCATCCCTGCTATCGACCTGAAAGATGGTCACTGCGTACGCCTCAAACAAGGCGATATGGACCAAGCCACCGTGTTTTCTGAAGATCCGGCTGAAACCGCTCGTCATTGGCTCAAGCAAGGCGCACGTCGCCTGCATCTGGTTGATCTGAATGGCGCATTTGCTGGCAAACCAAAAAATGAAGCGGCGGTGAAGGCGATTATTCAGGCTGTGCGTGACTACGCCGAAGAAACTGATACCGACGAAATTCCGGTGCAGTTAGGTGGCGGAATTCGTGATCTTGATACTATCGAACGTTATCTGGATGACGGCTTGTCATACATCATTATTGGTACAGCAGCGGTTAAGAACCCGGGTTTCCTGGCCGATGCGTGTAGCGCATTTCCTGGTCAGATCATTGTCGGCATTGATGCCAAAGATGGCAAAGTAGCGACCGATGGTTGGAGTAAATTGTCCGGCCATGAAGTCATCGACCTCGCGCAAAAATTTGAAGGTTATGGCGTTGAGGCAATTATTTATACTGATATCGGACGCGACGGCATGATGGGTGGCGTGAATATTGAGGCGACTGTCAAATTGGCGCAAGCGGTCAGTATTCCCGTGATTGCTTCTGGCGGTGTGCATAATCTGGCCGACGTTGAAGCCTTGTGCGAAGTACAAGGCGAGGGCATCGAAGGCGTGATCTGCGGCCGTTCGATTTATGAAGGTACGCTGGACCTGTTGACGGCGCAAGATCGTGCAGACGAGCTGAGCGACGACGGTACCGAGTACTATTCCGAAGAAGAAGCAGAATGAGTTTAGCTAAACGCATTATCCCTTGCCTTGATGTAACGGCTGGTCGCGTCGTGAAGGGAATTAATTTTCAAGAGCTGCGCGATGCTGGTGATCCTGTCGAAATTGCGCGTCGATACGATGCGCAAGGTGCCGATGAAATCACGTTTTTAGATATCACGGCCTCATCTGACGGACGCGATCTGATTTTGCCGATCATTGAAGCGGTCGCTTCGCAGGTATTTATTCCATTGACGGTTGGCGGCGGTGTTCGCACCGTGGCTGATGTGCGCCGTTTATTGAATGCAGGTGCCGACAAAGTGGGTATCAATACGTCTGCCGTGACCAATCCACAACTGGTCGCGGACGCCGCATCGAAATATGGCTCGCAATGCATCGTGGTCGCCATTGATGCTAAAAATATCGCACCAGGAAAATGGGAAGTGTTTACCCATGGCGGACGCAATGCAACAGGTTTGGATGCTGTTGAATGGGCGCAAAACATGGCGCGCCTTGGTGCCGGCGAGATTTTGCTGACCAGCATGGACAAAGATGGCACCCGTTCTGGTTTTGATTTAGGACTTACACGTGCGATCTCAGACGCCGTGTCTATTCCGGTTATTGCATCAGGCGGCGTTGGTAGTTTGCAAGATTTGGCCGATGGGATAAAAATAGGTGGGGCTGACGCTGTCTTGGCGGCCAGTATTTTTCATTATGGTCAACATACTGTTGGCGAAGCAAAGCAATTTATGGCAGCGCAACATATTCCTATGAGGTTGGTATGAGTGCCGCTAAGTGGTTAAATAAAGTGAAGTGGGACGATCAAGGTCTGGTGCCTGTGATCGCACAAGAGGCCAGTAGCAACGATGTGTTAATGTTTGCCTGGATGAATCGCGAAGCCCTGTCCAGAACAGTGGAATTGGGTGAAGCTGTGTACTGGAGCCGTTCGCGCAAGAAATTGTGGCACAAAGGCGAAGAATCCGGCCACGTACAAAAGGTCAAAGAAATTCGCCTCGATTGCGATGAAGATGTGGTTTTGCTCAAAATAGAGCAAACCGACAGCATCGCTTGTCATACAGGTCGCCATTCCTGTTTCTTTCAAAAATTTGAAGGAAGCCTCAATGATGGTGACTGGCAAGCCGTTGATCCCGTGCTGAAAGACCCGGAAAGCATTTATAAATGAGCGCTACTCAAGAACAAGTTTTGCAGCGACTGGCAGAAATCATCGAAAGTCGTAAACTCGCCAATGGCGGCGACCCTGACAAATCGTATGTCGCGCGCTTATTTGCCAAAGGCGACGATGCGATTTTGAAAAAAATCGGCGAAGAAGCAACCGAAACCGTGATGGCCGCTAAAGACGCACGCGTCTCGGGTGATCATTCTAAGGTCTTGTACGAATGTGCTGATTTGTGGTTTCATTCGCTTGTCATGTTAGCCCAGTATGATCTGCGCCCGCAGCAAGTATTGGATGAGTTAGCCAGACGTGAAGGCCTTTCTGGTCTGGAAGAAAAAGCCTCTCGTTCAGAATAACCCCCTGAGCCAAGTCAAATGAGTTATTTCTTTGCTTATTGAAAGCGGATAAAACGTGGATAATTGCATTTTCTGTAAAATTGCCGCCAAGCAAATTCCTTCGTCTATTGTTTATGAGGATGATGAATTGCTGGCGTTTAAAGACATTAATCCGGCAGCGCCTGTGCATTTACTGGTGATCCCGAAAATCCATCTGGATACCTTGTCGTCAGCGCAAGTGGAACATCAGGCGGTTTTAGGAAAAATGCTGGCGCTGGCCCCCAAATTGGCGTCAGACCACGGTTGTGCTCCAGTTCAGCAGGCGGATGGTCGCTATAGCGGCGGCTACAAAACCTTGATTAATACGGGCGCGGACGGTGGACAAGAGGTGTATCATTTGCATATGCACGTCATTGGCGGTCCTCAACCATGGCGTGGACAACGCTAATTAAATTTTGATGAGAGCATTGCTTTCATCAGCATCAACAGGAGTACATCATGGGTTCATTTAGTGGCTTGCATTGGCTGGTCGTTTTAGTTGTCGTGATTTTAATATTCGGCACCAAAAAATTGGGCAATATCGGTAGCGATCTTGGCAAAGCAGTCAAAGGTTTTAAGGACGGCATTAAGGGCGAAGAAGAAAAAGCACCCGTTGCACAAGCTAATGCAGAAAAAACGATTGATGTTGACGCTAAAGAAAAATCCAAACAGTGATTTGTTCAACGGTGCTTAACAGTGTTTCTCAGTGTTTATCTGGCGGACAAACACGATGATTGATTTAGGTATCAGCAAACTCGCCCTGATTGGTGTGGTTGCCTTAATCGTGATCGGTCCGGAAAAGCTGCCGCGCGTTGCCCGCATGGCAGGCACGCTGCTGGGGCGCGCGCAACGCTACATCAACGATGTCAAAGCAGAAGTCAGTAAAGAAATAGAGCTCGACGAATTGCGCAAGATGCAAAAAGATGTGCAAGAAGCCGCACATAATGTCGAACAATCGGTCTCGCAATCGTGGAGTGAAACTGCTGATGAATTGCGTACTATTGGGCAAGAAAATTCTATTTCTTCCTCCTCGAATGGCAATATCTATGTCAGTGCCGAGCAAATAGCGCGTAAGGCAAAAGAGTTTCGCCGCAAAAAACTGGCTAAAACTTCTGCCATTCCGAGTTGGTACAAAAATCGCCACGGTCAGCGCAATCATATTGTTTCAGGTTCCGCACGTATGGCGCGCCACCGCGCTAAATCGCGCGCGCCTGTCAGTTTCTATTAATTCCATTTTGATGTCACAGCCTATGTCCCAGCGTTCTCTTTTTTGGGTGGTATTCGCATGAGCGATAAAATTGAACCCGGCGTTGAGGAAAGTTTTATTTCCCACCTGGTTGAATTGCGTGATCGTCTGGTCAAGGCTTGCTATGGCTTGGCCATTGCCACTGCATTGTTGATGTTATGGCCAGGGCCTTCGGTGATTTATGATTTTCTGGCGCAGCCTATGGTCGACTCTTTACCGGTCGGTTCGCAAATGATTGCAACTGGTGTGATTTCGCCTTTTATGGTGCCGATGAAAGTTACCATGTTGCTGGCGGTTTTACTGGCATTGCCGTGGATACTGTATCAGGCATGGGCATTCATTGCGCCGGGCTTGTATGCGCATGAAAAGCGTTTAATTGCGCCGCTGGTGATCTCGTCATCGGTACTATTTTTGACTGGTGTGGCGTTTTGCTATTTCATTGTTTTCAGCCGTGTCTTTAAATTTATCAACGCGTTTTCACCAACCTCTATCCACATGGCACCGGATATCGAAAATTATCTGGATTTTATTATGTCCATGTGTCTCGCCTTTGGCGTGACGTTTGAGGTACCGGTGGTGGTGGTGGTACTGGTTCGTATGGGCATCGTTTCTGTTGAGAAGCTCAAGGCGATTCGTCCGTATGTGATCGTTGGCGCGTTTGTGATCGCAGCGATTGTGACGCCACCGGATCTGGTCAGCCAGTTCTCGCTGGCGCTGCCTATGTGGCTGTTGTATGAGCTGGGTTTGGTGATTGCGCCACTGTTTGTGCGCGTGACGCAGGCGCCAGATACGGTCGACTAAAAGCCATCGTTTGGCAGGTTTCAGTGAATAAAAAAGAGGCGGGGTGTTTTTGGACATCCCGCCTCTTTTTTATATTTGATCGCTGATGAGCTTAAGCACCGCGCAACCAATGTACGAGCGGTAGCGCACTTTGATACGCTTTGAGCAAAGTCTGCTTAACTTCATCGCTGCTCAGACCTTGATAAGGGCATTCAGTCCACACCATGAAGTTTTTGAGCTTCAGGTATTCAATATGCTTAAGATCCGCGTCATAGCCTTTTGGTGGGCGTTTGAGCTTACCTTCTTCTTGTAGCTCACCAAAAAGTTGCTTTAACTTTTTATCTTTGAGCAGTTTTTCAAAGCCAGCTTCATCATTGATAATGTGATCACGGATCGCTTTTAAACGGTCAGCAGGCGGCATATATTCGCCGCAGGCAAAGAATAATCTGCCGTTGGCGTCCAGTTGAAAGTAGTACGCAGGACCACCTCCTTCACTCGGTTTTTTGCGACCGCTAGGCAGAATCGACGATGAAAACGTGGTTTTGTAAGGCGATTTGTCGTGCCCAAAACGCACATCGCGGTTAATACGAAACAGTGCCTTTTTGGGTTCGCAGCCAGCAATTGCTGGATCAAATTTTTGAATGCTGGTGATCAGTTCTGTCACCAGTTGCAAAAATTCCACACGCAAAATATCGTAACGTGGTTTGTTCATCACAAACCAGGCCCGGTTATTGTTTTCGGACAGTTCCGACAAGAACGCTTGCAGATCAATCAGATGCATTTTGTTTTATTCTTCACGACGTGATGGTGGACGTTTGCCTATCAATACTTGCAAGGTAGGTTCTTGATTGTTTCTTAAAACGGTAATCTTGGCTTTATTTCCAGGTATCAGTTGTGCTACCAGATTAAACATTTCCAATGTTCCTTTTACTGGCTTGCCATCGATAGAAACCAGAATGTCGCCGGGTTTCATTCCCGCCTTATCTGCTGGTCCCCCACGCACGACACCTGCGATAATCGCGCCAGATTTTTGTTTGATGCCAAAGCTTTCCGCTAATTCAGGGGTGATCTCTTGTGGCTCCACGCCTATCCAGCCACGTACCACCTGACCCTGGCTGATGATTGATTCCATCACCGACTTCACTGTTGAAATTGGCGTTGCAAAGCCTATGCCTACGGAGCCACCAGTTTGTGAGTAGATTGCCGTATTGATGCCGAGTAAATTGCCGTTAATATCGACCAGGGCACCACCTGAGTTACCTGGGTTGATTGCAGCATCAGTCTGAATAAAGTTCTGAAACGCATTTTCAGTCAGATTATTCCGCCCCAATGCAGAAACAATGCCCATTGTCACGGTCTGACCGACACCAAACGGGTTACCTATCGCAAGAACCACATCACCGACCTGCGCGTCGTCAGTATGCCCCAGAGTGATTGCTGGCAGGTCAGGAAGATTAATTTTGATGACTGCCAAATCTGTTTCTGGATCTGTTCCCACGACCTTTGCTGCCGCCGAGCGGCCATCGGCGAGGGCGACATCAATTTCATCTGCGGACTCAACCACGTGATTGTTGGTGAGAATATATCCTTCAGCGCTGACAATTACGCCCGACCCCAGACTGGATTGGCGTTCCGATCGCTGTCCCTGGTCGCCGAAGAAACGTCTCAACGTCGGGTCGTTCAATAATGGATTGCGTGAACGCTGGACTTCTTTGGAGGTGTAGATATTGACCACCGATGGCATGGCTTTTTGTGCAGCTTTTCGATAACTGCTTTGTGCTGCCACATTGTTAGCAGGGGCCTCTTGGAGAGAGATACCAGGAGATAAGCCTGGCACGTGACTATTATTCAAGGCATTATTTGCCCAGTCAGGCTTGAGGGTGGTTAAAATAAACCAGATCGCCAGACCAACTGTTACAGTCTGAGCAAACAATAACCAAAGACGTCGCATAGGTGAATGATGAGTAAAAAATTGGTAAGTAGGGATCAACTTGCAAAATTTCTAGAGACAGAATTACAAGTGGCACGTGTTCGTGATTATTGCCCAAATGGCTTGCAGGTGGAAGGGCGAAATGAGATTGGCTGCATTGTGACTGGCGTTACTGCCAGTATTGCCTTGCTCGAAGCCGCTATTGAACTGCGTGCCGATGCCATTATGGTACATCATGGTTACTTTTGGCGTGGCGAGGATATGCGCGTCATTGGTCACAAGCAACGTCGTATTAAATTACTATTGCAAAACGATATCTCCTTATTTGGTTATCACCTGCCTCTGGATATGCACCCTCGTATAGGAAACAATGCTCGTTTAGCTCAGGTATTGAGTTTGCGTGCGACAGGGCGTTTTGGTGACGATGATCTGGGTTGGCTGGGTGAAATTGATGTACCTGAGGTCGTCACGATGAGCGACCTGGAGCATCATGTCGCTACACGCCTGGGCAGAAAACCCTTATTGATCGGGGATCCGATGCAAAAAATAGGCAAAGTAGCCTGGTGTACCGGTGCAGCACACAACATGCTGGATCAGGCAATTGGTGCTGGCGCAAACGTATATCTGAGCGGAGAAATTTCTGAACCTATAGTACATCTGGCGAGGGAATCTGGCGTCACTTACCTCGCTTGTGGTCATCATGCGACAGAGCGTTATGGGATCAAGGCGCTGGGGGAGCTAGTCGCACAAGAGTTTGGCATTGAACACCACTTCATTGATATTGATAATCCAGTCTGATGTCTGGTTTGCAGCCATTGAATCGGATGAATCAGTGGCTGCTCCCGGTAAAAATGCAGTGCGACTTTATTTTTTCAGGGAATCTCGAATTTCTCTGAGTAAGATGACGTCTTCAGGCGTTGGAGCTGGTGCAGGCGTAGGTGCTGGTTCTTCTTTGCGCAGTTTATTGACCAGTCTGACCATTTGAAAAATCACGAAAGCCAGAATAATGAAATTGACGTTCACAGTGATGAAATTACCATAGGCCAAGACACCGCCTGCTTTTTTGGCTTCAATCAAAGTCAGTTGTGCGCTTTGACCATTCAGTGGAAGGTAGTAGTTGGAAAAATCCAGGCCGCCAAATAATTTACCAATGACAGGCATCACAACGTCGCCGACTAAAGAGTCAACAATTTTGCCAAATGCACCGCCAATGATGACACCCACAGCCAAATCGACTACATTCCCTTTTGTGGCGAAGGTTTTGAATTCTTGCATCATGCTCATTGATTGTCTCCGTAAAAATGAATGGCAAATGTGCCGTTTGATCACTTAGCCATATTTTAATGCGCAAATCGTTGAATATGTCGCTATAGTTTGTCAATTATCTTTACAGAAAATCACTGATTTTTCACATGTAGCACATAAAATCACGTGCCAATATGAACTATGTCAAATAGTGACGGTTTTGTAAAAATAAAGGAAAAGTGTTGCTGTTTTGGGTAGTATTTGCTTTAAAACCATATCTCGCTACTTTATAATTTAATGTTGCTAGATGCGGGTTTGAACTTCATCAAGTTTCGATTTTTGACAGATTGGGGTTGGTATGAGTAATGAAAAGCAGGTCGATTCCGGCCGTCGCGGTTTGCTCGTCGCCACTTGCGCGGCGGGTGGTGTGGCAGGATTGGCAACGGCTGGGGCGCTAGTCAGCACTTTCCAGCCATCAGAGCGTGCAAAAGCAGCTGGCGCTCCGGTGGAAGTAGATATCTCCGCTCTAAAGCCAGGTGAAATGACCACTGTTGAGTGGCGTGGTAAACCTGTCTGGATTTTAAAACGGACACCAGAAATGTTGGCCAGTCTGCCAAAAACAGAAGATAAGGTGGCTGATCCGGAATCTAAAAAACCTTATACCATGGAGTTACCTGAGTATTGCGATAAGCAAACCCGTTCGCGTAAAGAGCACTCAGATTTGTTAATTGCCGTAGGCATTTGTTCTCACCTCGGTTGCTCGCCAAGCTCTAAATTCCAGGCTGGTGCACAGCCTTCATTGCCAGATGACTGGCAAGGTGGTTTCTTGTGCCCATGCCACGGTTCGACTTTCGATCTGGCCGGTCGCGTATATAAAAACAAACCAGCACCGCAAAATCTGGATGTGCCACGTCACATGTTTTTATCGGATACCAAAATTGTCATCGGTAAAGATGAGAAAGGCGAGGCGTAATCATGGCGTTTGTTGAAAAAAAGCTTCCTGCTGATGCACCCGTTGTCGATAAAGCCCTCAATTGGGTCGACTCCCGTTTTCCACTGACTAAACTGTGGAACGATCAATGGGGTAAATACTACGCACCTAAGAATTTTAATTTCTGGTACATCTTCGGCTCACTGGCAATGCTGGTGTTGGTCATTCAGATCGTTACCGGTATTTTCCTGGTAATGCACTACAAGCCTGATGCAACATTGGCTTTCGCATCTGTTGAATACATCATGCGTGACGTGCCTTGGGGTTGGTTAGTGCGCTACATGCACTCCACAGGTGCTTCGGCCTTCTTCATCGTGATTTATCTGCATATGGCACGTGCATTTATGTACGGTTCTTATCGCAAGCCACGTGAGTTGATTTGGTTGTTTGGTTTTGCGATTTTCTTGTGCCTGATGGCTGAAGCCTTCTTCGGTTACTTGTTGCCTTGGGGTCAGATGTCTTATTGGGGGGCGCAGGTTATTGTTAATTTGTTTGGTGCGATTCCATTCATTGGCCCAGATCTGTCTTTGTGGATCCGTGGTGACTACGTTGTTTCTGATGCGACACTGAATCGTTTCTTCTCGTTCCACGTGATTGCCATTCCTTTGGTATTGCTCGGTCTGGTTGCAGCGCATCTGATCGCTTTGCATGAAGTGGGTTCGAACAACCCAGACGGTATCGAGATCAAAGAAAACTTAGGCCCTGATGGTCATCCTTTGGATGGTGTTCCTTCACATCCTTACTACACTTTCCACGATATTTTTGGTGTAACAGTGTTCCTGACCTTGTTCAGTGCTGTGATCTTCTTTGCGCCAGAAATGGGCGGTTACTTCCTAGAATACAATAATTTTATTCCGGCAGACTCACTGAAGACCCCTCCGCACATTGCTCCAACCTGGTACTTCACGCCGTTCTACTCGATTTTGCGTGCCACCACTTCAGAGTTCTTGTTCGTAGCGCAGGCTGGTATTGCGGCCTACGTAGCATTGATCTACCTGACCACCAAATTACCGCAGACCATCAAATTTGCGATTGCTGGCTTGGGGTTGGTCGTGATCGCAGGCATGATGCCTGGTGCATTGGATGCGAAATTCTGGGGTGTGGTGTTGTTTGGTGGCTCTGTTGTTATCCTGGCTTTCTTGCCTTGGATCGACCTGTCACCAGTAAAATCCATACGCTATCGTCCAGATTGGCACAAATTGGTGTACATCGTATTTGCGATTACTTTCGTGACTTTAGGTTATCTGGGTGTACAACCACCATCACCAATTCGTGAACGTATCTCTCAGGTTTGCGCAGTCATCTACTTCAGCTTCTTCCTGTTGATGCCTTGGTGGAGTGCGATGGGTACCTTTAAAACAGTACCGAAGCGTGTAACTTTTACGCCACATTGAGCAAATTAAGCGAGGAAGAATAAGCATGAAATTACTTAAAAAACTGATCGCGACTCTGGCTTTCGTTCCGGCTTTGGTGATGGCAAATGAAGGAGGTTTTCCTTTAGATCACGCACCGGATCGGTCCACAGATATGGCTGCTTTACAAAATGGCGCTAAATTGTTTATCAATTATTGCTTGAACTGCCATTCTGCTTCAGCGATGCGTTACAACCGTCTGCGTGACATTGGCTTGACTGAAGATCAAATCAAAACCAATTTGTTGTTCACTGGTGAAAAAGTCGGTGATCTGATGAAAACGACCATGGCACCGAAAGATGCCAAGGCCTGGTTTGGCGCGGTTCCACCAGATTTGTCAGTGATCGCCCGCGCCAAAGCATCAGAAGCAGGTTCCGGTGCCGACTGGCTGTACACTTATCTGCGTACTTACTACAAAGATGAGTCTCGTCCGACAGGCTGGAACAACATGGTCTTCCCTAACGTTGGCATGCCGCATGTGTTGTGGCAATTGCAAGGTGTTCGTACCGCAAAGTTTGTCGAAGAGAAGGATCCGCATGACGAATCTAAGTCTGTTCACAAGTTTGACGGCTTCGAAAAAGTTTCCGATGGGACATTAACTACAGCAGAATATGACAACGCAGTGGGTGATCTGGTAGCATATCTACAGTGGATGGGTGAACCAGCACAATCAACTCGCAAGCGTTTAGGTGCTATAGTTGTGATATTCATGGCGTTTTTAGCGACACTTGCATGGCGTTTGAATGCGTCCTACTGGAAGGAAGTTAAGTAAAAGCAATGTTTCTGTCTTGCGAAATGAGTTAAATAACAAGTCAGAATTTTCTCAGATCGTCCGTTTTTCTCCGTCGTAAACGGGCGAGTAATCCCTAGGGTGAGGTGCGCAAAATTGGCACCTCGCCCTGATCGTTTTTAAGGAACTATAAAAATGATGGTTCTCTACTCGGGCACAACTTGCCCATTTTCTCAACGCTGCCGTTTGGTATTGTTTGAAAAAGGCATGGATTTTGAAATCCGTGATGTTGATTTATTCAACAAACCTGAAGATATTTCGACCATGAATCCTTATGGTCAGGTGCCAATTTTGGTTGAACGCGAATTGATATTGTATGAATCCAATATTATCAATGAATACATTGACGAGCGTTTCCCACATCCACAATTGATGCCTGCTGATCCATTGCAACGCGCACGTGCACGTTTGATGCTGTTCAATTTTGAAAAAGAATTGTTCGTTCACGTTCATACTTTGGAAAACGACAAAAATACCAGCTCCGCGAAGGTTCAAGATAAAGCACGCGCAGAAATTCGTGATCGTCTGACCCAATTAGCGCCTTTGTTCATCAAGAACAAATACATGCTGGGCGATGAGTTTTCTATGCTGGACGTGGCAGTTGCACCATTGTTATGGCGTCTGGATCACTACGGTATCGAGTTGTCTAAAACAGCCGCACCTATCATGAAATACGCAGAACGTATTTTCTCCCGTCCTGCTTACATCGAAGCATTGACGCCATCTGAAAAAGTAATGCGTCGTTAATCTGCTTGTTTCAATAAGCAGATTGATCCTTGCAGGTCATAGAATGAGGCTGACTAGTTGCATCAGGTCAGCCTTGTTGTTTTCTGAACTGCGATCTATGCTTAATTATTTATACGTTTGAGTATCTCTTATGCAAGAAACATCTACTAAGCCCTATTTCATGCGTGCCATTTACGAATGGTGCACAGATAACGGCTACACCCCCTACATGGCGGTCAAAGTTGGCGGTGCAGCGCAAGTACCGATGGAATTTGTACGCAATGGCGAAATTGTCCTCAATATCAGCTTTGGTGCCACCAGCGGCCTCAAAATGGATAATGAAGCCGTGACATTCAAAGCCCGCTTCGGTGGTGTTTCGCGCGAAATCTATGTACCTGTCGCCAACGTGATCGCAGTCTACGCCAGCGAAAATGGCCAGGGCATGGCATTTGAACTAGAACTCGGCGAACCCATTTCCGAAGAGGAAGATACCCCGCCACCAGTCGAAGAAAAGACCAAACCTAGCCTTGGTTTAGCCGCCGTAAGTTCCGGTTCTGGCAGTGTCACAAATACAAATTCTGAAAAAGATCAAAAAAAGTCAGAAAAGCCCTCGCTAAAAATAATAAAGTAGACTATAATCTTGGTCTTCGGAAGTGCTTGAGCAATCAAGTGCAGACGATAAGATTTCCGCCGGCTTAGCTCACTTGGTAGAGCAGTTGACTTGTAATCATCAGGTAGCCAGTTCGATTCCGGCAGCCGGCACCAGTAAGACTAAGGGCTCACAGCAATGTGAGCCCTTTTTTATTTCTACATAGATTTTTCCATGGTGTTTTTGGGTAGCCTATTACTCAGTTCTTCTGAATAAAAACATCACCACCTCAGCGAACTGAGGTGACTTCAAAGATTACTTGTTTGTGTACTGCTTTTTTATTCCTAAAAAGTGACTATCGAGTTCCTATGATTTCATGAACCTCAAAACTCATCACGCTTAGAAAGCACACCAGACTTAAGTAGATAACGCCATAATTAATTTTGGTCTCATTAGGTACATCGTAATAGCCGGGCGGCAATTCAGGATTGCCCTTAAATGCTGCCATAATCTGTGGATAAGCTAAGAGTCCAATGACAATCAACATCGGACTCGGTCGATAAAAAAATAATGCGGCGAGCAACGGTACTCCGAAAAGCCAGACTTTTGGGGAAATAATTGCAGTAATTCTCCCGCCGTCCAACGGAGAGATTGGAATCAAATTTATCAAATTCAGCATCAGACCTGAATAGCAAAGCGCCTGTAACGTCGCGGCGGTTTTGTCCCTCGTTCGCAAAATTTTTGTCACTGCTTAAAACCTGAAATTTGCGCGATAATTGTCGCGGAAGCGTTAAAGGCCAGATATCCAGCCTTTTACTTTAACGCTCGTTGGTACGACCTAGAATAAGCTTTCCATAATTGTCGGCTCCCAGTTCATAATTACCAACTCTTTGCTGGTCTCCGGTGCTCCATGAGCGTTGGCCACACTATATTTAATGTCTAGTCCCATTATGTGCAAGCCGTTAAATGCTTGCCTGATCGCCGGATGGTCGTTGATACTTACCATTACTTTCCCCTTGCAGGTACGCATAAATTCGGCCATTTGCTCGTATTGCTCAAAGCCGAAGTCCACACCGTAGCCTTCGGTTCCCCAGTATGGCGGGTCGCAGTAGAAGAACGTATGGGCGCGGTCATAGCGCTTCATACAGTCTTGCCAGTTCAGATTTTCCACATAGGTACCAGACAGCCGCAAGTGGGCGGCGCTCAGGTTTTCTTCTATGCGGCAAAGGTTGATCGGCGATCCAGTAGTGGCTGTGCCGAAGTTCTGGCCACTAACTTTACCTCCGAAGGCGTGCTGTTGCAGATAATAAAAACGGGCAGCGCGTTGGATATCAGTTAATGTTTCAGGCTTGGCTATTTGTTGCCATTTGAATATCTGGCGACTGCTGATCGCCCATTTAAACTGCCTGACAAACTCTTCCAGGTGATGCTGCACCACCCGGTATAGGTTGATCAGCTCTCCATTGATGTCGTTCACGACCTCGGTGGCGGCGGGGAACGGCCTTAGAAAATACAGGGCTGCACCGCCGCAAAAAACCTCAACATAGCACTCATGCTTTGGAAATAGAGGGATTAATTTATCGGCTAATCGGCGCTTGCCGCCCATCCATGGAACTATCGGACTTGTCATACTGCTTTACTCCAGATGGCGCTCCTGGGCGCTCCGGGATGGTGCTCGCGGCACTCAACTGATTTAACGCTTTGCAGCGTGGACACTTAACATTGAGCGTGGTGTATTCGCCAGTGCCTAATTTTTTATAACAATTGCCACATCGTATTTCCTTCATTTAACGCCCCTGTGCTAAGATTCGCCCCGCCTGATCAGGTGGCAGAGCCTTGGTTTGAGCGCAGGTAGTGCTGCAATCAGATGGCAGGAACAATGTTACCGCATGGTTCCTGCCGCTCTGTTCTTAAAATAGAGTTCCTCTTTATGTTGAATAAACTCCATAAATGTCTATTGATCCAGATGCTGGTAATGACAGCAAAGACTCACTGCCTGCAGTAGAAATTTGTCGTACGCCTATATCGGTACCTGAACCTATAAAAACAGCGTTAACAATCGGCCCCGTAAATGGAAATCCTGGCGAAACAGATAAGCGTACTTTTTGATTCGATAAATTTGGTAAAAACTGACTTGGCATTCCTTTGATGATAAGTGCGCCGCTACCAGTATGCCCCACCCATGTCAACGACAATTGAAATGAAACAGAAGAGCCCGTCTTAGTAACCACGGCTGTTTGAACCGTATATGTTGCGTCGCCAACGGTAACTGATCCAGCTGCAGTCGGTGAAAATCTCAATTTTGATTGAGTAGCAATTGATTTTATAAAATCAGTATTTCCCAATGGCTGATTAAAGTTTGAATTTGAGTCCGGTCTATACTCGACACAATTAGTATTGGTTCCATCAATATCATAGAGAACGGTTCTGGCGCCGCTTCCCATCGTCGGATTCCATATTGTCATTGAATCCGTATTTCTAAATCGATAAGCAGCTGCTCCAATATGTCCCCAATGACCGCAATTTAAATACTTTCCACCAATAGCAGTCGTGTTAGCAGTAATGTCCGCAAGCGTGCATGCTTCAAAATACGTTTCGCTAATAATGGTACCGATAGCACCATCATCAATACCAAGATCAAAACCTTGGATATATCCACCATTGACCCGGGCACCTAAATTACTTCCTGCCCCGTATTGAATTGTTATACCCGCACCTTTTCCGTCCCCTCCTGCAACAACGGAATTATCAAAATTTGGATTGTTGATAATCGTACTTGAATTATTTCGAATAAAGACTATAGGAAATTTGACACCGTACATCGTCGGGTTGTCGATCAGCGTTCCAAAGCAGCCTTCACGACCAACAAATCCGGTATCCATCAACATGAGAAAAGCATTAAAAATTCCCGAATTTAAGCGGAAATTTATCATATCAAAGCCCACGACTTTTATATGTCCTGCACCGTCGAGCCGCGGGTTATGAATTGAACTAAAGTAAGCGTGGCTGTCCGAACGAAAAAAAGTTAATCCATCCTTGGCAGCACGGAAGATCGCGTTTTCAGAAAACTCAATTCTGACGTTATCAGGTACGACTAGATCCTGATCAATCATGGCGACACCATCTGGAATCCAGATTGATCTACATAGATTAATACATTTTTGAATAGCTACAGTGTCGATGTGCGCGCCATCAAGCCAGGCACCAGCTTGAGTTACGCTTACTCGCCCTTGCTTTTGTAAATACCATCTTTGCCCAACCAAGTCGACGATACAGTCACACCCGTTATCGATACTCGTTTTATCTGATACTTTTTTATAATATTTTCCTTGATTTGGTGGAGGAGCTACCAAGGGTATTGTCGTCCCGTAGTAAGAGGTGACATCGCAATTCAAAAAATCTCTATTTGTATTTGCACGTAAAAGATCAATTGAATCAAAAACTCTGTTGTTAATCGTTTGATTCGTCATTGAAATTAACGCTTTATTTAATTGTTCATAGTCATCGTTAGGAACCATTCCTGCGTTTTCAATAACTCGTAAAATTGACTCCTGGACAGAATTCATCCATGACGCGGACAAATACGTTGCATCAGAGACTCCTGGCACCGAAGACCGGAATCCATCTTTCCCAGCACCGAACATATCAACACTGCGATTTGCAGTAGCAATTCGTCTCATTCTTTATCCCCAATCAATTTCGGAACCGTGTTTAAATTCCGGCTAGAAAGCACGATGTTCTTGATGGCCAGTCCAACCTGCTTACTGCCCCCCGTCGAGACAGCGACCTCGTTGCGAAAAGACTCGACTGCAGCTGCGGTGCTACGCTGCTGTTGTGCGTTCTCAATCAACAACACCGGGAGCCAAGTTATTGCACATCCGTGCTCGTCGACGTTTTCTCCTGTCACGGGGTTCTTACCAGCCAATTTCGTGAGCCATTCACATTGATGGATAGCGTTGTCTTTAATTTCCTGGCACTTATGACCAAGTGGGCACGATTTAATGATTTTGAGTTCCATTATTTATCCTCGCGTTCAGGCAGATAGGACGGTGTGAGCCGGCGCAGCAACCATTGCTCGCCGTCCCAGAAGGCTTCCTCATCAACAGCAAGTTCGTTTGGTGGCGCAGTGAGCGTGGTACGCGGTGGCAGATGCACCTCTTCTTTATCGTTATTGTTTGGAAATGGGTAAAGGCCGATGAACTGGCCATCGTCGCCCCACTGGTATCCGGTCATTGTGTCTGGTTGGTTTTCCATGGCATTTAATTTCGTGTGCAAATAATGAGATCGATGTAACGCGGCTGCCAGTTCGTCGAGCTGGAGCCATTGTCGGTAGAGCCTGAGTGTGTATGCGGCGTGCTTGCACCTAATATGCTGATATTTGTCGTGGCATTCGCCGTAGTCGTACCACCCGTATAGGTAGACAGCGTTCCGTTAACTGAGTTGATGCCACCACCTGCTCCGGATACCATGAACTGTCCACCAATGGACGGTGCATGGCTATGACCAGGATCGGTAATCATGTGTGTATGATCAGCACTGTTGTTACCAGTAGTGAAACCGTGCGTATGTGCAGGAACGACGCTGTTCAATATCGGACTATGTGCACCGCCGGAGCCATTGCCTGCCGTTTTAACGACGCGTAACATCCGGTTATCTGCCGCATCCGACACATCTTGTGTCCAGCCTACCGGCGCTGCTGCCTGAGCAAACACCAGTCGCGTTCCTAAGGGGAATCGCGTCTCTTTCGTTGCCAGCGCATTCGTCATTGTCATCGCAAAATTCGGGTCGTCACCTATCGCATCGGCCAACTCTTTTAACGTGTCAAGTGCGCCTGGTGCCGCATTCACCACGGCGTTCACTTTGTTGGTGATCAGCGTCTGTATTGCGTTTGTGAACTGGTCGAAGTCGGCTTCCGATAATGCCAATCCTGCAGCCTCAATTGTTCTAACAACCGCTTCCTGCACGCCGTTAAACCATACGGCTGTCACCTCACTGGCCAGTGAAACACCTGGCACTTCCGATTTAAATCCGTCTTTTCCAGCGCCGAACAAATCAGCCGCTTTATCCAAACCATTTATACGCTTCATGGTTGTCCTATAAGTAGTTAAATTTAACGTAGGTATGTGCAGGCTTCAGGCGCATTAGTAGGCACTCCAGACGACCTTTGGTATAAGTGTCGACCCTCGACCCGCAACGCGATCCGGCACGAAATGGTTTTCTTGGCATGACGCGGTTTGGGATATTGACTTCCCATAAGACTCTGAATGATTCGTCCACCAAGATGGATTCACACGAGATTTCGCAGTGAGATGGCTTGTACGTTCTAATCGTCACGTTTGTCTCACCCAATGCTGTTGCAAGTCCAATGAAATAACTTTTGGAAAGACCGCCAACTTCTGCGATTTTTGCTATCAGATTTTTTCGCCTACTAGCTTCATCGTTCGATGTTCCACAGCAGTCATCTGGAAGACCATAGACGCGCTCAAAATCGGATAGCAATAAATCGGTTGTGCGCGGATCTGCCTCTAATAACAAAGCGTCACCAAAAGCTTCAACAGTATTTAGTTGTGTACCTTCCGATTGAATTTCGATACCCAGTAAAATCGCATTTTTGTCATACGACACTGGAGGTAATAGCTGCTTAAGCAGTTGTACGTGATCGCTCATGTCATGTCCCCAGCGTTATGGCTGCAAGTACCGGAAATTCAACGTGCTGTGCGTCTACTTGCGTCACAACGTTGCTGGACGGAGAGGTAAGCACGACGTCAATAACGCCAGGGATGCTAGCCAATATCGATTGAACGTTAATCCGACGTACGACATCTCCCGGCTTTAAAGTCGCAAAATAGCTTTGCAATTGTGCTTGCGCTGCAACTTGAACTGCTGGTAATTGCACGTTCGAGAGCGTCAAAGCAGCTGATACAGGAACCTGAATCAGCTGTGGCGTCAGAACCATAAAGTCAACGTTAGCTGGCATTTGGTCGCTGATATAGGCATTGACTGCGGTGCAAACATCGGATGATGCTGGTGTTCCGTTTGAGAACACCGCTACGTCAACGGTACCCAACCCGCGCCGCGCCGGATAGCAGTAAGCATCAGTAACGCCCGGGACTTCACGCGCCCATCTCTCGTAATCGTACTTGTTGCCTCCTGCTGGAGGACGGCGCAGTCGGTCAAGCAATCGTGCTAACAACGATGCTTTGTCTTCGATGTCTGTTCCACTGTTCATCGTGACGATGAAAGCGGTCGACGTGACGCCCGGCGGCGCTGATGTCAGAGTCAGTGCTGTATTGGCCAACTGATTACCAGCCAACCCAGTGAAGTTTGCTTGCGCGGCCAACGTTAAACTACCGCCTACAGGCATTACACCGGACACCATTACGATATAACTCTTGCCGTCTTGTGATTTGGATTCAGTACCTGCATTGATCGTTGATCCTGGCGTACCATTGAAAGTGATACTACCCGCAGCAGCAGTTGCCGCTTTGCGCACAATGCCGTACCTAGACGCATACAATTCAAGATTATCCTCATCAGCTGTATCCGGAAAAATTTGCCGGGCAATCCATGCCTGGTGTTGATATAGCCCTTCAACCGCAGCGCCTACGGCATTGGCACGGATTCGGTAATCAGAGTCGACGCCAGTCACGGCCTTCGGATTTTGATTTGCAATATCGCGCAATATGCCATCGCGGACATCTTCAAAGCTTTTAACGGTAAAACCCATAATTAATCCGATTAAATAACGTGAAGAGGAAAAAGGAAGGTACTCACTTCGCCCGATGCACACTTCATTTGAATTGAAAGTTGATGACGACCTGCTTTCGTCGCATCTTTGACACGGGGAACAACGACATCGATTTGCGTGGCGCGGCCATCGTCCAGCAACGGTTTTAACGCTGTCTCGGAGTACTGCTTCGCGAGAACTGCGATACGCGCCAAGTCTTTTTCACGTTGTAACTCATGCAGGCGACTGCCCAGCGAAGGATCAGCCCAATAGCTACCCAGCGGCGTCATTAAACGCAGGTAGGCGGCATTCGCCACGCCTGCCATCGGGTCGCGAATTAGCTGGCCGTCAGCCAACACATAGTCTTGCTGCAGTGGGTCGATGTAGGTATCCATTACATATTCCGATCCGGAGCTGGACTGCCGCCGTGGTGGTGGTCGTTGTATTGATCGCGCATGCCGGACATCGACTTATTGCCGTGATCGATGATCTCGCCTTGCGCCGTGATATTGCCTTGGACGCTGTTATTTCCTTGTGTAGTAACGTTGCCACTATTGAAAATATCACCATCGACTTGCAAATTGCCTGTCATGTGGAATAGCGGTGTATCTGTAGTGATGCTAGGTGTATCCTGAATACGGATAGGTAAGCCTGCACCCTTAATCACGATGCCGCTGCGCGTTAAAATGATCTGCTGCCCCTGGTCGTCATACAGTGCGACTTCGCCTTTTTTCAAGGCTTTCAAGCGATATTGTGTATGTTCCGTTGCTATCACGATGCCATGCGCTGTTTTGCCACCGATAGGAAGGACGATCAGCTTTGTCCCATTCAAAGGCGCAGAAGTGAATCCGTAATGTTGCATCAACTCATTGTCCTGCAGTTGTTCGCCAGCCAATCCATCGGCCTGTATCAACTGGATTGGAGAATTACTGTTGATATTAGTTAGTACGGCGCGGAATGCCATGCGTACACTTGACATGGCTTTGCTGATGACGCGTTGGACGATATCCGTCATTTGACATCCTCAAATGTAATCACTTCGCCTGTCAGCGCGTTCTTACCACGGCGATGTTTGCGTTTGTGCGGGTGGGCTTCGACTATCCAGACGCCATCTTCTTTTAGCGTCAGCTCGGTAGTCGTTCCGTAGCCGCGACTGCGCAATAACTTGCGCCCCATGACAAAGTACACAGCATCGATGCCCATCAGATCAGAGGCGACGCGTACTCGTTGACCAGGCTGCCACAGCTTGCCATCGCCAGTCTCGCCTGGTACCTTGATACGGTGTCCAGCAATGGTGATTTTCAGTTCAAAGCCTTTCAGGCGCGAGTCGCCCATCAGCTTGGCGGCGCGTTCCTGGCACAGCAAGCTGGTGTCGGTTTCGTGATCGATGACGATCTTCGGACGCGACCAGGTAATGCCGGTGTCCGTTGCCACACCCTTAAGGTTATGCTTTCCGCCATCGGCAGCGGTGGCATGGGTTTGCCCCAGCACCGTGATGCTTGAGTAACGCTCGGCGACGTTGTCAGTACGGCTGATACTTTCTATGTTGCTGCCTTCGGCATGGGCGTACAAGACCGCGACTGGTGGTGTTGAATAATCAGGGCCGCCGACAACCAAGGTGCCATCGGGATCGAACCATGGCCACAGTCCCTCGGCTTCGGCAGCATTGCGCAGCACTTCCCAAGCAGTATCGCCCGGTTCGACGCTGATTTTTTCACGGATACTGGTGCTTGCCGTGGTTTGCAGGCGTATCTTGCTGATGCCGAGAGGGCGCACGATGGACGTGATAATTTCTTTTAACGTCGCCATCTTGCGTACGAAAATCGGGGCGGAGCAGTCTACCAGTTGCGCGGCCATGTCTCTGCCGGATAATTGAAACTGACGGCTACCTTTGCGTATTGTTTGCGTGATCGTATCTATGCGTCCAGTCAGCACCAGGTCGTTACCGACCTTAACCGTAACCTGCGCACCTGCCACCACGTTCGGCGGCAAGACATTATTGACGCCTGCAATCGTGCAGTGCCAGGCATCGGCGGGGATCAACAGGTCTGAGTCGATCTCGTAGGCTTCCCATTGTTGATGGGCGAGACCGCCGATTAAGAGAGAGACGGCTTCATTGCCGTTGGCCGCATCATTTAGCGTAGGCATTGAGCTTGTCCCCTGTATTGATATGGTTAGGCTGCCGTAAATTGTTCAGGCGCTGCAGTTCGAGTGCCCTGGTGTGGTCGCCGTACCATTGATGTGCAAGAACGCGCAGCGGCAAGGCCGATTCGGCAGACTTCACGATCATCGGAGGCTTAGCGTTGATGATGCTACGGGCAGACTCCTGGACGTTAAATGCCAATGTTTTTAACGGTTCAGTGATTGCTCTGGAGTGTTCCAGGCTGTAGCGGGTACGCGCTTGCAGCATCGCGGCGTAGATCGATGCCCGGACATTGTTGACCAGTTGTTCAATCTGCGGCGGCGTTAAGGTTGGTGTCTCTGCCTCGGAAGCCAACACCTGTGACAAAATGCGTGACTTGGCCACTGCGCATTCCACCGCAATATGCGTAGACAGAATTTGCGTATCAGCAAGACTCTGGGCTGCTGACACGGGGTAGCTGGATACCTGAGATGCCGTGGTCTGTGTCGTATTCACACTGTTTAGCCATGCACTATAGTTGTCTGGCGCTGATGTGGTGCGCGAAAAAAAAGGTGTCAATGACACTGGCGAAAGTAGCCGGTCAATTTTGTTGAAATTGGAATTAGCGAAATTCTGCAGATACTCCAATTCGTTCGGAACGATATCAACTAGAGATTGAGTTAGTGCCGTCACATCGGCAACAAAGCCCAGCACGTTGCGAATGGGGTCAGTGATGGACGTGATGACGCCATGTACTTCGCTATTTAACGTCATTAAGAACGTGACCGCTTGCGAACGTAACGCACTGATGCGGCTCAGTGAAATGCTATCGCTATTTGCTGTCAGTGCATCGCATTCATTTTTAATAACTGTATTACTCGCGCTTTCTGCATTATTGGCGGCAGTATCAATGGCATCGGCTTTTTGGCTTGCCAGCGTTCGATCAAAGAATGGTGCTCCAGTGACAGACTCTTCAAACTCAATAGAAATTGAGCACGAATCAGGCATTTCAGCCTGGTGCGATATACGATACGAATTGACCTGCATCTGAGGCATAGCACCGAAGACTGGATGCACCAGATTGCCAGCACCGCGCTGATCCAAGGCAATGACAAATGTTTGCAAACGTTGTTCGTAATTGTCACCGTAGAAAATAGCTCTCACGGAGATATGTCGACCTTCGCGTCCCATATCCTCAATATCGACACCGTCGGTGTAAGGATATGCATGACGTGCCAAGGCGCGTTGCGCATCGTCGTCTATCGACAAGATGTCGAATTCGACGCCGCGAAAGCTAGCAGGTAAGAGGTTGTTTTCCCAAGTCATGCTCGCAGCTTACGCGCGCGCATGATCTCGGTTAAGGCAGACGTGGTTCAGGGGTAAGGAGGGAGATTGGCTTATTTTCTGATAGCCTGCCGTTGCTGCTGCTTATCGACTTCAGCAACGATATTACCATTTTCTACTTTGACATTTACATTGACTTCAGCGGGTTTCCTGCTGATTTCGTCAATCGCAGTTTTATTGGTCTGGTTCATTTTATCAAACATGGCCATCAGTTTTTCACCTCCCCAATTGCCAATGGAGCCGCCTATCATTGCACCAGGTATCGCGCCGAATCCGCCAAACAATCCACCAATGGCACCACCAATTACTGAGCCAGCGACCGAACCGACCGTACCACCAGCGACGCGTTTGTACTCTTTCTTTTTTGTATCAGCATCCATGTCGTCGTCAGCGGCGATCATTCCTGCCTCGGCCAAACCAAACATCGCAGCCAACGGCGCACCGTATTTAAAAGTCCCCTTCATACCGCCCAGGAATTGCCCCACCTTTGACGCTTTCGGTAATATTGGTGCTGTTATTCCACCTGTACCAGATTTATCAGGCATCCGGTTTCGTTTATCTTTTAACGCATCAACTGGAGACAGCATAGAAGACGGAAAATTGGTAACAAAAACCTTTTGTACGCCAAGGCCTCCAGCGACACTTTCAGCCAAACTGCCTGCGCCGCCAGTCATCTTTTTGCTCAGAGCTTTGTATCCGAGCCGTCCGGCTACTGCTAGACCGAGTGCGCCAACGGCGGCGGTGCCCATGTTGTCGCTTGCCCACCCAACCACGGATGATACAGCGCTGGTGAATGCACTAGCGGGCTTGCTTAATGCTGCTTTCTGTCGTTCAATCTCAGCGCCATGAATTTGGCCGTAATTAGAATTTTGCACATCCACCAAATTTTTAGCGAGTTGGCCACTCTCGGCAGCTTCTTTGCCTCGCTTTATCATTCCGAGTAAGTTTGGGTCTTCGTCGGTGTCTTTTGCGTCCAGTGATCGCATTAATTCTAGCCAAAAAGTGCGTGTATGCTGTTCGCGGAAGCCTGCTTCTCCCAACTTAAACGGATTGTCCAGACCCTTTTTTTTCATTGCCTTGGCGAGCGCTATAATGCCATCGACGCCACCTTCGCCCTTAAAATGCCCCTTGTCGTCAAAAAAACTTTTCAGGTCGATACCTACGTTTTTCAAGCCTTTGACGTAATGCGGCGAACTGATATCGGATAGGCCGTGCTGCGCCATTACGGCCACTTCGGAAGGATTCTGTACGGTGGCATTGCGCATCAGACGCTGAGTTAATGCGCCCAGCAGATTCAGACCCTTTTCATTGTCCAGACCGACATTCTTCCCTGCCTGGAGCAATAACGGTGCCTGCTTAGCCATATCCATGGTTTCGAAGCGTCCGGATGTCGCATGAAAGTACAGCATGTCCATCATTTGCGGAACGCGCTCTTTTTTAATCCCTGTTTTGGTAATCATGTCGAAAACCATGTCGGCAATTTCCATCGGTGGTGCTTCAAAGACTTGCGCGACCCTGGCAACGACAGGTGCCAATTGCTTAATATCGTCGCTCTTCATACCCGCATTGGCAAAGCGCTGATGCATCTGCAGCATTTCTAAAGGCGTATTTAACGTACCTTTGGATAAGTCCAACGACGCCTTTCGCATCTCCGCCAGTTCCTTGGTGGTGGCCTGTGCGTTAAATTTGATTTTTAGGAGGAGGCGCTCAAACGCCAGATTATCGTCAATCACTGACCTCATGCTGTTGGCACCAGCCATAGCAGCATAAGCCCCGGCTACCTTGGACACGACGCCAAAGCCATTTAGCGATGCGTGTAGCTCCTTTGCTTTGGCATTCATGTCGCTGAGAGCCTTTTTGCCGCTGTTGCCCCATTCATTGAATTTGCGGCGTGCATTGTCCGCACCGTTGCCTGTATCGATGATTTTTCGCTTAACGCTATCCAGTCCTGTCGTAACAGCACTGCCGTTAAACATCATTGTGAGGGAAAGTTGTAGATTCTTGGACATTAGGCTATGCTTTCAGCATGATATTGATACTCATTTTCGGTAGCTTTGTACTGGCGATCCTGGCATTCCAAGCAGCGATTCAACTGCTGCTTGGTCTGTCGTGGTGCCTGGAACAGGTGTGCGGCTTTATTCTGCGGCTCTCCGGAGACGACGGCCATTGCTCCGATATCGCACCGTCCCGGCTTCCTCGGACGGGGCGTCGCTGTCGTCCTCCCCGGATGGTTGCTCGGCGCTAGCCATGCCTAAGAGGTAGAGCCACTCTCCTTGGGTGAGCTGGCAGGCGGGTTTGCCAAAGACAAAATAAGCCTTTTCAGCGTTTCTGTACTTAAATCGCTCAAAGACATCATTTCTGGCTTTTTTTTAACGCTCTCGAACAAAGCAGAAAATTCCTCTTCCGGCATCGTTTCTTCCCTGGGAGCACACTGACGTTCATGTTCCAGGTATTGACTGATCAGATACGCTTTTTGATCTCGGGAGATCGCATCGCGTATTTCGGTCACCGTCTTCGCAATACGTACACCAGATTCCGGATCAACCAGCGCCCGGAACAACAACTGAGTCGATTTTTCGTGCTCATAGGTTTCAGATGACTCAGTAGCGAACGTGACATTCATTTTCTTCATGAATGCCAGCATGGCCAAGTCGGCATCGAGGTAATCCTGATCATTCAAAATACGCAAACCCACGGTAATACCGTCGATTACGACAGTACGCAAGGATGTGCCTGACGCTTTCAATTGAGAGAGGATGTCGCTCATTCCTGCACCTTACGTGTTGCCACCATTGTCAGGTTTTGCTTGGCTTCGCCTTCGGACTTCCATTGGCTACCGAGTTCGGTAGTAAAGCAGTCTAAATACGAGGTACGTTGGCCGCCGCCGACAGGATAGACTGTGATCTTTGCACCCACGATACTCGCCCAGTCGATATTGCCGACCATCGGAATGACCGCTGCCACTTTTAATTCGATATCCGAGATGCCTTTGGTAAAGCCGTTAGCACGACCAGTTTTATTCATCGTCTTGACGACTTTGCGCCCGAGTTTTTCATTGACGTCGAGCGATTCGATATCGACTTCTTGCCCGTCAATTTCCATCACAATCACGCCTTGGTATTCTTTGAGTGCCATGTTTAACGCTCCTAAATTGTTTCGATATTGACTTCAGCCACGGAATTGGCGCTGTACTGTTTAGAGGATCAGGTCAATCCTGCCACCGAACACATGCAGGCCATTCACCACGTCGGTCGGGATTTTGGCATTCAGGCGGTTCGGGTCTTGGCTATCACGCTCGACGACCAGGCCGGATTTCCATAGCTCGACGTTTTCGATGATTTCCAGCTCTTCCAGCTTGACCATCACGTCCAGCAGCTCGGAGCGCACCTTGTCTGCCGTGCGACTGGACAGCTTTTCGCGGGGGAAACGTAGCGAGATACGTTCGCGCATAGTCTTGCGAACGTAGTCAAGCGTGCGGATGGTGGTGATGTCTAACATTGAAATGTCCGGCACACCATTAGGGTCGAGGGTGTAGGTCGTGATAGCACGGACTACCTGTACCTTATCGCCAGGGCCAACTTCAAACGGGGTCACGCCGTTGGCAAGGGCGTTTTCTTGCTCGGTACGTGAGAGGCGGTTTGCAATCGGGATGATACCTATACCTTGTAGGGGCAACGTATTTAACGGACGTGCTGGATCTTCTTCCGATGCAGCCAGAGCAGCAAAAGCAGCCGCGACTTCAAATGGTAGCGAAAGACTGGATGGTGTTAAGCCAAGGCAGATGCGTCCGCTGTTGATGCTTGCCGCTAGGGTCGTGGATTGCGCCAATGTGCCAATATGCCCAGCGTAAGCCGTTGCACCGCGCTGCTCCATGCTGTTCGATACATTGTCCAGATGGGTGCGCAAGGCTTGCAAACTGGCGGTGTCGTTCAAGGAGGTGGCAATGATGGTGTGACCAGCGGTAAACACAGTAGCGAGTGCCGCTGTCAATACCGGGTCGGTCGCGCCGTTAGCCATCGCCACCACTGCCGCCGCGATGCCGCTAGCATTGTTCAGCGAGGTAGAAACTTTGATCTGGTTGCCTTGCGTGCCCTTGTTCTTAGCGGTCAGGGTAACTACACCAGCGACAGCTGCTGCGGTGACCGGGATATCCGGGCGAGCCGTCACGGCGGCGGCAATGGCAGTGGCAATGATGGCCGGGGTATCGGCGTTAGCGATCGCCACATTCACCAGGTCGTTGCCAATGTAAGCAGTTAACACGCCTGCAGCGGTTGCCGCGCCGGTGACGGTAATGGTGCTGGTCGCGGCCACTGCGCCGCCAGCGTCGTCGACTGCAATGGCTTGCAGCGACAAGTAAGGATAAGTGCTAATAGCCGCCGAGGCCATCATGTGCAATTGCGAGCCGTAGCCGAAATACTTACCTGCATCGGCGTCGTTAAAGATATCGATCAGGGTATTCGCCGGGATGGTGCCGGAGGCAATGCGCTGGCCGATCAGCAAGACTTTTTGTGCATTGGCCGCAAGAGTACGGACGGCCAACGCCGTGTTAAATTCAAAATATTTGCCTGGCTTGCGGATTGAAGCCGGGATAGTCGCAAAGTTTACATTAGGGCTTGCCATGCTTACTCTCCATTAGTTTTAGAGGTTGCGCGGGATTTTTTGCCATCGGCAACTGCATCCGCGCTCGCAGCTGCGACCTGAAGTTCCTGATCTGCCTGCTCGATCAGATCACCGTCGCTAATGCGGCGTTGGTAGTAGCTGGAGTTCGGCACAGACACTGGTTCTGCGTCATAAATATAGACACGCGGCTTATCTTCCATTGGCACCGATAGACCTGGTGCAGCTTTCACTTGTAAGGTACTCATCATTCTCCTAACGTTAATTAAATGTTGATTGGCAGCTGGACTACGTCGCTGGCTTCTGTTTTTCCGGTGGCAGCTTCGGTATAGGCCAGACCCACGGACTTCAACGGCGTGCTGCTTTCTGCAGGCACGGTTTGCGTGAATTTTGTGTGCCACTCCTGGGCGAACACCGCCAGGCCGTTGCTCCGTAATTGTGTGTTGTAAAGCGTCTTGACCGATCCTGGTTGGAAATGGTCGATAGCCAAGCCAAGGTCTTTCATCAACAACAGGGAAGACACATCTTCCAGAATCCGATACACCCCAACTTCACCGCCAGGTCCATTTTGCCTGGTCGCTTTTTCACTTCTGACACTCCTGGCTCCGCACATCACAGCGAACGTGGCGGGCGTTAAAAACTTCTGTGCGCCGATCTTTTGTGGTTTTCCTGAGCCAGCAAACACAACCCAAACCGCAGGTAAGGCGCGGATCACGTCGAAAGTTTCGCTATCGAATTCACCACCATAACTATCGACCGCCTTCAGGTACCGCATACCAGGTGCGGACTGAATCGCATGAATAATGGCGTTTTCAATTTCAGCGAGCATCAGTACCCCGACATGCTGTCTGCGTTAAACCGACGACCACCGGAAGCGACTTTGATGCCACTGCCATTCGCCGAAGAGCCACCAACTACTGCACCAGTCATATCGACACCGAGAGAAATATCACCGCGCCCGACTGACGCCAGATACTTTACTGCCTGGGCGTAACGTGCCTGGATATCGTCGGTGCAGGTCACTTCTGTTCCTGTGAGACGATAGCGTGCGATATCACAGGCATATCCGACCAACACGGCAGGCAGAACGGGAAACGGTAATTGATAACGGCCAGCTAGGTAGCCAGTCATTTCCGCATCTGCCGCTGCTAACCCCTGGGCAAGGACTGCATCGTTGATTGCGCCAGTAAAATCACGATCAGTGAGCGCGATTACCTCGCGATCACCGAATCGCGCCTGCATGTCTGCTTTTGTTGCAAACATAATTACTCTGCGGCCTTATCGTCTGGCAGAGCAATGGCATTGCATACCAGGAGCTGTGCCGCTTCTTTATCCGTGAGGTTAATTGAATCCCCCACATCATAAAGATCATCGTTGTGATTAATCACTACCAACGCCGTATAGGTTGTTGTGGCGTTCGGATCTTGTTTTACGTCTGGTGTGTCAGCTACTCTGCCAGCACCCTTGCTTTTTTGTCCTGCGGTTGCCATGGTTTCTCCCGATTTGAGTCTGTAAATTTGGTTGCTTCATCGACCAGGTAGGCCTGGTCGATATGCTAAAAGTCGTTAAACTATTTTTCTATGCAACAATATTTTGGAAAAAGTAACCGACGTCCGGTGCGCAAATTACTTCCTTTACAGATTCACCAGAACGAATGATTACGCCACCGCGCAGACCTTTGGTTGGTGCTGGGATGTCTCCGGCGATGCGGGTGCCGAATTGGGCAGTGAAGCCATAAGTTGGCTGTCCGGTCATAGCCGCTTCTGTATTCGAATAGATCAGCGCTGCATGCTTGCCCCACGCACGTGCATATGAAGCTGCTTGTCCTTTTCGAGCTGTATTGATGAAGGCGGAGCCGATCAGGATTTCGTCTAGTTCCAGCAGTTCGGCGAGCTGCTCGCGACTGACAGTACCAGCCCCTTGCTGGGATTTATATACTGCCTGTACGACTTTCGGATGTTGACGCAGGCTAGTCCAACCAGCACGACCAAGAACCAATTTGTTCGGACGTACCAATGGCGCATCCAGAGCAGCTAACAAGGCATTCAACGGGTTGCTATTGGCATAGTCCGACCATTGAGAGGTACCTGACAGCGTCTGCTGCTGGCTACCCGAATAGTTCGCAGTGTTAAATACAGTATTGGCGACACGGACTTCGCGATCCAGCAAAATCAGGTTAGTCAGCATCATGGTGCTGATCGATTTGGGGTCAATCGGCCCACCAGTTGCTGGCTTAGGCATTGCGTCAAATGCTGCTATTTCGCTGTTGGGGATCAAATCATCCAGACCGTAATCCTGACATTCATCATTGATAGGTGTACCGCCGAAGTCGACCATAGTCGGGTCGGACTTACGGCCAACCTTTGTATTTGGCACTGTGTAACCTTGGGCAGCATCGTATTTTGTGTAGCTGAATTTCAGTGCTGTAGGCACACGCGGCAACACACCATCGGCGATCAGGGAGTCGGCAGAGTTTCTATACGCAATCGCAATGGCCGACAGCGTTGGATTAATGGGAAAGGCAGTCGTGGACATAAAATCTCCAAAAAAATAGGGTTAAAAGCAGTAGAGCAAGAACGTTGAGATTGCAATTGTGCGTTAAATAATTAGCCTTGAATCTGACCGATTGATAGCATTACGCGGATAACGTCGCCCGCTGCAGATGCCGATTCCAATGCTCGGCCAACGACCGATGCGTTGACGCCAGCCGCCGGAGCAGCAGTAACGGCACGTCCAATTGCATCTGCCGTAATGAGCGCACCACGGGTGATGGCCGCACTTGCCTCAACATAGGCAATGCCAGCAAGATGCACGTCAGAGCGCTCGTTGATTGCAGCATCGATGTCCATCGTTACGCCGATGATAAAGTCGGTTGAACTGGTGGCCAGCGTGATGCGATCATCGCCAGTGCCATGCTTAACCAGGCGGAATTTCGGGATGGTCATGTCTGCGACATGGTTCTTTGCCAAAAGTAAATTCATGAATCTCTCCAACAGATAAAGGTTAATGTTGTTCGGCGCTTCGTAGACCAGGCGTGTCTTAAATCTTGCGACTGATCTGCTCGACGGCTTGGGCCGTATTGATTTCGCGACCTGCGGCACGCTCGGACTCCTGGAATTCGATAGCCTTGGCAGCAAGTGCATTCGGGTCATCGAAGTCAGTTGCTGCGCCGCGTGGCTTGCCGGATTCGCCGAATTCGACGATCTTCGGTTGCGCCTGAAGCAAGGCTTTGAAAGCATCTGCCAGCGGCATTGCTGTCTTCGCGGTGCCTTCAGAAAACTCCACCACCGCCGGGCTTTGTGCTGCCGCAGGGACAGACAAGCCATTTAACAGCGCAATCGCATTGTCTTTTTGTGAAGGGTGCAGCTGTGCCGAAGCAACCAGGGATTCGCAAAATGCAACATTGGCGACACCAGCCTGTTTTTCTGCCTGAATGGCGAGTTCGCTTTCACGGGCGGCAACTTGATCTGCAGATGCTTTCAAACGTGCGTTTTCAGCTTGTAAGGCGGCGATTTGTTCGGGGGTCATGGATACTCCAGTTGGTGGTTCAGAAAATGCAGGCGAAGGCGTAATAAGTCCGTTTTCGTCTTCTTCCTGTTGGGATTCTTGGGCGGTACGCTGCAACTGGTCGATTTGCCAGTTTGGGATTAACTGATCGGCTTTATCCGTACCATCCTTGCCGATCACGTATTCGCGCAGACGGCGGAACATGTCAGCCAAGTTGCTCCAGGAGTAGCTCTCTTCGCTGAATTCGATACTGATGACGTTTTCATCGCCTTCATTGAATTCAGGATTACGCAAGCCTTTCACCGCTGGAGGTTGTGCGCCCAGAAAGCCGACATGGCGCAAGTAGTACGCACCTGGCTTAGGATTGCTTGGGGATTCTGGGTGATAGAACGATGCAGAGACCTTCTTGAATCGCTTTTTATCGACCATCTCAGCAAAATCCAGATCAATCTGATGCGGCTCTGCGTTGAGTATGCCATCCGAAAAAGAAAGGGATTTAATCCAACCGTAGGCAGGGCCATCATGTCTAGGGTGACCGACGACGATGGGCGCTTCATGCGTTGCCGGATCATACGCAGCGACCATTGCCAATACATCGGACTCAGAGAAGTTAAGTGCATCGCCACCTGCTGTGATGTGCTGACCGGGCTTAAAGATTTGGATAGGTTTCATGCTGCCTATCTTAGGCATCTGAAACGCGACGGTTAAGGTTGACGGACTTCGGGGGGGAGATTTGATGGGTGCTTTTTTAGTCTAGCCGATGTCAGGCAAGGAACGCAATAAAGATTGTTTTCTACAATGAGATAGGGAACATGCTAACGAATAGCTATTTAGACCGCGTTAAACCCCCGTTAAAAACGCTTGCTGCGTTTTTTGGCTGTCTGTCGTTGAGTGGAGCTATTTAAATGCCGCTACGCGCCGATACTGGGATTATTCACCAGCGATGGATTTAAGATAGATTTGGACAATCGATTCTATACCTGCAACTGCCTGCTCCTGCAGGTCTCCAGCCTTAGTAATTGGCAAAAACGGCCGCGCCGGAATTTTTGATCCTGGATGATTGACTGATTTGGCAAAGCGTCCGTTGAACTTTAACGCCTTGGCATTCTTTGCCTTGATAATGTGCGACTTGGTCTGCCCACCGAACTGGTGAATCGCCGCATAGACTTTATTCGATCCTATGCCTGCACTGTTCGCCGTATGAAAGGTTTGTATGCTAGCGGCCAAACCGCCAGCGCTACGCTGCAATAATTTGCCTGCCTTGCCATCGGCACGCGGATATTTCAGGCCGAGCCAGCGTGGTCTGCCTTCAGCAGAGAAGTTGGCCTCTGTCTGCGACAGCAGTTCGGCGGCCACGCTGGCCATCATCGGTGTCGCATCGGTAAGTTTGCTGATCGCCTGCGATATCTGGCTAGCCACCGCTTCATGATTAATTTTTACTTCTATCATGGGCCAACCTGTAAAGGCTTTGCTGCCGGGTTGTAACTCCAGCCTGGATCTGTATAGAAGGCATGCTGCATATGCGGCAGCTTCACTTTGGTGACTGTGGTCATGCCTGCATCTGGGTCGCGGCGCGACTTCGGCACTTCAATCTGTTTTACGTATCCCGTTGAATCGGATAGGTAGTAACCTTCGCTCTTCATGGAAAACTCGGACATCGGTCGCACGCGGCAACGACAACGGAAGCCGTTGGGCGGATAAATCAATGACCAGACTGGATCGTCATGGCGAAACACCATGCCCGCAAGCGCTCGATGCGCAGGCCGGGTGCGATTATCCAGTACCGCAACATATTGCCAATACGGATGCGTTGCGACAGCGGCCTTCATTCCCTGGTAACGCCCGGTCATGTACGCGGTTTGCAGATTGGTCTGGTAAATCGTAGCCAACCGATGCGGATTGCCGTATTGCACAGGGACATTCGAGTTTTTATACGTCTTGAGGATCTCGCCAGTCGTCTGGTCTACCGCTTTTCCCCACCAGCCTTTGGCTTTGAGCGTAGGCATCAGTTGGTCTTTAAATTGCTCTAAGGTTTCACCCTTGCTTAACGCACTATCGAGCGCCTGGCGAATATCCTGCAGCACATCCATGGTAGCAACATTGGCTACCGTGAACGCCCTGGTATGCGCCTCTTGCCAGACTTCTGTCCAGTTGTCCGATATCAGATAGCCCTTGGCACGCAGGAAGGCGACGGCACGCTCAGGCGGCAAGCCAAACGCAACTTTTAAGTCCAGAGCTTTCATACACCGATTTCGTCTTTAACGCTTTGACGACCAGTCAACTGCGCGACGAACTCGGCTCTGGCCAGCATGTCTGCCAATGCTTCGGTATCCATTTTTGGATACGCTTCAGCCAATGCGTTAAATGCCTCTTCAAACGATGCCGCTTTGGTCAGTGCGTCGATCATGGGCTGCAGCAATTTAACGGCAAACGGCTGCAGTTTTTTGTCATTGATCGCGCCATCCAGTGCCAGCTGGTCGGCAAACAATGCCGGGTCTGCCTCGGAGAATTCCGGTTCCGTTATCGGCGCAACTTCTTTCAATACGACGCTGGGAACGACTTCCCATTCGCCGCCGTAAGTCTCGTGTATGTACTTGAGTGTAGGACGGTAGCCGATTTCGAAGATGTTTCTATCGCGCTCTGATTTAGCGACCAGGTCAGCCGGCTCTTCAACGATGCGCGAGATACGCGGCACGCCTGCACCTGGCATATTGATTTCGACCAACCATTTGGCGATGGTATTGTTCAAGGTGTCGGACAGCAGATCGGCGTCAGCTTTCACCAGCTCGATGCGGACTTCCTTTTTGGTGATTGCCGCTGCAGCGATGGCTCCGCCGCTTTGCTTACCACCGGCATCGCCCAGGATGATTTCTTCGATCTGCTCATCCATATAACGAGCCATGCGCTCATAGGCGTCGCTGCCGCCGGAACGAGCAGCCTCCAAGAATTGCACCTGCATATTTTCAGGAATGGCAATAGCGGTTTCTTGAGCAATGGACTGCAGTGCTTCCAGTAAACGGTCGATCTCGCTATCAGGTGCGCCAGATGGATGCTTACCAACTGCCGTAGGGCTGGCGAACTTGTCCAAAAACACTAACCAGGCAGATATATCCTGGCGTTTAAAGAATGCTGGCCAGAACAAACGTGTGCCGAGGCCGAGGCCAAATGGGCTACCGTCCTTGCCACCAAAGCTGTGGACGATGAATTTACGTTCCGGTAGCGCCTCACCGATCATGAGGTTTTCCCACGTCAGCATGCGTACCTTGTAATCAAGATCAAAGGTAAAGCGCCGTGCATTACGTGGCATGATGCGGTCGATCACGAATTCTTTACCATCCTGCGCCCAGATGATCTCACCAACGGAAAACCCTTTAAGTATGGCATCTAAGGCATCCAGGGTAATCGTATCGAAATTGATGCGCATAAGGTTGCGCTTAACCATTTCCGCAGCAGCCATATCTCTGGCACTATTGGTGGCAGGATCAACCTGCCACGGTCTGCCGATCACGGCGAGCTTTCGCTTTTGTAACGCAGAGAAGACTTTGCCGTCGCGCTCTATCTCATCATAAATCTTGAGACCCTTATTTCCTCCGCGTTGGATTAAGGTGTCGTCGGTCTGCCGCAGCACGCTAGTAAAGTAGGGGTGAGTGATATCGCGCTGTACTGTGGCGATCACGCTAGTCAGGACTTGTTTATCTACTGCTTCCATGATTTTCCTAAAAGTTTAACGCGTTCTTGAGTGACTGTTTAGCCATTAATATAATCAGACATTGTTGAGCCGACACGTTTGCGACCACTGGATCGGTGTTCAAATCCACCCATGCGAGAAATGAATGCTGCCCATAGCATGTGCAATGCGTCAGGGCCATCATCGTGATCTGCCTTGGGAAAATGTGTTAATTGTTCAATCAGAGTATTTTGCGATATGTGAAGCCGTATAAGGCTATTGGCCATATGTGGCTGTAAGGACTCAATCCGTAAAAGCTTGTCACTATGGGGCGTTACAGGAACCGCAGGAACAGGGATACCCAGTGCTGCGCTACGCTTGACCAGCTCAGTGCGCAGAAATTCTTGAAACTGAACAGTCTCAATAACCCAAACTACACAACGGTATTCTTGCTGCAACAGGATGATGTCCGAGATGATCTTGTCCGGCACACGCTTGGCAATTTTTGCTTCCACGACGTCGAGCACGCCCGTAACACGATTGCCGCCGCCTACGAGTAATGCCGATGGATCGCGTGATGCGCCTTGTTTACCAAGGGATGGGTCACAAGCACCGTAGAAAACCCACTCGGCAAGTCGATTGACCCAGAAATGAATGGAGTTGGCAAACGGAGCATCATCGCCAGAGACTGGATCGTTCTGCTGCTCGGAATCAAATGCGGCATGACCATCACGCGCACGTTTGAGCATTAGCGTTAGCAAAGGCTGCCCTGCTGGCCAGCATATCTCTGCACCAAATTCCATATCAATCCGATGGGAGTGATAGAACAAGTTTGCAGAAATACCCTCGTCATCGGTATTGAGCAGTATTTCTTCCCATTTATCCCATAAGTCCATGCGGTGCGGCCACTGGATGATGGCTTTAAACTTCTTGCGCTTCCATAAAGGATTTTTTAATAGGCGTGAGAGCACAGAGTCATAATGTAAAATCGTGCCGATGACGACAACGTCCATCGTATCATCAGCAGGGCCGAGCGACAGAACGGTCTTTTTTAACCAGCTTTCCAGTTTGTCGCGCTGCTCTGGGCTGCGTACGTTTTCATCGTTTTCCAGATCGTCGCCAATAACCAGATCGGGGCGGTGCGGCCCGTGTCGCAAGCCGCGCATGCGCTTGCCGGAGCCGAACGCCTGCACCTTGCAGTCATTCGCCGTAGTAATGGTGCCAACCTGCCAGACGCGGCCTTGACCAGTCGTTTGCGGGTAATCCATACAAAGGCGCGGGTTAAACTGCAATTCGGCTTTGATCGCCTCCAGCATGGTCGCTGCTTGATCCATGGCATCCATGATGATCAGGGGATAGCGTTTACGTCCGGTGACGATGCACCAGATCGTAAATATCTGCGTGACCAGGGTGGATTTCGCATTACCACGTGGAGCAGCAATCGCTTCATGCTGGCCTTCCGGGCTGTCGACTATCTCCGGTAAGCGCTTATACAGATAGTCATGCAAGACTGCATTTTCGTGCTTGATGTAATGCGGAAAATAGGTGCGTGCGAAAAACTCGTAATCGTTCTGGGACTTGGCTATGCGTCGCAGACTTTCCTTGGGATCGGGGTTAAAGCCGTCGCACTCAGCCTCAATTTGCAGACGAAACTGCCCGGCTAGGGCAGTGATCTCGGCGAGAAAGTCTTTCTTTGAAAGTTTAGCCATGGAGCGTTAAGTAGCTTCAGTTTGCTGCGACAAATCATGCAACTTTTGTTTTAACGCATAGCCCATCAGCGGCCATATTTTGTTGACTGCATTGGCACGTGCAATCTTGCGCCCGAGTTCCGCATCAAAGTTTTCCGGCGATGCACATGCGCTTTCACCAGTAACTGTGAAGCCGTTCTCCAGCACCAGAATGCAGAACGTAAGCAGCTTCAAAGCCGTCCCAGAGCACACACTATTCGGACGACGACCACTAGCACCAGCGCAACCGTCTGCAGCTGTGAAATAAAACTCGCTTCCGATGCTCGCTTCAATTTCCGCTGGCGTCACACGCGGCGCTGTAAGTCCCTTGGCTTGAATTTCTTTTTCCAATTCGATTTCACTCATGTTCATCTACCCTTTTTAACGTTAAAAATTAACCGTAAGCCTTGACTAGTTCTTCGCCAAACGGCTCCAGCAGCTCCGTGAACGCGGTTGCATGTTGCGGATAATGGTTTCGAATAAACTCAGCCAGCTTTTGGACGACGTCTATTGCAGTAGCAAGCTCAGAGGTTTCCGGTAAGATTTTCTTGCTTGCTGAAATAGTCTTATTGAAAGCATCCGCTAGACTAGCCAAGAGCTGCACCTTTGCTGCTGGGGCAATCTTTGTATCCCTGGTAAGCTCTTCCATACTTGCCTGGTATTGCGTCACCAGTCCTGACAACATCAGCCGTCCTATATCTTCAATACAGCCGCCTGCCATTAACTGCGCTGACTGTGCTTTATCCCAGTCATCCCCTTTTTCGGCTGATTGCGTTTTCCAACGGCTGGCTGTTCCGTATGAGACGCCGCATTTCATCGATGCCACTTCTAGCGATAACCGATCAAAAACGTAGGCGCGGCGCACCTTGTCGCGGGTTTCTTGCGGATGTGCCATGTGTTACAAGCCCAGCTTTATTTTTGCAAAAGACAGGCCAGCTGCGACGATGCCACCAGAAATGCCACCTGCAACCGCACCATGCACGGCTGCAGTTTTTTTCATATTGGCCATCTGTTCATCAATCGCCTCGACCTTTTGGTCAATTTTTCTTAGCAGACGCAACTCTTCACTGATTTCGTTTTGCGGTTTGCTTTGTTCAGTCATGATTTGTCTGCTTTCGTGTTAAATTTTTCAAAGAGTCGATCAACTTTTGCTGAGACAATATGGATTGCCTCCATCAATTCCGTGCGGCCATTGCTAAATTCTGAGCGCTGCGCGTATTCCTTGGAGCAAAGCAATTTGAATTCGTTTAGCTGCTTTTCCAATTCAGAGAACGATTTTTTTGCGCTATCAATATCTGCTTGCTGTCTTGTCATCCATAGTCGAATAAAAAATGCCAGGCACAGGATAAGAAAATTAATAAGCAGGATAAAAATCTGTGCGCCTGTAAGATCGATTGTCATCGACGCAACTCCTTTCGCTGCTGACAAGTAACGCAACGCTGGCATCCGGGCATCGCCTGGCGACGCTTTAATGGAATGTCGATACCGCAGTCATCACAAAATTTAGCACTATCTTCGACAGTCTTACCCGCGATAGCTGAACGCTTCGCATGTTCGGCCAGCGCACGTTCTCTATCTTGCTCTTCCAATTCTGTGGCACGGTCATAGATGTCAGTCATGTTGTTCGGCTCCAGGTGGAGCATGCCAGTCGATCAATGCTGCTAATCTGGCTGTGCAGGTACCGTACTGGGCTTTGGTGTTGTTGATCCAGGTAGCGACGTCGGTATCGGTGGCAACGGCTGCATCTTGCGCAACAGGCTCGCTGGTGGACGTGGGCAAGGCTGTAGACTGTTTTCCGGTGGTGTTGTCGTTAAGCAGCCGCACAGTGCGAGCGTTAAGGCAAGCGCGGCCAGTCGTGTTAAGTGTGATTTCACGCTGCATCTCCAGTTGGGTAATTGAGAGCTTTTGCTCGGTGATGTCCAGGGCGATCTGAAGACTATCGGCACGCTCATTGGCGCGCTGGATGCGCTCTAGTCCTGCGGCATTAGCTTGAGCAATTGCCTCAGAGTGTTGGGCTTTGAGTCCTGAAAGGTCTGCTTTGACGCTGGCTATTTCGGCGGTATCAAACAAATGCACTACCGCGCCGCCCGCACCCAAGCCGATGACGAACGTGACAGCGACTAGCCAATTGAGCGTTTGTGCCGGGGTGAAATTTATCCAGTTCATGTTGGCTCCACGGTTCTGCCCCATGCCGCATAGCGACGCTGCAGGCGGTTCAGGATGCGGTCTGGATAACCTAAGTTTTCTGGGCAATGGAGTTTGGCGCGGCTGGCGCGCCCACATGCGGCATCGATAGCGGCATGATTTAACGCCGGACGTACTTTGGCCGCTTCATTTTGCCAATGACCAAGGCCACCGTTATATGACCGCAGCGTCGCCCAGTACAGATCGAACTCGCTTTCCCCGGCTACGCGCTGCATAAGCCAATAATCATATCCAACCAGGGCGCGCATTGCCCATACCGAATTGGTCGGCTGGCAGTCTGTCGCAGACAATTTGTTTAACGCGCACCACCATTGAGCGGTTGCTGGCATGAATTGCGCCATGCCTTTGGCACCGACAGTTGATACTGCACCGGGGTTCCAACCGCTTTCCTGATGGAGTTGCGCAGCAAAAGCTGGGACTGGCGCATCAAGTCCAAAGCTGGCGCGGGCGATGCGCGTTAAATCGCCCCGATGCTGACGTGCCGCTGACGGGATGTCATTCGCTTTTGCGACTCCACAAGCAATCGCAAACAGCGCTACGACAATGATGATCGGCAGCAAAAGCGCTGACAAAAAGTGCTTCATTTAAGCACCCAAGCCCACGGCGATCATAGCAGCAGCAACGATTAATGCTCGGCGTAACATAGAGGCCGCTGCCAACAAATCATTTTGCAGGTGGCATTCCAGTTGATATTGCAACTGAGCATCTACAACCTCGGCAGTATTTTCAATGTCTTCCAGATTACTGGCAAAGAATGAGTCTGGCCGCGCATACGGAAACAAGCTTCGATCCAGCCAGTAACCAACAACGCCAGCAATGGCGATCAAGTTCAGCTTGTATAAGCTGACAGGCAGTTGCTGGGGAGACAGAGCAAAAATCAGGAGGGAAAGCACGACGGCAAACAGGAGCCAGTCGGTCATACGGGGCAGTTTTTTCATGGCGGAATCCTTTAAACGTTAATCAGAAAATTAATCTGGAAGAAACGTTGTCAGATTACGCGTGCGCGGAAATTGGATTAAGGCGGGAGGTGTTCGGGGGGGGCACAAAGCAGGAATTACTGCCAAACATCTGAAATGACTAATTGCCTCTGAATTTCTGCTCCAATTTATCAAGTAATTTTAGAGCAGTTTCACCGGTCATAAAATAGCATAGGCAAAACAGGATAAAATATTTTGCCCATTCTATAACTGTAAATTCACTCAAAATCGTCAGTAGTGGCACTGAATCTAAATACGGAAGTAAACGTTTAGGAAAAATAATAATCCCAAAAAAAATTGTGCCGACCAGCGACCAAACTAAGCGTGACATGATTTAATTCCTCATTGACATTAAGAAAATACTAATCATATCAGTTGTTTAAAATAAATTCGCCTGTCGATTTTCATGTGTTGCGCCACTATGGCTCAATATTTTAACGATCATACGCTCCGTCATTACGAATTCAAGCGCCAATTCACGTAGACTTTTACCTTTGTTGAACTTGTCCACGATGCGACGATTGCGCACGGTTCGCAAGGCTCCAGCTGCTCGCGGAATGTCGAAATGATCCATTCCACCAAATTCCTTCGCCAGTTTTAACGCTGTATCAAAGCCGATCAAGCGGGACAGAATATGTTCCGGCGTCACGGTCATTGGCACATATAAGCGCACGCCGCCATAGTGTTTCACCAGCGTCAAAGTAGCTGGCAAACCAATAATGTCAGCAATCGTCTGTAATTGCTGTGGCAGATCGTTCAAGTCGATTTGATCTGCAGTGAGTTCTGCAATCATCCCTCAGATCTCCCATGACGTTTTGCGTTATAGCTTAGCGCGGCAATAATTTTTGTCAGATACTCTGGTTCACACCAGTCGATGCGATCAATTTTGCAAATACGCTTTGCCATCGCATCAGCATATATCCATGGCTTACCCGCCTCAGCCAGTTGCGCTTCAATCTTTCCGATCAATGCTTGGCGATCCTTAGCGACTATAGGTGCTGGGCGACCAGATGCTTTCGCCTTAACCTTGAAACCGATCTTTTTAAAATGATCTAGCAGTGCCTTGCGGCCTTGCCATGTCAGGTCTTTACTAGAAGTTTTTCCAGTGACCTGGACAAGAATGGCGCGATAAGCGTCGTCGGCCAACGCCAGTTGCACCTTGGCGATATGAATTTGAGCTAGTTCAGCCTTACGCAGTTGGTCGGCATTTTTCGTCTGTATCACTTGATTTCCTTTGGCTGCTCATCAGTACCAGGCAACCACACCTGGCAGACCAAACGGCCTGTGCCGTCTGGTTTCGCTTATGCTGCAAGTTCTGTGCTTTCCTTATTAGGAGCAACTTGCACAGATTCGCAAACTTTGCAGAGGTGGTTAAGCGCGGCTTTACCACTTAACCAATCACATGTGAATATGGTGATTGAACCGCTCCAAAATTTGTCTTTGGCCACGGCTCGCTTGCCAAAGGCTTTTTCTGCTTTCTTTCTCTCTGCGGTGCTGACCAATTGACGCACCGATTTTCGGAGGAATTTCTGTTCTGGAAATTCCTTTTTCGCGTCGAACCATTTGCCATCCCATTTACCGTTGACATAAATGACAACTCGAAAGCTGAGTTCCTTATATCGCTCTACGTTTAAAGTCACGGTGTATCCATCACACAGTAATTCGACGCGCCCCCATGGAAGCCTTAATTTCTGTGCAAGTTCTTCTTTCTGCTCTTTGGTGAGTTTCATTCCTTATCCTTTTCGGCTGCTCATCAGTACCAGGCAACCACGCCTGGCAGACCAAACGGCTTGCGCCGTTTGGTTTCGCTTATGTCCTGTTACGCGTTTACCAAATCCTTAAACGACTTGGCTGGGCTGAATTTCGGCGCACGTTTCGCAGGGATTTCAATCTCTTTACCTGATTGTGGATTGCGACCAGTGCGCGCTGCACGTTCAGTTGCGCTGAATTTTCCGAGATCGGTAATAGCGATCTCATTACCAGCGCGCACGGCGTCTTTAACGGTCAACACCAGTGCTATCAGGACTGCTTCCGCTTGTGCTTTGGTCACATTTGCTGATTCTGCGAGGTGTTTGACGAGTTCTGCTTTGTTCATAATTACTCCATAAGTAGTTTGTAAAGTTGCCCCGTGCGTGGGGCGGACGTGTTACGGTTAAACTGAGGCGAAATCCATGCTGATGGCATCGTATTGATCTGTGCCATCACGGCGCTGGTAGAAACGGACATACTGTTTGCTGCCAACTACCTGCACAGATTCGCCAATAGCCACCATGGCGCGTTGCCAGCGCTCATCTTTGATGTCGAGGCGACGCAGTCCGAGAATGCGTCCATGGTTCAGATTGCCTTCTTTGTCGGTCTTGAATGCGTCCTGCACAAGCACTTGGATCTCCGGGCTGGAGCCTTCGCTCCATTGTTTAATGCATTCGTCAATCAGCTCTTTGGCGGCCTGCAGACGTTCGTCAAACTGGATATTTTCAGAGACGGCGAACTGAACTTTGAATTTCCCATCGAATGAAAACAAAGTGACATTGCCTTTCTTGCCGCCGAGTTTGACGTCGTATTCTTCGACGCTCATATCGATGAATGCGTTGATATTGTTAAACGTTGTCGTCTTAAAGTCGCGCAACGCCTCATTGACTACACTGGCTTTTTTGATTAATTCCTTGACCAGGGTGTCACGCTCACGATCAATCGGCTTGATCAATGCTTCAGGGATCAAACGGCCTTGCGCGTCTTGCTGATAGCCTGCTGGAATAATTTGGGTTGTCATGCTTGCTCCTGTTAATCAGTGGTTAAAGGGGTTAAAAACGTTCGTCCGCTGCCTTCGCCTGCTGCAGTGCTTCGAGCATGGTCACGGCGCGCCCGGAGGGGAAATCTTCATCATCCGAGATCGTCCAGACCAGATAGAATTTCTCGTGAGTTGACTCGTACCAGGATTCAATACGCAGCCGGTCTTGATTCAAAATCCACTCCAGCATGTCGATGGCCTCAGCCTTGCCCAATGCCTTGAGTTCTTTTTTAACGGTGTCGTCCATCTTTGCCATGGTTGCCTCCGTTAAGCCTGGATTGCGACCAAGCGGCCTGCATACTCGTATGCGCCTCGGGTGTCACCTCGCAACGTACGCTCGATGACATTCGCTTTGAGGTAGCCCCGGTATTCGTCAGTCGTGAGGCTCAAATCCAGAAAATCAAACATACTGACTATCTCGCTTGTCGACGGTGGTTGCGTGGCTGGCATTGCGGGTGCAGCTGGTTGTGCAGTTGGGCTGTCGCCAGTGCTCATTGCCTGAGCTGCTGGCTTCACCGTGGCAGGCTCTTTTGTTTTCTCAATCACGTTGTCTGGCCGCTGTGTACCGAGCTGGTACCACTGACCATCTTTAGTGATTTCACCTTGTCTGATTTGGGTCGCCAGATATTGGGTAGGCGAGTATTTCGGATATTCCACGCCCATAGCGAAACACAGGTCTTTGCTAATAACGCGGCCATGCGTTTTCAAATAAGCGATCGCTTTTTGAACCTTGGATAGCTCTGGTTCCGCTGTCGCGACGGTTATAACCGGTGTACGTGGTATCGCTATAGGTGCCGTCCAATTTAACGCGGTAGCTGGCAGGCTGTATGCTGTCGATGGCATCTTGTTTGGTGCAATCACTTGCCTAGCGACGACCTTGCTTTCCTTGGAAAGCATGACCAAGGTGTTTTCTGCGACATCCAAATCCATATCCAGCAAGTCAGCGATTTGGACAGCACGTAAGTCTGGTCGGCTTTTCAGTAAATCCAGGATAACTTCAGCATTGGTTTTCATATTGCGATCCTTTAGTGAATGTTAGAAGTCGGTGTTGATACGACTTTGACTCTTTGTGCAACAAAGTCATCCAAAGTGGATTTAAGTAATTGAGCATCTTTATGAATATGCACAGCCGTGATACGACCCAGCCAGCCGGCCATCTCCTCAATGCTTTTGATAAACACCTGACGCTCGTTAACCAATTGCGTTATGGCTTCTTTTAATAGGTCATTGTTAGGCTCTTGTCCGGAGTCGACGACCTCGGTCAGGCGTTGCATAGCGGTTTTGTTGATGGTATTCATGTCAGTTGTTTTCCAGGTGATAGAATTTGATGCGCAGTTCTGAACGTTTTCTTAACAGTGCAGCGCGGTTTTTTCTGGCCGCTTCCTTGTTGTCAATCAGCGCCTGTTCGTAATAGCTAACGTCATTACTAAACCGGATATAGCGGCGATCCAGGCAGCGAATCTGAAACAGGATGAATGCACGTTGAATGCGATTGATCAGGGGTGTCATGTTGCCTCCTGTACTTGTTCGGAGAGAACAGCTTTCATTTCGCGGATAGACAGGCCACTTTCTTCATGGGCACCAATCAACAGCGTGGCACCAACCGACAGTTGACCGTGGCGAATTTTGCTGATGACTGGCGGAGCGACTTCCAGCACTCTGGATAATGCAGCATCATTTTTTAACGACATGGTCTTTATCAGCAAATCAAGGAAAGCGTTGTTGCGTTCGGTTTGTGCGGTGTCTATGGTTTTCATGTTGGCTCCTGGTAGTTTTGGATTTGTGGGGCACCTACGATTGGTAGTGGCAATGTCACTTTGTCGATGATTCCAGCTTGCTGGACTGGCACAGCCTCAGTGGTGCGGTTTAACGCTCTCTTCTTCGGCACGGGCGCGGCCTCGGTCAACGGCTTAGGCTTGTGGACGCATTGCTGGCAGGCTTGCCACTGCATCATTTGGCGTGGGTTGTGCGTCGGCGCCGCACTGAGCGCGTTCTCGCGGCATATGCTGATGCTGACGCTTTGCTCGCTATGCGGGCATTCCATTTTCTCGAAGGTGCGGCGATAGTCGCGTTCGATGTGTGCGGTGCTGGCAGCACCAGTTCCATACGCGCCGCAACCGTTCATGACTTGTGAAAGCTTGGCGCGGCAAATGCTCATTTTCTTGGCGACATCGGCTTTGGTGCTGTTGTCGACCTCACGCTGCAAGCCCTTGAACCAATCCGTCCGCATGTATTCACATAACTTCATCTTCATCTCCTTTTTCTTCAACCCACATCACGCGATTTTTGTTCGGGTCATACACTTGTTTGGTGCGCTGTATCATCGGCGCACGTGGCCCGGTGTCCATGTTCGGTTTAAAGCGGTAGCGTCCTGGACGAGCACGCCGCCCTAATACCGGTGCCGTGACGCATTCGAGATATCCGGCATTGGTCAACATCAAGACATAGGTTTTGGCGGTTTCTTCTGCGACCGTTTGCGAGTTGGTGCTGGCAAATGCCGCCAGTTCGCGATAGTCGAAGTTTTGCCCCTTCAAGACCCGGCGCAGGGTTCCCCACATCGCCTCATTCACGCTGCCTTGGATGACGACTTCCCCTTTCTTGGTAATCCGTGGCGCTTCCACCCCGTTGTCCTTAATCAGGGCGTAGACATTGCGCTTGCACATGGTGCCGACAGGTTCACTGTCAATGACTGCGATAAAGCCCGCCTTGAGAAGGACTTTGACGTAGTCTTTGACTGCATCTTCAGACACCTTGCCGCGCTCGACGATCTGTGCCTGGGTGAATCGGTCATGCTGCTTGCGTATCTGCGCCCACACTTTTTGACGCGGCGACTTTCCGCCACTCATTTCTTGTTCGGCAGGTAATCTGGCCATCGTTAAATCTTCCTTTTCGGATGAGTGGCGGAAGGCAAGGCGATCTTTTGCAATGCCGCGAAGGTGACGCTGTCCATACCCTGCGTTAAGCAATGCTCATGCAATTGGTTAAAGCACTTCACCACGCTGCTGACTGAGCCTTTGGCAAACTGCACCAGGGCTTCCACGGCATTGGCGTCAAATTCGATGTTTGGGCAGTAGATCGGGGCTAATTTGTAGGCGTCGTCCACCGTCACGTCCTTGGCTTCCGCCCAGGCCGACACGCGGCGATAGAGCTGCTTAAACTGCGGTCTTGCCATCGCATTAGGCAGTTGCTCTTCACCGACCAGCAGGATCGGCGTCTGGGTGGAATCGAACAGTTCGCGGGTGATCTGCGCCAAAATCGGTTTTTCAATGGCACGGTTAAACTCGTCCAGGATCAGCACACGCTTGGATGCCGCCAGCTGGCTGGTGACTGCATCGAACAGGTCGGGGATCGTCGAGTTGTAGCTGTAATCAACCTTCATTTCTTCCAGTATCTTTTGTAGGAAGGTTTTCTTGGTCCAGACCGCTTTCATCTGCACAAAGTAAGCGCGTGTGTCGAGCGCCAAGGTGTTGCTGCTAAAGGTTTTTCCCCAGCCGCTAGGGCCATACAGCACCCCGATGCCGTCCATACCCATGCGACGATTAGTCAACTGTTCCAGTGTTGCCGCAACCAGATCAAAGGTCGCGATGGCAGCAACGCCGCCACGCGGACGCGCTGTGTTTGCCTTGCTATTTTGCTGTGCCATAAGTCATAATCCTTCTGTGGTTAGTTTTGGTTCATACAAAGCACGGTTGCCGCCGTGCTTTGCTCTTCTTGTGTCATCGCCTGATGACGTTTAAAAAACATCTTGAATTCGTTAGATTGCTGGTACATCCCGTACCACTGAGTTTGCTTAGCGTTTTCGATAACACCTCCCTCATTGAGTAATTGATCTAGCGCCATCCAGCGGGCAAAGCGTTGGTGCGGCTGTTCCGGCAGATCAGCGACCTTGCTGTCTTCCACTGCCGCTTTTACTTCAGTAAATTCTGTGTAGGCCACGCTCGGTGCGCTGACCAAGATTTCCAGGTCTTGGTTTAACGCCCATTTCTCGCGGATTTGGTCGATGTTGGTCGGGATGACTACGCCCTGAGAAACCTCCAAAGCCAAGGCACCGTCACGCTCTGCGTGAATTTCCGTCAGACCATTGAGCAAGCGCTTTTCGCGTCCAGCCGTGCGTTTTTCTTGTGCCTGCTGAACAACTGACTTGGGCATGTAGGGCGCGGCATTGGCATTCAATTCGGCGCTACAAATCAAGCGGCCATCCGCGTTATAAATCCACACGGTCTGCGGATCGTGGATGTCATACGAGACCGCCATTTGCTCACCGTTAAACTCCGTCAATGCCGCATTGGAATAGCGCATGCCGAACAACTCAACCTCGGCACGGCGTATCGTGCGCATCATTTGTGGTCTGAATAAGGCAATGCCTTCTTCCTTGCTGACGTGGTGCGGTGTGAATCCTTTTGCTTCCGCGAGCGCCCAGGCTTCGTTAGGCGACTGGTGGCGTTTGCGACCATTCTCTGGGTCGAGCATTTTTGGCAAGCTGCTATGAGGGCGATTGTTGTACGCGTTAAATATGCCGTTAATGAATTCGATAAAATGAGTCCAGCCCATCAATGGTATCGTCGCCACTTCGCCTTTTGTTTTCGCTTTTAACGCATTGCGCGACAGCTTAAAGACGTTATGTTTCGCCTCGCGATCCATGTCCGCGCCCATGTAGCCGGTGATTTCCTTGGCTGCTTTGGTCAGCGTCTGATGGAAGCGTTCGATCACGCCGCGTGCTTGGGAGTTGTACGGCAGGCTGTGCACCATTTCAGTACCAAGCCGCGCCATTAAGCCCGTGGCCTTGTCCTGCATCATTTGATTGACGTAGCCTGAGCCGTTATCGACATAGAAAATCGCAGGTATGCCGCCAATTTCCACCGCGTGGCGCAAGGCATCCAACACCACCAGGGCGCTCTCATTCAGCCCGATAGACCAGCCAACGGCGCGGCGGGTCGCGATATCGATGACCGTGGTGATCTCTGGCCGGAAAGGGCGTCCATGCAATGGATGCTGCACTTCCGCATCGAATTTGTGACCGTCGGCGCTATATACGTCCGATGGCAACAGATCGTTAAACGTGCGGCGCACAAAGGGTTTGAGGTTTTTCAGCTCACGATCACCCATGCGTCCCACTTGCAAGCTGACGTTGCCGATCTTCTTCAAGAAACGACGCACTTTGTGAATGCTTGGGCGATCCATCGCCGCATTCGCCTCAACGAAAAGCTGGTAAGCATGTTCGACTGTCGGCTTCTCTGGCTTTTGGTAAAAACTCAGAAAACTTTTCGCCCAGTCCGGCACAGACATGTCGCTTTCACGTTTTTTAGGTGCTAGCGCACCTGTCTTGTGATATTCAACGAAGCGGGTCAAGCTGCGTTCGGACGGCAAGCCATCGTCGCTGCTGCGGCCGCGCCCATCGCGTGCCAGTTTTAGCATTGCCACCAGCTGCGGGCTGGCGTCACCGTTGCGGGCGCTGTCGATCAGATAGCGCGCCGCCCGTTTTAACGGGTAGCCGCTGCGTGCCATCAAGGCGTTTAACGCATCCAGCACTCCTTTGCGGGCGTCGGCCGTTAAACGCTGCACCTCGGTATGGGCGACGGTGGATTGCACTTGCACTACCGGCAATGCCGGCAGCGGCATGGTGGCGGCCAGTTGCTGGGCGGCTCTCTGGCGGATCGCGTCCATGACGGCGGAGGGCGGGGCGTATTCGCGGCGCAGGCCGCCACGACCTGTGACTTCAACGCTATCCCAGGTCGCACGTTCGGCAAGAAATTGCACCCCACGTATTGTTCCAGGCAATCCCGACAGCTTCATGGCAGCAAGCTCGGCGGCGCTGTAATGGGTCTTGACTACCACTTGACTCATTGCTGCACTCCGAATAGTTCCAGCTCAGGTTGGCCGACCTTGAGTACATTGCCGCGCTGGTAAGCCAACTGCGACAGGGTTTCTGTCAGGGCGGCCAAGGTTTCTTCCAGGTCTTCACCATGTTGATAAAAGCGCGCCAACAAGGTGATCGCTTCGGCGAAATTGCCTTGCAGCGCAGCCAAGTCGGTGACATCGGCTTTTTTCCCGGATGGGATGGCGACCACCACTTTGTCGCCGTGCGCCAGGCATAGGTATTCGCTGAGAAACGTGGCGCCACAAAACGTCTCAAATTGACGGATGCGGTTTAACGGCATGGAGGTGTCGGATAACCAGCGGTACAAGGTCTTGACTTCCACTCCCATCAGATCAGCCAGAACCTTGATTGGGCGGCGCTGTTCATTTGCATACTCCAGGCATAATTCCATCGCCTCACTGAGGCAGGTAGCTCTGACTGACTTCCATCTTCTTTTTCGCAACACCATTTTTTTACTCCGCGAAATGCACTGCTGGCACAAATGACAAGGGAACGCTAAGATTCATTTCATGCAGCGACATGTTGCAAAGACTGCGAAGACTGTGAAGTTTTGGAGGCGGGAAGCGTTAAAACTGGCGTAAAATTCCGCTTTGCGTAACGGGCTGGCCAGATGACTTCGGGGGCGATGCCAATCGCGGCAGCGATGATGCGCTCTGCTTTGGGGTAAGGGCGCTCCAAGGCCGCCCGGAGTGTGCCTGCCGCTAAGCCGCTCTGCTCTGATAGTTTGCGCAGCGACCAGCCTTTTTTATGCAGTGCTGCAACGATATCCGCACGATGTAAATCTTCGGTTGCGGATTTTTTTGAGGCATTCAATGTGTCCATGATCTTTCCTTGTTGGGTTAGTTCGTGGACACATATTAAGTGCGAAAAAGTCCGAAGTCAAGCATTCCATTTAATTTCGGAGTTAATTTTTTCTACGCACTCCAATTTAATTTGTAAGTCGTTGATTTAAAGGCGGCTTTTATTTAACTAAAGTCCGAAATAAATTTCGGACTTGGAAGGCAAAAAGTCCGAAATGGCGAAATTATTTACAGCGGCAGAAATTGCAGCGATGAATTTATCAGATTTACCTTCAACTACGAGGGGAATTCAGCTGCGCGCAAAGAAAGAAGAATGGCATTACGAAACCAAGGTCGGTCTGGGTGGCGTACGGAAAATGTATGCCATTCCCCGCGCCTACCTGCCCGGCTATCAGCCATTGCCGCCTGAGATAGCGCCAGTGCCAGTGGAAAAGCAAGAGGATCGCAGCGAAGTGGCTGGCGCGATTGCGGGTGGCGTCGTGATCGACCCTAGGCAATTGGCTACAGCCATGCGCGCCCTGGATGAATGGCTGGATGAAAATAAACTGGTGATCGACGATGCAGATAGGAAAGCCGAAATCGTCGTCTTCCTATGTAAATACCTGCAAAAAGGCGCAGGGCAAGGTGACTTGCAAGAGGTTCTAAAGCTGGTGGCGCGTTAAATTATCCTGGCGATAATGCACTTGCCGGAAATTTTTAACACTAGTCGACGTTACACTTACTTGAACCTAACTGCGACAGAGCCAAGCGCAACAATATGATTTTATTGTATTTTTTATTTTTCGCCGTTTTTGACAAACGTAACACTTAGGTGCGAGTTACTGTGCCTTTGCTTTACCGCAAAACCGACATCTTTTCATTTTTGTATGGCAAATAAGTTTGCTCTATTTGCTTTTCAATCGGCTAATATGATGTTCCTGCTGTTGATTAGAAGCGTATGCGGTTTGTTGGGGATGATGAGGGTGCTGCAGCGCTGAAAGGCTTGCTGGATAAGGCTATACACGCTAAGCCCGACGAACCGTTTACGGTTTACCGCTTCGGAAAAATGGATAGTCATGGCAGGAGTGCCGCGAACGAGCCTGACTACGCAGCATCTGATCAAAGTCCCACCATTCCCAACCATTCCAGTGACAATAAATCCGCAAAAATTGCGCGTTTTCGACTATTTTTCACCACTTTTTGCAAGCGCCATTTTTGGCGCGCTTTTCGTCTGGTAGCCGCGCTGGTATTGGGTTTTCTCATTTTTCTTGATTGCCTCGCGCAGGGACAAAACAGTCACTCCCCCACAGCGCCATGAAAAGACTACTTTCCAATTCTCTTGCAAAGAAGTAGCAGCACATGGCGCCGACTGTTCCAGCGATTGGGCCCGCAAAACCAACATATGCCTCCGTTTCTACGTTATGTGGCTGTTCTTTGAGTTCTATCCATGCACCAACGAAAGGAATAAACGTCGGTGCACCAACATTAAGACCTTTTTTCTTTGCTGCCAGGTAGTGTCCCATTTCATGAACAAAAATTAACAGGACAAATCCAACAGCATAGCGCCATCCAAAAATCCAAGAATATGCAACGATGGAAATCAACATCGTTCCCGCAGTGAGCGTCACCTTGCCTAATTTTCCAGCGACGAATAGCCATGTTAATAACTTACCCATGTCTTATTGCTCGGTTGAATTGGACGAGTTGCTTGCGGTTTCATTGACGGCGTTAGTTTCAGTTTTTTTTCCTTTAAAAAACTTATAGATGTAACTGCCAACACCCGCGATGCCAAGTAGTATGATCTTTTTAAAGGCAATCAGTAAGGCGAATAATTTTCCAAATAAGCCTAATTTAGCAGCGATACCACCAGCGACCAAGGCGGCAATACCGTATTCTGCAACTTTGTCAGTTTTCTCGTTAAAGTCGTTATAGCCATTGCCAGGAGTAAATTCGGAAAACGCATTCACGTTTTGCATTTGCTGCTTTACTTCGGTGATCTGATTCATACCGGCGACCGCATTGAGAACCAGAACCCCTTCGCGTCCCAATACTCTGATGTTGTAATTTAACGTGTTTTCTGGTGTGTCAGAAAATCGTATGTTTTTCGCCCAAAACAATTTGTGGCTTTGCTTGTCATAGGTTGGTGGTTCTGCCCAGCCCATCAGGTTACTCGCCGCGTAGCCACTTTTTTTACGCTCTTCGTTGTTTGTCTTTTCTGACTCCTGCATGGATTGTAGTAGTTCATCATATTTGATACTGTCCGCATCATCGTCTTTGACATGCCCATCTTTTTCGTAAGTAACAACAACGCCCCAGCCATTTTTTTGAAGCGGACTAACGTCAGCTGGAAAAATCATTCCCAGTGTTTTATTTCCGGGCGGGTTCCCCCACGCATCAACTAAAATTTTCTCTGCATCATCAGGTCCTACATAACGAAATCCCGGAGTTAAATCCAGCGTTGCAATCGCACCCGGCAAAATGATTTTGCCTGATTGAAAATGGATTGATGACAAAAATTCTTCCGCCGTCATTTTCGGAGGGGTATCTGCAGCATTCGTAAGTGCAGTCAAAGAACTGAGGATGAAAAGAGCAAGTAAAAGTTTTTTAAACATAAGAAAATAGATAGAGGGAGAGGGTTTTAATGATAAAGATTTATTGCTGGATATATTGAATGAAATCTAACATATTTTTATAGTGTAAAAACATGTTCTTCTTGCATGTGATGTTGTGAAAAAGCTGCCTCACTTGATTTCAAATGTCGTTGTCGATAGTTTTCTGATCACCATACGATCTCGCTGGGAGTCCTAATTTTGTAGCTAAAAATATGTTATTAATATAATCATTTGTAACTTTTTATCGTATTGGCACTTCAACGACAAGGTTCAGCTATAGTCACCATGCTTGGATGGCATCGCTACAGAAAATATTTAAGCGTAGGGATGTTGTGCGGAAAAAAAACTGGCATATAACGAGCAATGGTGATGCCGCAAGAATTTGTGCCACTTCAGTAAAGAATTGAACAAATGAGCCTGTTCATTTTTTTTAGCAACATCTGCTCAGCGAAATGTGAGGTGCGATCTGATGCGGTGAGCTTACGTTATTGATCGTGGAATTCGTTTTCAGATACGCAATAATTTGGATCTAGGACACATGGATAAGAAATCTGCAGCAAAGCTAAAACGAAATTTCAAACACATGGCGGCAGCAGTGGCAAATGCACCGCTGGTTGTGGCGCATGAAGTGGTCGAAGAAACGACGCATATGCTTCATGCCGAAGGCGAGCTAAAGCCTGGAAGTGGTCTTGCTAGTGGTGTTTTCGCGCTGGCGTTGGCGATTTTATGCTTTTTAGGCGTACTGGCATTTCATTTCCCACAATACTTAACGACCCCCGAACTCAGAGCACAATACAACGTTGCGGTGATACGGCAAGTGATGTTCGTGGCTTTGATCATCTCAGGTAGCTAGTCGTTGGCGAATGTCGCCAGAAATCGTGGTCGTGGCGTCAATTGTGCAGCGCTTTTTTTGGTGTTGGCGACGGTGGCGCTGGGCGGCTCGCGCGTGCCGGTAGGGGATTTCGCAGATGGCACCCCTTATCTCGGGCTCGATTGGCTGATTTTGGATCTGCTTGGGTCGTCGATTATCTTCATCGTTTTGGAGAAGGCATTTCCGCTCTATAAAGGGCAAGCGATATTCAGAAAAGCGTGGCAGAACGACTTGGTACATTTTGTGGTGAACCATTTACTGATTGGTTTCATGCTGTTGGTTGTGAATTACCTGATACATAATGTATTTGGTTGGATGGTCAGGCATGAGGTGCAAGAATTTGTCAGCACGATCTGGTTTGTTCCTCAACTTTTACTTGCCGTGTTTGTGGCTGATTTTGTGGAGTATTGGGCTCACAGGGCATACCATGAGGTACCTTTCCTGTGGAGATTCCATGCGGTGCATCACTCTTCGGAGGTCATGGATTGGATCGCGGGGAGTCGCTTGCACATGTTTGAAATCATCGCGACGCGTGTCGTTATCCTCGGTGCTCTGTATGTCGTGGGTTTTACCAAACCAGTGTTGGACGCCTACATTATTGTTGTAGGTTTTCAGGCGGTGTTTAATCATGCCAATGTCCACATCAATTGGGGACCGCTACGTAAGGTGTTCGTAACGCCGGATTTTCATCATTGGCATCATTCGTCGGACGATGAGGCGATCGACAAAAATTATGCAGCGCACTTCGCGTTTATTGATTGGATGTTTGGGACGGCTGTGGATTCAGAGAAGCAGTTCCCTGAAAAATATGGGGTCGTTGGTGACTATGTTCCGAATGGTTTTCTCAAGCAACAAGCTTTTCCTTTTAAGCCACTTCCGAAGGCGGATTCTTAAGGCATGAATAACAAGCGCAATGTAACTGATGCCACGCCAGATCATTGCGCGTGAAATCGATCGTGATACAATCCGTCACATGACACGTCGATTCCTGTTTCTGTTGATAAGCATCGTGGCCTTTCAGTTCATCTGGAATGCCGCTTCTGCCTATTGCGAACACGAAACAGGCAAACCTGCTCAGCATTTTGGGCACCATGCGCATGAGATGGATACCGACGAGAGTTTCTCTATCACTAAAGCTGATCCTAAGCTTGCGGCAAAATCCATTCCGCATATGCACTGCTCGCTCTGCGCACATGGCATCGTGTTTCTTGATGAACCTTCGGTTCTCGCCTTTCGCACTTTGTTGCTAGGATATGCTGCTCTCGCAACCGTTCCCGGACTCACTTCTAATTACAAATCCCCCCCAGAACGCCCTCAGTGGTCGCTGCCGGTTTAACTCCGGCGGCAATGTTCTGATTCTGTTTCTGACTCTGTTTCTGCACCCAGGCATACTCTGCCGGGTGTAAGCCTTGCCGCTGGATATTCTTCGTTTTTTATTTTTCGGAGTTATCTATGCAATCCAGACATTTTGTCTTTGCAGCTGCATTGTTGATGCAGTTGTCACCTCATGCTCGTGCCTATGCAACTGAGCAAGAAAAAAAAGCTTCTTATTTTAATGATCAGGCCGGTGCCAGCATTACCAGTGATTTATTGACTTTAAACCAGGCTATTTTATTGGCGCTGAAATCAAATCCCGAGCTACGATCGGCGCAGCAAAGCGTTGATATCGCGAATGGTGTCCGTGAACAAGCGGCGGCTTTTCCTAACCCTGAATTTTCTGTATTGAAAGAGGGAATACAAAAATCCAACAGTACGCAAACCATTCAATTAAGCCAGACTCTGGAGCTTGGCGGGAAGCGACAAGCCAGAATTAATGTCGCTGAGCAGGAACGTCAATTAGTGACTAATCATGTCACCATCAACCGTGCTGAGTTACGTGCAGAAGTAGTTGCCGTCTATCTGGCGGCGCTCAATGCAAGCGAACAGACGAATCTTGTCAGCGCATCCTTAGAACTCGCCCAAAAAGCCAGTAACGCTGCGGCGAAGCGATTACTGGCTGGCAAAATCTCGCCGCTAGAACAAAAACGTTCTGACATTGCTGAAGCGAATGTGCGATTAGAACTGGCACAAGCAAATGTCGAGCTAAAACAAGCCAGACGCCGCTTGGCGGGATTGTTGGGACGCTCCGATGACCTGACAGAAACGCTCGTCATGCCTGAGTTTGATTTGGCTGAAATTCCTTCACTTAATGAACTCAAAGGCCGCCTCGATACCTCGCCGCAGTTGCGGCAAGCACGTATGCAGATCGCGCGTGAGGAAGCACAGCTCAAATTGGAACGTGCCCAACAAATACCTGATGTGACCGTGGTGATCGGCAATAAGAAGGATTATGAAACAGGCCGTTCGCAGAATGTGGTCGGTATCTCCGTGCCATTACCATTGTTTAATCGCAACCAAGGCAATTTGCTGTCCGCCCTCAACCGTGTCGAGAAAGCGAAAACCACCGTCGAGATTGACTACCTGCGCATGAGCCAGCAGTTGGCAGATGCTTACGAGCGTGCTCAGGTATCTCAGCATCAAATATCAACCATCCGTCACGACATTTTACCTGCCGCACAAGCTGCATTTGACGCAGCAGTAACGGGATTTGAAATGGGTAAATTTAATTTTCTGGATGTGCTTGATGCACAACGAACCCTTTTTCAAAGCCGCACCCAGTATTTGCGCGCAGTGTCTGATCGCTATCGTTCGATCGGAGAAATACAGCGTTATGTCAGTGTTGAGGGTATAGAGTCGGGTGAAAATTTTTTCCTAAATGAGAGGAATAAAAAATGAAGATGAACAGAAATTTTAATCAAAAAAAGACCATTATTTGTGTACTGCTAGCCATTGTGATGATCATTGCAGCGACAATGTTCTGGAATAAAAGTATGACTGCAAAGGCGGATGAAAACGTAGCACAGAATACCGCCAAGCAAAAATCAGATCATGCAAAAAATCCCGAAGATGAAGAAAATGATGTGATCCACATGGATCAGCAGCAAATACAAACTGCCAACATACAGATCGCTCAATCGGCATCCGCAAGTATTACCAGCACCATCACATTACCGGGAGAAATCCGTTTCAATGAGGATCGTACTGCGCATATTGTTCCGCGATTATCTGGCGTTGCCGAATCAGTTTCCGCTGATCTTGGGCAGCGTGTAAAAAAAGGGCAAGTCCTCGCCGTCATTTCTAGCCCTGAGTTAGCAGAATTACGTAGCGCATCGATGGCAGCACAAAAACGTCTTTCGTTAGCGCAGCTAACCTATGAGCGCGAAAAAAAACTCTGGCAAGATAAGATATCCGCAGAGCAGGATTATTTGCAGGCACAGCAGGCCTATCGTGAAGCTGAAATTAACACGCAAACCAGCAAGTCTAAATTGTCTGCGCTCAATGCGGATGATACCGAAGGCAAACTTAATCGCTATGTGTTGCGTGCGCCTTTTGACGGTATCGTGATTGAAAAACACATCGCGCTGGGTGAAGCGGTCAAAGAGGATGCCAATGTTTTTCTCATCTCGGATCTGTCCAGCGTCTGGGTTGACGTGGTACTCACGCCCAAAGATCTCGAAAACGCAAAGATAGGCGACGAGGTCACCATCCGATCTACTTCTACAAACTTATCTGCGGTTGGAAAAATTAACTATATCGGTAATCTCTTAGGAGAGCAGACGCGCACGGCAAAGGCACGTGTTGTGATCACTAATCCAAACCTTGTCTGGAGACCTGGCTTGTTTGTGAACGTTGCTTTGAGCCATGGAAAAAAAAATCTCGCGGTAGCAGTGCAATCTGATGCTATCCAAACGCTCGAGGGCAAAACCGTTGTCTTCATCAAAGTTCCCACTGGTTTTAAGGCGCAAGTGGTTACCACTGGCGTCAGTGATGGCAAGTTGACTGAGATTTTGGATGGCATGCTTATTGATGTTCCATATGCGGCGGCAGGAAGTTTTGTGGTGAAAGCCGAGGCAGGAAAGGAAAGTGCTGAACATGCGCATTAATCTACACAATCAAGCGAATCAAGGGGATCACTATGTTTGAACGAATCATTCGTCTCGCTATTGAACATCGATGGTTGGTCATGCTTGCGGTGTTTGCCATGGCGGCGATCGGGGTTTTTAATTACCAACGATTGCCAATTGATGCAGTGCCTGACATCACCAACGTGCAGGTGCAAATCAATACGGCTGCATCCGGCTATTCACCATTAGAAATCGAACAACGGGTAACGTTTCCGATTGAAACCGTGATGGCGGGATTGCCCCACCTGGAGCAGACACGTTCCTTGTCGCGCTACGGTTTGTCTCAGGTGACGGTCATATTTAAAGAGGGAACAGACATTTATTTTGCGCGTCAATTGGTTAACCAACGTATTCAGGAGGCAAAAGCAAATTTGCCGTCCGACGTGACGCCAATGATGGGCCCTATTTCGACCGGACTGGGTGAGATTTTTCTCTGGACCGTAGAAAGTGAGCCCAATGCAAGGAAAGCTGATGGAACACCCTACACATCAACCGATCTGCGCGAAATTCAGGACTGGATAATTAAGCCACGATTGAGGCAAGTTGATGGTGTTACTGAAATCAATACAATTGGTGGTTACGCAAAAGAGTATCACATTACTCCAGACCCCATTAAATTGAGTTCTTATGGGTTGACGTTCAAAGATGTGGTGAATGCCATCGACCGTAACAATAGCAATATAGGCGCAGGGTATATCGAACGCCGGGGAGAACAATTCCTGATCAGAGCCCCAGGTCAGGTGCGCAGTCTGGATGATATCCGTGACACGATAATCAACAATGTTCAAGGCGTTCCTATTCGTGTTCGTGACATTGCAGAGGTCGCTATTGGGCGCGAGTTACGTACCGGTGCCGCAACGGAGAATGGCCGCGAAGTTGTATTAGGGACGGTGTTTATGTTGATCGGTGAAAATAGTCGTGCCGTCTCCGATTCAGTGGCGAAGCGTATGGTAGAAATTAATCACTCACTCCCACCAGGCGTTAAAGCGGTAACGGTGTATGACCGCACCGTATTAGTTGATAAAGCCATTTATACCGTCAAGAAAAACCTGATCGAAGGTGCGATGCTGGTGGTTGCGATCTTGTTTCTGTTTCTGGGAAATATTCGTGCTGCTTTCATTACGGCGATGGTCATTCCTCTTTCCATGCTGTTCACGTTTACTGGCATGGTCACTTATCAAGTGAGTGCCAATCTGATGAGTCTGGGGGCTTTAGACTTCGGCATCATTATTGATGGTGCAGTGGTGATCGTTGAAAATTGTGTGCGACGCCTGGCTCATGCACAGGATAGGTTGCAGCGCGAACTCACGCTGAATGAACGTTTTGATGAAGTGTTTGCGGCAGCCAAAGAAGCCCGGCGCCCGCTGATGTTTGGTCAGTTGATTATCATGGTCGTGTATTTGCCCATTTTTGCATTGACCGGTGTCGAAGGGAAAATGTTTCATCCAATGGCGTTTGCGGTGGTGACTGCGTTGTTGGGTGCGATGCTGCTCTCAATCACTTTTGTTCCGGCTGCCGTTGCACTTTTTATTGGTAAGCGCGTCGCCGAAAAAGAAAATCGGCTGATGTCAATGGCAAAGAACGTTTACGCGTCACTACTCAAAAAGGTCATGCGGAATGGTTCTTTGGTTTTAATCAGTGCGCTTGGCGTGATGATCGGCTCTGGCATGCTTGTTGCTCGCATGGGGAGTGAGTTTATTCCAAGTCTGAACGAAGGCGACATTGCGATGCAAGCCTTGCGGATTCCGGGCACCAGTCTGACCCAGTCATTGGACATGCAGAAAAAAATCGAAGCCGGGTTGAAAGAAAAATTTCCGGAAATTGATCGCGTGTTTGCACGAACAGGCACGGCAGAAATTGCATCCGATCCTATGCCACCGAATATTTCTGATGGCTATATTATGCTCAAGCCAGAATTAAATTGGCCTGAACCTAAGAAAACACGGTCAGAACTCATTGCAGCAATTCAAACAGAAGCCGCTCGGTATGTCGGTAATGCCTATGAATTTTCACAACCGATACAGTTGCGTTTCAATGAGTTGATCTCGGGTGTGCGTAGCGACGTGGCAGTCAAAATTTATGGCGATAACATGGAGGTGTTGGCACAGACCGGGAAAAAAATCGCCAACGTATTACAAAAAATTCCGGGAGCTATCGAAGTCAAGGTAGAGCAAACGGAAGGACTACCGATGTTGACTGTGAATATCGACAGAGCGAAGACGGCACGATATGGTTTGAATGTGGGTGACGTTCAGGACGTGTTGGCAACCGCCACAGGTGGACAAAAAGCTGGCATGATCTTTGAAGGTGATCGCCGCTTTGATATCCAGGTTCGCTTACCTGAGGTTTTGCGCAGCGATCTGGATGCTTTGAGACAGTTGCCGGTTCCTTTGTCGCCACAAGCTGGGATGCCGGTCAGCTTTATTCCACTCAGTGCGCTGGCAACGCTTGATATCGCGCCAGGCCCTAATCAGGTCAGTCGTGAAAATGGCAAACGCTATCTGGTCGTCAGCGCCAATGTGCGTGATCGTGATATTGGTAGCTTCGTATCGGAGGCTCAACAAATGGTCGCCAAAGAGGTCAGCGTCCCCTCGGGTTACTGGACAAGTTGGGGTGGTACTTTTGCACAATTAGAGTCAGCGACGCGACGCTTGCAAATCGTTATTCCCATCGCGCTTTTCATGGTGTTGACACTGCTCTTTGTGATGTTCAACAACATCAAAGATGGCTTGCTCGTTTTCACTGGTATTCCTTTTGCGCTGACCGGTGGCATCATCGCCTTATCAATACGTGGGATACCGATGTCGATCTCTGCTGCAATTGGCTTTATTGCCTTATCCGGTGTCGCGGTCTTAAACGGCTTGGTACTGATTTCATATATTCGTTCATTAAGAGAACAGCATATGTCCTTAGACGAAGCCATTTCAATCGGTGCATTGACGCGGCTACGTCCGGTGCTCATGACAGCATTGGTTGCTTCGCTGGGCTTTGTTCCCATGGCGCTTGCGACTGGCACTGGCGCTGAAGTACAACGCCCACTGGCAACGGTGGTGATAGGTGGGATCTTGTCTTCGACCTTCTTGACGTTGCTCGTGCTGCCTTTGTTGTACCGGTTGGTACATGCTAAAGATCCAGCACATGCGACAACTTCTGAGGAGAAAATTGCGATGAGCTAGCATCGAAAAATATGACTAATTTTCGCACGCTGACATGACCCTTCGAAAAGTCATGTTAGCGTGTGCGATTTTACCCGTGATTTAAATACCGCACTGAAAAGTCTCGATATGTCGCACATCTTCGTGTTGTAATTTTCCTGTGGCGACTTCCGTCGCCAGCGATTCGGGAATACCGTTTTTAACAGCGACAATTTGCGCCATGATGGAGAGGGCAATTTCGGCGGGGGTTTTGCTGCCGATGTAGATACCCGCCGGACCGTGCAGGGCTTGCAAGCTATCTTCAGAAATATCGAAGTGGGTGCGTAGTCTTTCGCGTCGTTGTTCGCTGTTGCGGCGTGAGCCGATTGCGCCGACGTAAAATGCTTGGGATTGCAACGCATCAATCAACGCCAGATCATCCAGTTTGGGGTCATGCGATAGGGCGATGATGGCGGTGCGAGTATCAGGTTTGAGTTGCAGTATCAGATCATCCGGCATTTCTGCGCTGACAGTGATACCGCTTAATTGCCAACTGGCGCGGTATTCTTCACGCGGATCGCAGACGATTACTTCAAAGCCTAAGCTCAGTGCAAATTGACACAAAAAGCGCGACAAATCACTCGCGCCGATGACGATCAGACGCACTTGTGGTCCAAAATACGTTACGAGTTGATACTCATCGAGCATCGGGACACCACCACGCGTACCGGCTTGCAACTGCGTGTGGCCATTTCGTATGTCCAGCCAGCGTTCGACATTACGACGTTGTTCACAGGCAGCTAATAATTGATCTAACTGACTAAGTTCAGAAACAGGTTCCAGCACTAACTCTATCGTACCGCCACAAGGCAGACCAAAACGATGTGCCTGATCGGCAGAGATACCATAGCGTTGTACGACGGGCAGGCCGTCTTTACATACAGCCTGCACACCTTCTTCTTTAATCCGGCTAATCAGATCATCCTCGATACAACCGCCAGATATCGAGCCCACAGTTTCGCCATGATGATTGACGGCAAGCAGTGAGCCCGGTGGACGAGGTGACGAGCCCCAGGTACGGGCTACCGTCACTAATATCACCGACTGCCCATGCTGATGCCAGTTCAGGGCAGTGCGTAAAACAATGGTATCGAGATCTTCCATTTCTTCTATTTAGCAGATGTTTAACTTAGTTTAAAAGGCAATTGACGAATTGGTTTACCAGTCAGCTTGGCGATCGCATTGGCGAATGCCGGTGCCAATGGTGGCAAGCCTGGTTCGCCCATACCAGTGGGGGCGTCGCCGCTGGCAACGGTATACACCGCAATATCTGGCATGTCGGTGATGCGCGGCACCACGTAATCGCTGAAATTGCTTTGCTCAACCACACCATCCTTGAACGTGATTGCTGCCCCTGGTAAGCACATCGATAAGCCCATCAACGCTGCACCTTGCACCTGTGCTTCTATGGTACGTGGATTGACGACCAAATTACAGTGCACTGCTGCCGTTGCCTTATGCAGGACAGGATGTCCATTCTTGACGGATGCCTCAACCACATACGCAACGACAGTGTTGAAGGACTCGTGAACTGCCACGCCCCAGGCTTGGCCTTTAGGTAATTTCTTTTTACCATAGCCACTTTTTTCTACCGCTAATTCGAGTGCGGCGCGGTGGCGCAGATGCTTGTCACCGTACGATTCGAGGCGGTAGGCCACCGGATCTTTTTTGTTGGCGTGTGCAACTTCATCGACCAGGGTTTCCATCACAAAAGCCGTGTGCGTGGAACCAACGCTACGCCACCAAAGTACAGGCACATTCAGTTTAGGATGATGGACAGTTAAACGCATAGGAATATCATACGGTTCACGCATGCCTTCGACGCCAGTGCTATCAATGCCATTCTTGATCATGAAGCCTTCAAATGGCGTACCCGCGGTGATGGATTGACCAACGATGACGTGATCCCAGGCTAAGACTTTGCCGTGCGCGTCGAGACCGATACGAGCCTTGTGCAGTTGTGCCGGACGGTAGTAACCACCTCGAATATCATCCTCGCGACTCCACATGGTGCGCACCGGGGCATCCAAACCTGCAGATTTGGCTGCTTTCGCAATGGAGCAGGCTTCAAAAACATAGTCGCTGGTGGCAATCGCGCGACGACCAAAACCGCCACCTGCCATTTGCACATGGACTTTGACTTGTTCAGGCTTTAAACCCAATACACGCGCTGCCATCATGCCATCGAGGCCAGGCATCTGGCTGCCGACCCATATCTCAGCCAGATCGTTATTGAAACGCACGGTGCAATTCAATGGTTCCATTGGTGCATGAGCGAGGTAAGGGAAGGTGAATTCAGCGTCTATCTTTTTGGCGGCAGAATTCATCGGTGCCATATCGGCTTCAAAGTAACGGTTGCCCGGTTGTTTTGCGAGCTCGCGATACTGTATCAGCTGTTTTACGCTGTCGACTTTTTCAACGCCATTGGTATCCCATGTTACTTTGAGAGCATCCCGCCCTTGTTTCGCAGGCCAGTAGCCATCGGCAATGATGGCTACGCCTTCTGCACCACGATCTAGCGGCACACGCAGGACTGCTTTGACGCCTTGAATTGCTTTAGCCGCCGCATCATCCAGCGTCGCGATTTTGCCGCCGAATACAGGAGGACGCAAAACCACCGCCGTCAATTGGCCAGGCAAATGCATATCGATACCATAGCTTTGTTGACCACTGCTTTTTGCCACCGCATCTAAGCGCGTCGTTGCGTTACCGATAATGCGGAAATCCTTAGGATTTTTCAGGGTTACGGTTTCTGGCACAGCTTGCTTCATCGCTGCTTCTGCCAGTTCACCGTAGCCGAGTTTGCGACCATCTGGTGCAATGACTTCACCGTTCGCAGTACGCAATTGTGCTACATCCACGTTCCAGCGCGCTGCTGCTGCTGAGATGAGCATTGCGCGCGCACGCGCACCGAGTTCACGGTATTGCGTAAAACTGTTTTTGATCGAACTGGAACCACCAGTCAGATGCATGCCCATGCTCGGGTCTACATAGGCACCGTCATTCGTGCCGTGACGACTTTTTACTTTTGACCAATCGGCGTCCAGTTCCTCCGCCAATATCATCGGTAGAGCAGTTTGCACGCCCTGACCAAAATCGAGGCGATTGATAGTGATCGTTACCTCACCGTTGGCAGCGATTTCTACAAACGCAGAAGGCAGTTGCGTTGGACCTAGTGGTTTAGTCGCCACAGTTGCATTTTGTGCTAGCACTAAGCCAGGAAAAGCACACAGGGCAAAACCGCTAATACCGGCAAGTTTCAAAAAGCTACGACGTGATGGTTCACTTGGCACATTGTTGTTATCGCGGTCGAGAATGTGTTGCAGTGCGCGTGGGAGTTCGCTGTAATTCATATTTGGTAGCATGGTTTTGTCCTCAGATGATGGCTTTAGCAGCGTCTGCAATAGCAGCACGAATGCGCGCGTAGGTTCCGCAGCGGCAGATATTGCCCGCCATTGCTGAATCAATTTCAGCGATACTAGGCTGTTTTCCGTGAGGAAGCGATTTTAAGAATGCAGTGGCGCTCATAATCTGTCCGCTCTGACAATAACCACATTGCGCCACATCGTGTTTGACCCACGCTGCATGTACCGCATTGCCAACTTTGTCGTCGCCACCAGTCGTTGCTTCTATCGTCGTTATTTTTTTACCTTGCGCTGCAGAAACAGGTGTAACGCAGGAGCGAATGGCTTGACCATCCAGATGTACGGTGCATGCACCACATAATGCAGCACCGCAACCAAATTTGGTGCCAGTTAACCCTAGCGAGTCGCGTAGCGTCCATAGAATTGGTGTATCAGGTGAGACATCAACGTCGGTATTTTTGCCATTGATATTGGTACTGATCATGAAAACCTCCAGGTGGGAACGGGAAAGAATAAATCCAAGCTGTAAGATGATAGTACTAATTTCGAAAACGTGTGCCGGAGGCTTTTAATAAAATAATCGTTTCCCGGGGCGATGAAAAATAGTTATTTTGGGCAGCGTCATTTGGTGATTAATTGACATTAATTGGTAGAAATTGCACGTATCCATTGATGACTGACCCACCCCATATGTCCGTCGACATGTATCGCTATCCAGCTATCACGTACGGTTTGTGGCAAGCCAGCCACGAGCTGACCTAATTGTAATTTTTTGAGAAGTTGGGCATTGATTTCGGGCGCTGAACGCATCGCCAGGTCGTTCACAACTACTTCGTATAGTGCACTACTTGAATTTGTGGCTGGTGCTGCCGTCGTCGTTTGCGTATAAGGACGTCCGGTATTTTTTAGGGTTTTAAATTCTTTTTCAGATAGCTTGGATTCTCGTTTGATTTCGGTTGCATTTTCATCGACTTTGAAGTTGGTAATTGCATTGAATCGTGTCTGCGGCGTGTAGGGGGTGACTCCTGCTGCGAATACCCAGCCTTTTATGCTATCTGATACGATATTTGTCCATAAAATGTTGTCAGTTGATTGGGATTTCTCTGAGCCTTGTCTTACGATGTGGTTAAAAGGAAGCTCCAGCAATGCATATCCATGAATATCAGGTATATCGCGCATCACTAGTTTGTCAAAAATCACTTTTAACGTACAGCTATTTTCAGTTGGTTGTTGCCAGGTTTTTGTTGTTAGTGGTGAGCGTAGGTGTTCCGTTTTGCATGGATATATGTCTACTCCCGGTGTTGCAATAACTTCTCTTTTTTTATTCGATGATTTGAAAGTCACGATATCCTCTGGCAGCATGTCCGATATGGAAATGCCACTAATTGCTTTTGCAAAAAAGCTTTTTTGTTTATTGAAATTTGTCGCACTGCAATAAACGCCGGAGCTTACTTGTGTGAATTTGCTTGCGTTAAATTTGAACCGCAGGAATGAAATAGCGATGCAAATCCTTGTTATGTAACAGGTCTGGGACGTGGAGGAGAAAAGGCAAGAAAAAGAAACCCAAGGCGATAAGATTGCTATCTGGATGAGCTATGTTTTTGATCGCATCCTGACGATTTTTACAGACCAATTCTGTTGTATGTCCGGAATTAACATAGTTATCCTGCATTTGCGATCGACGCTGATCATTGTTCAACCCATAGGTTTTTCTATTGAGGCTATGTTGTTGCGTTTTGGCTACCTCCATCAATCGCTCGCTATTGGTCAGTGAATACACCGAATTTAGTGACCAAATTGCGATTGACGCTGCGCATATGGCTAGTGCTCTTTCATTTTTAAGAAAGTACAGCAAAAAGCTTTTTAAAAACAGAAATGCCTTCAAATTCATAAAATTGTCTCCACTCGTGAACTCATCAATGCAGCAGCTTTATTTATATTTTGTGTGGCCGCAAACGTTTGCTATTTCGAATGAGTTGGTTTTCTCTTTTTGTTTGGTCAATTACCAGCCCAATTTTGCGATGATTGTTGCTAGTATTGCTTGTTAATAAAATGACTTGATAAATTCTACTGTTCGGTAAGTTTCCAGGCTCACTTTGATGTAAGCATATGTAATTTATTGATTTGAGTTACAGAGATGGTTTGCGATGAAGTTTTTTTACTATCGAAAAAAAATCGGAATATTTTTTTGAAAATTTGTTTTTATTTTTTTTGAAATAATAGACCAATCGATTTGTGCAGAAAAATTGCAAACATACTGCCGATTTAGATACGCGGCGATTATTAAACCCACTTCAAATAATTAGTTTTTTGATGTAGTAAAACTAAGTGGTATTGATTGAATTGTGAAGGAATTTTTTATTTCAACCCAACCATTATCGATAAATGAAATCACTATTTTCAAAAAATAATTTCATTAAAAGCATGTGGTATTTCATTTCATTGAAAACATTGTTTCATTTCATATAAACAAAAAAAAGCTATTAAATTCCTGGCTGCAATTATTTTTCGAATTGAATTAAATGTTTTTGTAACAAATCGTTACAAAGTGGCGGATTTGCATTGATGTGATATTTTCATTTTTATCAACAAGTTGAAGCAAATTTCATGGGAGTTAATGAAATGAATTGTTTGTGTAATGTCACTTAGATAAATTTTAATTAATTTCAACCTGAGACTTTTAGGCATCTATTTGTTACGTTACGACATCGAATGTTTTGTTTTTTATGTTTTGAAATAAGTTAAATTCAATATGCATCGAAGTGTAGCTTGCTCACCTGGGGCATTCAGTGTCCTCTGTTACTCGTAGATTTTTGCTGGATTTATCTCTCAAAGAATTTGTCTTTTTAATCGATAAAATCGCCAACTCCGTCGCTCTTCTTTGGTCATAATGTCGGCTTGATGTTTTTTGGCATGGCGTTTCTAATTCAAAATTAAATTTCAGGGGGATGGATGGATAAGCGATGGAGTTGGTGTGTTTTGCCTGCACTGCTAGTCAGTGCGGGTCAAACGATGGCGAGTGATGGGCAATTGAGTATAGAGATGCTTTACCATCCATTGAAAAAAGAGAAGTTTGCAACGGCGCCACTGACGCGCTTGTCCTGGGATGCACAAAATCGTTTGATCGAGACGCAAATCCAGGAAGGCAATGTAAAGTTATTTGTGGTTGATCCTAAAACATGGAAAAAGCAAGAATTAAGAACAGATACCCATGTTTTAGCTATTTTGAAAAGAGCTGGAATTAACGACAAAGAGGCGTTGTCTCTGACAGAACAGTTGGGACCGCAAATAAAACCGGAAGTTAACGCCTATCTGTTTACCTACAAAAATGATTTATGGTTGCTCGATCTAAAAAATAACAAAGCTCGCGAGTTGACTCATTCTCCGGAAATCCGCAAAGATGAAGCGACGTTGTCACCTGACGCAAAATCGGTCGCCTATCTGAAGGAAAATGATCTGTATGTGACTGACATTGCCAGCGCGACAGAAAAACGTCTGACAACAGGTGGCAGTGATACGAATTTGAATGGACGTCTGGATTGGGTATACATGGAAGAAATCTATGGTCGCGGTGTAATGCGGGCATTCTGGTGGTCACCTGATTCAAACAAATTGGCTTTGCTCAATTTTGATGAAAGCAAAGTTCCGGTCTATACGCTGAGTGGCGACCATGTGCAGCCAGCACAAACGACCCGCACACATTACCCAAAGGCGGGTGACCCAAATCCCATAGTTAAGCTGGGTGTGGTTGACTTGAATGGCAAGCTGACATGGTCAGAGAGCCCTTACCAAGATATGGAAACATTGTTAGTGCAAGTTGGCTGGACGCCTGATGGACGCTTGCTTTCAGCATGGCAAGATAGGGTGCAGACATGGTTGGATTTACGCTTGTACGACCAGGCTATGCAGCAAAGTAAAGTCATCGTGCACGAAAGTAGTCCGGCATGGACAGAGCGCTTGCCATTGCCGGTCTTTTTGAAAGATGGTGGTTTTGTCTGGGAATCAGATAGAACCGGTCATCGTCATTTCTATCGCTATGACAAAAATTATCAATTACAGTCTGCAATAACCAAAGGCGATTGGGATGTGCGTGTTGCGTACGGTATCGACGAAGAACATGGCAGAATTTTATTCTCTGCTAATGAACGCAATCCGATCGGAAATGACGTTTATGTGGTGAAGCTCGATGGCAGCGATTTGCATCGGCTGAGCGTTGAGTCAGGCAGTCATGCAGTACGTTGGAATAACAATTACACGCAGTTTTTGGATAGCTGGAGTAGCTACAAGCAAACGCCAAAACAAGCTTTGTTCGATGACGCCGGCACGCAATTGAAATTGGTTGACGATGTCGGTATGCCTGCAACGATGAAGGCATTGCGTTTAGCAACTGTGAAGCAACAGCAGATCATGTCTCGCGATGGTTTTCCCCTGGAAAGCCTGCTGTATTTGCCACCGGATTTTGATGCCGCAAAAAAATATCCGGTCTACCAGCATTTGTATGCGGGGCCTATGGCACCGACGGTGGTTGATCGTTGGAGCAATGATTTGTATTATCACTTTTTGGCACAGCAAGGATATATAGTCTGGATACTCGACAACCGCAGTGCCAGTAACAAAGGACTTGTCAGCGCGTGGCCGATACATAAAAAATTAGGGCAATTGGAGTTGCAAGATCAGCTCGACGGTCTAGCATGGTTACGTCAACAAGGCTGGGCAGACATGGACCGGATCTCGCTTGATGGCTGGAGCTATGGAGGCTACTTTACTTCTTATGCTTTGACACATAGCAACGCCTGGAAAATCGGATTTGTCGGTGCTCCAGTGACTGACTGGCGTTTATATGACAGCGTATATACCGAACGCTACATGGGCTTACCACAAGATAATCCGGAAGCCTACAATAATAGTAGCGTGCAAAAAGCTGCCAAAAATTTACATGGCAAAATCTTGTTGATGCATGGAACGATGGATGACAATGTGCATCCGCAAAATACTATCATGCTCATCGACGAGTTGAACAAAGCAGATAAGGAATATAGTCTGCAATTGTATCCAGGTCAAACCCACAGTCCTCGCGGGGATTGGACGATATGGTCAATACAAAAAAATAAGTGGGAATTTTTAAAAAATAATCTTTAATTTTTTTGATAGTCAGTAATTGTTGATACTCGTTAATGCAAAAGGGGTGAATACATGCCCCTTTTTATATTGCTATCCGGTTAGGTCAGAATATCAGGCCGGAATGCAGTTTATAGATACTTTGCAAGTACCAGGCATTCCAACTATCAATTGACAAAATGCATTTAATTGTTGGTCGGTACAAAAGCATTTAATAAGTTTAAAGCGACGCCAGCTTTGCCTTTGATCGTTTTGATGTCACAAGAAAAAAATGATTCTATCGCGGGCATTTGTTGAATATCGACGTTGCTTACTTGACGAAATCCCATACTCCATCGCTCAAATGATCGTTCACTGATTGTGTCTAACAGTAATAATTGAACGTCCGTGTGACGAGGATCTTTGCAAATGTGTTTGTAATAGGTGCTTTTGGTTGCATCTGGCTCACCTTCAAGCACTTGCAAAAAACGTCCGTGAGAATAGAGCAGCATTCCGGTGATACCGTTAATAGCATTATATTTCACTGCCGTTTTATGGATATCCTTGAGTATGGACTCATCGTTGCCACTGATTGCGCTGCAATAAATCAATTGGATTAAGTCCATCAGACCCCCGCAATTAGGTATTTCGGAATATGTTTGCTGCTGCGGATATTGATTTTAATGCAAAAAAATGGATGCAACAAAATGCGGTGTGCATTAGTTGGCGTTGATTAACTTCCTTACTTCATCCCTTGCCAGCGCGGGGTGAGTTGATGCTGTACGGCAAACATATCCAAGACGCGACCCACGGTGTGATCGACCATTTCAGCGATCGATTGTGGGCGCTGATAAAAGCCGGGCAGAGGAGGGAAAATAATGCCGCCCATCTCGGTGACGGCGGTCATATTGCGTAAATGTGCCAGATTGAACGGCGTCTCACGCACCATTAAAACAAGGCGGCGCCGTTCTTTGAGCACCACATCAGCAGCCCGAGTAATCAAATTGTCTGACATACCATGTGCAACGGAAGCCAGAGTTTTCATCGAGCAAGGGGCGATAATCATACCATCGGACAAGAATGAACCGCTGGCAATGCTGGCACCAACATCGCGCACGTTATGCACGACATCTGCCAGGGTTTCGACGTCTTTGCGTTTGAAATCCATTTCCTGATGTAAATTGAGGACCCCAGCCTCAGAAATCATCAGATGGGTTTCTACTCCAGGAAAATCTCGCAATACTTCCAGCAGCCGCACGCCATAAACTGAGCCTGTCGCGCCAGTAATGGCGATGATCAGGCGTTTTGGTGTGGTAGACGGCTGCATGGTATTGATATTAATCTTTGAGCAAAGTCAGCAATTCGCCGCTTTCGTACATTTCATTCATGATGTCAGAGCCACCGATGAACTCCCCTTTAACATACAACTGGGGAATGGTTGGCCAGTTAGAGAAGTCTTTGATACCTTGGCGTACTTCAGGGTCTTCCAGTACGTTGATGGTGACCAGATTTTGCACACCGCAGGTTTTCAACAATTGCACCGCACGACCAGAAAAGCCGCATTGTGGGAATTGCGCAGTCCCTTTCATGAACAGCACAACAGGGTTTTGGGTTACGGTCTCTTTGATCCAGCTTTGAACGTCGCTCATGGCAATCTTCCTTAAAAAACGAATTCCGCCATTATAGTGGAAAGCCAAAAACGATGTGCTTAGCATCTACTATCGAATCTATAACTTGTTTATCAGTGATTTATTCGCAAATTACTTTTAAAAATAGCCACAAAACGATAGCAGACTCGAGAATTTATTGGGATTTTTCTCATCTTCCGTCTTTCCAAGTTTAGAACCAATGTTCATGTCGGCGTGGTGGCGATAACTCAATGTTGTATGTCTGGGGCATCATTTCATTGGGTATCGAACAATAAATTATGAAATTATTAAATTTTATTTTTTCATTTCAGATTTTTGCGACCCTACCTTGTCAAATCGAATTTATCTATACAGGCATTCGTATTTCGACAACGGTGCCGGGTTGTCCGTTTAGAATTTTTAGCTCGCCCTTCACTGCATGTACACGTTCACGCATTCCAATTAAACCAAAAGATTGCTTTTTGTTGAGGTCAAAATGAGAAATTCCTATGCCGTTATCAACAATCTTGAAGTATAAGCCCTCGCTATTTTTGACGAGTTCAATATCTACATGCGTTGCATACGCATGGCGAGCAATATTTGATAAGGATTCCTGAACAATCCGATATATCGTCGTTGAGGTTTCTTCACAAAAATTCAAATCATCTTCCACTGCAATCAACTGACAGTTGATCGAGTGACGCTGGGTAAATTCTTTGGTGAGCGCGCGCAAAGAAAAAAAGAGTCCACCTTCATCTAAGGAGTTTGGGCGCAAATCAGAGGCGAGTTGCCTCAAGCTGGCAATGGATTTCAGGATTAATTTATCCATGCCATCAATGTGTGTCACGGCGCCTGTGTTTTCGGTCTGCTTATTTCGTAAAAAGTGCAAATCGATCCGCAGCGCCGCCAGGAGTTGTCCAAGGTTGTCGTGCAATTCGCGCGCAATATGTTTCCTCTCTTCTTCGCGTGCAGTCTGTATTGATCTGGTCAGATTGCTTAACTCTTGATGGTACTGATTCAATTTTTGCTTGGCGATTTTACGTTCTGTAATATCACGAAAAATGACCGTGTAAAAGCGTTGCTCACCTTCGGTGAAACTAGAAATGCTGGCCTCAATTGGAAATTCCTGGCCATTTTTTTTTAGTCCGGTAACATAAAAATCTTCAAAATTAGCTCCCATTTCGCGAATGGAAACGCCAGTTTCCCCAAAATTTTTAACGTGTTGATTATGATTTTCGCGATGCCGACCAGGAATTATCTGATCTAAATTCATCCCTAACATTGCTTCATCTGTGCTTTCAGACCCATACCCAAAAAACATGGTAGCTGCCGCATTCACATAAATGATCTTATGATCTGAATCGATGGTAATAATGCCGTCTTTGGCGCTGGCAACAATCCCAGAAAAACGCTTAAGATTAGACTGCAATTCTTGTTCATTATTATTCATGCTGGCAAAGACAAAGAGTGAAATGAGGAACGTAAAAAAGATAATAGTGAATCGTGCTAGTCATACTTGGCGGCTTGTGCAAAAGTCTAAAGCATTGTCGAAAAAGCGACCCCCAAAATATTCGCTTATGTGCCAAGGAAAAATAAAACTACTATATTGTCAAAGTATCCTTCTATTTTGATTCACTCGCAACAATACCAACATAACTTCTAATGTTTTTTGGGAGTGTGAATGAAGCGTAAGAGTGGCCTTGAAAAGCTGGAGAAAACGACATTCTTCATAGCAAACGTTTAGGTGATTGAAATTAAATTGGGCAGTTTTTGTGACAGTTTGCAGGAAGTGAAATAGTTATAAGTGACTATCAAAATAGTTAGTATTAGCGTGTAAATTTAATTTAATTTTCTAATGCTCTTGAGGTAGAACAATAAGTTTTCATAAAATCGAAAATAATTTTATCCTTTCTAGAGGGCGGATTGAGGTGTATCAATTGAACTTAGCTTTCTAGGAATATTGTGTAGTAGCGCCGCCGAATATCAATCGGAAATGCCTTAGCTAAAATAAGATTTCAGAAATAGCGGTCATGTTTTCGTTTGATTAATTTATTGAACATTGATTCATCAAGAGATTCTTACAGAAGAAAAATAAAGAAAATGCCAAATCAAATTACCAAGGATTTATCATTGTTTATCGATCAGCTTCCTGGCGTGATCTATCAGTTTTTTGTCTTTAAGAATGGTGACTGGAAATTTCTTCTGCTCAGTAATCACATTCGTGATCTGTATGAGGTATCACCTGAAGAGGCCTACGAAAATCATTTCGTTATTACCAACCAGATTATTCCCGATGACAGAGCTGATCACCGAAAATCGATTGAAGACGCGGTTAATCAACGCAGAAACTGGGCGCACCTTCATCGCATACGGAACCCATCAGGTACCCTCAAATGGGTATTCGCCCAGGCGTCGTTATCTGAAACGAATATCGACGGTAGTCTCTGGTCAGGTGTATTGACTGATGTGACAGATTTGATTGGCAATGAAAGTCAGGTAATCGAATTTATTCAAAAATTTGAAGACTCCCTTAAAATCCGGCAAACCGAAATAGGCAGGGAAATTCATTTTCTTGATAATCTTCGACGTCGTTTTTTATCGGATCAAGTGCAACCTGGCGTTTGTCATGACAAGTCCGTTGCAATTTCAAATACGCCATCACCAATTGACGTGAACGCAGACCCATTTGTTCGCAGTAAAAAAGCTGCACGCAGTGGAGAAAGTTTGTCAGCAAGAGAGTTAGAAATCTTAATGTTAATTGCCAAAGGTGGAACCTCAAAGAGTATTGCCGATAAGCTGAATATTGCCTTGACCACGGTTAACGCTCATCGCAGAAATATGAAGAAAAAGCTTAATATGACGACGACAAATCAAATGATGCAATACGCCATACTGCATTATCAGCAGGTCAAATTTTGACCATGTTGTTGATCTGAAGTGTTTTTAATTGTGGCTGGCTTGTATTGTTCTGGCGCTGATTGTTGAAAAAAACCGGAGACTGTGCTCCGGTTTTTTTCTTACATAAGTGCGGATCTAGCCACGCAACTTTGCAAATGCAGCCGCCATTGCATTACCTGCAGGAGCTGCCGCAGGCGCTTGTGAACGATGTTGATTGAGACGTTTAGTATCGTTACGATCGCCGCGTTGTTCTGGCTTGCTACCCGCTTGCGGTGCAGCATCGGTCAAACGCATGGTCAGGGCAATACGTTGACGTTTGACGTCCACTTCTAACACTTTCACCTTCACAACCTGACCTGCTTTGACGACGGTGTGTGGGTCTTTTACGAAAGTATTCGACAGGGCAGAAATATGCACCAGCCCGTCTTGGTGAACCCCGATATCAACAAAGGCGCCGAAGGCTGCCACGTTAGTCACAACGCCTTCCAGTATCATATCCGGACGCAAATCTTTGATTTCTTCCACGCCTTCTTTAAAGGTAGCGGTAGTGAATTCAGGACGTGGATCGCGGCCCGGTTTTTCCAGTTCTTTGATGATGTCGGTAATCGTTGGTACACCGAATTTTTCATCAGCGTATTTGGCTGGATTCAATGATTTTAACAAGCCGCTGTCACCAATGACGCCTTTGACATCTTTCTTGATGTCGGCAAGAATTTTTTCTACCAACGGATACGATTCAGGATGCACCGCAGATGCGTCGAGAGGATTCGTGCCGTTCATGACGCGCAAGAAACCCGCCGCTTGTTCAAATGTCTTGTCACCAAGGCGCGGAACAGAACGCAAATCGGCACGTGAACTGAACATTCCTTTAGCATCGCGGAAGTTCACAATGCTTTGCGCGACGCTGGAAGACAAGCCGGAAACCCGCGCTAATAAAGGAGCAGACGCAGTATTGACATCGACACCAACCGCATTCACGCAATCCTCAACCACAGCATCCAAAGAGCGTGCTAATTGGCTTTGACTTACATCATGCTGATACTGACCGACACCGATGGATTTTGGGTCGATCTTCACCAGCTCTGCCAACGGATCTTGTAAACGACGTGCAATCGACACAGCACCGCGGATAGACACGTCCAGATCAGGCAATTCTTTGGACGCAAATTCTGATGCGGAATATACCGATGCACCCGCTTCAGAGACGACGATTTTGGTCAGCTTTAATTCTGGCTTGAGTTTGATCAGGTCTTGTGCCAGTTTGTCGGTTTCGCGTGATGCGGTGCCGTTACCGATGGAGATTAGCGAGACATTGTGTTTGGCAGCGAGCTGCGCTAACACGTGCAAAGAGCCATCCCAGTCATTGCGTGGCTGATGCGGGTAAATGGTTGCGTGTTCCATGACTTTACCGGTGGCATCGACAATCGCGACCTTGACGCCAGTACGTAGACCAGGATCGAGTCCCATGGTCGCACGTGGACCCGCAGGCGCTGCTAACAGTAGGTCTTTCAGGTTACGTGCAAACACGTTGATCGCTTCGATCTCGGATTGTTCACGCAATTTGCCCATCAATTCTGTATCCAGATGCATAAACACCTTAACGCGCCATGCCCAGCGTACGGTATCGACCAGCCATTTGTCGGCTGGGCGATCTTTTTGACTGATACCAAAATGCGCCGCAATTCGGCCTTCGCAAGGATTTAATGGCGAAGCCCACGTTGGTTTTTCTTCTTCGCTATCAAGACGCAACGTGACGGTCAGCATCTCTTCGCGACGGCCACGGAACAAGGCCAGCGCGCGGTGTGATGGGATCGTGCCCAGGGTTTCTGAGTAGTCAAAATAATCGGCAAACTTTTCACCCGTTTCTTCTTTGCCTGATACCACTTTGGATTCGACGACGCCGTGATCGTTCAAATATTCACGCAGGGATTGCAACAGCGTCGCATCTTCGGCAAAGCGTTCCATCAAAATCTGGCGCGCACCATCGAGTGCCGCTTTGGTATCTGGCACCCCAGGGTTGTCGCCGTTATCCGTCGTGAAGGCAGGTTTTAAATATGCTGCGGCTTCGGTTTCCGGATTCAACAGAGGGTTTGCCAGCAAAGCATCGGCGAGTGGCAACAAACCAGCTTCTACAGCAATTTGCGCTTTAGTGCGGCGCTTAGGTTTGTACGGCAGGTATAAATCTTCGAGACGCGTTTTGTCTTCGGCGTGGGTAATTGCATCCAGCAGAGCTGGCGTCATTTTGCCTTGTTCTTCGATCGACGCCACAATCGCAGCACGACGGTCTTCGAGTTCGCGCAGATAGCGCAGACGTTCTTCGAGCAAGCGCAATTGGATATCATCGAGCCCACCGGTAACTTCTTTACGGTAGCGGGCAATAAACGGTACGGTAGCACCTTCATCCAGCAAGGCAACGGCAGCAGCAACCTGAACTGGCTTAGCAGCGAGTTCTACGGCGAGTCTTTGTTCAATCGAAGGCAGCATAAATCCAGAATCCAGACAATAAAAAGCAATCAAGGCGCAGATGATACGCAATTTGTGCAATTGCGCCAGTCTTGACAGCGGTGAAGAGTGCGGTTAAGTATCAAAAAGTTGTAAAAATTATATATTTAATTTAAATTCGATTCAGTTTTGTTCCGTAACGATAGCCACTGTTCAAGTCTTATTCCCAGAAACCTTTAAGGCTCTCAGGAATAGCTGAGACTATATATGTATTTAAAGTATTGAGAACGTGGGTGGCATTGCTTTCGATTTCACTACCGAAACGGAAGCCTTTCAACAGGTGAATTCCATTGGTTGCATGAACGACTCCTTCTTCAATTCGTCGTTGTTCGCCTTCACTGTGGAGGTAGAAAGGAGTCTGATACCGATCGAGGATCTTAGCAAACATTCACGTAACATTCGAAAACGATCATAGTGTTGTTTATCGTGCATGCTGAGAGCGTAGGAAGTAGGTAGTAAGATTTACAGTGTCTGAAGACGCTGCTGTTGATTTTCTAATGCCGTTTTATTCTGACCACAGCGCAATTGCTGATAAAAAATCTGTTGCGCAAAGATACTCGCGCCCTTGGAAATTTTTGCGACATAGTCCTCCGCCAAAAAATCATTCCAGCTCGCATCATCAGTCACATAGGATTGATCGTCCAGCGTATGTTTATATAACGCGGATACTTCGGAAGGACAAAAATATTGATCAACCTACGATGTAGGACTTCCCTTCAAATTCAACCATCTCTTTTGCTTGAATGCATCCCAATTGATTGCAAAAAGACGAAATAGCGACATGGTACCAACCACTTAAGACAACGCCTGACTGACGTGATGGGACGGATATGGTGTGTTGGTGTTAAAAAAGCAAGTGAAAGGCAAGTGAATTATTTTCATTTTCTGAAAATATGAAACACTAAAAATGAATAAAAAAGCATGATCAATTATTTTGCTTAATCATGCTTTTTGGCGAGGTTCCTAATTGGATGAAGTGGTTTGCTCCACTTTTTCATCGGACTTTATTGGTTTTGTTTTTTCGTCAGCCGGGTTGAACCTGTCTAAAAATGTGAAGACAGTCTGATAATAAAGATATAAATTTCTTACGTAGTTAAGCCCATGTCCTTCTTCTTTGAAGAAAAGGGACTCCACTACCTTATGATTTTCCTCGAGTGCAGAGATCATTTTTTTACTATGTGTAATTGGCACGCGTTCATCGTCTTCTCCATGAAGGAGTAATACGGGTACCTTAATCTGTTCGGCGTGTTTTACTGGTGAGACTTCGTCAAATCGGTTTTTGTTCGCTGCAAGATCTCCCACTCTAGTACGAAAAATTTCACGGGAGATTTTATTGTGCGCGATATCCGAAGATCCTTCCAGCATGTCGGCAATATCAGAAACACCTGCAAAGCTAATTCCACATTGATATAAATCGGGAGTCTTAATGAGACCCCACAGTGCAGCATAGCCCCCATAGCTCGCGCCATAGATACATATTCTCTTAGGGTCGGAAATGCCTGCGTTAATCAAATAATCGACGCCTGCAGTAATGTCATCCTGCATGCTTTTGCCCCATTGTTGGTATCCCGCTTCTGAAAATTTTAAGCCAAATCCACTCGATCCCCGAAATTGCGGTTGCAATACAACGTAGCCACGATCAGCGAGAAGTTGCACTTCACTATTCCATTCCCATTGGTCGCGCACCCATGGCCCACCGTGGATTAGTACAATTGTTGGTTTCATTCCTTCTGCGTTCGCTGGCTTCGTGAGATAAGCTGGAATAGTAAGACCATCTTTAGACGGATAACTGATAATCTCCATCGGGCGCATTTTTTCCGGATCAATTTTAGGCTTTGCTTCTAACAGAAAACTCATTGTCATCTGAGGTACATCCATTAAGAACCATCTTCCGGGATCTTGGTCGCTATAAGAAAAGATCAAGACGCGGTTTTTAATATCGCCAGAAAGAATGTTTATTTTGTGAGGTAATACAGCGTCGACACTTTTTTGTATTCTTTCCCAAGCAGGATCAAACCAGAAGCGTTGCGGTTTCATTCCATTGGTAACGACACTCTTAAATAAGTCGAGCGTAACCCCCTCGACTTGTAAGATGTCCTGACTCGGGCTTCCCGCCAACATTTCAGCAATTTCCCGTTTCTCGATGTCATACCTAAAAACTGCTCTGGTATCCCTGTTTATGTTTGACGAAATAATCAAACTATCGCTGCGATCCGAAACGGCTATTGGCAGCCAATAGTTTTTATCTGTTATTTTGAATTCTACGAGCTTAATCCATGGCTTATCAGAATCTGCTTTGTACCAGTTCGTTATTGTCGTAGCGTCTTTCCAGAACGCAGAGTTACGCATACTGACCGCTCTTAATTGGCCATGTTTGTCGAAAACCCAGTTGGTCGGTGTTCCAAATCCTGGCAATGAAAAAGTACTGGATTTCCCGGTTCTCGCATTTATCAGTGAAACATCGTCGTCATGGAAGTTTTCACGGATCATAAGCATGGGTGAGTCTGGATCATCTGTGTCTAGTTTATCCAGCACCTCGTCACCTATGTCTCTCACTTTATTGCCCTCTAAATCGAGAGTTTCGGAATAGGCACCGAAGTTAACTGCAAGAAGATCATTTCCTATCCAAAAAATTCCTCTCGCTTCTCTTTTGTAGCGGATATATCCCTTCGTTACCCAACTACTCGAATGGATTATTTTTGATTTTTTTGCAGCGATATCGATTAAAAAGATGCCTCGATTCAATCCGGTGTACGCAATACCTGCGATGAGTTTTCCATTCGGAGAGATGCGTGCGGTCATGACTCCACCAGGATCTAATGCATCATCTAAAGTCAGAGCAGGCAGGTTATGCGAGAACAAACTCATAAAAACAAAAAAACTTAATCTTGCAACGTTCCTCAGGTTCTTGTAAATGGACATGGAATTTTCTGGCTATTTAATTGTTTAAATCTTTAATGGTTAATTATAATTTTTGAGCAATTCAAAAAAATGTTTACATCATTGGTTGCATAAGGATAACGGCTTAATCTCAAGACGTGGCACGGGCAATAGTTAAATTGTTAGATAGAAACATAAAAGTATCATTTTATTAATCTAATTCATATGATTTACATATTGCCGCCTCTGATACAAGTTCCACCCGCGCCTTTGCGATGTCTGTTCAGATTTGGTAGATCTTCAGCGCATAAAACGAAAGGGTGGAATGAGCATATTACCTGCTCACCCCACCCTTAACATTTATGCGACTAATTGACCAATCCGGACTACAACTAATCCCGGATTTCCAGTGCCCGGTTTAAGCTCAATGCAGCCATAGAGCAGGCGGCGCCAGATAATAAATAGAGGCTAACGTAGGCCAGTCCGAAATGCGAGGAGAGGCCAAGAGCGACCAAGGGCGCGAAACCAGCACCGACTAGCCATGCCAGGTCTGAAGTTAATGCTGCGCCGGTATAGCGGTATTTGGCAGCGAAATTTGCAGTCACTGCACCAGCAGCCTGGCCGTAAGACAGCCCCAGCAATACAAAGCCCAACAGGATGAAAATGTTTTGCCCTTGTTCGCCACCATCAAGCAAGGTCGGGACAAAACCGCTTAGTACGGCAATCATCAGCGCAAGTGTACCCAAGGTATTGCGGCGTCCAAAGCGATCGGCGATCAGGCCAGAAAAAACGACGGAGACCGCCATCAACGCCGCACCGCCCACCTGAATGTACAAAAAATCACTTAAGTTTCGCGGCGAATACAAAGTAATCCACGATAAAGGGAAAACTGTCACCAGATGGAATAAGGCATAACTTGCCAATGCGGCCAGCGCGCCGATTAATACATTGCGTCCCTGGGAACTCACCAGTTCGGTGACTTTGGTTGGCTCTAATTCACGTTCATCCAAGAGACGCGCATATTCATTGGTGGAAACCAGGCGCAAGCGGGCAAACAAGGCCACTACGTTAATCGCAAACGCAACATAAAACGGGAAACGCCAACCCCATTCCAGAAAATCCTCTGCCGTCGTGTTCGATATCAGAAAGGCGAAGATGCTACCGGCGATCATGAAGCCAAACGGGGCACCAAGTTGCCCAAGCATCGCATACCAGCCGCGTTTGTTTTGCGGGGCGTTCAATGCCAGCAAAGAAGGTAGTCCATCCCATGCACCACCCAAAGCAATGCCCTGTCCGACGCGCAAAACTGAAAGCAGTACAATGGCAGTCACGCCTAAATGACTAAATGTTGGCAAAAAAGCAATTCCAGCTGTCGAAAAACCTAACAAGACCAGCGCCATGGTCAATTTTGCTTCTCGCCCCAGATGGTGCTGGATAGACATAAAAATAACAGTGCCGAAAGGCCTTGCAAGAAACGCGAAAGAAAATATAGTGAATGCGTACAAAGTGCCTTCAAGGCGCGGTACGAAAGGGAAAAATACCATCGGGAAAACAAGTACCGAAGCGATGGCGTAGACAAAAAAGTCAAAATACTCCGACGCGCGTCCGATAACGACGCCAATTGCAATTTCTCCTGGCGCAATTGTTGTGTGGTCAGATTTGGTATTTTTGGTTGAACCAGTGTTGGAACGGAGGGGAAATTCGGCGTTATGTTCGCCGTGGTGGCTGATACTTGGCATAGTCGTCTCTCGTAGTTATGGTCTGATCGATGGACGCCATGAACCCTCGCAGATATAACTTTGCTAAGGTAGGACAAAACGTCCAATCGCTAATGCTAGTCAGTCCATGTACATTACCATGAATCTCAGTCTAAATTGGATTTTTCATTATGATTTCCCTACTATTGCGGCGCGGACTTATGCTGTTTTGCGTTGCGCTGTTGGCTGGATGTGACACGATTGTGTTAAATCCTTTTGGCGATATTGCCGCCCAGCAGAGCAAGCTGATTGTCGTTTCAACAATATTGATGCTGATCATCATCGTTCCGGTGATAGCACTCACTCTCTTTTTTGCATGGCGCTATCGCGCAAGCAATACGGAGGCAGCCTACGAACCCGATTGGGATCACTCCACAATGCTGGAGCTGATTATCTGGGGTGCGCCGTTGTTAATTATCATCGCTTTAGGCACGATAACCTGGATTTCTACGCATACTCTTGATCCATATCGAAAGTTGTCGCGTTTAGATGAAAATCGTCCTATCCCTGCCAACGTGAAACCACTAGTAGTGGAGGTTGTTGCATTGGACTGGAAATGGTTGTTTATTTATCCAGAACAAGGTATCGCCACAGTGAATGAATTGGCGGTTCCGGTTGATGTGCCAGTCAGCTTCAAAATTACTGCTTCAACGGTAATGAACTCATTCTACATTCCAGCGTTGGCAGGTCAGATTTATGCGATGCCAGGTATGCAAACCGCATTGCACGCTGTGATCAACAAACCTGGTGTGTATGACGGTTTCTCTGCAAACTATAGCGGTGCGGGTTTCTCTGATATGAAATTCAAGTTCCACGGCATGAATCAGCAAGACTTTGATGGCTGGGTTGCCGCTGCGAAAGCAAATGCCAGCACGCTCAAACGCGCTGACTACATGAGGTTGGAAGAACCAAGCATTAAAGATGCTGTGCGCCATTATGGAACCGTGGATGCAGATTTGTTCCATGCGATTGTCAATCGTTGTGTTGCAGCTGATCAGGTTTGTATGGACCAGTTAATGGCAACCGACATGAACGTTAAATCTGCAAAGAATAGCGATGCAAAAGGGTTGACTTTGCTTGCGCAGAATCAGCGTAACGGACGCACGCTTGATGCTGAAGTGTGTACCACGCCGTCAATTACTAGTGGGAAAAAATAATGTTAGACCAAATTGATATGACTAAGCTGATATTCGGCCGTCTGAGCTGGGATGCAATTCCCTTCCATGAGCCGATTTTGTTAGCGACTTTTGTAATGGTGGCGCTGGGTGGAATCACCTTGTTAGGTGCCTTGACCTATTTCCGTGTATGGGGCAACTTGTGGAACAACTGGTTCACCAGTATTGACCACAAACGTATCGGTATCATGTACATGATCCTCGGTATCGTGATGTTGTTGCGCGGTTTTGCTGATGCGTTGATGATGCGTGCTCAGCAGGCATTGTCGTTCGGTGACGCACACGGTTTCTTGCCACCGCATCACTACGACCAGGTGTTCACGGCACACGGCGTGATCATGATTTTCTTCGTCGCAATGCCGTTCGTTACTGGTTTGATGAACTACGTAGTGCCTATGCAAATTGGTGCCCGCGACGTGGCTTTCCCGTTCCTGAATAACTTCAGTTTCTGGATGACGACTTTTGGCGCTGTTTTGGTGATGGCATCTTTGTTCGTTGGTGAATTTGCTCGTACAGGTTGGTTGGCGTACCCACCGCTGTCAGGCATACTCGGTAGTCCAGACGTGGGAGTCGATTACTATATCTGGTCCTTACAGATTGCCGGTGTTGGTACCTTGTTATCCGGTGTGAATTTGATCGTAACGATCATCAAAATGCGCGCTCCTGGCATGACAATGATGAGAATGCCAGTATTCACATGGACAGCTTTGTGTACGAACGTTTTGATCGTTGCCGCTTTCCCGGTATTGACTGCGGTATTGGCGATGTTGTCTCTGGATCGCGTCTTTGGTACGAACTTCTTCACGAACGACATGGGTGGTAATTCCATGATGTACGTGAATTTGATCTGGATCTGGGGTCACCCAGAGGTGTACATTCTGGTATTGCCAATTTTTGGTGTGTTCTCAGAAATCGTTTCTACTTTCAGCAGCAAGCGTCTGTTTGGTTACACCTCCATGGTGTACGCGACCGTCGTTATTACTATCTTGTCTTACCTGGTATGGTTGCATCACTTCTTCACGATGGGTTCCGGTGCGAGTGTTAACTCGTTCTTTGGTATCACCACCATGATTATTTCTATCCCGACCGGTGCGAAGATATTTAACTGGTTGTTCACGATGTACCGTGGTCGTATCCGCTTCGAAGTTCCGATGCTGTGGACCATGGGCTTTATGGTGACTTTCGTTATCGGTGGTATGACTGGTGTGTTGCTAGCGGTTCCACCTGCTGACTTTGTATTGCACAACAGTTTGTTCCTGATTGCTCATTTCCATAATGTGATTATCGGTGGTGTCGTGTTCGGTACGTTTGCTGGTATTAATTTCTGGTTCCCGAAAGCGTTTGGCTACAAGCTCGATGCATTCTGGGGTAAATGCTCGTTCTGGTTCTGGACCATTGGTTTCTACTTTGCGTTCATGCCTTTGTATGTATTGGGTCTGATGGGCGTTACCCGTCGCCTGAGTCACTTTGAAGATCCATCCTTGCAGATCTGGTTCCAGATCGCTGCATTCGGTGCGGTACTGATTGCCTTGGGTATTGCCTGCTTCGTGATTCAGCTGGGCGTCAGCTTCATGCGCCGTGATTCACTGCGTGATTTCACTGGTGATCCATGGGGTGGTCGTACGCTCGAATGGTCGACATCTTCTCCACCTCCAGCATACAACTTTGCTTTCACGCCAATGGTGCACGATATCGACACGTGGGCAGATATGAAGAGCAATAAATATCAGCGTCCTACGGATGGTTTTGTCGCTATTCACATGCCAAAAAATACAGGTGCTGGTGTGATTATTGCTGGCTTGAGTGCAGCCGTTGGCTTTGCTCTGATCTGGCAGATGTGGTTGCCAGCTGTTGTCGCGTTTATCGCAATGATGGCTGCGATCATTATTCATACTTTTAATTACAACCGCGATTACTACATTCCGGCGGACGAAGTTACCCGCACTGAATCAGAACGCACACGTTTGTTAGCGAGCCATGTCTAATACATCTACTTCTACTCATAACGCGATGGGCACGGCTTCCGGCTCACGCTACTTTGTTCGGGAACACCATCCTGAAAACGGCACAATGTTGGGTTTTTGGTTATACCTGATGAGTGACTGTTTGGTCTTCGCCTGTTTGTTTGCTGCTTATGCTGTGTTGGGTCGCAATTATGCAGGTGGTCCGACTGGTGCAGAAATTTTTGATCTGCCATTGGTGGGTCTCAATACTTCTTTGCTGTTATTGTCTTCTATCACTTACGGTTTTGCGATGCTGGAATCGCAAAAAGACCGTTTACGTAACACGATGATCTGGTTGGCTGTTACCGGTGTTTTGGGCGCGTGCTTTATCTACTTTGAATTGTACGAGTTCGTACATCTGATCCTGGAAGGCGCAGGCCCGCAACGTAGTGGTTTCCTGACTTCATTCTTCGCATTGGTGGGTACGCACGGTTTGCACGTCAGCTTCGGTATTATCTGGCTGGTGACTTTGTTATTCCAGTTGAAGCGTCATGGCCTGACTCCTGAAAATCGTCGTCGCCTGATGTGTTTATCTATGTTCTGGCACTTTCTTGACGTTGTCTGGATTGGTGTCTTTACCTTTGTCTATTTGATGGGAGTTTTGCCATGAGTGCACACCACGATCACGGGGCTCATGGCCACCATGACCATCATGATCACCATGGCCACGACCATGCTGATCACGGTAGTCTGAAAAGTTATGCAACCGGTTTCATCCTCGCTGTTATTTTGACGGTGATTCCATTCTGGCTGGTGATGGGTAAAGTATTCGATAAACCTAGTACCACAGGTTTTGTGTTACTAGGTTTGGCAGCGGTGCAGATCGTTGTTCATATGGTGTATTTTTTGCACATGAACTCGAAATCTGAAGGCGGCTGGACGATGCTGGCATTGCTGTTCACAACCATGGTTGTTGTGATCATGATGAGTGGTTCTTTGTGGGTCATGTATCACCTGAATCACAACATGATGCCAGGGATGGATCACGAAACAGTACCTGAATCGATCAAGATGGCACCGGTAGAAAAAGAAATGAAGAAAATGCCTGGCATGTCATGATTGACCGTTTGAATCATGCGACTACTGATGCTGATACATTAGTAGTCAATGCTTCCCAACCCCGTTCCAAATTTGTGAGGGTCACCCTCACAATTTGCGCGGGGTTGTTATTTTTGAGCTTCTTTTCGCTTGGCACCTGGCAAATTAAGCGGCTGCAGTGGAAGCTTGATCTGATTGCGCGCGTAGAGCAAAGAGTGCATGCTGCTCCGCAAGATGTACCTGTTGCCGCAAATTGGGCAAAAGTGAATGCGGCACAAGATGAGTATCGTCATGTGCGTCTCAGTGGTACTTACCTCTACCAGTACACTAGTCTGGTGTTGGCCTCGACAGAATTAGGTAGCGGATATTGGGTCATGACACCGTTGCGAATGGACGATAACAACATCGTCTGGATCAATCGTGGCTATATTCCTACTGCGATGGCAGGACAGTTTCAATCAGCGACTACCAAGACTTCTGATGCAGCTGTGATGATCGCTGGTTTATTACGTATCAGCGAACCGAATGGTGGCTTTTTACGCCACAACGATCCAAGCGCACAACGGTGGTTTTCGCGTGATATCGAGGCAATGAGTGCCTCTCATCGTTTAACTTTTGCGGCGCCGTATTTTGTTGATCTTGAAGCGCATTCATCCTCATCTCTGGCGGAAGCTAATGAATATCCAGTTCCCGGTCTGACCGTTATCGCCTTTCATAATAGCCATTTAGTCTATGCATTGACCTGGTATGTGCTGGCATTGATGGTCGCCGGTGCCTATTTCTACGTCTGGCGCGAAGACAAGCGCCTCCATGCACAGCGAAGCTCTCGTCAAGTCTCATAGTCTGTTAACATAGCGTGTTGCTGGTTTGTTCTGGCAAGTTTCAGCAAGCGCAAGACCACAGCATCCTTAGGAGACGCAGGAATGACGGCTAGCCCGGTACAGCAAACTGACGAACGCGAAATTCAGACGCATCAGAAACGGGTGTTGTACGCCGCATCCGACTACGAAAGTTCTGCCGGTCATAAAAACATGTTGCAGCTGATCCATTTACGATGGATTGCAATGCTGGGGCAGGTATCAACGATTGCGCTGGCGACCTTGGTTTTTGATATCAAATTGCCGCTGTTGCAAATATCTTATGTCATTGCGCTACTCATTGCCTTCAATATTGCCAGTCATTTGCGGTGGCATGAAGAAGTAAAAGTATCGAACAGAGAGTTATTCTTTGCCCTGCTGGTGGATGTCGCAATTTTAACTGCGCAGCTGTATTTATCCGGTGGCATTCATAATCCGTTTGCGTTTCTGTATTTGCTGCAAGTCATTTTAAGTGCGGTGCTGCTGGAAGCATGGTCGACCTGGTTGATCGTGGTTATTTCTGGTGTCTGTTTGTTTGGATTATCTTTATTTTATTATCCGCTGACATTGCCAGTCGAGCACATCGATAGCATGCCGGGTTTGTATCAGGACGGCATGATTATTTGCTTTCTGGTCAATGCGGCTCTATTGGTTTTTTTCTTAACACGCATCAGTGGGAATCTCAGTAGTCGTGATGCGCAATTGGCGGATTTAAGACAGCATGCAACCGAAGAAGAACACATTGTCAAAATGGGTCTCCTGGCCTCGGGAGCGGCGCATGAACTCGGTACCCCTTTAGCGACCTTATCTGTGATTTTAGGCGACTGGCGACGTATGCCAGAATTTAGTAAAAATCCTGAATTACTCGAAGAAATCAGCGAAATGCAGAGACAATTGCAACGCTGTAAAAGTATCGTCAGCAGTATTTTGCTGTCTGCGGGTGAGGCACGAGGCGAATCTTCGGTAAAGACCACACTCAATACCTTCTTGAGTAACCTGGCGGAGGATTTTCGAACGACTCGTCCAGTGGGTACATTTGTATTTGAAAATCACCTGCAACAGGATGTTCCGGTTGTGTTTGATTCAGCACTCAAGCAGATGATGTGCAATGTGTTAGATAATGCGCTTGAAGCTTCACCACATTGGCTTTCTTTGGAGGTCAGCAGCGATGCCAATTCTTTGAGTATCGTCGTAACCGATCAAGGCCCGGGATTTTTACCGGAGATTCTGGAAAAATTAGGACAGCCTTACCAATCGACCAAAGGGCGTCCCGGTAGCGGCTTAGGGATATTTTTTGTGGTGAATGTGGCGCGTAAATTGGGGGGATCCGTTTCTGCCCGCAATCGCGCAGAAGGTGGAGCGGTGGTCAAAATTGTGCTGCCGCTATCAGCAATCATGCTTTAAAGGGTTAAACAAAATGTCGGACAATCGTCTGTTGTTGATAGTCGAAGACGATACTGCTTTCGCTCGTACTTTGGCACGTTCCTTTGAACGTCGCTCGTATACTGTAATTCATGCTGCCAATCTCGAAGATGCAGCGGACTTACTGCGCAAACATTCGCCACGTTATGCTGTGGTCGACTTGAAATTAAATGGTAATGCTTCTGGCCTCGCCTGTGTGCAAATGCTGAACAAACACGATCCTGAAATGTTGATCGTAGTATTAACTGGTTTTGCCAGTATCGCTACCGCCGTTGAGGCGGTCAAATTAGGTGCTTGTCAGTACCTGGCCAAACCATCGAATACCGATGATATTGAGGCCGCATTCGGGCACGTTGCCGGAGTTTCTGAACCCGAGCTGACCAACCGTTCCACATCGATCAAAACCTTGGAATGGGAACGTATTCATGAAGTCTTAGTCGAGACCGATTTTAATATCTCAGAAGCGGCTCGCCGACTGGGTATGCACCGACGGACATTAGCGCGTAAGCTCAATAAGCAGCAGGTGAAATAATCTTTTAAATTCCCGTCCTTTGCATCTTATTCACCTATACTGAGGCAACCCCCGTATTCGCGGGTGTCTATCAGGAGCAATATCATGAGTAAAGTGACCAAGACCAACAAAGAAACCAAGAAACAGGCTTTACTCTCACCGAAAGAGAAAAAAGCGGCAAAAGATGCGAAAAAATCTGCTGGTGTGTCTATTCCTATCGGTGCTCGTTGAAATTTCTTGTTCTAAAGCCGGAATCCCGGCCACGTAAAAAACGACTTCACTCATCGAAGTCGTTTTTTTATTGGATACTGAATGGGAAATGATGCGCAGATAACTTAGCGTAAATAGATAGTTGGCCTATTAATTTCCATAAAGGTTTCTGGTTTGGTTGGCGCTTGAAATCCAAATTTTTCGTACAAACCACGCGCTGTGCTACTGACTAAGATAAAGCGGCGTATCTCTTGTAAATCTGGATGTTCCTGCACCGCATGCATCAAGGTTTTGGCATGACCTTGTCCGCGATAAGCGGGCAGTACGAAGACATCCATCAAATAGGCAAAGGTTGCTTTATCGGTGACAACGCGGGCAAAAGCGATCTGTTGCCCATCGATGTAAGCACCAAAACATAAAGAGTGTTCAATCGAACGCTGTACCGTTTCTAAAGGTATACCTTTTGCCCAAGCTGATTGCTCAGACAAAAAATGGTGTATCAGTGACACATTGAGTCTTGCTTTATCGGTCGATATTTCCATTAAATCGCCCTAATTCCATTGTCCGCCGGATACCCGTTCTATGCCCGCAAGGTCACGCCAGCTTTGGACTTGCATAAAGCCTTGCGTAGATAATAATTCGCGGACTTCGGCAGCCTGGTGATAGCCATGTTCCATCAGCAACCAGCCGTGCTGTGCTAAATGGGCTGGTGCATTACTGACGATGTGTCTGTACGCACTGAGGCCATCACCATGATCGGTCAGCGCATTGATTGGCTCGAAGCGTAAATCTCCCTGTCCCAAATGGGGGTCGTCTTTGACAATATAGGGTGGATTACTGACGATGGTTTGAAAAACTTGTCCGCCAACAGCACTGTACCAATCGCTTTGAAATAACTTCAGGCGATTTAGCGGTAAGTGCCGCTCATTATTTTTACGTGCGATTTCTAATGCTGCGTCGCTGATATCCACTGCCGTCACCGCCAAATCTGGTCGCGCGTGGGCAACGGAAATCGCGATAGCACCCGAGCCAGTACCCAGATCCAGTAGCGCTGAATTATCCGGAGCATAGTTGAGTGCTAACTCCACCAATAATTCGGTATCGGCACGTGGGATTAAAACAGCAGGTGAGGTATGAAACGTGAGTCCAAAAAATTCGCGCTCGCCTGTCAGGTAGGCAATCGGTTCGCCACCCAGACGGCGTTGCAGCAAGGCTTGCAGATCTTGTGCTTGCTGCGTAGTGAGTAGGTGTTCTGACTGGGTAATTAACTGTATCCGGCTCAATTTTGTCACATGCATCAATAAGATGCGTGTTTCTAATTTTTCTAAGGGTGACAACCGTTCATAGTCAGCGATCGTCAGACCCGCTTGTTGCCACGCTTGCATTAGCGATGCTTTCCAAACATGCCAGTTTTTTCACGCGAGAAAAACAGAAACAGCAGAGTACTAGTCATCAATGCAAATCCTATCATCGCCCAGGCAGGAAGAGATAAGCCCAGCGTAGGTGGGTAAGGAATCTCACACAAGCCATCAGCGCGGAACAAAGTCGGCCACCAGTTGGCTAGAAATATTTTATTTAGACCAGTTTCCAAAGGATCAATACCGCATGAAAATCCCGGGTTTGCTAAAACGTATAAATGCTTTGCCGCAATACCAATACCGGCGAGCCCCGATGCTGTTGCTAAACCAATGCTGATGCGGCGTGTGCCACGTGGCATTGCTGCACCAATCATGCAAAAGCTCGCAATCGCAATAAATGCATAACGTTGCAAAACGCATAGCGGGCAAGGCAACATGTGCTCGACGATTTGTAAATAGAGTGCAGCACCGATCAAACCAATGCAGATTGCGGCAATGCCAAGTAATACGGGTTTCGAAGAACGCATGAATTTCATCCGGAAAATGAGAGCGGTTGCCAGCTTACACGGTTTTAATCGCTGATGCGTAAAAGCTGTGTCGACAAACTGGCGTAAATCATAATTACTACTTGGACGACTTAATCGTCGCCAAGTTCCGCCAATAATTCGGCTTGATGTTCGGCGATCAGCGCATTGCTGAGTTCCGTCAGATCGCCATCCATAATAAAGTCGAGTTTATATAAAGTCAGATTGATACGGTGATCGGTCATCCGGCCTTGGGGGTAGTTGTAAGTACGTATACGTTCACTACGGTCGCCAGAGCCGATCAAACTCTTACGGGTCGCTGCTTCTTTGGCTTGTTTTTCGCGTAACTGACCGTCCATAATGCGCGTAGCCAATACGCGCATCGCCTGGGCTTTATTCTGATGCTGGCTACGACCATCTTGGCACTCGACCACGATTCCTGTCGGGATGTGGGTCAGACGCACCGCAGAATCCGTTTTATTAATATGTTGACCACCTGCTCCACTGGCACGGAACGTATCGATACGCAAATCAGCGTTATTGATGACCACGTCGGCCAGCTCGTCGGCTTCTGGCATCACTGCCACGGTACACGCTGAAGTATGAATACGACCTTGCGTTTCAGTTGCTGGCACGCGTTGTACGCGGTGTCCACCGGATTCAAATTTGAGCTTGGAATAGGCACCCAGCCCGGCGATGCGAACGATCACCTCTTTGTAACCGCCTAACTCTGATGCTGATTCGGACATCATTTCGACCTGCCAGCGATTCCGTTCAGCAAAACGGGTGTACATACGCAATAAATCCCCGGCGAATAATGCTGCTTCGTCACCGCCAGTACCGGCGCGAATTTCCAGCAAAATATTGCGTTCGTCGTTGGGATCTTTCGGCAATAACATTTTTTGCAAATCCGCTTCCAGATTTTGCATATTGGCTTTTGCTGTTTCGATTTCCTCCTGAGCAAAGGCTTTCATTTCAGGATCATTCAACATTTCTTGCGCTTCATCGATATCGGCTTGCGCTTGCTGGAAATTTTTATACAGCGCTACTAAAGGATCTAATTCCGCATGCTCACGGTTGAGTTTGCGGTAATTGTCCATGTCGTTGGTGGCCCCTTCTTGCATCAGCAAATGACCGACTTCGTCGAGGCGTTCAGCTAGTTGATCTAGCTTGGAAAGCATTGATGGTTTCATACTTGAATTGAGTGAGAGTAGAGGAGGGCATGTGCCCAAAAACGTGCGCACCGTATGCGCAATCGCAAAGCGCAGTAAAGACTGGCGTCGCTAACGCTTAGTGCGGAATAATTGTGGGAGTAAGCTAGCCAGACGCGCACGTTCGTCGCCGCTGGCCTGATGCAAGGCCTGTTGTGGGCCATGCAAGAATTTTGCAGTAATACCTTTGGATAATGCTTCCAAAACGGCATCGATATCGTCACCACGCGCTAACATTTTGCGGGCGCGGTCAAGTTCCATCATGCGGACTTGCTCGCTGCTTTCGTGCAAGTCCTGAATCACAGGAACGATGGCGCGGCCATCAATCCAGTGCATAAATGATTGCACGCGGGTTTCAATAATCGCTTCGGCTTGTGCAACTGCTGCCTGGCGATTTTCTATGCCAGACTGAACCACCGTACCAAGATCATCGACGGTGTACAAAAACACGTCATCAAGCTTCGCCACTTCTGGCTCGATATCACGTGGTACCGCCAGATCAACCATAAATACAGGACGGTGTTTGCGTGCTTTGACCACGCGCTCTATTAAGCCTAAACCAATAATAGGCAGGGAGGAGGCGGTACATGAAACGATAATGTCAAATTGAGCCAATTGCTGTGGTAAATCGGCCAGTCGTATCGCTTTGGCATTGAAACGATGAGCGAGAGCTTCGCCACGCTCCAATGTCCGGTTGGCGATGGTGATTGACTTAGGATTTTGTGCGGCAAAGTGCGTTGCACAAAGTTCTATCATTTCACCCGCACCGATAAACAAAACATGCTGGTCAGCAATTTTGTCAAAAATACGTTGTGAAAGTCGCACTGCAGCGGCTGCCATAGAAACGCTATGCGCACCGATTTCTGTGGTACTGCGTACCTCTTTGGCAACGGCAAACGTGCGTTGGAACATTTGATGCAGATATGTGCCAAGACCACCAGCCGCTTCAGCCTGTCTTACTGCATCTTTCATCTGACCGAGAATTTGCGGTTCACCCAATACCATCGAATCCAGACCCGAAGCAACGCGGAATGCGTGTCTTACGGCATTGTCTTGTGGCAGTGTGTACAGATGTGGCCGTAAATCGGCGTAAGGCAAGTGGTGATAGTCAGCCAGAAAGTGTGCGGTAGCATCGATAGGGTTCGCTGCCGGACACGCTGCATACAATTCTGTGCGATTGCACGTAGACAAAATGGCAGCTTCCGTTACGCTGTTGCGCTGTACTGTTGCAGCATTGTTACCAAACCATGCACGCGCAGCCGCCACCGCGTGAGCGATTTGCTCAGGCGAGAAGGCGACTTTTTCCCGCAATGAGAGCGGAGCAGTCGTGTGGTTGAGTCCAACAGCAGTTAGTTGCATGCCAAAGTGTGCGTGGGGTTAAGTCGTCATTATAGCGCGTAGCGGACAAAATTTTTTGTGTCGACCACTTTGATCTCTCTTGATCTATCTCAAACTAAGCTAGCGGGGAAACGCAAGTTAAACGTCGATCCCTCATTTGGAGCGCTGGTAAAGTCTATTTTGGCGTGGTGACGATCCAAAACCGCTTTCACAAATACCATGCCAAGGCCAACGCCATCGTTCTTAGGCTGATCGTTGGTTTTAAAGCGTTGAAAGCGTTGAAACAGCTTATTTTGCTCGGCACGTGGAATCCCATAACCTTGATCGATAATGCTGCAGACGATTTCAGCATCCGCCAGATGCTGTTCCAATGACAGTTTGCAGGTAATCGTTGTATCACGTGGACTGTATTTGATTGCGTTTGACAACAAATTGGTCAAAACTCGTGTGACCAGAGAGCGGTCAATCCGCGCCGGAAATTCAGCGTCAGGAATATCGGTTTTGATACGGATATTTTTGCTTTTTGCTAAAGACCACATTTCTTCTGTGGCATCCATTAGCACGTTTTGGAAATCGACCTCATCAAAGCGATAGTCTTGCGACTCGGCACGTGCTAACTGGACAAAATTATCAGCCAGCCCCAAAGTAATGCGTGACGCCTTTTCGATTCGTGCCATGAACTCGTCGTTTGGCAATGCGGTTGCTGCTTCTTTTTGCATTTCCAGCAATGCCAGAATCGACGCTTGTGGTGCCCGCATGTCGTGAGAAATAAAATGCAAGGTCTCATCACGGCTGCGCTCTGCAGCGCGGATCGCGGTGATGTTAATGATGCTCACGATCCAACCAACCAACACCTTGTCGGCGTTATAGCAAGGAGCACTTTTGATCAAAACGTCTTGCTGTTTGGGATCGCGAACTTCTATCCCCTGTTTCATGTTTGCGGTATGTTTCAGATCAAGAATGTCCCACCAGCTAAAGCTCGTTTGATCATTCGCTTGCGGTGGCGACATCTGAGCGAATAAATAAGGCAATAAAGCGTCATTCACTTTAGGCATGCCGAGACCTACGAAGTAAGCGCGTGCCGCCTGATTGGAGAGCAAGACGTTGCCATCGGTCGTCGTGACTAGCGTCGCATCAGGCAAACTTGCCAGGCTGTCGCTAATAAATTGGCGCAGATCGCGTACCCGGTTTGCCGCCATGCGCATGGCATTGATACTGTTTTCTAACGTGTCGGTAAGAGCGACATCCTGTTTTTGTTCATCGTCGACAAATTCTGGCAGTAAGTGCGGTTCTTTTTCCAGCAAGCTAAATTCTTCACCCAGATATTGAATGGCGGCTTCGAGTCTGCGCCAGCTCCAGATCGGGTAGGCGATGAGCAAGGATACCAGTGCTGACGAGGATGGCAACCATACTCCGAGATAACGCATGAATAAAAGGCTACAGGTAATTGCAAGCAAAAACAGCATGCCTGTGGTGATCAGTGCGTTTCTTGGTGAAAGCATTTGATACGCCATTAAGGCCAGGCTCAGTATGAACACATTGTACAAGGCGACTTGCCATAGCGGTGCAAAGCGAATGCTGCGTTCATCGAGCAAACTGGCAAGAATATTTGCATTGATTTCTACCCCCGGAACGCTCCCCTCAGTGTCAGAGACAGGCGTTGGAAAAGAATCCGCCATTCCCACCGCGGTAGTGCCAACCAGAACATATTTTCCTTTGAAATAATCAGCAGGGACTTCGCCGCGTAAGACCGAGACATAAGGGATCGTTCGAAAATGCCCTTTGTCGCCATAAAACGGAATGTGCATCTGGTAATCGCGTTGCCAAGCCCCAAGTTGGGGAGCGGCGCTGCGCAAAGCAGGACGTCGCTCACCTGGCAGATATTTCTCGGTACCGGCGGCAGAGTTTTGGCCTACGTCTTTGAGTGCCAGCGCAAAATGTGGCCACCATTCTCCCTTGATTCCTTCGCGTAAAAAGACGCTACGGAGTACACCATCTGGGTCAAGTTCAATACTAATATGACCAATTTGTCGCGCAGAAGCCGCCAACAAAGGTAATGGTAAAGTCGCTGTTAAACCTTTGCCGGCACTTGCGGAAACTACCGGCAAAACGACACGGTTACTTTGCGCTATGGCGTTCGCCAATGCCTGATCACCACTTGGGCTACCATCGGGATTGTTGCCATCTTCTTCCGGTAGTACCATGTCAAGCCCGATAGCCAGAGGTTGGGCGGCATTGATTTTGTTGAGCAATTCAGCATGGCGTTGTCTCGACCACGGCCATTTGCCCAATTCGCTAAGGCTAAAGTCATCGATCGCAACGATCAGAATGTCATCACGCGCCTCATGCGAATTGATCTGCATAAAATGGTCATACAGCACCATATTGAGCCGGGTCAGCACATTGGAGAAACTCAGTGCTACCGTTAATGCCAACAATAAACAACTAAGTATTAGCCATTCGCGAAAAGCTATACGTTTAACCTGTAGCGGTGCGTTCGCCATTATTTACCAATCAAAAGCCAGTACCAAGTGTTCCGTTGCCAGTAGAAATGGCGTTACCTTCGCTATCGACCCAACGTGCTTTGATGGTGATTTTTTGCGTAGAGGAAAACGCTCCTACGTAGCCATCTGGATCGGTCGCTTGAACGCGAATGTAGTATTGTCCGGCATCAGGTCGCTGAATTTTCAATTCAGCAGCACTGGTCTCACGTGCCAGGTATATGGTTTTGAAATCAGGATCTTTGGCAATCTGGATCAGAAATTTTTGACCTGGTTCCGCCGCCCAATTGAAGGAAATCTCTTTTCCTTCTGAATCTGCAAATGCGGCACCAGTTTGTGCAGGTAAGCGGGCAAATGCTTGTGGGTCGCTGAAGGGGCCCTGATCAGATTTACCATCTTTTTGAATCACGACCGTGGCAATGCGCCAGAAATAATTTCCTGCTTTGATGATATCGCTGCTCAACTGCACGTCTTTCAGATTACTCTGATCAAGTACGATCTCTTTGAACTGGTCATCCTTGGCGACTTGCAAGTGATAAGATTCAGCGTTACTGGCTTCGGTCCAGACGAAATCTGTTTTATCGTTGCGGATTTTGTTTTTTGGCTGTACGGTAAATGGTGGTTCCGGACGCGCTTTGAGGGTAAAAGCTTTTGTCAGCGGAATACCTTCCAACCCATATTGATCAATCGCAGCTATTCGAACAAAGTAAGCGCCATCTGCAACGCCATCGAACTTAAAGCGTGTGTCTTTGAATGTGTTCTCAGTCAATACGTCCAGTGCTTGCGCATCTCTGGAGATTTGTACATGGTAGCCAGTCGCTGCTTCCGATTTATCAATCAGAAATTGGATAGTAGGACGAACTTGCATTAAGTATTGCTCGCTAAGTTTTGGCGCAGGCAATAAATCGACTGCTTTACCCACATTGCTGGCGCTGATGATATTGCCTTTACCCGCTGGCAAAATAATACCAGTTGATTTTTTCAGTGAAGGGTTGTTGACGGCAACTCCGCCTTCCAGCACTTCATTCGCAGTTCCTGCTGTAGTCACACCAACGCGGAAATGGGTTCCGCGCACACCTGCCACTGCCAATGGCGAGCGAACTTCAAAGCGGCCTTTGTTGGATGTCAGACTCGATACATGTGATTCAACTTTACCTTCGAGTAATGAAATTTCAGTTCGTGGACTTGCCGTATATTTGGTCTTACGCAATTTGGCGAAGCTGATCTGACTATTCGATGGAATAGAAACGCGTGAATTGTCCGGAAAGGCCAGGGTGATAAAACCGTTTTTACCGGTAAAAATTTGCGTACCTTCTTTCACGACTGTACCAATCGCTAAAGGTGCTTCTGTGTTGTTGATGGTCTTGTAGGTTGGATTGCCAGCAAGTGCCAGCACCTTTGCTTCACTCTCTTCTTCCGGCAGTAGCTCTAAAGGTATCAATATCGCTGTGCCGATAGGAATGGCGCGGTCATCTGCGATGTGATTGCGCTTACCAAGTATTGTCCAGTTAGGTGTTTTATCGGTGAACCGCTTAGCAATACTGGATAAGGTGTCGCCTTGCTGCGCGAAATAGGTCATGTCCGGCGGTGTGGCAAGCACACTACCTGGTTCGCCACGCGGCGTCTGTGCAAAACTCAGTGGTGATGTTGAGAGACAAATTGCTACCAGCAAACTGGTCTGACATTGTCGCAAGAGTGCTGTTGTCGAGGTGCTCATGCGCGATAATCCTAAAGTTGAAATGCAATCCGGGTCAGATTAACTGACCCGGAGATTTTATTCTGGAGTGACTTGTTCTAGTCGGTAGCCATAGCTATAAACTGGGGCAAGACGGTAACCATTTTCTGGTCTTAATTCCAGTTTGCTGCGTACCCGTGAGATGTGGGTGTCCATGGTTCTGGATGGGATATCCACATCACGTGACCAGACAGCTTCCAGAATGTAGGCACGAGAAAGTGGACGTCCAAGATTGCGGAACAGTAACAACGCCAGATCAAATTCCTTTTGTGTCATTTCTACCGGCACATCATTAATACTGACGCGACCCGCGCGGGTTTCAAACTTATAGACACCAAATTGCAGGTGTTCGGATGCAGTTTGTGTTGGATATGCACGACGTAACAAAGCTTGTACGCGCGCCACCAGTTCGCTGCGACGAATAGGCTTGATCATGTAGTCGTCCGCACCAGCAGCCAGACCGGCGACGATGTCGTCTTCTCCGGAGCGGCTAGTCATAAACAACACTGGCAGTGTCGGCGAGAGTTTTTCTCTGACCCAATGCAAAATTTCTGTGCCGTTGAGGTCTGGAACCTGCCAGTCCAGAATGAGCATGTCATAGCTTTCACGGCGTAATTGGTGCAGCATTTCTTTGCCACTCAGGAAAGGATGGCAGGTATGACCTGCCGCATTCAGAATGGTACAGACCAATTCCAGCAGGTTGTTGTCGTCGTCTAGTACAGCGATTCTCATGGGTAGCTACCGTTAATGTCCGGCAATTAAAAAGTCATGCTTATCATTATATCGAAAGCAAGTGAAAAATTTGAAGATTGTGAAAATATGTGACCGATAAAATGTGTCTTAGCAACGATCAATAGCGTTTTTATGGTTCGCGAAAATGTAGTTGGTGGCTAGTACTTAGCTATTCGCAGGCACCGCAATGCCAATAAAATCGCACAAAAAAATGAAATATTTAATTTTCAAAAATGAGGACAATATGCAACAACGTTGCCGCCAGATGGTCTCTTTTTAAGTGATCTGGCGGCATTTTTCTTTTAACTTCTCATTTCCAGGTCTGGTAAAACGACGTTAACATCCAGTACTTCGAGGTTGCCTTGTTTATCCAGGGAAACTTTAATGTCTTCCGCATTGACCTTGGTGTACTTGGAGATGACAGCGATCAATTCTTCACGCAATGCCGGTAAAAAATCGTAACCATCACGACCCGTACGTTCGCGTGCAATGATGATTTGCAGGCGTTCTTTCGCCATATTGGCGGTTTTAGGTTTACTGTTAAATAAAAAAGAAAGCAGAGCCATTTTATTTACCTCCGAAAATGCGCTGCAGCAAACCCGGTTTTTCATAGTTAATGAAACGCAATGGGGTATCCTGGCCTAAAAAGCGTGACACCACGTCTTCGTAAGCATCGGAAACATCGCTACCCTTCATATGAATTGCAGGATTACCTTGGTTGGAAGCATGCAATACTGCTTCTGATTCAGGAATAACACCAATTAATGGGATACGCAAGATTTCTTGCACGTCGGTATGCGATAACATTTCGCCCGCTTCTACGCGTTTTGGAGAGTAACGGGTGATTAATAAGTGTTCTTTAACAGGCTCGCCACCAGCTTGTGCACGTTTGGATTTGGCCTGGATAATGCCAAGGATACGGTCAGAATCGCGCACCGATGATACTTCTGGATTGGTGACAACGATGGCTTCATCGGCGAACGTGAGCGCCATGACGGCACCACGCTCGATACCTGCCGGAGAGTCGCAGACGATGTATTCAAAGTCCATCTTGATCAGATCATTGAGAACTTTTTCTACGCCCTCTTCAGTCAACGCGTCTTTATCGCGGGTTTGCGATGCAGGCAGGATGAATAAGTTGTCGCAATGCTTGTCTTTGATCAGTGCCTGGTTCAGTGTCGCTTCGCCACTGATGACATTGACCAGGTCATAGACCACGCGGCGTTCACAACCCATGATCAGATCCAGGTTACGCAGACCAACGTCAAAATCCAATACGGCAGTCTTGTGTCCGCGCATAGCGAGGCCAGAAGCGAAGCTTGCACTGGAAGTCGTTTTTCCAACTCCGCCCTTGCCGGATGTTACAACGATGATTCTTGCCACAAAAAACTCCTTTTTCTATCCGAAATAACTGCAATTATTTGCTTCATTTGCTTGTTTAAAGGGCGTCAGCCGACTAATTTTACTGATGATACTTCAATACTATCCCCATTGAGCTTCACTTGTACCGGATGATTGGCCTGCAATGGTGGAAAACCGTTTTCAAATGTTCTGTAAATTCCTGCGATGGACACCAGTTCAGGTTCCATGGTCAGCGCGAAAATCCGCGCCTCAGTGTTGCCAGTAGCCCCGGCCAGCGCGCGACCACGCAAAGGCGCATAAATGTGTATGCTGCCATCGGCGATGACTTCAGCGCCATTATTTACTGAGGCGGTGATAATCAGATCTGCACCACGCGCATAAATGCGTTGTCCGGCGCGTACTGGCGTATCAATCACCACCGCTGGGTTATTGCGCACAATGATCTGCGGTTCGACAGGAGCCGTTGCTGGTACTTGCACAACGACGGGCGCAGGTGCCGCGACTTGTTCGGTTTCTAATCGTGGTTTGCTAACGACATCGATGCTCAGACCATGCGAACGTATGGTGTCGTAATCTTCTTCGCGTGCATTGCGTACCGCTACAGGATTCAAGCCATGGGCTTTAAATAAAGGAATTAAGGCATTCCAATCGACCTCGGCATCGGCGATCGCTTCGACATCAATCACGGCAAACTCATCGTCAAAAAAATCTGGTGAGCCCGCAGTCATTTCTTGCAGTGCTGCCTCGAGCACGGAGGTGGACGCATCGTGTAACAAAATTGCGACAGCGACAACGGTGGAAATCTTTATTTCTATAGGCTTGCGCGTCAGACTGTTTTGCATAGGTCCAAGGGAAAAGAGGAAAAACTGTCACTTGCACATACTGCATCCCCGTGGATTTTATTGCCATGGAGAAGCAAAATGCTCGTACGAACTTGTAAGTTCGCCCTAAAAGGAGTCATCCTACCAATTGATGAGCAGGATTGCAAAAATATGCCTGTTTTGTTGGAAACAGCACAGCAAATTCACCTTTAAACGCTCTTATAGCGGAGTAAATATTTCTTTTTTATTAATTTAACAGATTCTTGCGTCGATAGGTGCACACATTTTCACTATTTTCTTTATGCCGCAAGTTCCGTATGCACTGTATCTGCGGTGATTTTTGTTTGTCGTCCGATGTGATTGAGGGGGAGCCGGTGGCCGTGCCCAAACAATTGATGGCGCAGAGTACCATCGGTGTAGTGGGTTTTATAGCGGTGTCTGCGCTGCAATTCGGGAACGATTAATTTCACCACGTCGCTGATGGTTTCATGTGACAGAGCAAAAGCCAGATTGAAGCCATCGATACCAGTTTCATCAACCCAGGCTTCCAGTTGATCGGCAATTTCTTGCGGATTTCCAACCAAAACAGGGCCACGTCCACCAAGGCCGATAAATTGTGCGGCTTCACGCACGGTCCAGACTTTGTCGGGATCTGCCGCGCTAAACGAGGCCAGTGCTGAACGTCCGGCATCCGAATCAATGTAATCGATTGTTGCATCGAGCGGGAATTGTGAGAAATCAACGCCAGTCCAACCTGATAACAAGGTCAGGGATGCTTCGACATCGATGTATTGCAGATAATCCTGATATTTTTCGTGGGCGGCCTCTGATGTTTCGGCCGTAATAATTAAGGCTTGCGCATAAATTAAAATCTGCTCCGCTTGGCGACCCGCAGCGAGAACGGCAGCATGGGTTTCGTCGACATAGCGCTTGACCACTTTTTTACTCGGACCGCTGACAAAGCTGCATTCAGCATGTCTGGCTGCAAAAGCAGTGCCGCGTTTTGAGGTGCCCGCCTGAAACAGCAAAGGCGTGCGCTGAGGTGAAGGTTCGCATAAATGAATACCAGGTACGTTAAAAAAGCGACCTTGATGGCGGATAGGATGGACATGCGCGGGATCGGTGTAGACACCATTTTTCTTGTCATGCCGAACCGCCTGATCGTCCCAACTTTGCTCCCAGAGTTTATAGACTACATCCAGATATTCATCGGCAAGATCGTAACGTTCATCATGGCTCAATTGCTGCTGCAATCCCAGATTCCGTGCTGCACTATCCAGATAACCCGTAACGATATTCCAGCCGACGCGCCCTTTGGTCAGGTGATCGAGGGTAGACATGCGACGCGCAAATGGATATGGATGTTCATAACTGAGCGCGCACGTCACGCCAAAACCCAGATGCCGTGTGACATTCGCCATCAAGGGCACGAGTGCGAGCGGATCATTCAAGGGCAGTTGTATGCCATGTTTTAAAGCAGCATCAATATTGCCTTGATAAACATCATAGACACCTAAGACGTCAGCCAGAAATATCGCATCAAACAAGCCGTATTCCAGCAACCGTGCTAATTCGGTCCAGTGCTGAGCACTGGTATATTGATGGCTGTTATCGCGTGGATGTCGCCACAAACCCGGAGACTGATGCCCCGGTGTATTCATTTGAAATGCATTAAAACGGATGAGTTTGCTCATGATTTATTTTGCTGTCGCTTCTAGTGCTTGCTGATAATCTGGTTTCGCAAAGCCAGAAAAATATTGATTGGTGATCGCCAGAAATTCACGGGAGCGATACGCGGCTTCGAGATCTTTTACCCACGGTTTGTCTTTATCCGTAGTACGTATCGCGACCAGATTTTGATAGCGTGTCGAGATTTTTTCTTGTGCTAAGGCTTCGGTAAGCTTGAGGCCGGAAGCGAGCGCGTAATTGCCGTTCACGAATGAATAATCCGTGTCTTCGAGTGAGCGCGGTAATTGCGCAGCCTCTAACGGGATCAGTTTGATTTTTTTGAGATTTACAGCGACATCGTTTTCTGAAGCGCGTATCGGATCCACATTGGCTTTGAGCTTGATCCAGCCTAACTGTTCCAGCAACACCAAGGCGCGCGCTTGATTGGTTGGGTCATTTGGTAAGGCAACCGTCGTGCCTTCTTTAACCTCGCTTAACGACCGATGCTTCTTACTGTAAATCGCAATCGGTGCGGTGGGTACCTTGATCAATTCGCTCAGCGCTAACTTATTATCGGTAGAAAATTTAGTCAGATACACGATATGCTGAAACGCGTTCGCATCCAGCGATCCTTCTGCCAAGGCAAAGTTAGGTTGAATGTAGTCATTGAATTCAATCACTTTAACTTTGTAGCCTTGTTTTTCCAAAATCGGTTTGATGCCGAGTTTGACCTGATCTGCATACGGACCCGCGCTGGTGCCGATGACTAATTCTTTCGCATCTTTTGCAATGGCGGATGCAGATGCCAGGCCCAATACACTGGTAGTGATTGAAGCGATTAGAAGACGTTTTAACATACAATTCCTTTGAAATAATGACCGTTAATTAACGTTTATCGAGTTTGTGCGCAAGATAATTGCCAGAGTATTGAATCACTTGCACTAAGGTGACTAAGATGGCGACCGTGACAACCATCACATCTGTTTGAAAGCGGTAATAGCCGTAACGTATCGCCAGATCACCAATTCCACCACCACCGACGACACCTGCAATTGCAGAGTATGAAAGAAAGCTGATCGCTAATACTGTGAGCGCTAATACCAGACCTGCTCGCGCCTCGACCAGCAATACCCGCCATACTATCTGCCACTCAGAAGCGCCCATCGCATGCGCCGCTTCAATCACGCCACGCGGGACTTCTTTACAACTTTTTTCTACCAGACGCGCGAAGTAAGGAATGGCAGCGATCGACAATGGCACTGATGCCGCCACTGGTCCTATTGACGTCCCGATAAGCCAACGCGTAAATGGTACCAATGCCACCAAAAGAATAATGAATGGAAATGAGCGTATGGTATTGACCAGCCAACTCAAGACAATAGAAATAGGACGATGCTGTAATGACTGACCTTCATCGACCAGAAACAACAAAATGCCTAAGGGGCCACCGAGCACGATAGCGGTGGATAAACCGATCGCCATCATGGTCAGTGTTTGCCCTATTGCTGTTCCTAGTTCTGGCAGAATGACGATGATATTGTCAAACATGAGCTGCATCCTTGTGATAGGTGTTGTTGTTTTCCTCGTGCCAATGGCAAGACAATTCACGTCCTAAAGCTGTGACACGTAATTGACTCGTGTCAGCAATGGCAAAAGACTCAGCAATTTCGCCATCGGCGATCACGGCGACGTGTTTGCACAAACTACTGAGTACAGATAATTCATGACTGACAATCACAATAGTGACTCCTAAACGTTGGTTGATATCGCGTAAGGTATTGAGTACTTCGCGGGTGGTTTCGGCATCCAATGCCGAGGTTGGTTCATCGCAGAGCAAGACCTGGGGACGAGAGGCCAGCGCACGTGCAATCGCGACGCGTTGCTTTTGCCCGCCAGATAATTGTGCGGGGTAGCTGAAGGTTTTATTCTCTAACCCCACAATTGCCAGACATTGCTTCACGCGCTCAGCTATTTCTTGCTTACTCAAGGCGCCATGAATTTTTAACGGGAATGCGACGTTATCGAACACATTGGCGTTTTGCAGTAAATTAAATTGCTGGAAAATCATACCAATCTGCTGGCGAGCTGAACGCAAGGATTTTTTGTTCAATTGCGTTAATTCTTGTCCGGCGACGACGATGCTGCCGCTATCTGGCTGCTCTAGCAGATTGATCAGTCGAAGCAGGCTGGATTTGCCAGCACCGCTTTTGCCGATTAATCCAAAAATATCTCCCTGAACAATGTCCAAACTGACATTGTTGACTGCGTGAAAAGTACTGCCATCATGAACAGGAAAAGATTTGCTAACCGCTGACAGTCGGATCACTGGTTGCGACATGGTCATTCCTTCTTTTTATGAGTACGGTGTCGGCTCAGGCACTGTGCCGTCCAATAAATAGCGCCCCAGGTCGCGCAATTTGTAATCGATAGGATCATGCAGCGTGTGTACCCGGACGTTACGCCAGAAGCGGTCAAATCCAAATTTTTCTGAAGTCGAACGTGCACCAGTGATGTCGAATAATTGGGTGCTGATTTCTATGCCGGCACGATGCGCGAGGCATTTGGCTTCAGCGACAGAAATCGCCAGATTCCCCCGGTCTTCAGCAGTGATCAAAGCGCCTTTTTCGAAGACTTGTTGGAGTTCCCGTCCGGCTTGATCAGCAAGGGCGATTGCCGGTTTGAGCAGCAACCAAAGTTCTGCATAGCGACGTTGAATAAATAGATCATCCGAGGAACGTTCTACGCCAGAAGAAAACCACGGTTTGGCTTGCTCTTTTGTGTATGTGCGTGCTGCTTCAAACGCACCAAGACCGATGCCGAGATACAGATTGGTCATGATCAGTTGAGCGATTTGCGAACGCACTGTGGCTTGCGCAGATGGCTTTTTAGCGGGTGCTTGCAAGACCAGATCGTCGGGTAAAAATACCTGATTGAAATGCACATTGCCGCTATCCGTTTGCTTTTGACCAAAGGCATCCCAATCGGACTGAATTTGCACTCCTGGTTGTTTGCTTGGTATGACTGCAATCAATGGGCTTTGCGTCGCTTCATCCCACGCAGAAATAGTGAGCCAGTCAGAACCAACCGAACCCGAAGAAAAGCTTTTCACGCCATTTAAAACGTAGCCGTCTTCCAATCGCGCAGCAACCGTGCGTTTGTCTAAGGGATTGAGGGCATTGCCCCAGAATAGTTGCTTCTCTACCGTTGCCGTCAATAAGCGTCTTTGTTGTTGCGCGTTGCCATACAATGACAAACCTGCGACCTGCAAATGATGGAAGCCAAATACATGGGCGAGTGAACTATCCACTTGCGCCAGAATACGCACAACGTGATTGATGGTTTCCCAACTCGCGCCCTGACCGCCAAATTCTTCAGGAACTGACAGCGTCAGCAAACCTGAATTGCGTATCCATTCTCTTTCTGTTGCAGCGTGTCCGCCTGCATGATCGCGCTCTACCGCTGTTTGTGCTAGTCGTTGTGCTAAGGCACGTGCGATCACCAATACGTCATCGCGCTCCTGATGTTGATCTGAAGAGGTGCGGCCGATGCTTTCAATTTTTTGTAAAGAAGGAGACATAAAATACCTGACTTGGATGCTTGAATACATTCCAGTATTGCACTCAGGTTATGACTTCGTACACGAAGATATTTTACGCAGCTTATGCGTAAAACTCCTATGTCAAAAAATGACATTAGATAGTTGAAAATCTTCCTTGTCTCTAGTGACTTTGCTTTTTATGATCGATCTGACTTATTCAGCAATGTATTTCAAAATAAATCTTATCTGAGGAAAAACATCAATGAAACTGGAGACAATTGCGGTACATGGTGGCTATACACCGGATCCAACTACGCGCGCTGTTGCAGTGCCGATCTATCAAACGGTGGCGTACGCGTTTGATAGCACGCAGCATGGTGCAGATTTGTTTGATTTAAAAGTACAGGGCAATATTTATTCACGCATCATGAATCCGACCAATGATGTGCTTGAAAAACGCGTTGCCGAATTAGAAGGCGGGATCGCCGCGTTAGCGCTGGCCTCCGGGCAGGCCGCGATTACCTATGCGATACAAACGATTGCCGAAGCCGGTGATAATATTGTTTCCGCGTCGACCTTGTACGGTGGTACCTATAATTTATTTGCGCATACGTTTCCGCAATTTGGCATTACAACGCGATTTGCGGACTATCGCGATCCGGATTCATTCGCCAAATTGATCGATGAAAAAACTAAAGCTATCTATGTCGAATCGATAGGCAATCCTTTAGGAAATATTACTGATATTGAAGCGATTGCTAAGATCGCGCATCAGCACGGTGTGCCGCTGATTGTCGATAACACCGTACCTTCGCCTTACTTGTTGCGTCCCATTGAATTCGGCGCCGACATCGTGGTGCACTCATTAACCAAGTATCTTGGCGGACATGGTAATTCTATCGGCGGGATTATTGTTGATTCTGGCAAGTTCCCGTGGGCGGAACATAAGCAAAGATTCAAACGATTAAATGAACCCGATGTCTCTTACCACGGAGTGGTGTATACCGAGGCATTAGGCGCCGCTGCTTACATTGGACGGGCACGTGTCGTTCCACTGCGTAATACTGGTGCGGCTTTGTCACCGTTCAATGCATTTTTGATTTTACAAGGCATAGAAACGCTGGCATTGCGACTCGACAGAATAACCGACAATACCCGTAAGATTGCTGAATACCTGAGCCGTCATCCTAAAGTTAAATGGGTCAATTATGCTGGCTTGCCTGATCATAAAGATCATGCTTTGGCATTGAAATATCTCAGCGGTAAGCCATCAGGTATCCTGACTTTTGGATTGGCGGGGGGGCGTGAATCAGGTGCTCGCTTTCAGGATGCGCTAAAACTATTTACGCGCCTGGTCAATATTGGCGACGCCAAGTCACTTGCATGCCACCCGGCGACCACCACGCACCGGCAACTCAATCCCGAAGAATTGCTCAAGGCAGGTGTGACCGAAGATACAGTGCGCTTGTCGGTTGGCATTGAGCATATCGATGATTTACTGGCGGATCTGGAACAGGCAATACAAGCGTCCTGATCTTCTCGTATCCTTTCCTGTTCGTCTACCCGGGCGATCAGGAAGGGAGTTTTCCGGTTGTAAGAAATACCCCGTTCTCAGCTTCCTTCCCGCCATCAGGCTTGTCGCCTGTTTTTATATAAATCAAAATTCATACTTTTGTATTGTTTGTCAATGATGCGGATCATTGTCAGCCGTTTTCTGCCCCATATAATTCGCGTGATTTCCTATACTTTCTCACAGATATGCCGCAGGCATTTTTATATTGTATTGCAATGTTTTTTCCTGGTGCTGCATTACTGTTTGATTGACAGCATGATAGTGCGGTGTATGAGTCTTAGTAGTATCATCTTATATAATAATTAATTAAGAGACTCCTTGCCCACTGATACCGTGCCGCTTATTCACGATTTACCACTTACTCACATACGCTCATGTCGACCACCAACTTATCCGTGCAGGTAAATGAATTGAACTCTTTGCAAACGCTGGCAGAGTTATTTAGCTGGCGCGTAGCCCAGACGCCTGACGTAGAAGCATATCGCCAGTTTGACGAGAGCAGTCAGCAATGGATAAGCTATTCCTGGCAGCAAACCCATAAAAAAGTGCAGCAATTTGCGCAAGCCTTAGCGACGCTGCAACCAGAGCGTGGCGCACGCATCGCGATCTTGCTGCCGAATGGATTGCATGCGGTGTGTATGGATCAGGCGGCAATGCAATTGGCATGTGTTCCGGTTCCTATGCATGCGCTGGATAATCCAGCCAGTATTGGCTACATTGTCGGTGACAGCGATGCCACGATGTTGATTGTGGCGACAGATCAGCAGTGGAAAGATATTTCTGAAACGGGCATTTCTATGCCTGCTTTGCGTCAGGTGGTAGTGTTAGAAAAGACTATTCAAGACGTGCAATTTACCAGCCCTGTTCCTATGCTTATGTTACAAGATTGGCTGGAAAAAGGCGCTCAGGCTACACTGTCAGCGCAAGCTCCAACTCAGGATGATCTGGCGGCTTTGGTCTATACCTCTGGTACGACCGGCAAACCTAAAGGCGTCATGTTGACTCATCTGAATGTGCTGTCAAATGTCAAAGCCGTAGTGCAACGCGTGGCTCCGGTCACCAGTGATGTGTTTTTGTCATTCCTACCTTTGTCACATACGTTTGAAAGAACCGCCGGTTACTACTTGCCGGTAGTGGCAGGTTCTTGCGTTGCGTTTTCTCGTTCAACTAAGCAATTGCCTGAAGATTTGACCATCGTCAAACCAACGATATTGATTTCAGTACCGCGTATTTATGAACGTGTGTATAGCGTGATTCAAACTAAGTTGGCGACGTCTAAATTTGCAGCGACCTTATTCAATGCGGCCATCGCCGTTGGTTGGCGTCGCTTTTTACGTAAACAAAAAAATCTGTCGGATGGCGTATTCAACGCCACTGTGGATGACATCGCCTGGAGCATTCTTGACCCGCTGGTTGCAACTAAATTAAAGCAGCAATTTGGTGGACGTTTGCGCGTTGCAGTGAGCGGTGGCGCTGCTTTATCGACGGTGATTTCACGTTGCTTCCTGGGCTTGGGTATTCCTATCGTACAAGGTTACGGTATGACGGAAACCTCGCCAGTTGTTGCATTTAACTCGCCGGATGATAATGATCCTAACACGGTAGGACGGACGATGGCTGGCGTTGAGGTTCGTATTGGCGAGAACAAAGAATTGCAAGTCCGTGGCCCCAACGTGATGCGTGGCTATTGGAAACGTGACGAAGACACCGCCAAAGCTTTCGTTGATGGCTGGTTGCGTACCGGTGACCAGGCTTCTGTTACTGATGGTCGTGTACGTATCCTCGGACGTGTCAAAGAAATTATCGTGACTTCTACCGGTGAAAAAATCGCGCCAGTCGATCTTGAATTGGCAATTCTCACTGATTCGTCGTTTGAACAAGCCTATGCGTTCGGTGAAAACTCACCGTTTATCGGCTGTGCTGTCGTGTTGAGTCAGCGTTATTGGCAAGAATTGAGTACGTCCTTAGGATTGGATCCTCACGATCCTAATAGCCTCAAAGACGCAGCGGCTGTCGATGTCGTCGTCAAGCAGGTGCGTGAATTGACAAATAGTTTGCCGTTCTACGCACAACCTAAGGCAGCGATTTTGTCCTTGGAGCCATGGACGATAGAAAATACACTGATTACGCCAACCCTGAAATTGAAACGCAATAATCTGGCCAACCACTTTGCGGATGACATCGCACGTCTCTATGCACCACGTCATTGATGTTCATGTTGATCCTGGCGGTTGTTGAATAAAACAGGCATGCAAATTGATTTGGTGCCTGTTTTTTTTCGTACTAATATTACTGGTATTAGGTAAGCTTAATTTTTCTTTCTTTTCTCTTTTTTTCTGCCGTCTAATATCTGTAACAGCGGAAATTTATTTTTGTTAAGCGAAAAACTATTTGTTTGCGTCATTTATCTTATTTTTTTTCAATCTGATTAAAAATGATCTGAATTACCTTGGATTTTCTTCAAAAAATTCTTGAATCAGCATTTTTCAATTGACGTCAGCCGCTTCTTCAAATCTCATATCTCTACAAATCAAAAATCCTCAGTCTATGCCAAGGATTTACAAGGAGATATACGTAATGAAAATTGCCTCAAAGAGAATCACCGCATTCATGTTAGCAACTGGTATGCTTACCGCCTGTTCCAGTATTGGTGGAGTTACTCAAGTTGCGGCACCATCTGGACAGATCTTTAGTCCGTACAAGTACGTCAGAAATAACATGGCTTCGAATCAAAACCAACTGACCATTGGTGTAACGGGTAAGAACACGGCGTTGCTGGATGTGATTCCCAAGCAATTAAAAACGATTACTTTGGCATTTGCCACCGGTGAATGCGGCGAAGAAAATTGGGATGGATTGTCAGGCGCAGTCTTTGCTGAGGCAAATATGCCATTGTTAGCGAGAAAAGAAATCAACTACATCATTTCGACCGGAGGCCAGGCGGGCTCTTTTACTTGCAGTAGTGATGCTGGATTTAAAAAATTTATTGAGCGCTATCATAGCGCACAGCTGTCAGGTTTTGATTTTGATATTGAAGCCGGCCAAACAGAGGAACAAATCAATCAACTGATACAGAGAATCAAGCTGGCAAAAGTGGCCTATCCAAACTTGCGGTTTTCTTTTACTTTACCAACGTTGGCTATTGTTGATAAACCTGCTCTTGGTGCTATTGGCTTGACCGTGATGCAAGCGATTAAGAAAGCAGAGTTACATGATTACTATATCAATCTGATGGTCATGGATTATGGCGTTTCATCCACGGATGCTTGCGTGCTGGGTGCCGATGCACGATGCGATATGGGGGTATCGGCAATACAAGCGGCGATGAATCTCAATCGCTATTTTGGCGTCCCATTCGATCACATTGAATTGACGCCAATGATAGGAGGGAATGATACGGAAGATGAAGTATTCACTTTAAGCGATGTCGCAACGATCAAGTTGTTTGCGAAAAAAAATCGTTTGGCAGGCTTGCATTTTTGGTCATTGGATCGCGATACGGATTGTGCACCGGGGCCAGCGTCTCCTGATTGCAATACATACGGGCAAGCAGGTCTTCTTGGCTTTACCAAAGCATTTCTTTATTGATGTAGAGAGTGCGAATATCAAAGTAATTGAAACGGCGAATTCCCTTTGTTTCCGGTGTTTTTGAGGCTTTGTTTCAATCAAGTCTATAATTCGATATTGATTAAGAGATTCATAGCAAAGAATAACGATGACTAAAATTGAAGCAATGCAAAGAATAAACGGCCGCCTTGGCGCGGTGACCTTGTACGACAATAATACGTTTTGGTCGGCCTGCGGGCGCTACGGCGGTGATGAAGGTTGGTGGCTAAAGATACCGCTGGCGAGCTTTAAGAGTGACATTCACATCATTTTAAATCGCGAAAGCAGCAAGGTTTTTTTGCATTTGAAAATCAGAGCACGTGAAATACTGAGCCCGGCAATGAAGTTTCGCTGCGCTGAGCAAATGGCGGAAATGTTTATTCCTGCGGCCAATATGCGACGACTCGGGGATATTCTGCCAGGGGGAAGTAAGCATGGATTGAGTAAAAATATTGTTGCTGAATATCGTTTTTAATTCACCTCAATATTCTCAGCTGAGTGGTGTCAACTTAGTGCAGTCAACTTATTAAAGTTAAATTAATAAGACTGTATACAAAATCTTCTTTAAATACTGAGCAATCAATGCCGACGCAAGCAAGCGCAGATGAAAGACTGAGTGTCGTAGATCGTGATGGTTTGCCGACAGGGGAACGAAATCTTGCAATGGTGTCACTGGCAATTGGCGTTGGCATGGCCTCATTAGATACGGCGATTGCGAACACGGCTTTACCCGCGATCGCTAGTCAGTTATACACAACACCAGCAGCGTCGGTCTGGATTATCAATGTGTATCAATTGGCGATGGTGGCAACACTGTTACCATTTGCTGCGCTGGGCGAAATCATAGGCTACCGGCGCGTCTCAATTGCTGGTCTGGCTTTATTTACCCTAGCTTCTTTAGCTTGCGCTTGTTCATGGTCATTGTCATCGCTGGTCGTTGCTCGTTTGTTTCAGGGGGTAGGGGCGAGCGCGATTATGGGTGTAAACGTGGCGATGGTCAGATCCATTTTTCCAGCCAGTTTGCAGGGGCGGGGTTTTGGCTTGAATTCACTGGTGGTCGCTGTGGCATTTGCAATCGGACCCACCACAGCTTCATTAATTTTATCGGTATGGAGCTGGCCATGGTTGTTTGCCATTAATGTCCCGCTTGGGGTGTTTGCATTTTTTTTGGGACAAAAAGTCTTGCCGATTACCTATCGTTCACCCCATAGAATTGATGGTTTGACTGCGTTATACAACGTTGGTGCGTTCAGCATGTTGGTTTTGTTATTTGGCGACGCGGCACATCTCACTCATATCAAGACGCTATTGTTAGAGTTGGTTGTGACAGTCATCTTTTTTGTCTTACTGCTGCGCCGTCAGACGGGACATCAGGCACCGATGTTGCCGGTGGATTTGTTTCGTCATCCTGTTTTCTTTCTATCGGTCGTCACTTCAATTTGCACTTTCGCGACCCAGAGTCTGGCCTTCGTTTCTTTACCATTTTATTTTGAAACTGTACTTGGTCGTTCACCTGTTGAAACAGGATTTTTAATGACACCATGGGCGGTTTTGGTGGCGGTAATGGCACCCATTGCGGGTCGTTTGAGTGATCATTATTCTCCCGGTGTCCTGGGTGGTATTGGACTGGTGATTTTATCTGCCGGGATGTGGTCTTTGCTTGGCATACCAGCACATCCGGATGTCGTAGATATTATTTGGCGAATGGCAATTTGCGGTATGGGATTTGGTTTCTTTCAGACACCAAATCTAAAGGCAATGATGGGAGCTGCACCTCTGGCCCGGGCGGGCAGTGCTAGTGGCGTGGTTGGTACTTCACGTCTGATCGGGCAAGCATCAGGTGCAGCCTTGGTGGCATTGTGCTTTAGTTCGTTTGCAGACAAAGCAACGCATTACGCTTTAGGTATGGGGGCGGTATTCGCCGCCATCGCCAGCGTTGCGAGTTTTTCACGTCTGTTTGTAGAGAAGAAAGAGAGTTTGAAACACTAAGCGCTACATAGCAACGCTTAGTGTCTATCTTGATACGAAGCGGTACAGAAAGAAAGTGCCGCCACAGAATTGATGTGTTAACCCACCCAGAGCACGACCAGCGCCGCGAATAAGCAATACGCGCCAAAGAAGTGCCAACGACCTTGTTCTAACCAGCGTGACAGCCAGCGGAGCGCGACCAGACCGGTAATGAAGCTCAGTACCATACCTAACAAACCAGGTACCAACGCGTGCAATAAAACGGCAATGTCGCTACCTGCCGATGCAACTTCTACCTGATACAGGCGGTAGGCTTCTTTTACGATAACGGCTGGCGTCAATACCACAGCCAGCGCAAAGCTGAATTGTTCGGCACGACGACGATTCACACCCAGTGCCAGACCTGTAGAAATGGTTGCGCCGGAACGTGAAAAACCGCGGAATGGCAAGCACAAACCTTGCACTGCACCAATGAACAAAGCGCTACGGGCATTAACTTCGTTATCGCCACGGTCTTTCATCCGTGATGAAACAATGATCAACACACCTGCCGACGCCAGTGCCGTCGCCATCAGTTTGGCATTGCCAAATAAATGTTCAATTTCAAATGTCGTTGGATTCGCAACGAAAAAGTGCTTGATGATATGCAGCAGACCAAACCCTACGACACCTGTCGCGATGGTCGCAATGACCAGATTGGCACCATTTGCACGGAATTGTTGCGCTGATGCGAAATAGGTTTCACGCCAGGATTTCCAGTAATAAGCAATCACCGCAAACATCGTGCCTGTGTGCAACATTACCAAAATCATTGTCATTTGAGGAGATGTTGGATCGAGACCCATTAATTTTTCGGCCACGATAACGTGTGCTGAACTGGATACAGGTAAGAGTTCAGCAATGCCCTGAACCATAGCAAGAATAAGGATGTAGAAAAATTCCATGCAGCTCTTTCGGGAAAAAGCGCAAGCATCGCCTATTCTGAGGACTTTGTCATCCCATGCTTGCTGAATTTACTCACTTTTCCCCCGTCTTTAGCGTTTGTTTTCGCAGAAAAGGTCTTGAAAGCATTTTTTCTATATTTTTGTTTGCTGAGTTTGAAAGGTTTTTCTATACACATTTTCTTGGGAGAACTGCTGCCTGTGGACTTTGTACAACGGTATTTTTTTCCTGATTTTTCACATTTTTAGGCCTATTAAAGCAAAAAAATTTGATTTTTGACGTTACGCCCCAGAGCCAGGGGCGACTTCGGTACTTCTTGATACACATATAAATAGCAGTAACATTTTGGTGCGGCACATGATTAGTTTTAACGATTTACTTTGCTTTTGCTTCTTGCGATTATATGTTTAGCGCCTATTGCAGGTGGTGCCAGCGAGGTAAGTCTTTAATGAAATTCAGAATGATGTGCGTTTTTGGTGCATGCTTTTAGGCATTAAACTTGCTTGCAAGTGAGTAAAACACACTGGTATATCGATTGAAATTCGGCGCGATTCAAAATTTAAATTGGTAAAAGCCGGTTTACACTTTTTTATCGTCAGGATTTCGAACTTGCCTGGCCATAATTGGGGGAGAACTGATGCGTGATTTATCTGTGTCAGGTGTAAATAAGAAATGCTACATACACAAAGGATCAACATGAATCTCAGAAGAACAAAATTAAATCTTTCACTGGCGTCACTGTATTCCAACTATCAGGGAGCACGGCAAAATACAGGTACGGTTGTTTGCGCGTTGGCAACCAGCTCTTTGATGCTGGCCAATCCTGCCTGGGCACAACAGGCTGCTGAAACGACTACACCTGCCGCGCCGGTAGTAAAGGCCGGTGCTTTAACGGATCAGATTCAGTCTATTAATATTACTGCGACGAAACGTAAAGAAGATGCAAGCAAGGTACCTTTGAGTGTTTCTGTCATTGGTGGTGACGAATTAACTGCGCGGCACATAACAGACTTTGCTGATGCGACTCGTTCTATACCAAATATCTCTTTCTCTGGCGGCGGCGGTGGTGGTAACGCTGGTAATGGTCCGGGATTATCCAATGTGGAGATGCGTGGTATCAGCTCGGCGGCAGGTTCGGCAACCGTCGGCATCTATCTTGATGATGTGTCGATGACCTCAGGCAACTTGTACAGCATGGGTAGCGCAGAACCGAAGTTTTTCGATCTCGATCACATTGAAGTGCTGCGCGGCCCACAAGGCACACTTTATGGTGCAAGTTCCATGGGCGGAACGATCAAATTTATTTCAAATCAGCCAAATACGAAAATCAATTCTACTGACATCTATACTGAAGTTTCTTCGACTAAAGGTGGTGGCACCAATTACCTTGGTAACGTGGTTTTCAACAAAGTATTGAAAGCCGATGAGTTGGCACTGCGCGTTGGTATTCAGACTGCGCATAACAGTGGCTTCATCAATTTAGCAGATCCAAATACGGCGGCCACGGTTGCCAATGGAATCAATACCGAAGATGATGCTGTCGTCAGAATGGCGTTAAAATGGAATGTGACTAAAGCATTGACTATCACTCCATCCATTTTCTATCAGCGAGTGAAGACAGGTGATATTGATGTCGCTTATACGAAGACGCTCAATGGCGTGCCATTGCCTGACAATACAACAAGTAAAACAGTACGTGAACCAGGTAAAGACGTCTTAACTGTTCCATCATTGACCGTGAATTACGACACTGGCTTCGGTGATCTGACTTCGGTGACCAGTTACTTTAAACGTAATTTTGATCGTACTCAAGATGGTACAACGGTTAATAGTTCTTATCTCGGAAGCCAGGTTAACAGCAATTATCCAAACTTAGCGAGCGTCGTTGGTGGTTTACCTTCGACCATTTTTTTGAATAATAAGGTGACGCAATTTTCACAAGAGTTGCGCCTGCTTTCAAAACCTTATGATCCTACTGTTGCGCCATACACGTGGTTGGTCGGTGCGTATGCGTCGAATCAACATACAACATTGTTTGATAACGAGCCTGTGATCGGCATTAATGCTGCATTCAAAACCGCGGGCGTGAGCATCACTGATCCTAACGTTCTTGCCAATCCTGTCAGCGGCGGTTTTCCGAATGACAATTCGTATTACACCGGGCGTTTCTATCACGATACTCAGCAAGCAGTTTTTGGCGAAGGTAACTACTACTTCCGCCCGGAACTACACGCAACGGTTGGTGCACGCTATCTGAAAGCCAGCCAGACCTTTACGCGTGATGCACTCGGTTATTTTGCTAACGATACGACCAACGATGGCGTTGCTCATTCCACCTCGTCGTCTAGTGGCAACAAGCTGACACCTAAGCTCTCTTTGACCTGGGAAGTGGATAAGAGCAATACTTTGTACGCGTCGGCAACAGAAGGTTTCCGTGTCGGTGGTTCCAATTTCCCGCTGCCACTGGGCTACTGTGGTCTCGCCGCGGCCAACCCAGTTAGTTATGGTCCGGATAGTTTGTGGAGTTACGAAGTCGGTAACAAATCGCGCTTCCTCAACAACACGCTGTCGGTCAATGCTGACTTGTTCTACATTAACTGGAAAAATCTGCAACAGGCGATTAACATCCCCGCCTGCGGCTACGCCTACAACACCAACGTAGGTAATGCGACAAGTTCTGGTGCAGAAATTGAAATCAAATTCAAACCAACTAAGAGCATCGTTCTGGATCTGGCTGCTGGTTATACCGATGCCACCTTGTCCGATAGTGCTGGTGCGAATGCGGGTGTGGTCGGTGCGGTAAAAGGTGCGCGAGTACCAGGTGTACCTAAGTACAATATGGCATTGACAGCGCAGTACAATTTCTTCGTCAATGACGATGTGTATGGTTTTGCCCGTGCGGCAGGGCATTGGACAGGATCAAGCTATGGTGCACTTGACCCTGCTAATCCTGATTATCAACGTCCATCCTATTCAACCTATGATGCCAGCGTTGGTTTAAGCCGTGATATTTGGGAAGTGACTTTGTACGTTAAAAATCTGACCAACAACCAAAGCGTGATTCAGCGTCCGCAAGTTCAAGGTACTGCGAATGAAGTGTATCGTATTAACCCAAGAACGATAGGCATGAGTTTGTCAGCCAAGTTCTGATCCTGGTAACGCAAAAAAAGCCCCGCGTTGTTAAACAAACGCGGGGCTTTTTTATGCAGGCGAATTATGACCTGATCGCATCAATAGAAAATCTCAACGTCTTCGCATCATATTCAAACAATTCTGCATAGCGCCCCCAGTCTGTGACTGTACGTAAGGTGCGATTCGCCTCCGCAGAATTGAGATGATCTTCCAGCTCGGACAAAAAACGGAGACGAGGTGCCTGATGTTCTTCTCTGTCGTCCAGTACATGCCGTATATGTGCTGCCAGCGGGACGTAATGCAGCAGGTGTTCACGAAACATACGTTTGCGCTCTTCCATGCCGGCTTGGGAAAAAATTTTCCCAGATGCGGTCAGGCGTATTGTTCCTTCTTTTAGTTCAGCAAATTCAAGCAAATGCAGTGCCTCTGCAATCGGTAATAACATATCTACACCAAGTACAAAAGGTCGGGACAATTTTGCCAGATCAGCTTCACCGTTAAAATAATTTGAGCCCAATGTTTCTACCAAACCGCAAATACGAATACTTGAAGCACCAGGCAGAATTTGCGTAAAGTTGCCGCTTAGTTGGTGTTGTGCATCGCTGGATGCTATCGCGCGTGAAGTCAGTATCGAATAGACTTGATCGACAATTGCATGAAAATCCGGTGCGAGTCGGTTGCGCGGATGCGCTAAAGATACGTCAATCTCGGCGGCAATGCGTCCTGGATTGGAGCCGAGTATCAAAATGCGATCACACATTAGTACTGCTTCCTCTATATTGTGCGTCACCATTAAAATCGACTTCATTGGCAATTGATGACCATGCCAGAGATCCAGCAAATCGCTGCGCAGAATTTCAGAAGTCAACACATCCAATGCGGAAAAAGGTTCGTCCATGAGCAAGATGGTTGGTTGTACGACCAAGGCTCGCGCAAATCCCACCCGTTGTCGCATGCCGCCAGAGAGTTCGCGCGGATACGCAGATTCAAAACCATCCAGACCAATTACATCAATCGCAGCCAATGCCCGTTGACGCGTTACATCGGCTGGTAAGCCCAGCGCATCAAGACCAGCTTCAACATTTTCTAATACCGTAAGCCAAGGGAACAAAGCAAAGGTCTGAAACACCACGGCGATCCCTTCTGCGGGGCCATTGAGCGGTTTGCCGTTGTACAGAACCTCGCCTTTGCTGGCTTGTATCAAACCAGCGGCGATGCGCAATAAGGTCGATTTGCCGGAACCAGAGCGCCCTAACAAACCCAAAATTTCACCAGAACGTGCTGTGACATTGATGTCTTCTAACACCGGCAAATTCCCACCTTCGGGTTTAGAGAAAGTTTTGCCTACGTGTCGTAAATCGATAATCGCTTCTTTGTTGACATCGTCAACATTCGTCTTCATCACGGTTGATGTCATTATGTTTTTCATTCTCAATCCAGTTTAGTGCGGCGTTCTGCAAATGCGTACAGAGGACGCCAAAGCAAACGGTTCATTGCAATAACAAACAACGACATCAAGGTGATGCCTAAGGCGATGTGTGGGTAGTTGCCAGTTTCGGTCATGTTGGCGATATAGGCACCAAGGCCTGATCCATTTAATCTGGTCGGACCCCAATTGACGACTTCCGAGACAATACTGGCATTCCACGCGCCGCCTGAGGCCGTAATTGCACCCGTGACGTAGTAAGGCAAAATTCCGGGCAACATCACATCACGCCACCACCGCCAACCTTTAATCCGGAAGCTACGTGCGGACTCTAACAAATCATTCGGAAAGGTCGATACGCCGGCGATCACATTGAACAGGATGTACCATTGCGTTCCAAGTATCATCAATGGCGATAACCATATTCGTGGATTGGCGTCGTAATGCAGGATTAAAAAGACGGCGATCGGGAACATCAAATTTGCCGGAAACGCCGCCAGAAATTGTGCAAACGGCTGCACGATCTGTGCCCAACGCGGCCTGAGTCCAACCGCGACACCAATCGGTACCCAGATCAAGCTGGCAATAATGATCAGGATTACGACCCGAGTTAACGTCAATAAACCCGCCTGAAATACAACGAGAAGATCGTTCATTGATACTTCATTTTTAAAATAATGCAGTAATAGCCATAAGCCGTAAGCCAATCCCAGTAGCACCGAAGTAAGCCAAAGACGGTCGATAATGTGACGCGAACCCGTGGGTCGTGTCAGAGCAGGAATGTTATCTATCCAGGACAAACGTGCGCGTCCCACACGTTGCAGAGCATGGGTGAAATGCGCAGCGAGAGGATGTAAAAAACGTGTACTTCGGATCAGTGAAATCAACCAACTTTTAGCATTAACCTGTGCGGAGGTTTGCTCAAAGCGGAATTTTTCTGCCCATGCCACTAAGGGGCGAAACAGCAATTGATCGTACATCAGAATCGTGATGCTCATCGCCACAATCGCCCAGCCTATCGCTTGCAGATCGCGATGCGCTATCGCTGTCGCTACGTAGGAACCTATGCCCGGTAGCGTGACTTGTAGTGTACCGACAGTAATCGCTTCTGAAGCGACAACAAAGAACCAACCGCCTGACATCGACATCATCATATTCCAGATCAAACCCGGCATCGCAAAAGGTACTTCCAGACGCCAGAAACGCTGCCAGCCAGAGAAGCGAAAACTACGACTTGCTTCATCCAGATCATTCGGGATCATGCGCAAGGACTCATAAAAGCTGAAAGTCATATTCCATGCCTGGCTAGTAAAAATAGCAAAGATTGCCGCCAGCTCAGGCCCCATCACATTGCCTGGAAATAGCGCAATAAAAAACACCGTAGTAAATGACAAATAACCTAAAACTGGCACCGATTGCAACACGTCTAAGATAGGAATAAGCACCATCTCAGCACGACGGCTTTTGGCGGCCAGGGTTGCATACAAGAACGTGAACAATAAGGAAGCCAGCAAAGCTGCTAACATCCGCATAATGGTGCGCAATGCATAATTAGGTAAAGCCGAGACCGATAATGAAATCTCAGGTTGATGCGCAACGGCAAACGGTTGCAACATCTGCCGTGCACCTGAACCGAGTAAGATCACCACCGTCAAAACCAAAAGGATAGCGAATAAGTCACGCCATCCCGGCACACGCTGATTCCAGCCATCTCTCACTATCAAGGTGAGGTTTTGATGCATACGATACCTCGATGAATTTGCACGACAATTCGGTATGTTGAAAAACGGAAATCTGACGCTGATACTGCTGGTTGAGATTAATGCGATGCGACGATCTCTCACTTCGGTGTCCGCACTTACTCGTCTCTGTGAATATAAACACGTAAAGTCAGTGGGAACTGTGCCATACCAAACGTACAGCAAAGGGTAAGAGCGAAACGAGCTTAGGCGTAGATTGTGGCAAGTTGATGACAAGGAGATGACTCTTTGATATTGAGCAAATTGCTGACATATCGTCGACAAGTCCATGGCCAGTCCTGAAACTTCAAGAAATTAAAAAATATTCTGTTTTGCATACAATATTTTCAAATCTCAAACGTCTTCATAGGTATGACATCACCAAATAAGCCACACAACACACATCAACAGCACAGTGCCATCACTGAAGCTGTCGTTCGTTTCCGCAAGAAACTAACGGGCTTCATTGTGCGCCGTGTTGGTGATACTAGTGAGGCTGAAGATATTTTGCAGGATGTTTTTTATGAATTGGTTGAGGCATATCAGTTTCCGGACACCGTAGAACAGGTCAGTGCCTGGTTATATCAGGTCGCGCGTTTCCGGATAATTGATCGGTTTCGCAAGAAAAAAGAACTATCCCTGCCAGAGTCAAGTGATGATCTGGGTGAAGAAGATGAGTATAGCCTCGATGGATTGTTGCCATCGCCGGATGAGGGGCCAGAAGCAGCCTTCGCCCGGACGATGATGCTACAAGAATTGCAGCTTGCCATCGATGAATTGCCAGACAAGCAGCGCGAAGTTTTTATTGCACACGAATTGGACGGCCAGAGTTTTAAAGATATGGCTTTGCAAACCGGCATTGCAATAAATACCTTGTTGGCGCGCAAACGCTATGCAGTGCTGGCGCTACGTAGCCGTTTGCAAGAAATTTATGATGCATTGGAAAATTAAGGAGAACGACATGAAATACGCATGGATGAGATGGATGAAAGGTTTAATGTTATTCATATTCGCAGCACTTGCTGCCGTGGTGATGTGGTTGTGGAACTGGGTCATGCCAGCCTTGTTTCAAGGAGTGCAGATAATTGATTACTGGCATGCACTCGGTTTGTTGGTTTTGTGCCGGATACTGTTTGGCGGTTTTCGCGGGCACGGCGCAGGGCACGGTAGCTGGCATGGTCATAGACACTGGCATAAATGGCAAAAGCTCAACGACATGACGCCCGAAGAGCGGGAGCAATTTTTTCAACATCGTCGCCGTCCATTTGGTCAGCGTGAGCAATAAAAATGCGTTTAAACCCTAAGCCAAGGCGCAAGTCTGATTGCAAGCAATCGCCTGGTCTTCTGATGCCTATCGTGAATGTAAAACGTTGCGAAGGCAAAGGTGATTGTCTGACGGTATGCCCAGAAAACGTATTTGAAATTCGCACAATTGATGCAGCAGATTTTGATGTCCTGAATTTGCTACAGAAATTCAAGCTCCGTGTGCACGGCATGCAAGTCGCGTATACTCTCTACGCAGATGCTTGTCGCGCATGCGGTCTTTGCGTGACAGCTTGCCCGGAAAAGGCCATTACTCTTGGACGTAAAAACTAAAAATGACGACGACAGATCCCAGTTCTTCCAAACCAGTATTCTCGACCTACCAAAAGTTGGTCGTTGCCATGCTGGCATTTTTACAGTTTGCTGTGATTCTCGATTTCATGTTGATGTCGCCTTTGGGCGCGGCCATCATGCCTTCAATGGCAATTTCTGCTAAACAGTTTGGGCTGGTGGTGTCAGTCTACGCATTTAGCGCCGGACTCTCTGGTTTACTCACCGCGGGCTTTGCTGATCGCTACGACAGAAAAAAACTGCTCATATTTTTTTACACTGGTTTCATACTTGGTACCGTCTGGTGCGGGCTGGCGCAGAGCTATGAAACGCTGTTGCTGGCGCGTATTGTGACGGGCTTGTTTGGTGGCGTGATTGGTTCTATCGTATTGGCGATTGCGTCCGATTTATTTGCACCGGAAATGCGCGGCCGCGTCATGGGCATGATACAAACCGCGTTTGCGGCCAGCCAGGTATTGGGTATCCCCTTTGGTTTGTATTTATCCAATCGTTGGGATTGGCATGTGCCGTTTTTTGCGATGGCATTGTTAGGTTTGATTGGTGGATTGTTAGTGCTGTGGAAATTGAAACCAGTCGATGCACATCTGGCGATTCCGCAAGAGCATAGCGCCTTTAAACATTTGTTCCATACCGTGACTGAACCACGCTATTTATTGGCGTTTGCAGCGGTGTCGTTATTGACCACTGGTGGTTTTATGTTGATGCCTTTTAGCAGCACTTTTGTGGTCAATAATCTGAATATTAGCATCCATCAGTTGCCGACTTTGTATATGATCACTGGTCTATGCACGATCTTTTTTGGACCAATGATAGGTAAGATCTCCGATGCAGTGGGTAAATTTAAGATCTTCATTTTTGGCACCTTGATGTCAATGCTGATGGTCGTGATTTATACGCACATGGAATCAGTGTCATTTCCACTGTTGGTGCTTGTGAATGTACTGCTGTTTGTCGGTATTTTCTCGCGCATGATTCCCTTTCAGGCGATGATGGCTTCGGTACCGACGCCAGTACAGCGCGGTTCATTCAGTGCCATTAGTGCATCGATTCAACAATTGTCGGGTGGTATTGCCTCGGTTGTTGCAGGCCACATCGTTAGTTTTGATGCTGCAGGAAAGCTTCAGCAGTATGATCGCTTGGGTTATGTCGTGATCGGCACGTCGATCATTGCCTTTTGCATCCTGTGGCGCTTGCAGCACGTCAATGGCCGCGCTGCGTTGTTAAGTGGCATTCGTCCTGTTTGAGAAAAAAATAGCGAAGAGTAACCATCGCGCGAGCTAAAGTCAAAGGATGATCAGTGTTTAAGTTGCCCACCGTAGCCACGGCGCCATTCTGCCCATCAGAAGTGACGGGCACAGTCACAGTTATATCGACCGATCCTGCGTGGAAAAAGGTACTGCGCTTCGCGGGACCTGGTTTATTAATATCGATTGGCTATATGGATCCCGGCAATTGGGCAACCGCGATTTCTGCCGGATCTTCGTTTGGCTATGCGCTGCTATTTGTCGTTGTCTTATCCAGTTTGGCGGCGATGTTGTTACAGAGTATCAGCCTTAGATTAGGTATTGTCACTGGTAAAGATCTGGCGAAACTCTGTAGCGAGCAGTACTCGCGACCAACCGCGCTCGTTATGTGGGCGTTTGCAGAACTATCCATTATTGCCTGTGATGTCGCTGAAGTCCTTGGATGCGCATTGGCGTTTAAGTTAATCTTAGGCGTTTCTTTGCCAGTGGCAATCGGTATTACTGCTCTCGATACCATTTTAGTTTTGGGATTAAAGGGTGCTGGATTTCGTAAAGTAGAAGCCATCATTTTGGCGCTAATCGCCACCATCAGCATTTGCCTGTTAGCAGAACTCATTCTATTGCGTCCGTGCTGGGAATGTGTCGCGCAAGGCATTCTTCCTTCCATGAGTGCGCTGAAGAATACCGACGGTTTGTATCTTGCTATCGGCATCCTCGGCGCCACTGTCATGCCTCACAACTTATACCTGCATTCTTCTGTTGTACAAACCAGAAAAATTGGCAACAGCGAAGCCAGTCGCCGTGAAGCAATCCGCTTTGCCAATATTGATTCGATCATTTCTTTGTTTTTTGCCTTACTGATTAATGCCGCCATTCTGATCCTGGCGGCTGCGGCTTTTCATGGGAAATCGGTAGTGATGGAATTAGATGATGCCTACCATTTGCTTGATCCTGTGACGGGGAGTGCGTTTGCAGGATTGATCTTTGGTATTGGTTTATTGGCTTCTGGTCAGAGTTCAACCTTTACCGGAACCATTGCCGGTCAGGTGATACTCGATGGTTTTCTGAAAATGAAAATCCCGTGCTGGCAGCGACGTATTGTGACGCGCGGTCTGGCCTTAATTCCAGCACTGATCGGCGTCACGATCTGGGGCGAGCACTCCGTTGGGCGGTTGTTGATTCTGAGTCAGGTAGTGTTGAGCTTACAGTTGCCATTTGTGATGTATCCCATGATTAAAATGGCGGCAAGTGAGCGCCTGATGGGCAGATTTAAAAGCTCAGTTATTGTCCAACTGGTGGCGTGGATACTCTTTGCGATGATTTCTGCAGCAAATCTCTGGTTGGTATTGCATACATTTGACGTCATTTAAGTATCGTTTCATGAAGTTCTAAAAGTTGTGAAAAAATTATTTCAAAACGTATCAACTTTCATTGGTGATAAGTTAATATGTGCTCTCATTTTTCCAACCTCAAGGAGTTTCGACGTGAAATTAATTCGCCTTATCAGTATATGTATGGCTGTCACCTGTATGGTTTTATCCGGCTGTGCATCTGTCAATGACGTGCTCGTCGCAAAGGAAAGCGGTAAAGAGGGGCTGACCCATGAATATGCGATTACTCAAGATCAGGCGTGGGACATTGCAAGAACCGTATTCCGTTGGGAAGGTGCCGACGGTATTGAAGAACATCGCACTGAAGGTTATATGCTGACTTCTTCTGGTGTGAGTTTAGCTTCTTCTGGTTCCGTGATGGGTGCCTGGGTAGAAAACGGTGCAGATGGAAAAGTGAAGGTCACTGTCGTAACCAAACGTCGCGTTAAAACTGACCTCTTTATCCCGCTGTCAGAAGAAGGATTTCATCGTCGCTTCACACAAGCAGTGGCGATTGTGAAATCGGGTAAAAAATTACCTTTAACATCACCTGCGTCGTAATAGTAAATTTTTTTTGAAGTAGCGACCTCTTTTCTGTCGATGCGGGAAAGAGGTTTTTTCATCCAATTTTTCAAAAAAAAAAGCACTAAAAAATTTCCAATTAATCGACAAATAAGACCTGTTTTTATTGCACAGTTTATTTAATCGCAGAAGCTAAAAGAATTCTCTCGCCTTCTCAACATAGCGCTCGCTAACCGGAATCTGGGCGCCACATATTAATTTAATTGAATACGAACCATCTCCCACTACTTCTATACTTTTCAATTGATCGATGCGGACTATAAAGCTACGATGTACACGAATAAATACCTGTGGGTCGAGGTGTTTTTCTAAAATACTTAAGGCAATGCGATGGAGGACGATACGTTGATTTAAATGTAGTTCCACATAATTTCCAGCACTGGCAATCCAATCGATGTCGTCGACAGAAATCGACTCCATTAATCCGACGGAACGTGCCACTATTTTTTTTAAATAACAGTTGGAATTATTATCTGTAAGTGTTGGAACTTGTTCTCTATCGAAGTAATCGCGCAGTGCATTTGCATATCCACGTTTGTCGTTGAGCATTTCAGATGCCCGTTGAAGGGTTTGCGTAAAACGACGTGGATTAATTGGTTTAAGCAGATAATCCAAAGCGTGTACTTCAAAAGCTTCGATCGCGTGAGTGTTGTAGGCGGTCACGAAAATAATGAGGGGCGGTTGTTCGGAATTGCTTAAACTACGTGCAAACTCAATACCATTTTCTTTTGGCATTTGTATATCGAGAAAAATGATATCGACTTTCTGAGTATCTAAGAATGAACGCGCTGTCGCTACATCAAAAAACTCACCAACTATCGTCCAGTTTTTTTTTGCTGACAAAAAATATCGCAACATAATACGGCCGGATTCCTCATCATCGACAATGATTGCACGATTGATTTCCCTCTCAGTCAATGTAGCATTCGTATTCATTTTTTAACGATTCAAGAAGCGAGGTAAGCGTAGGTTGACCTCGAAACGCTTGTTGATTCGCTGCGTTTCTATACTGGCTTGCCCACCATATAGCAGATCTAAGCGCGCGCTGATATTGCGTAAGCCGAGGCCAGCACCTTGATTAATGCTGGTAGCACCATCCAGATCGTGCAAGGGGTTGCTGATGTAAATTCCAATATGAGTTTCCGTATGGCTAAATTCAATCAATATATCACTGGCTCCCTGGTGGCAATCCAGATCATGGCGTAGCGCGTTTTCTAGCAAGAGTTGCAGTAGCAATGGAGGGCATTCTGCATTGTTAATCACATCGTCAATACCAGTGATAGTCAATTGCAAACGTGATCCATAACGTAATTTCTGCAAACCAATATAGTCTTGTAAAAAGGCAAGTTCATCAGAAAATCGTACGCTATCTTTTTCTGCTGCATCAAGAGCATAACGTAATAATTCGCTTAAGCCTTGAATGCCGTTCAATGCTTTTTCTTTACTATCTGTTAAAACCAATGCACTGATGGCATTAAGTGCATTAAACATAAAATGAGGTTCAAGTTGTGCTCGTAAAGCAGACAATTTTTGCTGTTCCAATTCCAAACGCAGATGCAAATTTGCGATACGTTCTTGTTCCCAAATTTTTTCTCGTAATTGTGTTCTTTGCCGATTCTTGATGATCACAACCGCAAAGAAAACCGCAGTCACCGACGATAATCGTAATAATGAAGAATAGTCATCCAATGCGGTGATGTGGGTTTGAATTGTTTCCCAGGTTATCTGTTGATTGCCATCGTTCAAAAATAGTTTGAGCACAAAAAACAAATTTAACGGCAAGAAAGAGAGCAATAAAAGCCCGTAGCTTAAGATGATCCTTTTGCCGTTGCAAATCCAATCCGGAAAGCGCGAAAAAACTGCATAGAGAATGAAACTCAGCATACACAATGCGATTGCACTGCGACCCCAATCTTTGAAAATTTCCCAATAGTCAGGCAAGAATCCCGAACGCAAATCGTCGTTGTAAGACGTCAATGCACCAATGGCGGTAAAGACCAGCCATGCCGCAATATTCAGCGCAAGAATTTGAGCCAGTTTTTGCCAGTAAGACCAATTCGTTAATTGTGAATTGGTTACTATTTTCTGTTCGGATTTCATTTTAGGAATAGTATAGCAGCGGTGCCAAATAGCAAGTCAGTGCATCATTTAACAAAGATACGTATCCCAAGATCCGTTGCGGCACCGCCACCTCGGGTGCCGCATTCATCCAACGAGAGCGAAACTTGCTTTCTAGGTTTTACGCCTTTCGCCAAAAATTCAGTCGACTTTCTCCGATACGGGTTGGTATATATTGCGACCACACACAAATCAACGAGCCCACTAACAAGACAGCATATTCGCAGCCATCGCGGCCACTACCAGATGAAAACCATCCATGAGGTGCATGGTAAAAAATGGTCGACATTGTATAGACGAAAGTAAAGAACAAGCCGAGCGGAAAGATGAAGCGTCCCCATGCAAACAGGGGGGCGCCAAATGCTTCTACGATGGTAATAAGCCAACCTAAAGCGAGCCCTGCCGGGAAGCCCATGTCTGTGATTGCACCGCCTAGGTCTGCTGGCCCTGAGAACGCCGGAACAGCAAAAAACAGGCGTGCCCAACCGTGGATCGTGATGAGTGCAGCAATAAGAACACGTAAAAATATCATCATCTTTTGATTACTGTGATTACTTAACATAGAGTCTCCTAAAGGTTAAAAATTGCAGGAGAAATTATGGAATTAAATGTAAAAGATGTGGTGCAAGATGTGACGAAACTCCGATATTCTGGGAGGAATTTTGGTGTCTCAGTTTGGAGTGGTTTCTATGGCGGTAGATTTATTTTCTTGTAGGACGGGTGTAACACGCGCTGCTGTCGCATCTATGAGGGTTTGGCGGGTCGCACCCGCACTACCTGAGCTTGTGTATGTTGCTCTAGGCTTTACGCCAGAGCGGTCGAACGCGTAAGAAAAAATTATAAAGCAGATCTAAAATAGAGAGCGCAAAGCGATTGGAAAGTAGCGGCGTGATCCACGACAAGGCGGGCAAATGCTTCCACATCTCAACAAACGCTGCTGCCCCATGAACTAAATTACCGCTTGCGTATCTGACGTGCAATCGCGCTAACGCGGCTGGTCTATCGAGAGTTGTGCCTAGTTCTTGTTCATTACAGACACTGGCATCTATCCATTTAATTTGCTCGCCACCTTTTAATTTTTGATAAGTCGCAATTTCTTTGGAACAGATGGGGCATGCCCCGTCAAAATACACGGTGCAGCTATTTCGAGGTGTGCTTGCTGAAGAATCAGAAGTGGTCATGATGATACCTATCGAGGTAATGCAATAACATGATATGCCGCCGATTTTCTGTGCAAATCGACGTTATCAATCGCCATTATGCCACTAATGTAGATTATATTTTTTTGGCCAGATATTGTGCTGTCTGGTATTCCAGATTGATGTAGAACAACACAATTTGGAATACCAGAGGGACAAAATTTATTAGACTTTTAGAACTTATATGTTGCACCGACTTGTGCGCTACGACCAATGTACTGATACAGGGACGGATCGTAGTAACCACGATAAGTGTTCATCCATACGGCGTCAAATGGTGGTGCGCGATTCAGCAAATTATTGACGTTTGCATACAGTCTCCAGTTTTTAATGCCGGAATAGCTGGCTGCTAAATTAAACAAGCTATAAGACGGCGCATCGGAGCTGGCAGTGTTAATCACTTGCTTATATCCGCCGGTGAATTGCCAGCTCAGAGAAGTAGTCCAATTATTTTTAGTCAGACTAAGGCTGGTATTGCCTTTCCAGCGTGGCAACGCACCACCGAACACGGTGTTATTGGCACCGTTATTGCCAGCAAAATCAGGGACGATGCTATCAGGAATTTTGAAATGCCAGACGTAGGCCCAGTCGCTGTTTAATGTGAATATGCCCACGCTGCTTGGCGCGACATGTTTCAGAGTCGCTTCGAAGCCATCTGTATTCAGAAATGAAATGTTTGAGTAGGGCAGTTTGTATAATGGCTGTCCCGGATTGGCTGTAACAATGGCTTCAATATTTGGTTGGCTGATGACATTGCTGACATAGACTTTATACCAATCTAATCCAATGTCCGTCGTTTTGGTTGGCGAAAATTGAAAACCAAGATTGTAGTTTTTTGTTTTCTCCGCCTGCAGATTAGGATTGCCAGTAAAAAATTCATTCACGTTTTGATTGCCTACGACTTGATACGTAACGCTTTCTTTTTGATCAAGTTCAATCAAGGTCGGTGCACGGAAACCGGCATTGTACGAGCCATACATCGTGAATGATTTTGTTGGTTGATAGCGCAGCGCAATGCGTGGTGAAAACACGCCACCAAAATCATTGTAGTGATCATAACGGCCAGCCTGACTCAGGGACAAATTGCTCAAGAGTGGCACGTCGACTTGATAGTAGAGTGCCGCGGCATTTCTTTGACCTTCAACGCGCTGCGTAATCGGATTAACAAAGTTAAATGAGCCCGCACCGATGAATTCACTCTGATGTTGGAATTGCACACCAAAACCCAGGCCAACATCACCAGCCGGGACTTTAAGCACATTCCCTGAAGAGATTGTCGCATCCAAGGTATCCAGCTTAGACAGTGCACGATAATTGGATGTGCCAAACAAACCCGGCAGCGCATTGAATGTCGCTGGGTTAAACGTAGCGGGTGTGACGTCATTCAAATAATTTTGCACTACCGACGCATTGATTTGATTGCTGTAGGCGTTTGATACTTTACTTTGTGAATGACCGTAAGAAGTTGCCCAATCCCAGTCACCATATTTTTCAGTCGCAAAAGAGCCCTTGATGCCGGATGAAAGTCTATAGAAGTCAGAGGTGGTGCGAAGTACCTGAGAATCAGGGAAGTAGTAACTCAATGGATTGCCACCAAGCGTAGGCGCAAACGGTGTATATCCGGCGCCTGGCACGAAGTACAGCGATGGTACTAACGCATTCGCGCCGAAGCCAGCCTGACCCGCAGCGAGAGACGTGGTATTGTGGCTATCCATCAGATCAATGAACGCCTGGCTGTAGTCGCCGATACGGAAATCCGCATGCACCTTGGCGCTGCTACGAGTTACCTGCGCTGCCAATGATTGTGCGCTGGCACCATTTTGTGAACAGACTGTGCCATCACTTTTTGCCTGTAAATTGTTTGCGCCTGAGGTTACCTGCGCGCCAGGATCGCAAATAGGTAGTGCTTGAGAGCCGTTTGGCGTCATCACAAATGAACTTGGCTGAGAAAATAAGCCGCCTTTCTTACCAGAGTAATCCTGCGTTTTGGTGATGTCTCTTTGCGCCATGGAAATGCCGCTTTGATTCAGATAGCTCAACGCTGTCGTTACGTTATAGCGGTCTGTATCAAGATTGCCGAAGCCATTCAAAACACTCAAACTTTTGGTGTATTGACCGCCCAATTGCGTACCACCCACGTTACCGTCAACTTCAGTTCCGTGATAATTTTTCTTGGTAATGATATTGACGACACCAGCGATAGCGTCTGATCCGTATTGTGATACCGCACCCGCTTTAACGATTTCAATATGATCAATGATGTTCAATGGCAGAGTGTTGAGATCGGTGAAGGTATCCGTTCCACCAGATGCAAATGCATATGGTGTCGCACGCTGACCGTCAATCAATACCAGCGTGTATTTGACGCTCAAACCACGTAAGGCAATACCTGTTGCGCCCGGCGATTGATTGAGCACTGTGCTCTCGTTGTAACTACTGCCCGAGTTGGCGCTGATATCACGCAAAAAATCAGCGACGGTTGACGCGCCACTTTCCTGAATATCAGCCGCGGTGACACGTTGCACCTGGTTATATTCGGTTCGGTCTGAAGCACGTATCAGCGATCCAGTCACTTCAACACGTTGCATCGGTGTCTTATCGGTCGCGTCGGTTGCGCCAGCGTACACACCGAATGATAATGTCAAGGCGGTACCGCCAGCAACATGAGAGAGTAGAGTCGAAGTACGAGGTAGTGTGCGTGGTAGAGTGCTAGCGACTAGTGTTGAAATAAGTTTTTTCATACGAATTTTCTTTGTAAATATTTTTAATTTGCGATGTTCGTCATTGACGAAAGAAATCACTTCAGGGCAATGAGAAAGTGTTTCGTTGATATTGTGTGGACAGAAAATCCGATGGAAAAAAATGATATGCCTTGAAAATGCGCGGAAGTGGTGAGCACGTAAAACGACATGGCATCAAGGCTCAAAACATAGAGGCGTGACGATGCCTTGCTCAATACTTTTGCAATCACAGGACGTGTTTAGCCAGAACGTGAGCGTGCATCAGCACGACTCGCGAACAAAGGCGAAGCGCGACCTTGATCAGGACGCAAAGTCAAAAAAAGCGACGAGCGTGCCGATCAATAAATCAATCAAATTTTTGGAATAGGAAATGAATCTGGCGATATGCCAGAATGCTACAGCTCGCAACAAGCAAGCTGCAGGAAAGAAGTCTACCTGGAGCTTGCGATAACTACGGGGCTGATTACCCATCCACCGGATAAAGGTGTGTATCTACAACTATAACTGTCCAAGATCGGACCTCCTATGTGACATAATGCGGCGGATTCTAATTGCCTTAGTTTTGCTGTGTCAAGTAAATAAAGTGTAAACGTGGGGAACATTCTTTTCGCGAAAATCAGTAAATAGCTGGCGCAGAAAATCAGAACAAAAAATTAATCTTATTGCTTGACTTACTTTGGAAATAAAAACTAAAATTCGCCATCGAAAAAACATGGAGCTTTGATCTTGGACAGTTGTAGTTGTCGCTTGCTGAAATTGGGAAACATCCCAGCCAATATCGTTTAAGCTCTGTAGTCATCTCTGCTGCAGCGACGATTTCGCTGTAGTGTCACCGACCATCACGGTCATTTCCAAACTTGTTTGCCACACGATGCGTATGCGCTAGTGTTGACCTTTGCTCCTTGCGAGTTCTTCGTCAGCCAGCTTGTCGCCTGTTCGGGAATAAGACTACGTCTATCTACCTGAGTCCCGCAACATGCATTTACTTTGAAGCGGATTAAAAACGAAGAGTGTTCGATAACACATCGACCTTTTCATTTGTGGGCATTCTTTTTGCAAGCGAGTACTAAAATGAAAAAAATAGAAATCTTAAGCCTGGCCGCCAATGGCCGACACGCAGAAAAATCCAGCAACTGGAATTTTGGATGGTCTAGCCGGCAAGTGGATGCGGCAATAAAAAGTCGACGTTTATCAGTTGATCACAGCGCCAGAAACAGTGGCAATGAATCAGGTAGCTTTCTGAGTAAAATTCCATCCGGACGATAAGCCAGAGCTGTCAAAATTATGCGTGCTCAACGACGTATATTGGAACTGAATATAATCTATCGGAAAAACCTTGTGCAAGCTTGCTCGGAGAGTTAGCATCAGGTAAATGATTTCATTATTTCAGTTACCGTAGCTACAAATTTTTTATGCTAAACATATCGATATTGTCGCGCATTACCTGCTTGCTTTTGCTTGGCTGCTTATCGTTACCTATAGCTAGCAAGGCCGCGAGTATCATTGATTATCCGTTTCAGGAAAATTCAATTGCCGTTTGTAAAGTCGATTTGCATAAAGATCAATTGCAGATGTTCTGGCGCGATGAACGAAAAAATGTTTTTGGCAAATTCGGTGTATTGCAGCAGTGGCTCAATCAACGTGGTAAATCCTTGGTATGTGCAACGAATGCAGGGATTTATGAAGAAAGCCTTCGCCCTCTGGGTTTATATATCGAGAACGGCATTGAATTGCGTCGCCTTAATGTACGCAAAAACGCTTACGGAAACTTCTATTTGCAACCGAATGGTGTCTTTGTTATTCGTGGAACGCAAGCGAATATTATTAATACCGATCAATTTGCAGCTGAGCGCAGTATGAAGTGGGCAGATGTGACTTTTGCCACGCAATCTGGTCCTCTGTTGATTGAGCATGGACGTATCAATCCTATGTTCTCCGCAGGCTCGGATAATCGCTTAGTCCGTAATGCAATATGTACGCTTTCAATCAATGAAAGTGCACTGGTCTTCTCGCGTGGCATAATCAGTTTTTTTGACTTCGCCCATTTTCTGAAAGATAAATTGAATTGTACTGACGCACTTTATCTGGATGGCAGCGTTTCTCGTTTTTACCCTGGGTTAGCTTCAGACATCGGGCCACAATTTGGTGCGATGCTTGGCGTCGTTAAATGATCTATCCGAGCAAAAAATGAGTCCATAGAACGCTGTTTTTGATGTGAAATTGTGCCGGAAGTGATGGTAGGAAATACCTTGCAAGAATTTAATTTAGACGTAGTCCTAATGTTTGACGCAGATTAAAAGCGTATATGCAAAGTGGTATTACCATTAGTGGAATACTTCTAATCTGCTGCGATCATATGAATAACTTCAAAATTGGTACACGCCTTAGTTTGGCGTTTGGTCTGATTCTTTCTCTCTTCGTTGTTGTTGCTTATATTGGCTGGTCTGGACTCTCCGCCAGCAAAGCGAGTATGGATGTTGTAGTCAATGAAAATAACACCAAGATTGCACTGAGCAATAAAATGTTATTGGACTTAAACCAGGTGGCACGTGCAACGCGAAACTACATTCTGTACAAAGAGAAAGACATGCAAACCATAATGCTGGGGCGCATAGAAAATGGAAAATCAGGCTTCATAGAAAGCTCAGAAAAATTAGGCAAACTCGTTAGCAGTGATGAGGCAAAAAAGCTTTATGCTGAGATTCAAATACATGCTCCAGAAGCGTTAAGCCGTTTAGCGCAGGTGGTCACTCTTGTGAATGAAGGCAAGTCAGACGAAGCAACAACGTTCTTACAGAACAATGTACAGAAGGAGCAAGATAATACCTTTGCTGCTCTTAAAAGTATGGTCGACCTCCAGGAGAGACAGAATTACGCACAGATAGAACAGGTAAATGCGGCGTACTTATTTTCTGTCCGACTATTACTTGGTGCAACGTTGTTGGCATTAATTGCTGGAGCGATTATGGCGTTCACTATTTGCCGTTCGATTACCCGTCCTATTGATCAGGCAGTCGGCATTGCCGAAACCATTGCTAGTGGCGACCTTAGCCAGGTAATTCATGTTAGTGGTAAAGATGAAGTAAGCCAACTGTTGGCCGCACTCAATGAGATGACGAGCCATCTGGCATCGATAGTGCGCGAAGTTCGTCATGGTACCGATACGATCACTGTCGCTGCAAAAGAAATCGCGTCTGGTAATCAAGACTTGTCTGCACGTACAGAACATCAGGCAAGTTCTTTAGAGGAAACCGCCTCATCGATGGAAGAACTGGCTTCCACTGTGAAGCAAAACGGAGACAGTGTGCGCAAGGCAAATGTCTTGGCAAACTCTGCTTCGTTAGTCGCCGTGCGTGGCGCTGATGTTGTGTCGCAAGTTGTTACGACGATGGGTTCGATTAACGAATCTTCAAGCAAAATTGTGAACATCATTAGTGTCATTGATGGCATTGCTTTCCAGACCAATATTCTGGCTCTGAACGCTGCCGTAGAGGCGGCACGTGCTGGTGAGCAAGGACGTGGCTTTGCTGTCGTTGCGACCGAAGTGCGTAATCTTGCGCATCGCTGTGCAGATGCCGCCAAAGAAATTAAGCTGTTGATTGGTAATTCTGTTGAGAAGGTCGAATTAGGGACCACGCTGGTCAATGAAGCTGGTAGTACCATACTGGAAATCACCGATAGCGTAAAACGGGTAACAGACATCATGTCTGAAATTTCACTCGCCAGCCAGGAGCAGCAAGCGGGTATTCATCAAATCAATGAAGCAGTGATTCAAATGGACCAGAATACGCAGCAGAACGCGGCGATGGTCGAACAAGCAGAGGCGGCAGCTGATTCGATGCGTTCACAAGCTGAAAATCTGGCTAAGCTGGTGTACACATTCAAATTGAATACCGTATCAAATACGCAGACTGAAATGGCAAAACCGGTCATTACCCGGAATTTGGTGACACTGAAGTCAGAGCGTAAATTACGCTTACGTGCAGAAAACAAAGTGGATCATTCGATCATTCATACAGAGGGAAAAAAGCTTGTCAATGCAAGTAACGACCAATGGGATGAATTTTAAATCTTTTTTAGATTACAAAAAAATGCCGCTGAACTTATTCGCGGCATTTTTTTCTTTCAATTATCGATAACGATTCAGAAAATTAGTCTTTCTCAATATCCTGATTCGCATCATTACGAATGTAGCCTTCATCGTGAATCGTAAAGGTACCAGATGCAATCGATTTTTCATCGACCACGCTGATTCGCCATGCGGTTTGACCCTCAGATGTGACGATCAGCATCGGTAAGCGGTAACGAGCACTCCAGCAGATATGGGCCGCCCGATCCGATTGCGTCAAGTCGTACCACTGACATGCACTCAATGGTTCAGGCGCTTTAGCTGGTGCACTAGCTTTTTCTAAACGGTATTCCCCCTTTGGATGCTTTAAGCCGTGTGCCAAATCAAACCAATCTGTAAAATTTCCTATACGGTACAAATTAGTGCGATCGATTCGGGTGTGGATGTGTTTTTTCAGATCCAAAATCGATAAGCTGTACTCAACATCACCAGGTTTGCGATTCGCATAGATTTCTATCGTGTCGTCAGTACGCCGTTTTAAGCGTTGTTGACCATCACGCCAAACTTCTAATTGGTGTTCTTCACCTTTTGCCGTGAATACGGCTTGGTAATGCAGGCGTTTGCTCTCGTTTTTGTCGCTGAAAGTCTTATCAAAGCTGAGGGAGTCTGCGTGGGCATTCAGATGAGAAAAGCTCGCGATAGCACTTATCGCGAGCCACAATCTGAATCCCTTCGTTGTGCGAGGGATTAACAATTTCATTATTGGCGAATAGCTTTTGCGTAATCAAAATAACGGTAAGTCTTACCATCAACGGTCAGATCTTTAACACCGAGGTTAATGTTGTAACTACCAGTCAACGAAGAATCCGCAGTTGCTCCAGTTGGATCGGTTGGCAATTCAAAACGCAATCCTGTTGCTGGGCTTGCTGGGGCAACAGTACTGACAACAACGCTTGGCACTGATTTGCTGGCGGGTGTCACCAAGGCTTCATTCAGGATACGACCATCCGCTTGTGGCATCGACAAACCTAATAAATAGGCAACCGTCGGTGCAACGTCAACGTTACCAGAAGGTCCGGCAATGGTCGTGTTGCTGAATGAAGGACCCGATGCAATCAAGGTATTGTGGACATCATTGATTCCGAAGCTACCATGCATACCATGTTGACCTGCACCAAAGCTCTCAAATTCTATGCCTGTCATACCTTGGATGGATACCGTGCTATCCCAGTTAAAACTGACAACTACATCTGGCTGACCATTGTTCTGGCGATTTGCATTTTCCAGATTAACTTGTGCCATTGTTAATGTGCCTGGGATCGAACCGTAACGGCTATCCACAAAGATCGCACCGTATTCTTCACGTTGTTGCAGGAACTTGACCAGATTTTTTACTGTAGTTGCATCGTGACCAGGAACATAGAAATAATCCGAACCACCGTTGGCGGCTACAACGATACCGTTTGCAGGCAGTGAACCTGGTGCTGGAACTGCAAATGCTGCAACAGGCTTGGCCAGGCTTGCGCTAATTGCCTGGTATTTGGTGTTCGCCGTTCCGCACAATGATCCTGTTGTATCAACTTGAACAGCTAAAGTTGGGGTACCTGCAGCGTTCAAACCGTACATAGGAGAAACAGCGCATTTAGTGCCATCGTAAGCGCTGAAGCCGCGATAGGTCAGCAAATCTGCAGAACGCACGTCACCAGAGAATGAATAGCCACCGCTCGCAGCAACACCGCCGATACTTGCAGTATTGGTGCCGCTGGTAGAGCCATTGACCAACGGACCATTCGGTAAGGTTGTGGAAGCATTGATTGAACGCAATGGGTAGAGATTCAATGGACCAGAAACGCTGGAGTGGCCATGATCCGACACCACGACAATATTGGTTGTGCTGTCCATACCATTGCTGCGCAAGGCAGAGATCAGCTCACCCAGGCGCGCATCTTGTGAACGTAGACCTGCTTTGGCATTGGCAGTGCCTGGTCCATAACCGTGCTCGACATTATCTGGAGTACGGAACCAAATCAGTGACAGCATTGGTTTTTTGGTTGGCAGAATATAGGAAGTAAATACGGACATCATGTATTTATTTGCTGCATCTTCCGGTGCACCTTGGGTCGCATCACTAGGATCGCGAGACGCAATTGCTTGCACGCCATTCGGATCAAATGCGGTGGTGTTGAAGGTGACATAACCAGCACGTGCAGTTGGATTGCCGTTCGTCGCTGACAAGGTCACTGCATCAGTACCAGAATAGCCACGTACAGTATTTGTTGGCAGTGCGTATCCCGCTGTCTGAAGTTCTGTTACCAGGCTACGTGGCGAGACGGTATTCTCGTCCAGAAAGTATCCACCTTTGCCTAAATCCTGAATATACGCCGCACCGCTCTTACCGATGGTTGCAGTCACCAGGCCACCCGCTTGTGCCGTTGCAAACAAACTCTTCACGAGCAACAACTGACCACTGTAGTAATTGTTCAAGGTATTGAGTACTTGATAGTCTTCTGTAAAGACTGGAGCAACGTAATCTTGTGCACTACCACCAGCGCTATTACCGGCAGGAATGGTGTTGCCTGCGCCTTGTGGTGGCGTCCAGAATGTATTGCCATAAAAACCGCTGGTCTTAGGGAATGAGCCTGTCGCAAACGATGAACCATTCATCATGGTGAAGGTTGGATACGTCGAATGGTTATCGGTAAAGTTGGCTCCGGATTGACGTAAGCCATACAAATTGGGTGTATCGCTGGCGTTAACAGAGTCGGGGCGCAAACCGTCCCACACCATAATGATCGTGCGGGTTGCAGTGATCGCTGGTGTTACTGGTGTGGTTGCCGGTGTAGTAGAAGAACTGCCACAACCGCCTAGCATCAAGCTGGCAGTCAGTGTAGCAATCATAGACATTGCATATTTCATGGAAATGAACTCCGTGCGTATAAGGAACAGTGGTATGACAGGTGGGGAGGGCTAAATCAGGCAGGCTGATGGTATTAGAATAAAGTTACACGCTAGTGACAAGGCGTATTCGCCCATCTTTTTACTGGTTGATCTCTTGATTTAAATATATTAACAATTTGTTGCTAATTTGGAATTATTAAACTATTCTCTTCGCACATTGGCTGACTGCTTAACTAATCGCTCCAGCTAACGAATCTTTCTGCGTTTTTTTTGAAAAAGAGATTCAGGAAGACCCTGCGTACGTGATTCAAGTTCTTATGGCTTTACAAAAACGAATAATGTTAAGAGGAGACTGAATTGAGTAAAAAGATTTTATGGATAGTGATAGGCCTCGCTGTACTTTTCTCAATAGTGATCGCGGCGATGGCACCAACGTCTCAAGGCGATGCGTCGCGTGCCACGGCACAAATCGCTGCAGTGGATGATGCATGGAGAGCTGCATTACCGCGTGATCCGGTGGCGGCAACAGAGGCCTACATGTCACGTATTTCGCCAGCAGCAAAAGCACGTTCAGATGCGTATTTTGAAGGTGGATATTGGCTGCAATTGCTTGATCTCATCGTTGGTCTGGCTGCTGCACTTCTTCTGTTGCGTACCAAAGCATTAGCAAGCACGCGCGACTGGATCGCTAAAAAAGTACGTCCATTGTGGCTCATTGATACGTTGACAGCGATGGTTTATAGCGTTTTGGTTTCGCTCATTACATTTCCGGTGGCGGCTTATGAAGGCTACTATCGCGAACATCTATACGGCCTGTCCAATCTGAGTGCGATTGATTGGTTTGTTGAAAATATCATGATGCTCAGTATTTCAACGGTAGGGATGGGGATAGCGGTTGGACTTCTTTATATTGCTCTGCGTCGCACGAGCCGCAATTGGTGGATTTGGGGCGCTGGTATTGGCGTTGTATTGATCGGTGTCATGATGTTGTTGGCGCCAACTTATATTGATCCTTTATTTAATACCTATAAGCCGATTACAGAAGAACGCATCAAAACACCGGTGATGGCAATGATGCGCGCCAACGGTGTGCCGATTGATAATCTGTATCAGTTTGACGCCTCTAAACAAAGCAATCGCGTCAGTGCCAACGTATCCGGAATTTTTGGTTCCGCCGCAGTACGGATGAATGACAACCTGCTTAACCGCAGCACTGTGAGCGAAATCAAGGCGGTATTAGGGCACGAGCTTGGTCATTACACGATGAACCATATCTATAAAGCCTGGATGGAAGTCGCCATCGTCCTGGTCATCGGATTTGCTTTCGTTAAATGGTCATTGGATTGGTCTATCGCTAAATGGGGAGTCGAGTTTGGCATCAAAGATCATGCCGATATTGCTGGCTTCCCTTTATTTGTCGCTTTGTTTTCAGTATTCATGTTTATTGCCACACCGATTAACAATACGTTGATACGTACGCAAGAAACCGAAGCTGATAGGTTTGGTTTAAACGCCTCGGCGGAGCCTCTCGGTTTTGCAGAAGCTATGCTGAAGTTAACTGAATATCGCAAATCTGATCCCGGTCATGTCGAAGAATTTATTTTCTTCGATCATCCAAGCCCAAAGAAGCGCATCTACGCTGCAATGCGCTGGAGAGCGGAACAATTAAAACCTTGAGGACGATCATTGAAGTGATTTGTTGAAAAAATAGACCAGACTGCCATCCGGTCTATTTTTTTTTGAATATCAGGCTTAGACTTGCTTAGACTTATTACTTTGTCGCCCGTCGTCCCCATTCTGCGGCAGCAATGATCATCGCTGCTGATACGACGATATTGAAACTAAACGGCTGCCCCGTGGTCATCACCACAACAATAGTTGATAGCAAGGGCGTCAGAAAAGCGAAGACCCCAATGCGACGTGGATCACCAGTTTTCATCGCCGCATCCCACAGAAAAAACGCGCCGCCCAATGGTCCCAAACCCAGAACCGCGATTCTGAATAAATCGGAACACGATAACCTTGTCGCTGGTTCAAACAAAAAGTGACATGCCAAAGACAGCATGCCTGAGATGGCAGCAAAGCTTCCTACCGCCGCTGTCTCAAAATGCGCAACGCGCCGTGTACCCAATGAATACGTTGCCCAAATCAGCGCAGAGCCAAAGGCGAATAGATAGCCGATATGAAATCCATCGCTTAATCCCGCATTGCTACTGCGTCCGATAATCGCAACGGCCGCACCGCTAAAACCTAACAACGCTGCACCGATATGCGCGCGACGCAATCGGGTTTCCGGCAATATTAATGGCGCAAGCACGACTATGCCAAGCGGCCACAGATAATTGATTAAATTCGCTTCCACCGCGGGTGCTGTGCGCAAAGCGATGAAGAATAGCAAGTGAAAACCAAATAGACCGTAGACACCTAATAGCATGGTCAACGGAGGTACTTTCCATGCTGAAAGACGAAAACCAGAAAGCGGAGCAGCAATCAAACTACCGATAATCAATGCAATACCGGTCAGTAAAAACGGCGGTACGTGCGATAGCGTGAGCCCAAGAGCCGCGAGGATAGACCAAAGGGCGATAGCGGAGAGAGCCAGGAGATCTGATTTCATCTGGTTTTTGTTTTACTTTGCTTTATTTCGCATTAGCGAATTTCGACTTGATAACGGAAGCGATCAGCAGGCCCGCGCGAACGTCGCCATTCTAACGGTTGTCTGTCGTAACCAAGTGCCAGCCTGTCGATCACGATGACTGGTTTGTCTTTGGATATACCGAGTTGCTTTGCAACCTCAGCATCGGCGGTTTCTACCGTCAATGTTTCTTGCGCTGAGGCGACAGTGTGTCCGCATTTTTCTTCATACAACGGGTACAGCAGATCACCAAAATCAGGCAACTCCAAATGCATCAGCGCGCTAAATTGTGCGTAAGGTAGCCAGATTTCTTCCAGCAAAACGGCTTGACCATCCACCAGGCGCAAGCGATCCAGTCGGATCGTTTTCGCGCGCTTAGTCAGACCTAATGCAGATACGACTGACTCTGGTGGTGTCAACAACGCACGTTGAAGAATGCGTCCCTCGGGGACTTTATTCTTTGTTCCTTCCGTCTGGTGTCGGAAAAAACGAAACAGCGACGAATTAAAATTCGGCCTGCGCACAAAGGTGCCGCGTCCTTGCGAACGTTCAAGCAAGCCATCTGCGACCAGTGTATCAACTGCCTTACGAACGGTGCCAATCGCCACCTTGTAAGTTTTGGTGAGCTCGGCCTCAGTCGGAATGGCGGAATCAGGTTGCCATTCACGATTCATGATTTTTTCTATCATGTCATCGCGTAAGCGGTGGTAGAGCGGGAGGCGGTCGTCAGATTGATTCATATCTACATATAGAGGATTACTTGTTTGCACTGTAACCCGAAGCCCCGTTGTTCGTCCAGAGCTAAACTTTGGTTGACATCGCCGACAGATAGGTTTAACTTTCATATAAACATATATATGACTGTATGTTTATAAGAATAATTCAAGACTGGTTTTCGGAGACAAAACATGTTTAAGTGGTATCGACAAGTATCATCGCTAGAGAGAAAAACCTTTTGGGCGTGCTTTAGCGGTTGGGGATTGGATGCACTGGATGTGCAGATGTTCACGCTCGCTATTCCCACCATCATCGCCGTTTTTGGCATAGACAAGACACAAGCCGGTTTAATTAGTGGCGTGACGTTGGTAGCGTCGTCATTGGGTGGTTGGGTCGCGGGCACGCTGTCAGACCGCATTGGTCGCGTGCGTACACTACAAATCACGATACTCTGGTTTTCTGTTTTCACCTTTCTGTGTGGTTTTGCGCAGTCTTTTCCGCAGTTGATTTTTCTTAAGGCGCTGCAAGGATTTGGCTTTGGCGGTGAATGGGCGGCTGGCGCAGTCTTAATGGCCGAAACCATCCGCAGTGAGCATCGTGGCAAAGTCATGGCAACGGTACAAAGCGCCTGGGCCGTAGGATGGGGCGCCTCGGTGATTTTTTACACCATACTGTTTTATTTCCTGCCACCAGAAACTGCTTTGCGCGCAATGTTCATGGTGGGTTTGGTGCCAGCGCTATTAGTGGTCTACGTGCGACGCTCTATTCCCGAGCCAGAAAAACGCCCAGCCCCGCAAGCATCCGGTGAAAAAATTCCCCTCGTCGGTATCTTCGCCCCCGAAGTATTAAAGACCACCATCCTTGGCGCATTGTTGGGCATGGGCGCACATGGCGGCTATTACGCGCTGATGACCTGGTTGCCGACCTATTTAAAAACCGAACGCCATCTTTCGGTGTTAAGTACCGGCGGCTATCTTGCCGTGATCATCGTCGCATTCTGGTTTGGTTGCATGGCGAGCGCGACCTTGATTGACCGCATAGGCCGCCGCCGTAACGTCGCCTTGTTTGCAATTTTCTGCACGATCACCGTGTGCATGTATTTGTTGCTTCCTCTGAGTGATACCGAAATGCTGTTCCTTGGATTTCCACTCGGTTTTTTTGCGGCAGGTATTCCAGCCAGTCTGGGGGCGCTGTTCAACGAATTGTACCCGGCACATATACGCGGCACCGGCGTTGGTTTTTGCTATAACTTTGGACGCATCGCATCGGCGGGTTTCCCGGTATTGGTTGGGTATATGAGCAAATCCATGCCATTAGGACAGGCAATTGGTATTGATGCCGGTATCGCCTATGGCATCGTGGTGTTGACGATTATGTTCTTGCCAGAGACGACTGGCCGCAGTCTCAATTAAATAGCGTCGATAAATATCGTAACTAAGCATCGTAACTAAACATCTTAAAGGTTAATTTGCTGCACTGTGAACGTGCGGCAGTTGACACCGTAAGGAGCAGTAAACCATGTTGACCAGAAGAGAATTTACTATGTCAATGATCGCCACCGGCGCCAGCGCCGGCCTTGCTTCGCTCGCCGCATGCACAGCAATCAAACCAACACAATCAACCACATCTTCCATGGCTGTCGATTGCCACGCGCATGTCTTCTTGCGTAATCTGCCTATGCCCGATCCGCGCCGCGCGCCATCTGGTTACGATGCTTCGTCAGAAGATTTTTTGCGCATCCTGGACGCAAATGGCATGACGCATGGCGTCCTGGTGCAACCGAGTTTTCTGGGAACGGACAATAGTTATCTGGTCGCCGCATTGCGTAAATATCCAAATCGCTTTCGCGGTATTGCCGTGGTTGATCCGACCGTCACCGGCAAGCAACTTGATCAATTGCAAGCCGCAGGCGTGGTCGGTATCCGACTCAATCAAATCGGTTTACCCGTTCCTGATTTTGCTTCACCTGCATGGGCAGCGTTGCTTAAAGAACTGTGGTACCGAAACTGGCAAGTCGAAGTACATCAATTGGCACAATCATTAAAGCCGATTGTCGATCCTTTGTTATCTAGCGGTGTCAACGTCGTCATTGACCACTTCGGTCGGCCTGATCCCAAACAGGGCATCAATGATCCCGGTTTTCAATATTTGTTAACCCTTGGCGCAACCCACCGCGTGTGGATCAAACTTTCAGGTGCATACAGAAACGGTGCCGATGGCCGCGGCCAACAAATCGCCCTCGATGCGTTGCCATTGCTGCGCGAAAGCTACGGCCTCCAACAACTCATCTGGGGCAGCGACTGGCCGCATACCTTGTTTGAAAAAACCGCTTTTTATTCCGACCAGCGTACTTTGCTTAATCAATGGTTGCCCGATGCGAACGACAGACATACGGTGTTGGCGGATGTGCCACGCAAGTTATTTCGGTTTTAGATTTAGTTTCGTTGCAGGGAGTCGTAGCGTTAGCGATCAACGTTACGACTTAAGCTGCTAATAACGCGCCCCGCCGTTGACGACTCATCACTGCGACCAAATTGGCGAATGCCATCTTGCATATTTCACAACTGAGACAGTTTGTCCCGATGTATGGAAATTGTTTTGAAGTAGTATGTCCAAGTACGTACAACGACGCCATCCCTATATGGCAGTCGTTGACGTTTTCTTCTCTCAGATCTGCAACCGGTAAGTTATTCCACCGGATGCTATTCTGCTCTCATCGATCAATGTCACGACAGATGCAGCAGATTGTCTGACGGATCGTTAAAAAACACATTGCTGAAGCAGCGTTTTGAGATGGTGCTCCGCACGATAAATCGTGTTAATGAATCGCCTGGAAAGTAGTCACATCATGAATTGGGTTCCGATAGTCTTCGTAACATTCAAGCTTCTCGTGCTCGGCACGGGCATGTTCTTCGCCATCAAATGGCATTACGATCAAGAAAAGGAAAAGCGCGTCGCGCTGCGCAAAAGCGGCAAAGTAGTCATCGTCTTTGCGATAGCGCTAACGTTCCTGGGACTTTTTACTTACGTCTTAGCAAGTACGCTTGGGTTGGATTTGACGTTCCCGTAAGAGTGTAGAGAAATCAGATAATTTTGGATGGACGCTCGGGCACCCCTACCAAATGGCTAGTGAAATTTGAAAGACAATAAAGGGTTAGTGCCTTGCGGAACTAACCCTTTATATTATTGGCGTCCCCGGGACGGGCATAGACTGTACGTCGTAGCTTAAATTTCGATGATTTTTAAATATTGTCATTTATTTAAAATATGTGTTAATTTAGCATTGCTATTATGTAATTTTATAATAACTTGTTAATTTTAAAGGAGAGACCTAATGACTATCCATATGCCCCTCGGAATGATTGTAGCTTACGCGATAAACAACGCTAATATTCCTGCTGGTTGGTTGCCGTGTAATGGTTCGGCTATTCCCGACGCATACCAAGATCTAATTACATTGCTTGGTAGTAATACGACACCTGATTTGAGAGGGAGGACAATTATTGGCGCTGGTACACCTTTAAATAACAAGCAATCTGATGAATCGGTTCCCAATTTCCCTTCGTCAGCTTTCGTTCTTGGGAGCAACGGCGGTGAATATTCTCATACACTCACTGGTTCTGAAGTTCCGCCACATACGCATGTACTTGCTAATCAGGTTTTCACTGAAAGTGGATCAAGTGATCCTTTTATAATTCCACCAAGTTCTACAAATGAACCAACCTACGATACGACGAGCGCTGCTTCTTCGCACAATAATATGCAACCATACTATGTAGTAAATTACATCATATATGCAGTCGATGCCTCTAAAGTACGTTAAGCCTTATATTGATTTGTCCAAACATAACTAGCTTTCTATAAACTTTTATCAGCCGGAGGAAACGCTTTGTTTAAAAAAACTGATCCATACACATTTTTAAAATTTGTGCCGTTGATATTGAATGGCTTGAGGATAGGCACTCTTCGAACTGAATACCAAGTCACCAACTATGAAAACGTTAAGCTTCAAGATGCCAAATCAATTGGCTCGCAAGCCGCAACTAGACAATACTTGGTTCACTGTACTCAAACCATTAATTTGTGTAACAAAGATGGGTTGGATGTAAGCCCTTCTGATGACCTTGCTTCTTACGTTAATTACCCATTACTGATCAATACGTCAATCACACCTGAACCAAGTTCTGGTCTTGATTTTCAGTTGCTCGAATATTCTCCGCAAACCGTCAACACTAAGGTGCAGTCTTCAGGATCGACTGGGCAATCGACGGGTGCTACCACAGGGGTATCTTCAAGCAATACTGTTGGATCAAGTATGTCAGAAACCAATAGTTACGGTGCATCGATCAATCTCGCTGAAAGCCCTAGTATCTCAGCAAATTACGAACATTCATCAACCTCCACTTCTGAACATTCGGCTACTACTGGCGCAGAGTCCTCGCGGACTCGAGGTTTGGAGAACTCAAGTTCGGCTTCGATGAGTGTCAAAGATTGGGGGGCTTACGCGTTGGTTAATCCTGATCTAAATTCTATCGTGTGGACCTTCGGTCAAGAATTCCCATGGGATGCGGTAGAGTGTCGTTTGACAAATGGCAAACTTTCGCAAAGCGGTCAAACTGAGATTGTCATTCCGACTGCGATGTGTGCGAATTTATATGACGGTGTTTCTCTTTATCCACCTAGCCATCTATCTACTTTTGGCATTAATTTTGTGATGAAAGCACTTTGGTTGATTAGTGTTGATAATGGCACTACTGGGGGCGCAAGTAGTCCTCATAACGACTCCATTAATTTTTGCCATAACGTTGATTACATCTCCGGTTCTCACATGTTGCTTCCGGAAAAAGGTTGTGATTCAACAGTCCAAAAAGTTCATGTGTACATGGATCAAAAACCAGTAAGGTTGCAAACATCATCAGATAGTTCGTTGACTACCGCCCTTGATTTGGGCTTGATGTCATTAGATGCTGTAGGGAAAGGTGGAAATAGTGCAATTGTTGGATTTATTCCGAGAAAATTCACCGTGCGACCAGTACCTTTTAGTAAAACCAGTGGAGCAACGCTATTCGAGATTTTTTCAAGCAGTAATAATCTTCTCGTCAAAGATACCACCAACTCACTGACCACGATGCCAAAACAGGGCGGATTTAGCCCAGGTGAAACGGCATTGACTGCCACTTTATCATCGGGACTATCTGCATTAGCGATGACACTTTATTTTAAAGTACTCGATGCCGACTGCAACTATACCTTGTACTTAAAACATTGGATTACCGTAGGGGCGGGTGTGGTGTTGAACTTTACTATTAATGGCGACACCGATCACCCAATTAAGAAGTTTGTAGTCTCGTTAGAAGCGGAAGGGGGCGAAAATAATCTTACCAGGATAAACTTGCGGAATTTGGATTATTCCACTGCTGACTATGCTGATTATTTACAACTTGGACTGAATTCGATTGAAATACAAATTCAATCTATTGACTCTACATCTGAGTGTGATTATCAGATTAGGGCTATCTCGATTGAACAAGACTAGTCTTAATTGGCAAACATCAGGTTGTTTAGAGTTTGCGAAATTTGTATTTAAGCGAAGAGCGATATTGCATTGACTCACCAGAGTTCCATGTCTTGGCTTTGGTGGGTCAGAAATCTGATAATTTTTTCGTCAATTTTCAAATTATCACTTGTTAAATTAAGCAATCTAGTCCGAAAAATTTTAAGCTAAGAGGAAGCGTAGTGAATAGTTCAAACAATTCTTTTTTAATAGGTGCAACGAAATTACGAAAGAAGTAATTTAGAAATTTTAAATTGGTCTAGTCTATTTACTGACATGGGGAGAATATGGGCAAATTTAGTTTACAAAATTTTCCGCGTAGGATTTTGCGTAAGAGTACGTTGGAAAATACGCAAATGTCTGATGTTAAAGAAGAAATAAGCAGTGCTACGAATCGTGCTCACCACATGACAGCAAAATCTAGGGCGATAGATGACAACATAAGCCCAAATACCGAAATTAAAAACGGAATAAATCTAACGGCATTGCGCGCAAAAAAAATCTATAAAACTGATGTAATCCGAATTCATATGAAGGGAAGTCGGTCAGTACTTAGTGATACAACCTCAGGCGTGAGATTGGGAGGGAGTAAAACAAAACGCGGCTCTTGGCATCTATCGCAAAAAAGAGTTAGCCGACGATTGAGTTTGCGTTTACTTAAACAACCAGGATTCATTGGTGCCAAGCATCTCAAAGGGACACATGGTAGTGAAATTGCTCATGCTAGGCCACAACATGCAGGCGGGTTGACTGATCCATTAGGCGCGCAGCCTGCGAGCGTTCATTCAAATATAGAAGATATGGCGAGGGAGCAGGGGCAAGCGAAATTGTATAGGAAATACGGTGAAAATGTAAGGATGAAAACTACAATCTATGTGCACGACGGAGGGGAGTTTCAAGGGGCAGTAAAAGCGTCAATGCATAAATACTATCTCCTAAGTAGTAATGGAGTGTGGGAAAAAAAGGGGGAGCATTTGCAAGATGGTCTTCGTGGAAATATAAATAAATCCGAAGCTGAAAACATAGAACGAAAAATTAGTTCTCTCTCTCCACTGAGCCCGACGATACAAGGTAGTAAAGGTTTGAATTTGTTGTCAGATATTAAGGATCAAATAAATTATAGACCTAACAAAAAAAGCCTCACACAGAATTCTCCATATTTTACGGACGTAGCAGTTGGCTCTGGTTTGGGGCAACGTCAAGTCGGCAATAACGCCAATAATGCCGTGTTGGCGACACTTGAGCAATAGATTCGGAGTAGTCCACAAGGCACTATTACAAGACCCGGATGGTCAGCGATTGAGTTATTTTGCTTTGCGCTCTCGTTTTGATAAGGCGAGAGATAGTGCTGGAGTGAATTTTCAGTTCAGAGATATCCGCGCGAAAACCGCGACGGATACCTATGATTTGGCTCACGCACAAAATTTATTAGGTCACAAAAGCAGAAGTACTACTGAAATTTATACTCGGGACAGACTTGGTGAACTTGTACAACCATTGAGTAGAAAATCATGTCGTCAAAAAGCATATTAAATCGTATTGCCTGCATTTTGCAGATGTTAGACTAGTTCATTGTTTGGATTTCTGGAGTAAATAAGTCTAATTTTTTAGACTAACTAAGTTTTTACTTTCGGCCTACCCAATTTGGTTTTTTTAACAGAAATTTTGCGTTATTGATGACGAGGTCGCGCCGTAGCTTCGTGGTAATTTCATATAGAAGATGCAGTGCCGCGATATAAACCTCAACGGCTTCATCAATTGCTATTTCCTTCTCACCATACCGATACTCAATAGATGTTTTCCAGTGTGGAAGTTTTTGGAGCGTCTCTTGCGTAACATTGAGACCGATGAGTTTTGCCTTATTAGAGAGTTCAACTAAGTCATGTCCCTTTATCTCATTTCCATTTTGGTGTATCAACACCTTAAACGCTTTTTCAACTGCAAGGTGCAGCTCCCAGCATCCTACGGCTGCAATTTCCGACTTTAGTGTAAGTATGTCCGCCACTCCCTTTTCAACATGCCCCCAAACTCCCGCCACCATTTGCTTGGCTTTGTCAGGGAGGTTAGATGCAAAATTGAGATTCAAATTCACTCTTCGAGTTATTTTCACGACTTGGGTTACTTGTTCTTCTAATTTAGTTAGTTCTTCTGGCGACAGGGAACGTAAATTTGGTTTTGATAGAAAAAACGAAAGTATAGATTCAGTTTCGTGTATTGCATCCGGAAAAATGAGCCAACTTGTTTCATTTTCAATTTGAACTTCAGAAATTGTTTGAGGAATTTCAAGCCTTACTGGCGTTCCGTGCAAGTGCACTAGCCCGTATAAGAGTGTTTTGTCGCGAGAAAATGCTTGAGATCCGTAACGATCTTCATACCACTCCTGTATAGCCACGACGAGAGCCGCGAACCATTCCCTGTCGAAATAGTTGTCCTTCGATTCACCGGGTGGCAACTCCGAAATTCCTTCTCTAACAAGCCACATTGCTGATTTTAGAGGCCTTGAATGCAAGGAGACATTATCTTCAGAAAAAACACTATCAAACAGTAGGAGCCAATGCTCACCCGCTTTCGCTAATTCTTTCCAATCGACCTTCATAGTTTGCTCCATTGGTCTCCCTCTTTTTTCGGTTTATGCTATGTGGATTGCATATGGAATTACCTATATGACTTAGACTTATTAGTCAGATTTTTATCCGCTTACAATATCGATCATATTGTAAAACTAATCAGTCCAAAGACAAACGATTAGAATCAAAGTCAGCAGAATCATTATCTACTCCAAATAATGCATAGTCCCTAGCCGAGCATGAAAAAACAGCTTTGTATTACTTGTGCAGTGTTTCAAGCTATAACTTGGAAAATGCTTCGGATAAGCTGGAAGACGTGAATTTGTCCGAAGGCAGTTTGAAAGACGTAGCGGAAAATCTGTTTGATGAATTCTACTTAAACGACGTACCGGAATCAGTGCGTGCTTATATTGATTATGAAAAGTATGCGCGGGATTGTGAAATGGGTGGCGACTTATACGAGTTTGATTTTGAAGGCACAACTTGGACATGTACCAATGCTTCAAGCATTTAATCAAAATAACGTGGACAGGGTGGGTAGGTTGGACATGCCTACAGAAAGAACGTGTTTTGATTGAAAATATTGATAGGCTACGGCGTAGCCTATGCGTAGCCTATGCGTAGCCTAGACACCAAGAAACAAAAAAGGGTTAGTGCCTACTACGGCTCTAACCCTTGATGTTCTTGGTGGCCCGGGGCGGAATCGAACCACCGACACAAGGATTTTCAATCCTCTGCTCTACCGACTGAGCTACCAGGCCAAGACCACGCATTATAGAGATGAGTTCGATGAAAAGCAAGCCCTTGGCCGAAAAAAGCTTTTTCTTGCTTGGTGCGGGGCTTGGTATGGGGCTTGATGTGGCTCATCTGCAGTGGTGACTGAGGGGCGTATAATGGTGGGATTGTCTATGCGGAAGGTCTGGTTATGACGGCTCAGGTTCATGATTGTGATATTTGTATTGTTGGTAATGGCGCGGTAGGTAAAGCGGCGGCATTGGGTTTTGCGCAAGCGGGTTTGCGGGTGGCGGTGTTGTGTCGCAGTGCTGCGCCGACGCCGGTGTCGGCGGACTGGGATGTCCGGGTGTTTGCTCTTAACCATGTTGCGCATACATTGTTGTCCTCCTTGAAAGTGTGGGATGCGCTGGATTTGCAGCGTGTGGCGCCTGTCACTGAAATGCAGGTTAAAGGTGGTAATGCGCCTGAGGATGGCCAATTGGGTTTTGATGCCTATGGTGCCCGTAGCGAAGAATTGGCGTGGATTGTTGAAGATAGAAATTTAAATCACGCGCTCGATACCGCGATGAAGTTTGCCCAAAACTTGACGCTGGTGACTGGTCAGGCAAAGCAAATGCAATGGCAGGAAGATGCTGCCGTGGTGATGTTGGAAGATGGCGCATCGATCAAGGCGAGTCTGGTGGTGGGGGCTGACGGTTCGCAATCCTGGGTGCGTGGTCAATGTGATATTGGTCTTGATTATCGTTCTTATGGTCAAAAAGGCGTGGTCACGAATTTTGAATGTGAAAAACCGCATCATGGTGTTGCCCATCAATGGTTTGTTGAAAAGCTGGGTATTATTGCCTTGTTGCCTTTGCCGGGTAACCGGGTTTCTTTAGTCTGGTCTGCGCCAGATACATTGGCTGATACTTTGCTGCGTGAGCCTCTGTCGGCCTTGGTGGCTCGTCTTGAAGAATATTGTCTGGATGTATTGGGTCATTTAACGCCAGTGCTGCCAGAAGACATTAAAGCGTTTCCATTGACGCTGATGCGCCCGCATAGCATGATCGGGCAACGTGTGGCGCTCATTGGGGACGCGGCACACGTCGTACACCCACTAGCTGGGCATGGCATGAATCTGGGTTTTGGTGATGTTGCTAGTCTGCTGGAATTGGTCAAAGCGCGTGAAGATCATCGTGATTGCGGCGATGCCCGGTTGCTGGAGCGTTATCGTCGCGCCCGCAAAGAAGAAGTGTTTCTGATGCAAATGACCACCGACGGTCTGGCGCGCTTGTTTGGCTCAGATCTGGCACCATTGCGTCTGGCACGCAATGTCGGATTGAACTTACTGAATCGTTTACCAGTCATAAAAGGCAAATTAATCTCTCACGCAATGGGCAGTAAATAGGCATTGCAATATATGAACTATCAAGGACCGCTGAATCACGGCGGTCATACAAGGAATAAAAATGGATTTAAAGCAATGCATGGCAGGTTTGGCGATGGCGGTTACTTTCTCAACGGCTGGCTTGGTGGTCGCACAGACGCCGCAAGAAGTGACGATTAAAAAATTGGTAGAACCACGCTTGGGTGACGGTGTGAAGGTTGATTCCGTGACTAAAACGCCGTATGCCGGTTTGTACGAAGTCAGAGTTGGTTCAGAAGTGCTCTACACAGATGACAAAGCGCAGTTTTTATTTGTTGGCAACGTAATCGATACGAGAACTGGTGCCAATTACACCCGTGCCCGTGTTGAAGAGATCAACAAAATCAAATTTGCTGACTTGCCCTTGGAAATGGCTTTGAAGACTGTCAAAGGTGATGGTAAGCGCGTGATTGCGGTGTTTGAAGATCCCAATTGCGGCTACTGCAAGCGTTTCCGTCAGACCCTGGCAGGTATGGATAACATTACGGTCTATACGTTCATGTATAACATTCTTGCCGAAGATTCGACAGTGAAGTCTAAAAACATCTGGTGTTCAGCGGACCGCAATAAGGCGTGGGACGAATGGATGATTAACGGCAAAGTCGCGCCGAATGCGCCTGCCAATTGTGTGACGCCAAACGAAAAAGTATTGGAGTTAGGCCATAAATTGAATGTACGTGGCACACCAGCTATTTTCTTTATGGATGGTAGCCGTGTTCCTGGCGCGATGGATGCTAAAGCCTTAGAAGAAAAATTTGCCAGCCTGAAGTCTGGCAAGGCAAATTAATATTTTCAACTCATTTCTCCGCTTATCTATTTAACGAGATTGTTGATGACGATACCCGCAAACTGGACAGGGATTTTACTGGCCGCAGGACGTGGGCGTCGCTTTGATCCGCTGGGGGATGAGGATAAATTACGCCAAATTCTCCCTGGCGGCTCCAGCATTGCTTGCCGGAGCGCAGCGCAATTGCAAGCCGTTTTACCTGATCTTTGTGTGGTTGTGCGTCCCGATAACCAGCAATTGATACAGCAACTACAGCAAAGTAACTATCCGGTTTTAATTTGTTCAGAAGCAGATGAAGGTATGGCCGCATCCCTGACGGCGGCGTTGCGACATACCAAAGTTAGTGCCGGGTGGATTGTTGCTTTGGCTGATATGCCGTTTGTGCAGCAGACGACCATTGCACTGGTATTGCAAGCTTTACAGAATGGCGCAGATATTGTCGTGCCAGTTTTTGGGGGGCGCCGCGGGCATCCAGTGGGGTTCTCCCACCATCATTTACCTGAGTTATTGGGCCTCACTGGTGATCAGGGTGCACGTATGCTATTGCAAAAATATCCAGTGCTGGAAGTTGTGGTGAATGATCCTGGTATTCTTCAGGATATTGATAATCCCGCCGATTTGCAGACATATCTACCTAAAATCTGAACTTCTTCGTCAATCTTTTATCCGGATATGTCCTTCATTTACGATCAGATATATCTAACTCTACGTTTTCCTCTTAGAATAGCGGTTTTCGTCTTTAGTACGAAATCGGTTTTGCACGTGTTTTTTGCGTACGTTTTTTGGGCGGTAACCGCGGGACATTATGAATATTCTGAATCAAAAACTTGCTATCCGACTTGGCTTTGCTGGCCTCATCCCTTTTATTTTGTTGACGGCAGCTTGTTGGTTGGTACCAGTGGACTTACTCAATAATTTTGTTCGTGCTCAGCTTGCCTATGGCATTGCGATTTTGTCGTTTCTTGGTGGTGTGCATTGGGGCATCACGATTATGGCCAGAGGTGAAGACATTGAAGAGACCCGCAAAGCCTTAATCTGGGGTGTAATCCCGACGATTATTGCCTGGTGTTCTCTGGTGAATTTGCTGATTGGATTTTTAGTACAAGTAGTGGGATTTATTGCTGCTTACAAGATCGATAAAAAACTCTACCAAAGCTATGCTGTCCCGACCTGGTTTATTGATTTGCGCTTACAGCTTACCCGCGTGGTAGTCACTGCACAGATATTTACCTTCATCGCTGCGAATGTGCGCATTTAACTTCACTACACATAATTATTATCAGAAAGATCGTTGAGCATGGCAAAGACGACGCAAATTAAGAGACAAACAACAACACCAAGTCATAAAGTAGCGCCAATTCAATATGCAATCGTGCCGAAAGATCTGGCAGGTCACATATTCGAAGTCACGCTGGAAATCGCCCAACCAGATGCTGAAGGCCAGATCGTCAGCTTACCCGCGTGGATACCAGGCAGCTACATGGTGCGCGAATTTGCACGTAATATCGTGCAAATTAAAGCCACCTGCGAGGGTAAAAAAATCGCCCTTAAAAAGCTTGATAAACATACCTGGCAAGCTGCGCCTTGTAAGTCGGCACTGACTATCGTGTATGAAGTCTATGCCTGGGATTTATCTGTTCGCGCAGCGCATCTGGATCAATCGCATGGTTTCTTTAACGGTACCAGCGTATTTTTGAGTGTGCATGGACAGGAATCGGCACCACATATCGTTGATATTCAACGCTCTGCCGATGTTGCCTGCAAAACCTGGCGTGTCGCCACATCCTTGCCGGAACTGAAAGCCAAACGCTATGGATTTGGTACTTATATCGCTGCCAATTACGATGAATTGATCGATCATCCAGTAGAAACCGGTGATTTTGCGCTTGCCAGTTTTGAGGCGCACGGTGTGCCACATGATTTTGTGGTGACCGGTAAAGTGCCGAACATGGACATGGACCGCATGGTCGAGGATGTGCAAAAAATCTGCGAAACCCAGATCGCCTTTTTTGAGCCGCGCACAAAAAAAGCCCCGATGGATCGCTATGTGTTCATGACCATGGTGGTGGGAGAGGGCTATGGAGGTTTGGAGCACCGCGCTTCAACTGCATTGATTTGCAATCGCAACGATATTCCAGTCAAGCACCAGCCAGAAATGAGCGAAGGCTACAAAGGCTTTTTGGGCTTGTGCAGCCATGAATATTTCCATACCTGGAACGTCAAACGCATCAAACCAGCGGCATTTGCCAGTTATGACCTGCGCCATGAGAATTACACCAGCTTGTTGTGGTTATTCGAAGGCTTTACCAGCTACTACGATGATTTGATGTTGGTACGCGCCGGCACGATTGATGAAGCTGCTTATCTGAAGCTGATTTCCAAAACCATCAATATGGTGACACGTGGTAGTGGCCGTTTAAAGCAAAGCGTTGCCGAATCGAGTTTTGATGCCTGGACTAAATACTATCGCCAGGATGAAAACTCGCCAAACGCGATCGTGAGTTATTACACCAAAGGTTCTTTGGTCGCATTGGGATTGGATCTGACGATACGTGCCGAAACACAAGGCAAAAAATCGCTCGATGATGTCATGCGCACCTTGTGGCAAAAATTTGGTCGTGATTTTTATCACCGCAGCTTAAACGGTACGCAGCAAGGTTTGCCAGAAAATGAAATCGAAGCATTGATCGAACAAGCAACCGGTGTGAATGTGCGTCGTTTTATCGACAAGCATGTACGCGGAACTGATGACGTGCCTCTGGCAAAACTCTACGCTGATTTTGGTGTGAATCTTGATGCTGGCGCCGCCAGCAAAAAAGCCAGCCTGGGCGTTAAGGTCGTACGTGATGGAAACGACTGCAAAATCGGCAATGCGTTCGAAGGCCGTGCCGCACATTTGGCTGGTTTGTCAGCTTTAGACGTGATCATCGCAATCAACGGTTTGCGTGTTACTGCTGCTGATGTCGCTGATGGTCTTAACACTGCGCTTGCTCGTTATCGCGTTAGTGAAGTGGTTGAGATTCACGCTTTCCGTCGTGATGAATTGCTGGTGGTGAAAGCCAAGCTGCAAGCGGATGATGTGCCGACTAACCACTTAACAATGGAAGTTGATCATCAAGCGGCATTGGCGATAGCACGTCCTACGTATAAGAAGGCTGCGAAGCGTTAAGCTCGTTGGGGTGATAAAAAAAAGCCGTTTGCGTATCACTGCGCAAGCGGCTTTTTTGTATGCGGGAGTCACCGCCGTTGCAGATCGAACATGGAGCGGTGCGGGTCTTTTAGCAAGCCAAAACTAAATTTCCCCCTAACGCGACCATTGTTAATAAGTAAAACGATCAGACTTCGTAGAACCACGCCGGGGGTGGCCCGGCAGCCACTTACCTTTCTTGTTTCGCCAAGAAAGGTAAGCCAAAGAAGGCGACGCTGAGACTTTGCCCTGCGGGTCCCGTCACTGCGTGTCGGGACAATTTATGCTTCCCAAAAAATGGGAAAGTGTTGAAACTCGCTGCGCTCAGACAGCAACACTTTCTTTTTCCATTTTCTGTGAAGCACAAATTGCTTTGTCTAAAGCGATGAAACCCAAAAACCAAAAACCAAATTCTCCATACGCAAATGGCGACGCATACTTCCTTCTCCTGTCAGCGGCAGAGGAGGCGGGGGGGAGGGGGCGTAAATGCTGATTCTGTGAAAAATGTATTCGCCATTCTCATCGACGCAAGCATCTGCGTGGCTTGCACCCATCCCACAAACTCAAAAAAACAACTTCTGCAATTCTGCCCCAGGATTCTCCGCACGCATAAATGCTTCCCCCACCAGGAAGCTGTGGACATTCGCGTCACGCATACGCTTCACGTCTGCTGCATTCAAAATGCCTGACTCTGTGATCACCAATTTATCCTGTGAGATACGTGGTAACAAACCTAATGTTGTATCTAATGTGACTTCAAAAGTACGCAGATTGCGGTTGTTGATACCCAGTAGCGCGGTTTTTAATTTGAGTGCAGCATCGAGTTCTTCTGCATTGTGAACCTCAACCAAGACGCTCATTCCCAGCTCGTGTGCACAAGCTTCCAAATCCGCCATCAAGCCGTGATCCAAGGCGGCAACGATCAACAGTATCGCGTCGGCGCCCCATTTTCTGGCTTGATAAATCTGGTAAGGATCGATCATGAAATCTTTACGTAAAGCCGGAATAGCGCACGCTGCTCGTGCTTGCTGCAGGTACTCCGGCGTGCCCTGGAAGAAATTCACATCCGTTAATACAGACAAACACGCTGCACCATGTTGGGCATAGCTTTGTGCAATTTCTGCTGGTTTGAAGTCAGCACGCAAAATACCTTTCGATGGTGATGCTTTTTTTACTTCAGCAATGACCGCCGCCTTACCTGCGGCGACTTTATTGCGCAAAGCAGTTTCAAATCCGCGAATCTGTCCACGTGCATCGTGATCAGATTCCACTTCATCGCGCAGGCTGATCAGAGATTGATATTTTTTTGCTGCAGCGACCTCATCCTTTTTGACGTCGAGAATTTTATTGAGTATGTCTGACATATTATTTTCCGAGTTGCTGAGTGACGCTGATGAATTGTTGCAGTTTGGTGAGAGCCGCTCCAGAGGCGATGGCCGCTTGTGCTTTCTTGACACCATCTGCAATCGAGTTGGCAACGCCGGCGCCGTACAACGCCGTACCGGCATTGAGTGCAACGATGTCGCGTGCCGGACCATCGACGTTATTCATCACTTCTAAGATTTTTTCACGTGATTCAACTGCACCTTCTACGCGCAGATTGCGATTGGACACCATTTGCAAGCCAAAGTCTTCAGGGTGAATATCGTATTCGCGGATTTCGCCATTCACTAATTCACCGACCATGGTTGGTGCGCCGAGTGAAACCTCATCCATATTGTCACGACCCCAGACCACCAGCGCGTGTTGTGCGCCAAGGCGTTGCAGAACACGTACTTGAATACCCACCAGATCAGGATGGAACACACCCATCAAAATATTAGGTGCACCAGCCGGATTAGTCAGAGGGCCCAAGATGTTAAAAATTGTCCGTACGCCTAATTCTTTACGAACCGGTGCGGCGTGTTTCATTGCGCCATGGTGGTTAGGTGCAAACATAAAGCCGATGCCGGTTTGTGCGATGGATTGGGCAATTTGCTCTGGCTTGAGATTGATATTCGCGCCCAACGATTCCAGTACATCGGCGCTACCGGACGACGACGACACACTACGCCCACCGTGCTTGGCGACGCGCGCGCCTGCTGCTGCCACGACAAACATCGAGGCAGTCGAAATATTGAACGTATTTGCCCCATCGCCACCTGTGCCGACGATATCAATCATGTTTTGCGTGTTGGCGAGCGGGACTTTGGTTGAGAATTCACGCATGACCTGCGCTGCGGCGGTGATTTCGCCTATGCTTTCTTTTTTAACCCGCAATCCCATGGTTAGCGCAGTGATCATCACGGGGGATAACTCACCGCCCATCAATTGGCGGAATAAGTACAGCATTTCGTCATGAAAAATTTCACGGTGTTCGATCAAACGTGTTAATGCTTCTTGTTGAGAAATGGTCATGATGCAGTTCCAGTCAAAAAGTTTTTCAGCAAAGCGTGGCCGTGCTCAGAGAGGATCGATTCAGGGTGAAATTGCACGCCTTGCAAATCGAATTCTTTATGGCGTACGCCCATGATTTCACCGTCATCAGTCCAGGCGGTTACTTCTAAACAATCTGGCAGACTGGCACGCTCAATGGCCAATGAGTGATAGCGAATAATCGTGTAAGGACTAGGCAAGTCTTTAAAAACACCGACGCCCGTATGTGCAATGACAGACGTTTTGCCGTGCATGACTTGTTTGGCGCGGATGATGTTGCCGCCAAACGCTGCACCTATACTTTGATGCCCAAGGCAGACGCCCAGAATGGGGATTTGTCCGGCAAAACGTTCAATCACTGGGATGGAAATGCCCGCTTCATGCGGTGTACATGGGCCAGGAGAAATACAAATGCGATCAGGTTTTAAGGCTGCAATCTCTTCCAGCGTGATTTCATCATTGCGGAAGGTGCGCACATCTTCACCCAACTCGGCAAAATACTGCACGAGGTTATAGGTAAAGGAATCGTAGTTGTCGATCATTAATAACATTTAAATTTCTCCATCCAGACCATCTTGTACTTGTTCCGCGGCACGCAATACGGCGCGGGCTTTGTTTTCTGTTTCTTGCCATTCCATTTCTGGCACTGAGTCGGCAACGACACCAGCGGCAGCTTGCACGTACAACATGCCGTCTTTCAACACACCTGTGCGGATGGCGATGGCTAAATCCATTTCACCGCCGAATGACAAGTAACCACAGGCGCCGCCGTAGATACCGCGTTTGACAGGTTCCAGCTCATCAATTAATTCCATCGCGCGGACTTTTGGAGCCCCTGACAAGGTACCCGCCGGGAAGCTGGCTTTGAATACATCCAGATTCGTCAAATGTGGCTGCAATATTCCTTCGACATTAGAAACGATGTGTTGCACATGCGAGTATTTTTCAATCACCATCTGATCGGTGACTTTGACGCTGCCTGTGGTAGCGATACGGCCGATATCATTGCGGGCTAAATCGATCAACATGACGTGTTCGGCAATTTCTTTTGGATCGGCTAATAATTCCTTTGCGAGTTCGGCATCGCGCTCAGGTGTGGCACCGCGTGGACGGGTGCCAGCGAGTGGGCGGATCGTGACTTTTTTACTGCCGTCATTGAGGGTTTCGTTGCGGACTAAAATTTCTGGTGATGCACCAATGATTTGCATGTCGCCGAAATTATAGAAATACATGTACGGTGAAGGATTTAAAGAACGCAGCGCACGGTACAAAGAAAGCGGCGAATCGACATATGGCTTCTTGATACGCTGACCTACTTGCACTTGCATCAAGTCACCCGCCATGATGTACTCTTTGGCTTTTTCTACCGCTTTTAAGTAATCTTCTTTGGCGAAATCACGAATTGATTCGGTACGCACAGACGCTGAAGTGACAGGTGCATCGACGCTACGGCGTAACATCGCGCGCAAGTCGCGCAGACGCTGTCGGGCTTTTGACCAGGCTTCCGGCTGCGTAGGATCGGCATACACAATCAAATACAGCTTGCCAGAAACATTATCGATGACGGCCAATTCTTCGGTCAGCAGCAATTGAATTTCAGGCAAACCCAAATCATCTTTTGGTGCTTTTCCTGCCAAACGCTTTTCGACATGGCGTACCGCGTCATAGCCAAAATAGCCAGCCAGACCGCCGCAAAAACGTGGAAGGCCAGGGCGCATCGCTACCTTGAAACGACCCTGAAATACAGCGATAAAGTCGAGTGGATTTTTTTGATGTGTTTCAACGACTTTTCCATCAGTGACGACTTCAATCTTGTCGCCAAAGCTACGCACCAGCGTTTGCGCTGGTAAGCCGATAAACGAGTAGCGGCCAAAGCGTTCGCCACCCATCACGGATTCGAGCAGGAAGGTATTTTTTCCGGCTTTTTGTGACTGAGCGAGTTTTAAATACAGCGTCAGCGGGGTTTCCAGATCAGCGAATGCTTCCGCAATCATAGGAATACGGTTGTAGCCTTGCGCGGCCAGCGATTTGAATTCGAGTTCGGTCATGGTTTTCTTTCAGCCGCCAGCCTTAGCTCCAGATGCACGTGGTGTGCTCTATGCTGTAGTTCAGCGATACGGGCAACAATGCACGCATCAGAAGTAGGGGCGGATAAATTAGATTGATAAAACAAACAAGAAGATGTGCTAAGGATGTGCACAGCCACTCGCGGCATTCTGAGATTAAGAGAATTGCCAGCGTCGCCATAGCCAGGCCTCAAAGGCGCCTGGTGTCATTGTCGGACGTTTGTTATCGAGAAACATTCGTGAGTGGAATGAGGTGAAATTAATTGGTTATTTTGTATTACGGTTTGCTGCCAGCAGTTGTGCTGCTTCCAACAAGGTTTCGACTATACCATCACTTTGAATATTTTGTATAGCTTCACCGTGGTTGTAACCATACGGTACCGTCAGCACCGGGCAACCAGCTGCTCGGGCAGCTTGCGCGTCATTACTGGAATCGCCAATGGCAACAACCTGTGCTGGTGGCAGGCCAAATAACTTGCAGACCTCTGACAAGGGCATGGGGTCTGGTTTTTTACGTGGAAAAGAATCGCCGCCAAAAATCACTTCAAAATATCCGGAAAGGCCTTTCTTTTGCATCAAAGGACGGGCAAATGCCAATGGCTTATTGGTCACGCAAGCCAATCGCAAACTTTGTGCACGCATTGCTTGCAAACCCGCAATGACATCTGGGTAAAGCGTGGCTTGATCACCATTGATTGCCAGATAATGGCGCTGATACGAGTCCATCGCTGCTGTGAAATGCTGATGACTTTGTTCCGAATCAAAATCGAGTGCTAATACTTGTTGAATCAAGTGCTCAGAACCTTTGCCTACCATGGTTTTGATCATATCCAGACTGATTGGTGCCAGCGCAAATTCGGCGCGCATACGGTTGATGGCCAGCAAAAAATCAGGTGCCGTGTCGAGCATGGTGCCATCGAGATCAATGATGAGTGCCTGGATATCAGAAAACATGGTCAATTTTTGCAGAAAGGGCGAAGGTGAATGCTTCAGGTATGCTTAGTATTGACGGGCTTCGTGACGGCTTTTTGCCCTGAAGCCCGCATTAATACTCAAGGTTGATGTGAATATGCTGGCTTTACTCAGATGTTGCTCAACTCTGATCGCATTGCGTCAATGACTGCTTTGTAATCTGGCTTACCAAAGATAGCCGAGCCAGCGACAAATGTATCTGCACCAGCGGCAGCGATTTCGGCGATATTGTCAATTTTGACGCCACCATCGACTTCTAACAGGATATCTCTTCCTGATTCATCAATCAGTTTGCGAACAGCAGCGATTTTTTTCAGAGTGTGCGGAATGAATGACTGACCGCCAAAGCCCGGATTGACGGACATGAGCAAAATGATATCTAGTTTATCCATGACATGTTCGAGCACGCTGAGCGAGGTTGCTGGATTTAAGACCAGACCTGCTTTGCAGCCGTGGTCGCGGATTAACTGCAAGCTGCGGTCAATGTGCTCAGAACCCTCTGGATGGAAAGTAATGATATTCGCCCCAGCTTTAGCAAAATCCGGAATGATGCGATCTACAGGTTTCACCATCAGATGTACATCGATAGGCACTTGCACATGCGGGCGGATGGCCTCACATACCAATGGGCCGATGGTGAGATTAGGAACGTAATGATTATCCATTACGTCGAAGTGAATCATGTCCGCGCCGGCAGCGACAACGTTGCGTACTTCTTCACCCAGTCGGGCAAAATCAGCTGAAAGAATACTAGGGGCAATGCGGTAGGTAGTCATAGTGTAGGTCGTGCAGATGGAAGATATGCTATTTTACCTTGCGTCTATCGTGCCGTCTCTGCATTCCTCTGGCACAATGGTGTTTTGCTGTCAGATGCACAAAATGCATTTTTAATTTGCAGGCAGCAACAACAAATGAGTTTGTATCCACGCCGATAATGATCGGTATCAAAGAGCCAACAGGGGCAAACATGGCAGCATACGAAATGAGCGTCACCGTAGTGACTAAATATTTACAGGAACAGTCTGATCCTGCGCATGATAATTTTGTGTTTGCTTACACAATTACAATCAAAAATACAGGCACGGTCGCTGCGCAAGTTATTTCGCGCCACTGGGTGATTACTGATGCGAAAAACCAGGTAGAGGAAGTGAAAGGACTAGGTGTGGTCGGTCATCAGCCCTTCTTACCGCCGGGACAGAGTTTTGAATATACCAGCGGCAGTTCGTTAAAAACCCCACAAGGCAGCATGAAGGGTGAGTATTTCTGCGTCGCTGAAGATGGGCATCGCTTTGAGGCTGAGATACCCGAATTTGTCTTATCGCTGCCACGCACTCTGCATTGATTTACTCTCGTTTTTTAATTTTCGCCTTACGTTTTGGTCGCGTTTGATGTGTTTGTTCCGGTTTGCGACCAGAAAACATGGTCCACCACACAAAGAAAAGTAATAGACCTAAAGCAAAACCAGCTTCCAGTACCAGTATTAATATTGCAGACATAGAGAGTATCTTTGGTTCGGATATTAAATTGAGTCGTCGGTAATAGCGAATTAAATAGCCGATTAAATAGCAAATTATTCAGCACGTACTTATCACACACTATATAGGAGTATTTATGGAATTCGAATGCATCATTGTAGAAACCAAGGGTAAAGTTGGTCAAATTACCTTAAATCGCCCTAAGGCATTGAATGCCCTGAATGATCAATTAATGACTGAATTGGGTCACGCTTTGAAGAGCTTCGATAAAGATGAAGCCGTCCAATGTATCGTGATCACCGGCAGTGAAAAAGCCTTTGCCGCTGGCGCTGATATCGCTGCTATGGCGAACTACACGTTCATGGATACCTATAAAGAAGACTACATCACCCGTAATTGGGAAACGATTCGTCAGATCCGTAAGCCTGTCATTGCAGCAGTTGCAGGTTACGCATTGGGTGGTGGCTGCGAATTAGCGATGATGTGCGATTTCATTATCGCTGCTGACAATGCGAAGTTCGGTCAGCCAGAAATTAAACTCGGTACTTTGCCTGGCGCAGGTGGTACGCAACGTTTGCCACGCGCCATCTCAAAATCCAAAGCCATGGACATGTGCCTGACTGCGCGCATGATGGATGCAGTCGAGGCAGAGCGTGCAGGTTTGGTTTCACGTGTTGTGCCATTAGATAAATTAATGGAAGAAACGTTGACCGCAGCTAATACGATTGCAGACATGTCTTTGCCTATCATTATGATGATCAAAGAATCCGTGAACCGCGCATACGAAACGACCTTGTCTGAAGGTGTGCATTTCGAGCGTCGTTTATTCCAGGCGAGCTTTGGAACGGAAGATCAAAAAGAAGGCATGAAAGCGTTTATGGAAAAACGTCCTGCAGCGTTTAAAAATCAATAACAATCTAAATTATTTTAAATTTTCCTTGCTTTCAAGGGGCGAACTTTGCTATAGTTCGCCTCCCGCTAAAACGGGAAGCAAGAAGACAGCAGCAGCCAGTAACTCCGGCGGTTTGGTTTGATGAAATTGACGCGAAAGCGACAACATCTGCATAAGATGCATCGAAACGAACAGCAAAAGCAATCAGGGAGTTGACAGGGTAGAATAAGTGCTGCATAATCTCGCTTCTCTGCTGCAAACGAACACAACGCTTCGTTGCTAAATCAGGTAAATAAATGCCTTGGTTTGAGCGGAAAAGAATTTAAACCATTCGGTTCTTTAACAATTAACAGTCAATAAATGTGAGCACTTGATGAAAGCGCACCGATTAGTTTTTAACTGATCGGAATGCTTAAAAAATATCAAATGC
>JBMPPG010000004.1:0-288968 GCA_049339905.1 Undibacterium sp. SXout11W
GCGGCATCATCTGCTTAAGGATGGCCTCCTTGCGTTCTGCTGGATAACGATTCACTGCATGTCTTTACTCCGCCCCAATACGGTTGATGTGAATTAATTGACGCGACATCTATCCTGACATAGGGGGAAAGCCAACGACATTGAGCCGCACGCCTGGTTAAAAGAAACTTTAGAAAAACTCCCCACCTGCCCAAACAGCGGCATTGACGAACTGCTGCCGCTCCGCACTTAACACCGTACCTGCCTTCTGAAAAGGTGGTGGGGTTGGACGCTTACCAAAGAGTAAGGGAAATTGTGTGATTGCAACCAGGTCAGACCGTGGACTTGCTAAACCTGGTCAGAAAACTGGACACCAATAGTCCGCTTTCCGAATGAGGAGCAAGTCAGCGAATTAACCATCGAGGCCCGCAGGAAAATACCTGCATCAAGGTCGGATATAGAACTGCAGCCTTATCTTGTTTATCAAAATACAAATTACTTACTTGGCAAACGGAGTGCGTCCATATAGTTTTCTGAGACGCCCCCAAATATGTATAAATTCCTAAGGAAATTCTGCCATCGTAAAAGAATTTTTTCGAAGTCCAGAAATTAACGCAGAACAATGTCCTCTTGACGATATTCTGCACCAATAGTAAATCTCAGAAATGGAAATATTTTCCCATTCGACCGAAATATTAAATTTTGAAAGATAAAAATCAACAATTCGCATCGCTATTCTCCTATTTCCATTTATAAAAGGATGTATAGATAAGAAATCAGTCAATAGGAATGCAGCGAAAGTGATAGGATCTTGCTTACTTTTCGAAATATTTTCAATTATCACGTTGACTAAAAGGTTTAAGGCCGACTCAATACTTTTGTGATCCACAAAAATGCCATCGCGCCTCAAGTTAATTTTTCTCAATACTCCATAATGTTTAGGTAGCTTTGGACACATTAATAAATGCAAGTCCATAATAGCCGAGATATTTAATTTTTCCAATTTGCCTGGAGGCTCGATATGTCTCCCCTCGACACCAAGTTGACGTCGCAGTTCGCATACTGCGTCGGATGCGTAAATACCTCCGTATTCAACTAACCAGGGTATCAACCATAGTTTTTGGCAATTCCTTTTCCTAGCACCCCAAATATACGGTCGTTCGATTTTTAAAAAGTATGCAGCGCCGACTTTTTGTAATACGTCCGCATCGATACCAATATCTGTATACGGCTTAGAAAATCCCGGCAAACTAACTTGGAAAATCTTCCCGTCAAATTTCCAAATTAAAAATGAATATGATGATTGGCGTTGTAAGAGAATCGGGAAACGGTCTGAAACTGTGCTTATCGAAAAGTTTTCAATTCGTTCTATATCTATGCCAATGCGCCTTGCACAGTAGCGGATATTTTTGCTACTGATTTTCCCTTTGGGAATTGGCGCCAAGGATAATATATCGTCCAACGAAATATTGATCCCTAGCGAATTCAAATATGCGGAAAAACAAGCTAAAAAAGAAGTTTCATGATCCCTGTACTCCAGTGTTTGACCGACTGGTTCACTGATTACATTGGAACGCGCTCGATTTTTAAATTTTTTAAACGCTAGCATAAACTTTCAAATGCTCAATTTGAGCAAGGTCGTTTGAACTCATAGCCTTTAAGGGAGTAGCGAAAAGGGACTAAGTCACCGTGTCTAGAAAAATACCATTCGGAGCCTTTTCTCAAGAATACATAAGAATCCGTATATTGTTGCGGAGTAGTAATATCACCCCATTCAATCTGTACCTGTAATTGATCGGGAGCGATCAATTTCCAGCAATAGAAGACTGAGAAAATATACCGATCTGTTCCATTGCTTGCTTCCGGAAGTAAACGTAGTTGCTCGCGTGAATCGGGTAGTACATGCTTCAGAGAATCTTTGGAAGAATTTGCTGTCGTTGCCATTAATTCCCTTGTAAATAAAGCAATGGAAGTGCTCGCACTTCTAATCTCTTCCACAATTTCTTTTTCATTGTCCTGAACAAGAAATGCTTGTTTTATGTATATGAAAGGCTTTTCTGCAACGAATCCATTACGCTCCGATACAGATTGTGCTTCTGCATTACTCGTCGTTGTCATTGATCCTCCCCAAAAAAATATAAATACAGCATACACGCTAAAAAACTTTTTCATAAAATATCAACTCCGGTAGAAAATAGCTCTCAAGATAAACTTTTCTGAGAGCCGAAATATGACTATAATTTTAATTACAACAGTTGATAGCGTTAATGCTTCCCGGCAGCTGCCTTTGCTTCAGCCTGGGCATTCGCATATGCGTCTCCTCCAAAAAGTTGAACACCGGCTTTATAGATAGTACCCACTGATTCAGCGACCCAATGACTGTAACCAGCGGCCTCGACTGCCGCTGATATATTGGCTCCTAGCCTTGTGTCCGCCTCCTCCTTACTCATTCCTAAGGTTGAATAATCATTGTCATGATCCACACATGCCTTAATCAAGTTGGCGGAACCAAAATGGTCGGGAACGATGGCATCAGTCTTAGCATCGCCGCACCCATAACCTAAAGGCATACCATCGGTTCTAAGACCTGTTTCTGGGTTTACTCCAGTGTCAAAAAAAGTTCCTGGGGCACCACTAAACGTTTGACCTACTTCATGAAAGAAATTCGATATAGAATTGACCATCGAACCGATACTGTGAAAGATATCGCTCACCGCAGACGTTATGGTGTCAAAAAAACTTTGAGAGGAATCACTCGAAGTAGGTGACCAATTAAAACTGTCACCCGTCATGCCGCTAGGGTTGGACCAATTAGAATCCCATCCATTACCACTTGGGCCATCCGATATTTCACTACTACTACGACCGCCATTATTCAGAAGACTACTATTATCGAGTAACGCCTCAACACCTTCAACAGTTATTAATGACATTTATTGCGCTTCCTTCTTTTTGATAAGGCCTATTTACTCGGTTGGGCCATTGCCGAATTGATGAACATCAGAAGACTTTTATTCATCGTATTTTTAATCCCTCATCAAGATATTTCACAATGGGGGCAGTAAAAAATTCAATAATGCGACGTCTATCAGTTTTAATGTCGGCCTGAACAGTCATTCCTGACAAGATATTTTGTTTTGTTCCATTTATTAAAATGTATGTAACCTTTAGTTTTATTTCAGCTCGATAGACTGCAGTCTCCTTAACTGCGTTGCTAGAAACATTGCTTGAAGAGTTGCTCTCAGGCTCCGCATCTGGGCTAATTGACGTTATTATGCCAGGCAAAGTCCCATATTTTTGAAAGGGAAACGCGTTTAATTTCAAATCAACTTGCTGGCCAACTTTAACAAATCCAATGTCCTCGTTTGACAATCCAACTTCGACAATAAGAGGTGTTCCTTTTGGCACAATCGTTGCTAACGTTTGACTATTGCTTACGACACCGCCCACAGTCGTGATTCCCAAAGCTTGAATAGTTCCTTCGACCGGTGATCGCAACAGTTTTTGCGATCCAAATTGTTTAGCCTTTTCAAATTCAGCATTGAGACTAGCCAAGTGAGTCGCGGCATCATTAATATCTGCAACTATTTTTGATCTATATTCTTGCTCGATTTGCTTTATGTGTTGAGATAATCCATTCGATTGCTCTGTCAGATCCCTGATGTTGTTTCGCTGGGCAGCTGCATCACTTTGATTTTGGTTTAATTCGTCTTTGAGTTTTAAATAATCAAATCTTGTTATTACTGTGCCGACGTATGGACGCACTCGCTCCTCTTTTTCTTCGGCCGATTTAATATTGTTGATAATTTTATGTAATGTTTCTTCGGCGGCTGCTTTCGCCATCTCTTTAGATCTAAGATCGTTTTTTGCTTCTGAAATTTTCGCTTTATATTGCTCCGCTCTTGCGGCTTTTAATGTTTCTTGCAAAGTAATATACTCAGCCTTGCCATCTGCTGATTTATAGTCGGCTTTCGTGCCAGATAACTCTGAATTTAAGCGAATTAGTTCAAGCCTCATCAAGGTTGCGCGTTCGCTGCTACTCGTAATGTCTGCATTGCTAATTGTCGGATCAAGTTCAATTAAAACTTGCCCTTCACTTACATGTGAACCTTCTCTCACGAAGATAGCTTTAACTGTAGCGCTATCCGTCGACTGCAACACTTTTAAACGGCCATCAGGAATCACACGACCTTCCGCTGTGGAAATAACATCAATTTTGCTAAAATAAGACCAAGCCAAAAATGAAACTGTTATGCCTGCCAATAGCCAAAGCAACACTCGCGGAAGCGGCGCCGGAGGGGATTGCTCAATCTCTATTGCAAGCGGATGAAATTCACGCTCGATACGGCTGAGCACGCGATCATCACCCGTCAACGAGAACTTTTCCATTCTGTTTTTAAACATCGAAATTTGAACGTTAAGTTTGATTAGATCAAATTTCATGTACTAGATTATCGTGTTGTGAAAATAAATTAAAATAAGCGCCTCTCATTGATATCAAGTCATTATGTGAACCATGTTCAATGAGCTGACCTTTTTCTAGAACAAAGATCGCATCCGCATTCCGAACAGTCGACAGACGATGTGCAATAATGAAAACAGTGCGTCCCAGGCAGATTTGCGTCAAATTATCCTGAATCAGGCGCTCTGATTCGTAATCAAGCGCGCTCGTTGCCTCATCAAATATTAATATTCTTGGATTTGTTATTAACGCTCGCGCAATTGCTATGCGTTGTCGTTGTCCTCCTGATAAACCGGTTCCACGTTCCCCGATGATTGTTTCGTAGCCATTTTCCAAATCGCATATAAAATCGTGTGCTCCAGCAAGTTTTGATGCTTCGATAACTAGTTCCGCATTCGCTTCTGGATAATGGATTGCAATGTTTTCCTTTATTGTTCCGCCAAACAAAAAATTTTCTTGTAATACCACACCAATTTGTCGACGTAGCCAGAATGCATCTATCTTTGAAAGATCAATCCCGTCGACTAATATTTTTCCTTCAGTCGGGTTGTATAGCCGTTGAAGTAATTTTGCTAAGGTACTTTTTCCGGATCCGCTCCGTCCAACTACTCCAATAGTTTGTCCTTCAGTAACAGTGATGTTCAAATTTTTTATTACATCCTTACCTGTAGAGTGGTACTTGAACGACATATCTGCAATTGTGATATTTCCACTGATGGAAGGTACATATTCCTTTTCAGAAAATACTGCAGATTCGGGTCTGCTGTTCATGATATCGCCCAAGCGCTCTATGGAAAGGCCGATTTGCTGAAAATCCTGCCATATTTGAACTATTCGCACGACAGGCTGAATGACTCGCCCGGCCAACATTTGAAATGCTATAAGTTGACCGACCGTCAATTCGTTCTTCATAACTAAGCCAGCACCAACCCATAAAACGGAAAGGTTTGCGATTTTTTGGAGTAACCCCGTAGTAACAGCACCAACGTTTCCTAGCTGGCTAGTGTGAAATGTTGCGCGAACATATTCCGATAAAGTGTTGAGCCATTTCCGATGAAGAATTGGCTCAATTGCCATGGATTTGATCGTCGTAACACCATTAAGTGCTTCTATCAAAAATGATTGGTTTTCTGCCCCTTTCGCAAATTTTTCTTTAAGTTGTTCTTTTATTAGTGGTCGCAGAGCAAATGTCAAGGCGATAAAGAATGGTAAAACTGCAACAACAACAATTGTCAGAGTAATGCTGTAGAAAAACATTACCGTCAGAAAAATAAATATAAATATAAAATCTAAAACTGCACTGATAGTCCCACCCGTTATAAATTGACGAATTGTTTCTAGTTCTCGGACATGCGCAATGGTGCTCCCTACTCTTTTATTTTCAAAATACTGTATAGGTAGCCTGAAAAGGTGTTGTACAACCTTATTTCCGAGTACGATGTCGATCCTGCTTGCAGTGTGTGCCATCAGATAATTCTGAACAAAAAGCAAACATGATTCAAATAGCATCAAAATAATCATCCCTGCGCCTAAGACATGGAGCGTAGAGATATTTTTATGCATCAAAACTTTGTCAATTATTACTTGACTAAATAGTGGTGTCGTAAGTGCAAGTAATTGCACAAAAAAGGCTGCTACAAAAATTTCAATCAGAATGTTTTTATATTTTGCTATTGGAGGCAAGAACCATCGTATTCCGAAAGGACGGTTGTTTATTGAGAGCTTTTTGGGTTTAGCAAGGATCAATTCTCCAGTCCATGCTTTAGAAAATTGAGTTTCGTCGCAAGAAAATAATTTGTTATTTTCATTAGCGAAGCGTAAGATTATTTTTCCGTTGTCGCATCGTAAAATAACTACAAACGCTCCATCATTTAGAATTCCGATCGTCGGAAATGGCGTTTTTTTTAGTCGTTGCCAGTTTGAATGAATTAATCTAGCGTCCAAATCTAACGATTTTGCGGCAAAAATTAATTCATTCGTGCCAATAGACAAACCGTTAAGTCCTAATGACTGTTTCAGTTGTAATACCGTAATATGGGAACCATAATGCGCCGCAACGTAACAAAGACTATCTAAAGCCGTATCGTTCGATGAGGCGGTTTTGGTTGATAAGGGTTGTCGTGTTTCCAATGGACTCTAACAATATTTGAACTTGAAATTACTCAATAAGTGATATATAAAACGCAACTATTATATCATAGCAACTTTAAAGTGTTAATTTATATAACATGCCTTGATGATTAAAAATTCACTTTTAATCAAATATGCCGAGTATTTGGATTGTTATCAATCCCGCGTGTTTAGTTTGGCAAACTAAGTTTGGCAAATCCCAAAACTCTCCCAAGCAAGACCAACGCCTCAATGGCAGCAGCCCAAAACATGAGAAAAAGGAGTTGTGTCGAAGATATTAGATTAGTTTTTTTGATAAAGTGTAAGCGCCTCACTTAAGCCGTCTTGCAAGCTGTTTATTTTTTACCCCACCCGTTCCAAGCCATTCGAAGCAAGGCATTGTTTGCGGCGCGTCGATCAAATAATTCCGGGTCGAAGGAGCCGTCAACCCATTGCAAATAATTTCTTCCTTGTTCACTTGATGGATCATTTATTTCGATAAGGAAGTCTTCATAACCCGATGTGCCGCCAACATCTTCCGGTGGTGTCGCGCGCGCTCCATCCATGATTTGCGCTACGCCCATCTTTTCTGCTACAAGATCGATTTTTTCAACTTTAATGTTATGCCGCCAGTTGTCTCCAAAGTCGTATTGGTAATCGAACCGTTGACCAGGGTAGACTAGTTTTTGCAATTTACACTTGCGGTCATCTCCTGGAATCTCTCGATCTTCAATCGTATCCAGTACGTTCTCGTTGTCCAGCATGGCGTAGATACGACCCTCCACATTGAATTCGTGCAGATGAGAGTCTGTCCACCCAAATGCCGCTTGGATGACATGGTGCAGGGTTCGCAACGTGATATCGTCATCGACAACAATACGTCGCCAGATCGGTGGAACGATATCTTCTAATTCAATATAGAGGGTAATGATTTGAGCTTGCTGTGCCATGCGTGATCCCAGATTAATGGAAGAACAAATCTACACCAAGTGGGTAGCTCGATTCTGTTTATGCAGAAAGGAGTTTAGCAGCTACGTTCCACGGCAACAAATCAGCAACCTTATTGATCGGATAGTCGGCAATATGCGTGAACACATAGCGCAGATAAGCTTCCGGATCAATGCCGTTCATTCTTGCTGTGCCAATCAGACTATACATAGCAGCAGCTCGCTCACCTCCACTGTCCGCTCCCAGAAACAGGAAGTTCTTGCGGCCAATGCAACAACCCCGCAACGCATTCTCGGCGATGTTGTTATCAATCTCGGCCACGCCATCTTCACAGTAATAAACTAACGCTTGCCACTGGTTGAGCATGTAGTTGATCGCCTTGGTGGTCTCGGATTGTGTCGATAGTGTCAGCAGTCTGTTGCGCAGCCAAACTTCCAGTTCAACCAGAAGTGGTTTGGCCTGCAACTGCCGAATACGCTGACGTTCCATTTGTAGTTGTCCGCGAATTTGCGCTTCAATACCATACAGCTCGCCAATCCGGCGCAGAATCTCGGTTGTTGTCGGTGTGGCCTTTTTTACGTGTAAATCATAAACCTTACGTCGGGCATGCGCCCAACAAGCTGCTTCGGTCACATTATTATCAGTATAAATTCTATCGTAGCCACCGTACGCATCCGCTTGCAACACTCCCGCGAATCCTGCTAGGTGGGTCTGTGGATGTAGTCCCTGGCGGTTCGCAGAATAAGCAAACCATACCGCCGGTGCCGCCAGGGAGCCGGAGTTACGGTCATCCCGCACGTACACCCAGAGTCGTCCCGTCTTTGTTTTACCGTTACCCGGTGCGAGTACCGGCATCGGTGTATCGTCGCTATGGACTTTGCCTGGCGCAACCACATAGCGACGCAACGCTTCCACCAGCGGAGTGATCAAGACTCCACAGGCTCCCATCCAACGCCCTGTCGTTGCTGGATCGAGTTCCACACCGCGGCGAGCATGAATGAGGGCTTGCCGATACAGTGGTTGATGATCAGCGAACTTGGCGACGGCGATATTGGCCAATAACCCAGGACCAGCAAATCCCCGCTGGATCGGACGACTCGGTGCGGGGGCCTGCACGATGCAATCACAACAGGCACAGGCTTTTTTCTTCCTCACGTGGCGAATGACCTTGAACGCGGCTTCAATCACCTCTAGTTGTTCAGATACATCTTCGCCCAGCGGTTTCAGATTACCACCGCATTGCGGGCAAGCATCTTCTTTCGGTTCAATAATATGTTCTTCGCGCGCCAAGCTCTCGGGGAAGGGCTTATGGATTGATTTCTGACGTGGCTGTACTGGCGCTTCTGCGGTTTGTTCTGCAGCACCTTCTTCTGCAATCAAATCTTCCAGACGGGTTTCCAGTTGCTCCAGCTTCTGGTCGATCTTCTCGGATTTACGACCGAATACCATACGCTTCAATTTGGCGATCTGGAGTGTTAGTTGTTCGATCTCAAGCGTGCGTACGCTCAAGGCAAGTTCTAGGGTTGAGACGGTTTGGCGCAGGGATTGCAGTTCACCATCCCGCTGGAGCAGCAATGCTTTTAGGACATCGATATCGTCTGGAAGTGAAGGAGTAGTCGCCATGCATGGAGTTTACGCATGTTCTGGGACGTTTACAAGAGCGATAGTGGTGGCCAGGTGCGTTCCGGCTGTTTCCAGTTGATTCCTTCGAGCAGCATGGATAGCTGCGCCTGGGTCAGATGGACTTTACCACTACTGGCCTGGGGCCAGACGAACCGGCCACGTTCTAATCGCTTGATCAACAGGCATACGCCGTCGCTGGTGGCCCAGAGTACTTTGACGACGTTACCGCGCTTTCCCCGAAATACAAACACATGGCCAGCCAAAGGATCTTCAAGCAGTGTCATTTGTACTTTGGCGGCCAGACCATTCATGCCAGAGCGCATATCGGTGACACCGGCTGCTAACCAGATGCGTGTTCCCGCCGGTAGGCCCATCATGGACGTAACATCCCTAATACGGCACGAACCACGCTCAGGTCGGCATTACTATCAAAACGCATCACTGCAGCAGCGATCTGGATTTCAATCACACTTGGCTCAGTGGTCGCAGTTCTTTGAGCGACAACAGCATTAGGGCTAACAGTTGGCTGCTCAGATGGTAAATGATCTGGATTATCGTCGACGATCGTGACTGGCAACATGGGCTGTCGATGTATTACGCCATCCAATCGGCCATCCCGTAATTCGCGGCGCCATTTGAACAGCATGTTGACGTTGATGTCATTCTCCTGCGCTAGAAGAGAAACCGATACGCCTGGTTCAGATGCACGCTGTGCAAGTTGCTTCCTGAATTCCGGTGAGTAGTTGGGTCGCCGTTTTCTGCGGACGGGTGTGTCTAATAACTCCAAAGTAGCTCCCGCTAAAATGTAACGGGAACTACTTTGAAGGTTTTTAATGCTGACGTCCAGACGGTTCAGGTGAGGTGCTTACGATAAAGTGATTCACTACGCAGTTGTAATTGGATAAAAAACGCCGCTATCTTAGGCCGATCTAGTTTCTTTCGAAGTACGGCATTTAATTTATGGTAGACTGTGTCTTGATTGGTTTACTCAAAATTGTCTGGTCGCTTCGCTAAGTGGGCCCGGTTAGTTGGTTGGAAATTTCTGCCATCAAAAATTTGACCGCACGACCTCTGCATTTTTGTGATTCACTTTATGGATTACTGCAAGTATTTGTTACCCATTACGTCAGACCGAGCTTGATATTTCGGCGCGTAAAGCGGCGGAAGACGAGATGAAGAATCTATGGCCTATTGAATTTTGCGCCAAATTCCAAGTGTCAAGAGAAACCCAACAAGCATATAGCACACCGGAAGCGCGGGAAATAGTTCAGAATTGTTTTATATCTTGTGCATATTGCCGCAATTTCGTAGCCGTCCAACGCACTCACCTATGAACACCCCTTAATTTCATGCACTCTTCAAACCTGATCACTTTTGAGAGCAAGCATGTCAAGAATCAAATCCACCCTCAGTCGTGCGCAATGGTTGCAACATGTCACCGCCTGGCAAGGCTCAGGGCTATCGCAAGCGGCGTATTTTCGTGAGCATAAATTAAATCACTCCACATTTCATGGCTGGATTTCACGTGGACAGGTAACGCTATCCACTCCAACTCTTTCGCTACCAGAGCTGAATAGATAATTTCGGCCGAGATACGGTACTGTGCTGAATATCCAATTATCGGAGCGCGTTCTCCGCTGGAAGAGGGGTGATTAGCCATTGTGAAATAAAATAGAAAAACATTTTTGATTCACTACTGGAAATATCCCAATGCTATCGAACATCATTGGAGTAATGAAATTAAGAACCTTCCTTGTGCTAGGGGCGCACAGTTTCAATCTATTTTTTGGAATATCGAATATGTCGATTGAAGTTAGTGAAGACATAAACCGTACATCTTTGCCCTTTGTAAAAATGCCTCTCGTGCGCCTTCCAGAATTCCGCAGGCCGATTCCCGAGTCGCAGAATGGTCTATGGAACCGCGCGCGAAGATCTCACCACGATCGTTGTTGGCTTTCATCACTACGATTTGCTCAGCGTCACCTAACACTGCGACATTGGCGTTATGCGTCACAATGATGACCTGGCGCCGCTCTTTCGCCTGTCGCAGGACAGGTACTAGTGTTGCATAGATAAATTCACCATCCAGATTGTCCTCGGGCTGATCAACGATGAGTGGTCGGTCACTGTCGGCCGCGAGCATTAGCGCGAGTAGCACGGATTGCTGCTGTCCTAGCGACAATTTGGCAAAATCGCGTGATACATGGCGTTCCGTACCGTCCGAATTGATAACACGCTTTGTAACCAATAGGCGTGGCCGGTCGTGCAATGCAACGCGCTCCAACATGTATTTCACAGGCTGTGCACCCAACCGTTTTATAATTTCTTGCGCTTCTATCGCATTGAAAATTTCTATACCTTCTCGTGTTTTTAAGGTAGTGATCGGATTTATATCGTTTTTATTAATAGCCTCTAACAAAGCAGGTACTGTAAGGTTCTCAACAAGATACGCAGCCCGCGGCTGCTGGTTTGTTCTCCAACCCATTGCTTGGATAATTTGCTCTGATGCTTCCTGAGAGTATGCACTGGACTCATACTTTAGACTGACATTGAGATCCGAAAGTGCCTGTCGGAGCGTCTGGGAGGCATGCCGGCCAAACGCGTCGCGTTGCATGGCGACCTTGTTACGGGTCTTCCAGCGCTCCTGTAAAACTTTGTTCCGCTGAGTACGCAGTTCCTGAAGCTTAGGGATCCAGGTTTTTAGATTTTTTACATTTTGCTGTTGCAGTGCCTCGTCTTGGGTCAGCTTCTGGATATAGGACATATCAAACTGTATCTTCAAACCTTCCAGTTCTCGACGTTTATCGTCGATTTTTTTCTGCGCATCCGACTCTTTAGCTCGCCATTGCGCTAACTGGGCGGTAACGACTTGTTCAAAAGCCACAATTCCAGCCTTGATGTTTGTTTCAGCATTCGTCAGCGTCGCCTCAAGAACTGCCGCACCTGAGGAAATGGCTTTGAACTCGGCGCTGCCCACCGATAGATTTGCTGGATCTGCAAGCTCACGGATTTCACTGATATTCTCGTGCGAGGAAAGTGTAGTTGACGAACCTCGTTTAGCCTGAGTCAGCAGAGTTGTGATTTGTGTGCGGACTTGCTTTTCCTGAGCAAGCTTGCGCTGGAGTTCGATTAATTCTTTGACATCAGGTTTTTGGAGAGCCTGTAATTGTTGTTTAGTGACTGCTAGAACTCGTTCCGCTCCTGGGATTTGCTCTACTTTCTGTTCGGCTCCCTCAATTTCGGTTTGCAAATCTAACAGTTGCTGTCGCGCCGCTTCTTCATCCGCTCTGGCCACGGAAATGTCAATAAATCGGTCGAGGTATTCTAATAAAGCGAGCGGATTGGACTGTGCCTGCTGGCTTATGCGCTGGGCTTCTCCTTGACCGAAGCAGTCGATTTCAAACGCACATGGTCCCATGTTGGGATCGTCCAGATTTTCTATTCCACCATCCTTGTGGCGAGCTAGATTATGCAACTGGCCCGACTTGTCGCGCCAAATGAGATAAATTGCGTCTGGCCAGACTTCGGAGTCAACCACTTTACTTGCTGTATCGGTGTAACCAACCAGGCAGCGAACCGCCTCAAAAGTTGTGGATTTACCAGTGCCGCGGCCTCCGACGATACAGTTGAGGTTCAGACTGAATTGAATCGTTTGACCGGCAAGGAAGCCCCCTTCTGCGTAAAGACCAACCACATGAGGGATGGAAGTTGGAACCAAGTCTTCAATGCGTACGCGAGAATCTGCATCCTGCAGTGCTACCCGCAGTGCCTGAAAACTTGGCGTATCCATCTTGTATCTGGTGAGCTTACGGGACTGTTCCGCATTGCGTCCGAGTGCCTCAAGCTTGTGTGCATCGGAATTTAGGACGCGCGCCAAGTATTGTCGAGATCCCAGCTGTAACGTTTTGATGCGTCGTTCGCCCAGCTGGCTGCGATTTTGGTTCGGATCCGTCAACGAATAAGAGATGTCGGATGCTGCACTCTTGAGCTCGATCCCGAGCAGAGTAGGGTGACTCAGAACATCTGCTTTGTGCGGAGAGGCCCCAGGTACCTCCGTCTCGAAGCCAGAGGGGCCGTCAACGTGTGCCAATATACAAAAACCGCCCTGTTCCTGAGCGAGATTTAGGCATTCAATCATCGCCTGCTGCACGCGAGAATTAGGCAGGCCGCTGTCCATTACCGTCAGTCGGCCATGGAAACGTTTAAGCGCGGCTGACGTTTCAAAATAGCACAGCAGGTGTCCCTGTGGCGTGGATAGCTCAACTGCAGGTATCACAATTACCGGTTGATCGATTGCTGCTGCGATGGCTCTTTCGACACTGCCAATTTCGTTATGGTCGGCAATTGCTATGATCGCGAGATTCTCCCTGACAGCAGTAGCAATAACGGCTTCTGGTGTCATCGTTGTATCCGAAACATCATGGGAAACACCATAGCAGTGTAGGTGCAAATCAGCCCGAAAAAATGTTGCACCAATCGGCTGTTCAAAAATTCTTTGCTGATGCTCCATTAATCACCTATATTGTTGAATGATTTGCGTATCCCCGATGCAATAACTGATATTTTAACAATGTATTTATGTCTTAGAGAACATTAATTTGCTTTCGGCATAACGGAAATTCTATTCCTGTAGACATTGAGAACGGCTTGCATCTTTATGGATAGACTCCCCTATTTTGTATAAGCATTGTTGTGAGAGATTGAAGGCCGACATTCCGCTGGTACTTCATCCAAGTTCACCAACACGAGGTGTTCACTGCCAGCTATACTTGTATCCAGACTATTTTTTTAGGATGCAAAGTGCGAGGACGACGCTTCAAGACCCAAGCTGATATTGACCGTTACATCGCGCAAGGATATGGTCAGGGGGAAGGTGTAACTTATAAGCCTTGGCTACGCGTCCAAGATGTTCCTTCGAACGGCAGATCAAGAAAAGTGCTGGGAATCAAAACCGGCAGGCAACATCATCTTCTATCCGATCTGGAATTCGGATATCTCCTAGTGCTTGAGTTCTCAGAGCAAGTGATTGATATCCGAGAAGCGTTTCCCATTTTTCCGACAGAACACGCCAGAGAGATCAGCGTACAGCTCGGCATTCAATATCCCCGTTTTCCCGGTACAAACTTGCTCTACGTGATGAGCACAGATTTTCTTGTAACGCTGCAAGCGTCAGATGGATCGCGTAGATTGGCAGCCCGCACTGTCAAATATGAAAGTGCATTTCAGCAGTCGAACGATCTTAAAAGAACCGTAGAGAAGCTGGAGTTGGAAAAGGCCATTCATAGTGCACAAGGCATTGAAGACTGGAAGTTAGTTACAGAAACTACCATCGGATCAACCTTGATGGCCAATCTGATTTGGCTCAGAAAAGGAAAATCGGTAGAACGTCATCTATTGCATTCCACGGTCCAGCTGCAGTTTATGGACGCTGTGGAATACCATGCTCGCCCAGGACGTGCGCTGCAGTCAGTCATCCGTGCAGCAGCAAGTTCAACCCATATTCCTTTTGCAGATGGGACCATGTTATTCAAGCATTTGGTTCTTCAGAAGGTAATTAGGTTCGATATCACGGACCACGAACTTTCGCTCACAGGCCCAAGTCCTGCATTTACCTATCACCGCTATCTCATTTCAGCAGCCGGATCGCTAAAGGCAGCCTGATATGACTCCCGCCATTTCAATTCAGGATGTATTTGAATCCATCCATCAGGCCGCGCCGTTTGAAATTCCTGCCAGGGTGCTTTGGATAGACAAATTCCATAACGAAGCCACTTTGATATCCATCCAGTCTGAGCCGCAACGGCCATGGACGATAGCACTCGACGAGCTGCAATCCTTACTTCAAGACGAGGCCATCCGCCGCATCAGCATCAAGGTCCCAGCTTTTATGCTGATGCTGGAAGAAGAGCTAAAATCAAGGTCTAAGGAAATTCGTGGAACGAACTGGCAGCGCATCCGCCCTTTGGTGGAAACCAGGATTCCTGGTGAAATATTTCAACCTGGCGCCTTGGGTCAGCTAATCGCATCGCATGCAGGTGCTATAGGGGTCGAGCGCAAGACTCTATACCGTCTTCTGTATCGATATTGGTTATTCGGCTCTATAGAAAATGCGCTGCTCCCAAACTATTCAGACTCCGGAGGAACCGGGAAGCCGAAAACTTTCACAAACGGAAAAATCAATGGCCGGCCGCCCAAATTTCAAGGCATCGTACTGGATACAAAAGCAAAGATCTTGTCAGGCGAAGATAAAGCCATAATAAAAATCGGGTATGCACTCTACAAGAACAATGAAGTGCAGTGCATTACGGATGCGCACGTTAGGACATTAAACAAGTTCTACCGCGCTGAGCAGTCGGTACCAGGCTATGGACGTGATGAGATCATATTGAAACCAGCACACGAGTTGCCCACATTGACCCAATTCCGGTACTGGGGCCAAAAAGCTTTCGATGAAATAACCGTGCTGCGTGGCAGAAAAGGTCGCCGCAAATGGGAAAAAGATCATCGAGCCCTTGTCGGCAGAGCCAATCAAGGTTTATTTGGGCCGTGCCACCGATTTGAAATCGATGCAACTATCGCCGACGTCTACCTTGTCAGCCGCTTCAATCGCAATTGGATCATCGGCCGCCCCGTCGTCTACGTCGTGGTCGATACTTTTTCTAGAATGATCGTTGGACTATACGTTGGACTTGAGGGGCCAAGCTGGAACGGCGCCCGCGCAGCCCTGTGGAACGCATTCTCGGACAAAGTTGAATACTGCCGGCAATTTGGCATCGACATCAGCAGCGCCGATTGGCCTTGCCATCATTTACCACAAGAAATATGTGGGGATCGTGGCGAAATGTTGGGAGCCGCAGCTGAAAATCTGGTGACCGGCCTGGGCATCGACCTAGCGATATTGCCTCCATATCGCCCGGATTGGAAAGCGATCGTGGAAAGCCGTTTTCGAATCCTTAATCGGCTCACTCAAATAAAGTGGGCGCCTGGAGGAGTTGCCGAACGTGTCAAGGAGAGGGGTGAAAGAGACTATCGTCTGGATGCAACGTTAGATCTGCATGAATTCACCAAGATCATGGTGGCAAGCACTTTGCATTATAACCACCACAATCGCCAGCCGGACTGGCTCAATCAAGACATGATCGCCCAAGACATTGCGCCCACACCGATTAGTATGTGGAACTGGGGCATCGATCATGGTTTTGGAACACCGAATGTTCAAGCGCCCGAGTTAGTTTACCTACATCTTCTCCCTAAAGCCAAAGCTAGCATCCAATCCGGCGGCATCTATTTTTCTGGCATGTACTACACCTCCACCGATGACCAGGATTGGAAAAAATTCGCACGCGCGCGCGCCAAAGGCCGTGAATCTATTGATGTGTGGTATGACTCAACCAAGCCTGAGCATATTTGGATACGTGGGGAGGGTAATTCATTCGTCCAATATGATTTGCGGGCGTCTGAAAATCGATACCGGGGGCATCGCCTTGAAGAAATTCAAGATATGTTGGAAATCATCAAGAATCCCGCCCCGGAAACCAAATATGCAGAACTTACAAGTAAGGTAAAGCTGGACGATCAAATCCAAAGTGTCATTGACCAGGCTGCCAAGGAGAAAAAGCAAGAGCGTGAAAACCTTTCAGCTGCAGAGCAAGTCGCGAATATTCGAGCCAATCGGGCAATCGAAAAGGCAGCTGAACGAGCTATCGCACAAAATCCCTTTGTTTTGCAAAAAGATGGAGTAGCACTCCCTGCGCCGACGCCGGCGCAGCCATCGATTGTCTCTGAATCCTACGGTCAACGTGGCGGGGAAATCATTGACCTACTGAGCCGCCAGCGCAGAAAAAACAAAAATCCTTCATGAATACCAGAGCACCAATTTACGCGACGTATAGTCCATCCCCAGTTGCAGAGTACAGCGGCAACCCTTTGATCGAAGCGCTTCCGCCTATTTTGTCTGAAGAGGAGGCTGCCAGCGCAATCGCTCACCTTCCTGATGTCAGCGAAGACGAACGTAATCTGCCTAAAGAGGTTCGTTTACACTGTCTTGATCGCCTGCGCAGCGTAGTGCAGCCGCTCCCAATCCATCTGGAGTTGGAGAGTAGTGTTTCATCGCTGTTGCGTAGTGGCTATATCAGCCGCAATCCGATGTTGGCAGCGACTTGGCGCCATTTGCACATGCTTTCGGCTGACCGCCAGTCTATGGGCCACTTCCAGTCATCCGCATCTACCTTTAGTCTTGTCGGTTTAAGTGGCATTGGCAAAACCACTTCCCTGAATTCGATTTTGCGCCTATACCCCCAGACCATTGTTCACAAACGCTACAAAGATCGCGAATTCGTTCATACACAAATTGTCTGGCTCAAAATCGAGTGTCCTTTCGACGGTTCTCTATCTGGACTGTGTCACGCCTTTTTTCGAGCTGTTGACCAAGCACTGGGGCAAGACAAATATGCAAAACGATACAAGTCCAAAGGCGGCATTTTGGAAATGATCCAGCGTATGGAGCAAATTGCCAGCACCTATTTTATTGGCGCAATCTTTATTGACGAACTACAGCATTTGAACGCTGCCAAGACAGGCGGTAAAGAAAACATGCTGAATTTCTTTGTCAATCTTATCAATGCCATAGGGATTCCAGTTGTTTTTATCGGCAATACGTCGATGATTGAGCTGTTCTCCAATGTGCTTCGGAATGCCCGCCGAGCATGTGGACTGGGAATTTATGATTTTAAACAGCCGGAAGAAGAAGATGAATCTTGGGACTTGCTGTTAGAGACCATTTGGGAATATCAATGGGTCGGCATTCCAACCCCGCTTACTGATGCGTTACGCCGCACTCTCTACGACCTGACCCAAGGCGTCACAGATTTCCTAGTTAAGTTGATGATACTGGGCCAGCGTTATGCCATTCAGTCAAACATCGAAACGCTTACCGAAGAGGTGTTCCAGCACATTGCTGACACAAAAATGAAACTACTCAAGCCTGCGCTGGCAGTTCTCCGTAGTCGAGATCCCTTGAAAATGCGCAAGTTTGAAGATTTGATGCCCACAGATGAGCAAATCAACGACATGATGATAGATGCTGGGGTCGTGTCCGCCGAAAGCAGAATATCCCTACTGCGAAAAGCTAAATCGAAAAAAGACTCCGCTATAGAGTTCGATGTCACGAACAACGCTTCGGCCAAACCGGAAGTTGAACCGCCAGCAACAAAAGTTTCACCGAATCTAGTGACAATATCGTCCACTATCCTCGACCAAGCCAATCCGTTGTCCGCCTTGCGGGGTGCAAATTGGTTGCAGGTTGAGCCGCTGGAGTTTTCTGACAGCTACGGCAAGAGCGCATAAGCCATGAAGATGCAAAGCCGATTAACTTTCTTCCCTACTGGCTTTGCAGATGAATCGCTCTTCAGCCTGATTGCGCGATACCATCGGCTGTCAGGCAATATTGATGACAGAGACACTCTCCATGAGTTGTTTGGCAATCATACTCATGTGGTTACCTCGCACCTCCCCACTCATTTGGATGCCCTGGCGTCAGTCTTACCCCAAGGCTTGGATATCACTGTCACTGACTTCATTGAGCGTCATACAGTCTTTCCTTACTTTCGACCATTTTTGACGGCGTCACAGGTCGCCCGCTGCCTTCCCACCATGAAAGGGAATTCTGGAACTGGCCTTAAAACCATGATGGGCATGATAGCTAGCCAAGTTGGCGGATACAACAGCTACCGATATTGTTTATCGTGTGCGGAAGCAGATATCGACAACGGCGGACAAGCCTATTGGCATCGTACCCATCAACTACCCGCTGTACTGGTTTGCCCCACTCACGGCTCTGTTCTGATGCGCTTAGAAGCAAGCTGGGTAGCCCAGCATCGCCATCGCTTGTTCCTTCCCTCGGACCCGGAGGTTGTGAAGAATTCGAAGCAAGGTGTACTCTCAAACAAAGAGACATTGAGGTTGCTGTCACTATCCAGATTAAGTCAAAAAATCCTTGAATCAGGGCTTGCCCCAATTTCAGCGACGCAAATCCAACAGGTTTATCGTGATTTGGCGGTAAATTTGGGTGCTATAAGCGTCAACGGAAGATTGCGCATTTCCGAATTTTCAGCACTGATCCAACAAAATCTACAGGACCTCCCCAAGCAAGATGAGCTAATACATCTTTTTGTAGTGTCTGAGGAGCCTCCTGCATGGGCGCTGAGATTAATGCGGAAAATACGATGTTCTATCCATCCGCTAAAGCACCTGATTCTATTACAGGCTCTCAACGGAAAATTTGAGCATCTGGCGAACTGGTCGCCCAGGCCATTTCAATGCATTGAGAAAGTGGATGATCAATCGGCATCCGTTGCATCTTCGGAGTCGAATCTTAGTCAATCTCTCCGCACTATGCTGAACCAAAAAAATTATTCTTTGCGGCGTTGCGCTCAGCACCTTGGCTTGTCAGTCACTACGTTGCGTGTCGAGGCAGAAAGGCTAGGAATTTCTATTGGCAAGCGACCAAAGAAATTAAATGATTCAAAGGTGGCAGCGCTGCTCATCGCATTAGAATCAACATCACCGTTCGAAGACATAGCAGAGAAATATGAGTGCTCAACGGTGAGTTTGTACCGGCTATTGCGGATGCATCCTGACGTCGCCATAAAAAGGCAACATCTGATATTCGATCATGAGCGCAAAGTCAGGCGAAGCCGATTTTCGGTCGGACACACACGAGCTCATGCGCGCGACCTACCAGATTATATTTGGCTATATAGGCATGACCGGTTATGGTTATTGCAAGCGATAGGGAATTCACCTCAAAAATCCAATGTTCGCAATTCTCGGATCAACTGGGCGGAACGCGACGCTGTCCTTGCCGAAGTTGTATCTAGACATAGCCAAATGCTCTATGCGCTGGAAAAACCGGTACGAGTCACTAAATCATCCATCGGCTGCTCAATTGGCAATCTCGCTGCACTGGAAAAGCATCTGGCCAAGCTACCCCTTACCGCTGCTATGCTCAATTCGCAAGTTGAAACAATAGAACAATTTCAATGTCGGCGGTTGCAATGGGCTAAACTACAACTATCAGCCCGACAAGTGTATGTCCGGCGCTGGCAATTGATACGCTTGGCAGGACTGAAACCTCCCTTTTCCTCGGCAGTATTGGCGTTTTTGAACACCACAGAAAACTAGTTAGTTGCTGTTGATGTGGTGATTGTGACCATATTGAGGAAAATTTAGATTTAAAATGAAAACCGCATAAATATTGGTTCTTAAAGCCATCATCTTGCTAAATTTGAGTGTGAGTGGGGCGTTGAGCGATTCGCGGTTCCCCCCAAGCAGCGCATCGACTCGGTTAGGGTCAGGTACGATGGACTGAGCATCTTCGCCGAGCGTGCCCAGCTCCTGACCGCGTTTACAAAAGAAGTTCAAACTAAATAGGTGCCAGCATGAACCCTGAGCTTTCATTAGCGTTCGCTCTTCAATCCAGCCCGGGCGTATATGCCTTATTACTTGGTTCTGGCGTTTCACGTGCGGCGCGCATTCCAACAGGCTGGGAAGTGGTAATTGACTTGGTGCGAAAGCTGGCGAGCGCTCAAAGTGCCGACTGTGAGCCTGAGCCGGCAGCTTGGTACGAAGCGCAATACGGAGTGCAGCCTGGCTATTCGCAACTGTTGGACGCATTGGCTAAGACACCGAGTGAGCGACAGCAAATTCTTCGCACATACTTCGAACCCTCTGAGGAAGAGCGGAAGGAAGGAGCCAAGACGCCGACCAAGGCTCACCGCGCCATCGCAAACCTGATAGCAAGCGGACAAATTCGTATTGTTTTGACGACTAACTTTGACCGTCTGATGGAGCGTGCGCTGGAGGATGTTGGCATCGCGCCGACCGTTATAAGCACACCTGACCAAATTGAGGGTGCAGTTCCGCTCGCACATATCAAGTGTTGCGTTTTGAAGCTGCATGGCGACTATCTTGATACCCGTATCTTGAACACTCCAGAGGAACTGGCTGCGTATGACAACAGGCTGGACCGATTTTTGGACCGGGTCTTCGACGAGTTCGGACTGATTGCTTGTGGCTGGTCAGCTGAGTGGGACGACGCGCTGCGGGCCGCTGTTGAGAGAGCACCGAGTCGACGCTACTCGACATTTTTTGCAGCACGCGGGGAGCTAGGGGAGCGCGCAACTGCCTTGTTGGCTCGGCGGGGAGGGCAGCACGTGTCTATATCAGATGCTGACAGCTTCTTCGACAGCTTGGAGCAGAAGGTCCGGGCAATCGAGCAGTTCTCGCAACCTCATCCTATTTCGGTCAAGGCTGCAGTGGCAGCCTGCAAACGTTATCTCGCTGACCCAGAAACGTCTCGCATCCGTCTGGCTGACCTGATAGCCGACGAGTGTCGGCGGGTATGCAAAGAACTTACTTCAGACCGCTTTGCAAATACTTTCGAAAGCGTGAATACGGCATCCGTCACCTCGCGGGTGCGGCAGTATGAAGGACTTTGTCAGACTCTCTCAGCCCTCGCTTTCGAAATTGGGCGCTGGGGGACCGCCAAAGCAGTCTCCCATTTGGCTGCCGCGCAGCGGCGCTTGTATAGCACAAAGGGGTCTCAGGGTTCGGTGCTTTGGCTCTCCTATCAGGGATACCCGGTAACCCTGTTGACCTACTCGGCTTTACTCGGCGCATCGCTTGAGGGGCGTTGTGATGTCGTCGCCTCTCTTCTAACGAATGAGCTGGAAGTAGCAAGTCGTCAACCCGCTCTTGCTGTAGATGTGGCGCCGCCCTTTTGTTTGTTGAGCGACGACCCTCAGGGATGGGGGCGGCTACTCGAAGGCAAAGACCGACGCCATGCCCCATTAAACGAATGGCTGGCCGACTTCCTATGGGAAAGATTCGGGGAGGAGTTCGACTCGCGGGCTGACTTTGACCTGCGGTTTGATTGGGTTGAGGTTGTTTTAGCTCTAGGTAACCATAAGTTGTGCCCTTCAGTGTTCAATGCAGAATTTCATCCTCCTGGGTGCTATGGATACCGGACCGCAAACCGCGAACGGGTAGTCCACAAAATTAAAGGCAGTCTCGAATCGAATGGCGAAAAGTCTCCTTACGTCATCTCTCGACTCTTCGGAAATTCCGTGGTTGAGGTGCAGCAGGCCATCGGAGCCTTTGAAGCATGGACCACAAGGTTGAGCGGTTTCTGGTGGTAGGGGCCAGGTAGGTTCTATTTCTTGCAACTCCGTTAAGCAACGCGCCTGCCAAACTCGACACGGATAACTGTCAGACGAGTCGATGTTTAGTCGTGTCGACGTAGAATTTCAACGAGCACTGAATATCGTGCTTATGTATGGAGTAATTTCATCTTCATTGTTTAGCACAATCTGCTGCCTTTCAATGGCTTCCATTTTGAACGGTCCCAAGCCCAACTGCTTGAGCATGTAGTACAACAACGCCTGCCGACACTGGATTTCAATCCTCCCATCCTTCATCTGATATTCAAGCTCTACAGCTCTTCGATTACCTTCTGGGAGTAAAGGGGATGGAACGAGTTCAAGGCGCAAAATGTTATTCCAACAGCTATCTAAGCTCGAATCCAAGCCTTCCTGGTCACTGCGCGCAATGTTCAATATTCGTCCTAGGACGAAATCTCGATAGTCATTCCTCAACGTACAGTAGGCGCGCACATGCCATCTGAACCCATCGTATCCAAAAGAGTGGGGGCTAATGATTCGCTCGACTGGTAATGCGTCCCGGTCTGACTGGTAGGTGATTTGGACCATTTCACGATACCGAATCGCATTGACCAATTTGTCCAAAGTATCCCCGTCGATAAACCTGTTGAGAACGGGCACGCTGCCAATAGGTGGAACCCATCCAAGGTAGGTATCACGTTGATCCAGTAAACCTCTTCTGCAAGCTAGAGCATCGTCTAGGTACCTGTGTGGCGAAGTGTCGCCAATCGCCGTCTGGTATGCGGAGGTCGCGCGATAGATTCGTGAGCTTCTGTCGTATAGAAGGTTTTCTGGAGCCAGTTGAGTGTACTTAGCAATGTCCAACGATGCCTGAGGTACTGAGATCCCAAAATGGGCGGTAAGGTCAGACCGATTGAAAAAGTGATCCCACCTCAATCTGAAGTCAAGAAATTCTAGTCTACGTTCCTGCCCCCAGTTTGCCGAGGTGGGACGGGATTCGTCTTGCGGAGACGGTTCCGGTAATTGTGTCGTACTCATTGGAAAAGTTTAACATGCAAATAAAAATTATACTAGAATAATTTTTATGCGTATAATAAGTAACTGTGCCTAGTTAGTGGTTTAACTGGGCTGCCTAAATGGCTGCGTGCCACTAACTTTGTATAGAAAAAATGCCATTAGCAAATACACAATTTAAGTATTACGACAGTAATGTGCTCCGTCTACCTGCTGACAAGCGCAAGGAGTATCATGCCCAAGTCGACCGTTTGATTGTTGCGTTGACCAGCAAATTGAAGGAACAGACTGAACTAAAAGTGACGAAAGTGGTGAAGGCTGGTTCCTTTGCCAAGTACACCATCTTGCGTAAGACGAATGACGACCCTGTGGACGTGGATGTCGTCTTCTACATCTCTGGAAAGAATGCCAATAACGAAACCTTGGCTTCACTGACGCAAACGATTTATGAGGTGCTCACCAAACTGTACCCGAATAAATCGGTTGAACACTTTGAGATCCAGCGTAAGGCTGCGACCGTTGAGTTCGTGGGCAGTGGACTGAGTGTGGATATTGTTCCGGTCATTGAGGATCCATGGAAGCCAGGCTACGGATGGCAGTACGATATCCGCGATGGTAGTCGCGTCGAGACTTGTGCACCATGTCAAATCAAGTTTGTTCAGGATCGCAAAGAAAAGGATGCAAATTTCCGTACGTTGGTACGTTTAGCGAAACGCTGGAAACGCCACGCTGAACTTGGTGCATTGAAGTCGTTCATGATCGAACTGATTGCAGCCTACGTCTTGGATACGTGCGGTTCAGAAGGCTCCATTGACAAGCGGTTCCGCGATTTCTTGATGTACATCGCTCAATCCGGGCTCAAAGAGGTTATAGCGTTTCCGGAAAATGGCATTATTTTTCCAACATTTAGCGATCCGGTGGTCATTATTGACCCAGTAAATAAATCGAACAACGTTGCAAGTCGCATCACCGAAACCGAGCGCCAAGAGATTGTCGCTGCAGCTGCCGCCGCTGTGGATACTGCCCACTTCGCATCTGAAGAAAACGATATCGAAATCTGGAAAGAGCTGTTTGGTCCACGCTTCAAAGTGGAGGAAGACTGATGAGTAACACTTATACCTCGACGTCAACGTATTCGGTTGCAGATGTTGAAAATGTCGTTCGTCGATTCACTGCCGACATCGTGATGATTGCGAACAGTACCGGTGCTTTAGAGGAATCAAAGGCCCGTGACTACGCGAAAGACATCGAGACACTTGCTAAAAATGGATATCTAGCCGCTGTTGACGTAACACTTTTGAAGCTTGGTCAGGAGCTTAAGGCGGTGCGCTATGACGTTAGCACGGACGCAGGTAGCCTTAGCGCTACTCGTCCAGGCGGTGTGCTCTGGCCACGGGAGCCGAGTGGCTGGATTCGCGTAACCGTCTGGCACACCCCTGAGTACGATGATACCGCGAGAGAAAAAATGAAAGATAAGCTGGAGCTGGGATGGGGGCCAAGTACGGCCGACACCAGTCACTCATCATTACAACAGCAAGGCGCTCGGGACTATGCGAGCGGCGGATTTGGCATGCAACGAAAGGATTTCACGGTATGACCCAAAACAGTGTTTTTGATAACAAGACCAAAACGATTTTGAGCGACATCACGCTGACTGCGCGTGAAAAAACGCTGCTCGGGTTTGAGCAGCGATTCGCTCGAGTAAATGACCAGCTGCGGCTGCTGCTCAACCTTACGGATCTTGCTACCTGGAGCATACAGCACCACCAGCAAAAACTACAAATCTGCCACCTGGTGGCAGAGCAGTATCCGTTAGTTATCTTTCACGGGGATGTCGGCACTGGTAAGACCGCAAATGCCGAATGCATCGCCAATCGTCTGGCAAAGGAGTCGCGTACCGAAGAGTCCTTACTATTCAAGCTGAGTAACAATGTGCGAGGTAGTGGTCGGGTCGGCGAGATGGGTACTTTGATTACCCAGGCGTTTGCTGAGGTCATCCAGTCCGCCGGAAAAACGCGCCGAGCTTTTTTGATTATTGATGAGGGAGATTCGCTGGCAGCATCGCGTAGTCAAGAACATAGTCACCACGAAGACAAGGTGGCCGTGAATACACTTATCCAATGCATCGATGATTTACGTCGTTCTGGCGGTCGAGTTGTTGTCTTTTTGTGTACCAATCGCCTGTCGGTCTTGGATGCTGCTTTGTTGCGTCGAGCAGCAATTGTGGAGGAGTTTTCTCGTCCTAACGACAGCGAACGCGGCGACCTCTTCAAATTGGACCTCGCAGGCTTGCAGTACTCTGCTGTTGAGCTGGCAGCGTTGGTAAAGGCTACAGGTTCGCGAGAAGGGCGTCCTAATTGGACTTACTCTGACATTCGAACCCGCCTCTATCCAGCTGCGTTGGCGAGAGCTTTCCCAAACAAGCCATTGACTATGACTGATTTGCTCAATTGTGCTAATGAATTGCGTCCTTCGCCAGTCATGGAGGACAAGTAATGAGAACTCCAGTCTTTGGGCGCCGCATCCATATTGCAGGCAGTGTGTCGGATAACGCTGAGCATGCTTCGCTTGAAGAGGCGCAGCGAGCACGAAAATTTGTTGAATGCTTGGTTAAGGATTTGATGAAAAAGGGCGCGACCTTTGTGATCCCTGTCGACGCTGAGAAGTTGCGCGCTGACGACACGCCAATCTGCTTTGATTGGTTGGTCTGGCAGACCGTCAAGAACAATATGCATCTGCGTCCAAATGGTGCGCCGACTCCAGTCGCCATCGCGGTCAAGCACCACAAAAATGAAGACCAGATTCCTGAGCAGTTCCATGACTTGTGGGATGATTTCGGAAGTAGCGATGCGGTACGTACTGAAAGTGCGGCGCATTGGAACATGAATAGTAAGCGCATGGAGGCACAGGCAAAGCATGGCGATATACTAATAACTGTCGGTGGCGGGGAGGGAATTCTGTTCTTGGCTAACGCATATCATGATCAGGGCAAGCCTGTTATTCCTGTCGACTTTAAAATTTCTGTACTAGGCTCAGGCACACATCGCTTGGTTGAGTATGGACAGACTGGCAGCAATGCAGATCGCTTTTTCAAGACCACGGATGAGATCACATCATTGACCTGGCTTGAGCGCATAACACCAATTTCGCGTAAAGAGCCAGAAAAAATCGCTGAGCGGGTGTTCGAATTGTTGGCTGCATTGGTTGCTCCGGTTGCATTCGCCGTCCGCCTACTGAATTCTAAGTCGCCTGATTACGACGATGTGCAGACCTTTTTTGATACTGTGGTGCAGCCTGTTCTTGAAGGCGAGTATGGTTATTCGCTTGTGGTCATCGATGGTATACAAGCCGTTGAGCACTCCCGTATTGATGAGGCGATATTCACGAGATTGCATCGTAGTCGGTTGGTAATTGCGGATATCACTGGTGTGCGGCCTAACTGTTTCATTGAGTTAGGATATGCGCTCGGGCGTAATTTGCATACGGTCGTCACTGCACGTGAGTCGACTGAAACTCCATTTGATGTGATGTCGTATGCTGCGCATCACTGGAAGAAATTAGGGACTGTTGAAGAGCGCCGTCGCGAATTCCGCATGCATCTGGAGTCCGTAAAGTCTCGTCCACCTTTGGTAGCTGAAGAACCTTTGATCCCATGACCGAAAAGCGCGAAGTCTTTATATCTGTTGACGTTGAAACGTCAGGCCCAATTCCAGGCGAGTTCAGTATGCTCACGATTGGTGCCTGTGATGCGTATCGCCCAGACCTTGTATTTGAGTGTTCGTTGAAACCTATAACGATGAATGCTGACCCTAAGGCTCTCGAAGTAACTGGACTATCGTTGGAAGTGCTATCTCGTACTGGGCTGGCGCCGGAATTAGCAATGAAGCGCTTTGGGGACTGGGTTTCTTCGGTAATTGACGACGATAACACGCCCGTCTTTGTCGGGTTTAATGCTCCTTTCGACTGGTCCTTTGTCAATTATTACTTTTGGCGATACGCGGGCGGAAATCCATTCGGCTTCGCGGCCTTGGATATCAAGTCGTTATACATGGGAGCGAAGAAGACCAGTTGGAAGGAAACGCGCTCAAGCGCCATTAAAAAAAGGCTCGGTTCCCAAAACGATGGAACGCATAATGCGTTGGAAGATGCAAAGTTTCAAGCCGAACTGTTTCGGCTGGTGAGATCTAGTTGAGCACTAGCAGCCTTTTTTGACAATTTGTTGGTGATGCCATCGCGTCAAGAGCTGCACGGTTTTTGACGTCCGTCATCGCGAGATGCAAAGAATTTAGTGGACAAGTAATTTCGGACACTAAGATTGGTTGTTTTTGATCTGCCATTTTCTATTCATAAACATTGAGAGGCAGATTTCCCAATGTGGAGTGCAGTCGGACGTTGTTGTAGAAGACTACGATATAGTCTGCAACATCCTTCGTCACCTCAGCGTAGTTGGCATCGTCCTGACGCCATACACGCTCCACTTTCAGGTTCAAAAAGAAACGTTCCATCACTGCATTGACGCTCCTATGTCAAGAAATCGTCGCTGCCGATGCCAAATCTGCCAGAATCAATGGATAAAGTTCTCTTACGATATATCGCTTTAAACATCGTTGAATTTCTTTATTAGACATTCCTTCCGCTGTACGCCTTTCAACATAAGCTCGAGTGCGTGGTTCACTTCGCATTCTCACCATGGCAATAGTCCATAGCGCATTATTGGCTTGTCGATCACCGCCCCGATTTAATCGGTAGCGTATTGTTTTCCCTGAAGAAGCAGGTAGTGGATTCGCACCACATAATGCAGCAAGCGCCGCTTCGCTATGGAGTCGCTCTGGATTGTCGCCGGCTACTGCGATCAATGTTGCAGCAGTTTGAGGCCCGACGCCGAACTGTTCACGAAGATGAGGAGCTGACTTCATCGTCAAGCGTTCAAGTTCTGCATCTAATTCTTTTAACTCAGCTGCCAACATCAGCCAACGTTTTGCCAATAGTCGTAGGGTCATAGTTAATGTCTTGTGCAGCGTTGTCGTTCCTAATTGTCGCAGGTGCGCACAGCCATCGACGCATTGTTCCGCCTTTGTTTTCCAAAGCCGCTCACGAATCTCTTGCGGAGCGCTAACCAATATTGACCGCAACTGATTGATAGTTTGTGTCTTTGCCTTTACTGCACTACGCCGAGCAACGGAAATCGTACGCATCGCCTCAGCAGCACCTGATTGCGACTTTGGAATGGAAGTTGCTTCACCAGACAGAACCGAACGCGCTGCGTTTTCAGCGTCTGTCGGATCGGATTTGCCACTCAGACGACGTTTGCTACGGTTAGGCCGATTAATTTCAAAAACCTCAACTCCTTGCTCGCGTAATACTCGAGCAAGGCCTGCTCCATATGTACCAGTGCCTTCAACACCTGCACGCTTTACGCAACCCAATGAACGCGCCCACGTCAGAAGTTTCAGATAACCGCTAACATCGGTTGATGATGCCAACGTTCCAAGTAATTTTCCTGTATGGCTGATGACTGCAGCGACATGGGTATCCAAATGTGTATCAACTCCCAGGATCACTTCAGGTTGTATCGATTGATTAAGCATTTCGCACTCCTCGTTTAAGGTAGGCGCATCACCAATCCCACTTGCCGGACAGGACACTCACGGTGCAATACAAAGCTCCTATTAGGTCACAAGCACTGGGCCCGGCAACGCTCGGGGAACGCTCTGACCAAATCGACAGGTCAACGCAAAGGCAGTAAGCCAATCCCAGCACGGGTCAGATTTGGCAGGCGTTCTCCTACATAATAAACTGAGTATCCCAACAGTTTCCCTTGCGGCTCTTACTGCAACGTAAGCCATGTTTTGCCAGCAGTTGTTGATAGGCTTCACTGGTTATTTACTACCCCTATTCTTCACATCCACTGCGCGAGTGATTGTAAGTCTTGTGGATGCGTAGCGTGGTTTAGACTGTTGGTCTGATTCGCCGTATTCACAAAATTTACGCGTTCAAGGTCAGTCTTACCAATTCCGAGGTGCGCTTCAATTGCGCCCCTCGGCCAGACCCAAAAGTCTTGTGCTTGAAGCTGATTAACAAGCTGGTTAATCTCTGCTGGCATAGCGACAGCCATCTGCTGGAACGCTGCTGCTGGGTTGTGTGTTGACATTGCTCCGTTTGGCCCTTTCCTTAAAGGCCAACCGTCGGCGTCAAGATAAATACCAAGTGCTGTAGCGTTCGCTATGAACCAGCTTTTGCAAGCCACGAATTCGGTGCTCGCTGGATTGATTAGTTGTTCGCCAGGGGCAACCTTGAATACGAAGTCTAAGTCAGCCAGCGCGCGCGGAGCAAACCCCACCGCACGAAGAATTCTCATCATTGGCATCAGAGCGGAGCTACTGGCTCCCGAAACTATGCAGCCTTTGTCATGTGCGTAGGAATGCCCCCGTGTGACCTGGTAGATTTGGGGAATTAACATCAGCTCGGTTTTTCCCTCGACAAGCAGCACTCTGTCCGAGAATAAGAGATGAGTCGCCGACTGTATTGAAAACACTGCTTCCGCGTGGTGTGCGTGTGCAGCAAATGCCGCGGCTGCAGTGTTCAGTTTTTGACGAACAGAAGTTCTATTCGCATGGTCCTTGAAGATCATCAAGGTCTGCAGTGCGTGAGCCCTTCCAATTAGCAGAGGAGAGTGCGTCGAGAAAATGACTTGGAAATTTTGGTTTGAGAGCTGTAGCAGTGATTCTCGCAACAGTTCAATGGCCTGCGGATGAAGATAAAGCTCTGGCTCGTCAATCAGCAGAACCACAGTCCCTCCGGGATTCCCAGCAGCCCCGCTAGTCAGGTCGGCAAGTAGCTTGATGAGCGCCATATGAGCGCTGCGCTGTGCACCATGACCAAAGCACGTGAACGGTCTTGGAGAACCCTGTACTTCTGAAAGCATTACGGTTGATGCCTTGAACAGGTCGTCTATCTCGGGCGATGCAAAGTTCAGGTGTAGCGATATGCCTGGAAAAAACGAAGATATTGCGGCGGTCGCGTCCGTCTCGAAGGTGGAAAGCTCCGCCATTCGATTTTGACCATTAAGGTGGCCTGAGACCTGTGCGAGAGCAGCGGTCATTGCAGCTACGGCCGCACCATTGTTTGCATTAATCCTGCTAAGGACGTGCTTCAGCAAAAGGCCGATGGTGTTCTTGGCACCGAACTTTGCAACGTCCTCGCCGGCGTCTTCCATTGCCTCGATGTACAGTGGTTCTGGGAACAGGACCGCGAGGGCGTTATCTAAACCTGCCGGGTTGTCGACCCAAGTGTTGGTTTGATGATTGAAAACATCGATACGGAGCTGCCCGACAGGACAGCCGGGAATGTTTTGCCGACGCCGGAATTTGAGCGAGCCACCATTCAGGTAGGCCCCAACAGGTTGCTGCTGATTTTGGGGGAGAAGTTGAAGATCCACGTTCTCAATAACACCCTCGACCGTAACCTCGTTATTTTGGTTAAAAAACGTGTGGGCAGGTAAAACGCTTTTCCGGAGTAACCAATTGATGGCGCGGAGGATGTTCGATTTACCGGAATTGTTGTACCCGACCACCGGGTTGAAGCTGTTTAGCGAGACAGAAACCGAATGACACGAGCAGAAATTATTGATAGTGACTTCAGATAGACGCATTTTCCCTCCAGAGTCCAAAGTCGGTAGCGCAGCTGCCTCTTTGGTCAGTGAATTTTTGTTGTAAAATATTTATGCCTTAAGTCATCTTATCACTGCTTGCATGTTATGTCTGGAAATTGTTGAAGCATCAAAGCGTAGCCAAACAATAGGAGGTTCATGGCTATCACAATTTGCTGTTTTTCCATGACTCATCACTCAACGCTTAACGCGTCGTTAAGCGCTTTCGCACAAAGTCTATGTGAACGACGTTTTCGCCGGACAAGGGTTGCAAGTCTGCTAAATAAGGTGTCGCGCCTGAAGTAACACGATCATGATTTGTCTTAGGGCGAGCGGAGAGTCAGAATCTCTTAGAGACGCGGCAACATTCGCGACGAACTTTATTGATGCCCCCATCGGTGGATCTTACCCCCCAAACGTCGAAAACTGGCCTGAAAACAAAAACAGCGGAGAAGTAACCTGCTGAATAGCAGGGAAATTTTGGCCGGAGGGAGAGGATTCGAACCTCAGGCCTTTACGTCCCGAACGTAGTAAACTCAACCTTAAGTATATTTTCTAACATAGCCACGCCCGGCTCTCGTCCCCAATTTTCCATCGGAGGGACCGCGCCAGGTACGCGTTATGCCAGCCTTTGCCAGCAAATGCCTGACGTCGATCTTGGATTTGCTGAGTTTCTCAGCATCCCAATCGCAAAATCTCAGGATATCTTCCACGCCAGAATGGATTACCCCCGACCGTAATATAATGTGAGAAATGGTAATCGTCTCCTCAAAGCGATCCAGCTCGCCGAGCGCCCATAGAACCTTGCGAGCACTGAAACACCAGGAAGACTCCTTACAAAGGTCTAGTGTTGCGAACAATTGCGGGAATCGGTCGCGACTGACACTACTCGGCGCGACTGTCTTTGGGAGACACGCAAGTATTTTGCCAATCGTGACTTTCTGTGGTTTTCCAGCTTGCTCAAATAATTTGCGAGAGTGCTCTTCTACCATTCGTGCGTAGTCGCAATCCAGCGCTTCATCTATTTGCACTTGCGAGGTTGCCATTGATGCGATCTTTTTGTTGTCTGGAGACATCGTATTATTCAACCACGTGCGATCATGGTCAAAAAGCCATGCAACGACTTTAATCTTTCTTTTCCATAACTTTTCCATTGTCAAATCAGGATTTTTCTTCAACTCCGCAATAATTTTCCGGCGGTGTTCGTTTCGCTGTCTATCCATATCGGCGTCAGCCGTTCTCGATTGCTTCGGTGATGCGAGGTTGCTAGTTACAAATGTGTGAACATCTGTGTTGAATTGGTTGGCAGTGCCGAACAAATGTAGTCCTAGCAGGAGGTGACGTGTAATTGGTAAATCTAGAGCAGATTCGATATAAGACAGCCGTAGCCAAGACATAGTTCGCTGGGCTGAAAATGCAGGGTCTACACTTCGGATAAATGGCTCCCCCAAACTCTCAATCATAGAGTCTTGAAAGTCTTTTAGATTAATTAGTGAGCCACGTGAAAAGCCCCTTTGGCGGATTTTTTCCCGGTACGTATTCATTAATAAATCAGGGTGTATGGGCGGCATGTTTTCTTGCAATAGATTATGCGAGTAGACTGCGTAGCTATGTTCCAATTGCCCTGCAACAGTTGAATCCTTATCAGAAGAGAACAGTTCTGAGCAGCGACACGCCGCCCACGGAACAGAAAGCAATTTATTCTTGTGTTGAAATGGGAATCGGCAATTGAAACAACTGCTAACAAGTGTTTCCCTATGCTTCCAGCAAACCGAAACTCCAGGGATTTGATGTGATCGATGGTAATACGACGCCCCATACAATTCTAGATCCTCACGCGTACAGCTTCGGCAAAGCTCCGCGTCACCGTTCATTCCTACGACATGTCGCGGCAGATGGGTAATTTCCTGGCTGTTACCATTATTAGATGGAATTGGTTTTCCTAGAAACGGCCTAAAAGCTGGCAGTAAAGTATTATGTTGTGTAAGTTCGGCTAGATTTTCATCAGCATCTCCGGGTAACCGGGAGGCTAGTATTTCCATGCGGAAGGGAACCACGCCTCCCAAATTCATTGGCTTACAATCGAATAACTCGTTGAACGTTTGTCCGTCCGTTCTGTTTCCTGACATGAGGTGGTAGCGTGAAACCCTTGAGTAGAGGGTTTCATCTGGGAGCGAGGGCGGAAAAAAGGGAAGCTGAGCAGACATAATAAGCAGAACACATCGATTGATTCAATCGATTGAATGTTGTGTCAAACCTTTTTATCGCAAGATTATTGAATGATTTATTTTTAGCAAATTTGTGTCAAACTTTTTTAAAAATGTTGATATCAATTTTTTATGTAAGCCATTGATTTATATATTCTGATTGTGTCAAACTTTTTTATCTGTCGACAACTAGCGCAAATAAAGTTCGTCGGATCCGAATAAAGTACGTCGGAGTCTGAAAGAGCAGAGGTGGCACGGCCCCTCTGCTTTTATCATCCCGATCGGCCAAAGCTACTAGTTCCGCAACGGTATCGTTGTAGTTGCTTGCGGCCGTAGCTTTAATAAGCTCCTTATATGCATGCCCAAGCAAATCGCAATATCTCGCCACTACAGGACGAAAGCTTCCTTCCATTGCGAATCCCACCTCATCTACCGACATTTCCATTAGTCCGCTGGCCTTAATGGCTTTGTTTGAGAACGCAACCTTAGCGTTTGGGTTTTTAAATAAATATAGGCCGTCTAACAAGTGCTCTGGGCTTTGGGGGGATACTTCATGAATTTTAAAAAAAGGAGGGTTAAAATCATAGCGAACATTCATTACAAACATTGGATCAAAATTGGATGACTTACTTAGAGATGATAGTTTTCCCATACTCATGGTGTTGCAAAAAAATATGGCTGATACATCTCTAAAATTCTCATCATTAAAAATCCCTAATTTAATCTCTGATTGTGTTCCCGGTTTTTTAATGAATTCAATTTTTGAAAATTTGCCTGTTTCTGGATCAAAATACCAGCCATAGAGAAGAGCTAACATTGAATAAATATATTCTTTGCCGTAATTTATTTGATCATATGAGGATATTGCTATAACAAATGGCTTGTTCTCATCCACCCAGTCAGTTTCCTTGTAACCCTTCTTCCATTTTCCATTAGCGTCAGCATAACCCGTATATTTTTTGAGCTTATATTGAATGGAGTTGGATTGTCTAACAATAGCCTCATTAATTAAGCTTGAAAACTCCTGTCTTGAGGATATTGGCGAAAGCATACTCAATACATCGTCATGGGTTCGCTCTGACTCCAATGTGCCTCCAGACTTAATTTCAGAAACAACTGCCTCAATATAAAATTCTTCCGCTCCTTGAATGATAAAGTCAGGCCGATTTCTTTCTGTATTTATATTGAACCCCAAATGCTTCAATACCGCATGAAGATATAGCTCCCACAAGGCGGAATGAAATGTAGTCTGGAATTCGATGGCTAGTTTACCGTCCCTATCAATAAAGTCGCTCGCCCAATCCTCAACAATTTTTTTGGCTCCAATGTAGCAATATTCATCTCTCAATAATTTAAATTTTGGATGAAGACTATTTTCATCGATACCGGTCAGTCTAGCGAATAATTCCATAGTAGAACCAAATGAATAATTTAAGTTTCCTGCTCTATTGAGATGTTCCGCGAGAACAGAAGAAGCGGAACCAATGACGGAGTTTATGATTTTTTTGTCATAGCTCTTTATCCAATATTTCTGATCAAGAGGTCTGCTTAGACATTGCGGGCCAGTCTTCTGGCACCAGTGCAGGCGGTTTGGTCCATGGTTGCTCAACCAATGAATCTTGGAACCACTGCTCGCGAAGATTGGCGTGCTCAGTCACGATGAGTTGGAAACCTGGGACATCCTTTTTCGTGAAATTCAGTAGTAACTCGAACAGTCGGCGGACCGCTGCCAAGTCGGCGTCCGCCTCCGTTTTTTGGACAGTTCCATCTGCTTCTTGGTAGACCTTTTCCGAAGGGAAATAGACTTGGGTAGGCTGGTCGATAAGCAGAAATTGAGGAATCGGGCAATTGTTCTTCGAGGCAAAAAGATGCAGCGCCAATAGCGCCGACAGGTGGTAAGCCAGATGATTTTCGCCACCACCAGTGCGGCTCATGGGAACCGGACGATCCGGACGATCAAAAACGATGGTGAGATGGTTGAGATCAAGTCGCGCGGGGAAGGCACTGAACTCCGCCTCGAAGGTCTGGATGTACCGTGACACTTGCGCAGAGATGTTATTCAGAATCGAAGTTAGTCGTTCGTGGCTGTCATCAGCACCGACTTTCTTCTCCAGTTCCTCAACCTTGAACTTCAAGCGCCGATGCTCTGCTTCGCGCGAAACTAACTCCGCATTGGGAACAAGATTTTCCAGGAACAAACTGATGCGGCCAACAACCCGTGCGGCTGCATTGTTGCGTGTTCCCATTTGCGCGATCACTTCGTTGGCCGCGATTGCGGCAGACAACTCCGCTTCCTTATTCTTTATCTCATCTACGACCTCGCGTACCTTGTCATCCTGCTCGGCAAGATACGCTTCCAATTTCGGTCGTTGACCTGCGACAATGCTCATTTCTTCGTCGAGTGTTGCCAGTTCTTTGAGGAGCACTTGTGCAACAGGGGACTCCAGAGCCAGGTTTGCTTCGCAGAATGGCCATTGCCACTCACCGGTCTCAGGATTCTTGGGAAGGGCCTTGATGGAAGTGAGTCGATCTTTTTGCTCCAGCGCTTCACTTTCAAAGCCGCCAGCCCGCTTGGTGAACTGACGGGCGGCATCGACCCTGGATTGGACCTCTCGCCGATCCTTGCGTAGTTGGCTAATCTCTTCTTCGAGCCGAGATATTCTTTGACCGTCGTCGTCGGGAACCGAGGCCGGCTTCCATTGCAGAGCAGTACGCAAGGCGTCGATCACGCCATCCGGCCCAGCCTGTTGATTCTCCGGCGCGATGATGCCAACAGCCTTGGCCTCCGAGAAAAGGCCGATTCCCTTCAGCTGAGATGTATCAATGGCATCCCGAGCCTGTTCGAAGAGTTTTGCATTGAGCTTCAGCTCTCGCTGTGCCGCGCGCAGTTTGGCTTCCAGCTCGTACCGGTCGTTGGAAGAAATACCAAGAAGGATCGGCAACGTGTCGCGGATAGCCTGTGGCTGAAACGCTTCATTCTGACGATAGAAAAGTTGATCCTTGTTGGCAACGATGCCTTGCTTCTGAAATAGGTAGTAGTACGTGTGCTTGACGTTCGCGTCATAGCTTTCCCGGCTATGTTCTATCGCAACATCAGTACGGTTCTCCGAGATGCCCAACAGCCGCGACAGCAGCGCAACCACCGCATCGTCATCGGTGTTGACCGCCAATTCCTTAAAGTCAGGGACGGCCAGTTGATTTCCCCTTCGCTGCATGGTGGTACTACAGCTTGTACCACCGGCGGTCGGCGTGGGTTTTGCGATCAGTACCTGTTCGTGGGCGAACTGATAGATCACGGCGAACCATGCCACCTTGTCGCGAATGATTCCTTCCGGGACATTGAAGATTGAGCGCCCCATACAGTATTCGATGATTTCGGAGAGTGCTGATTTCCCGGTGGAGGAGCGACCAGTGATGACGTTCAGGCCGTCCACCTTGAACTGAAGATCTCGGCGCTGCCCGTCATGACTGTAGATATGAATCGATTTGATTTTCATGGGCGTATTCCAAAGGTCGTGTACACGGTCACGCGATCTGCGATGCGCGCAAATTCTTTTCCAACAATGCGTGCGACGCGTTGACAGGAGATGGACTCATCGGTCCCGGTCACGAATTTCCGAACGCGTTTCGGCACAGTCTTCAACCGGCCATCTGGCGACACGACAAAACATCCTCGCTCCATCAGCACGCCAAAAGCTTCGAGCGCAAACGGCAGCAGATCGCGGGTGCGGTCGGCGAAGCCAACCAGCAACTGAGGGTTCTTTTCGACGATTTTCAAAAGATAGCTGCGAGAACTGCCCGCAAGCACTTCACGAGCGTCCTTCTGCAAACACAGCGGGAGCACCAGCAATGCAAGAGAGAACGGCATGCCGTCCGGGTTCTCCTCCTCATAGCCTTGCAATGCCCTGAACAACACCAGGCCGCAGAAGGCAGGATTGAAGAGATTTTTGACTTCAAATGGTCGTTGGTCCCATCTTTTCATTCTGCGGCCCCCAACAACTGGCCGACTCGGCTAAGGAAACGTGGGTGCCAATAGACTCTTGGAAGCGGTCGACTGTTTGCAAGAATATGGAATCCGCCGCGCACAACATAGGGCTCAGTCACACGCTCCCGAATGCGAAGCGTGCTGCTATTGCCACTCTCCAAGTCAGCCCATTGATACAACGCTTTACCCGCTTCCAAAAGAACTGCATCAGCACTGTCCTCATCAAGTTCCTCGAAGACCACATCCCGGTAGCGACTCCATTCATCAATCAGGCGGTCTTCATACTCTTCCATTTCTCCCGAGACAAGAAGGTTTTGGCGAGCCCAGGAAGACCGCTGCTCGAAAGCTCGGTAGTAGTCCAATATGGCGTTGCGAATGCGGTTGGAGGCAATACCAATTTCTCGCAGTTGGACAACAAACAGGCGCGGATCATTGTCTGCGTCGATTTCGCCAGTGGGCACCTTCCCTCGGAAGGTGATTGGGAGGTTGTCCGATTTGTACTCCTCGGCAAATGCCGAAAGCTTGTCCGATATTTCGTAGCCGAAGATGGCTTCTGCACGCTTGCCGACCAACAGACTGACGATGGTGTCATTCCACCAACCTTCGAGGCGCTCGAAGATGGCGTCGCGATTGTCGCGCCGGATACTACGCATGTGCTGATCTTTGATGATTGAAGGCACATCCTCGATGCGAGGACCTCCATCAAAGATGACGATGCGCGAAAGGAAATCTTCCTTTTCGCTATCGTTGAGTCTGTGGAACTCGGTGGCGATGTCACCAATGAGCTTTGATTCGGACTTGGCTAGAACATCGGCTGCAATGTGTGACAGTGATGCAGCAGCGTCATCCGTCGGAGGTTCCGGCAGGAAGCGCCGTAAAAACGAGGTATTTGAAACAGTGCCGGTCGAAAATAGAAAGAAGCGCAGATTTGCTTCGCTGCGCCCATCACGGTTATAGCGGGCCAGCCAGATTCGGACCGACTTCCAAAAGTCCGTAGAAAGGTCAGTCAGCCGGTCACCAACTCCCTTGTGCTTGAGCGAGGCAAGTATTTTGACGCCATCCTTGTCGATGAAGTCAAGATCATCGTCTTTTTCAATTAAAACTGCCGTATCCTCCGGTAACTGCAACAGCCTAAGCAATGCGAAGCGAGGTTGATAAATATATCCTAGCCCTTGTTCTCCGGCGGAGTACTGATCTGCTGAAGGATCTCTCACGCTCTAGTTCCTACAAATTGTTCTTCGATTGAGTAACTAGGCATGACATGAAGGAATTCAAGCTCGTACTAATTTTGATTGATCGAAGCCAACCGCATTCCTCAGATACTAAAGTCATTTTACTTACTTTTTGTTAAAATAACAAAACAATTTGTTTGCCGAAGGGAAGTCTAATGCCAAAATGTTGTTTTTTGTAAAATTTTTGAATGATAATGTACTAAACATTATGGAGTACTGTACTGGAATCGCCGCAGGCACGAACCAAAGTGGGACTGTACTCGAAAATCAGACAAGCCGAAGACACTGGCATAATGAGTGTCCGTTGACGGTTATAGCTGATTTTGAGTCCAATCACGCAAAAAATCGCTTCAAACTACAATCGGCTATATTAATTTTCGTCTAAGTGATACGACCGCCGTCACTGTGATGTCGGGTCATGTTTCCAAGCTCTTTAATGCGATTAGTACGTAAGCGGAATTCCACAGAGATTGTTCCAGGGTAGTCTATTCTGCAGCTTTTCGGTAGCTCCAACCCAAGACTCAAGCACAAGGGATTGGTGAAAGCGACTTTTGTCGAATTATTATGGCGTAATGATCCAGGCAATATTTAGATACGTCAGTAACTCTAATTAGATTGAAAATATGAAAATAGTTTCAGTAAAAAATTCTAAAGCGTTTCAGACACTAATAAAAATTATCGACGAAGATGTGGACGTTGATGCATCGTGGGTTACTGTTCTTATTGGTGAAAACGGTACGCAGAAAAGTCTACTTCTACGTACTGTAGCCTTTTCCGCGGCTTTCGAGGAAACAAGCGGCAATATGCTGAAAATAAGCGGTGACGTATCGCAAGTAATAGCACTTTCTGGAACGCCACTGGACCGGTTTGTTCGTTTTAATCAACGCATTTCGAAGAATAAATATACCTACTTAGGACTGAGGGCGGTAAACAATGTTGCCGGGGTTGGACAGTGCGAAAAAAGCTTCGTCATTTCTTTAATTTCAAATAGAACACTGCTAAAAGCAAGGGCTTCAGAATTTGAATTGGTTTTTGCACAATTAGGATTAATTCCTACTGTCGAAATTGAATTTGACGTAGCTCGAATTTTTTCTTCTATGCTAAATAGGCAAGATCGCCTTCCAGATTTACTTTGCGATAGAGTGAAGCGGCATTGTGAAAAAATTTTGGCGACGCCTGGGTCAAGCGTCCTAGATAGGCGGGACGCAAAAGCTGCATTAAAAATGATATCCGACGAGGATGAACAAACTTTTTTATATGAAGTTTTACAGAGATTAAGGTCGGAAAAAATCGTAGTGACACTAGGTACAACTAAAAATTTAGTAACCAGTGACACGATTACTATTGGTAAATGGAGGATTTTGCTTGAAGCCGGTGTAGTCGATATTTATGAAACAAGATTTACTCCAACAGATGAAGCGCGTGCAAATTGGGGAAAAGATGAAGTGCCAGGGCCAAATCTGAGTTCCGGGCAATGGAATTGGCTCTGTACCCTTGGGGGGCTTGCCGCTGAGGTTTCTGATGATAGTTTGATTCTCATCGACGAGCCTGAAAATAGCTTACATCCGGCTTGGCAGCGCGATTATGTCCCTACTCTTCTGCGTATCTTAGAGAATTTTGAAGGTTGTCATGTTTTGCTTGCCACACATTCACCGTTGGTAGCATCTGGATTACCTTCCAAGTTCGGCAACACTCGGAGATTACGTCGTGAGGTTAATGAGGAAGGAACGCCAGTTGTGCAATCTTATGAAGCCGAAAACACATTTGGATGGTCCGCATCCGATGCGTATGAAGCTTTGTTCCAACTTGAGACGTCGCGGGCAAGACTTTTCAATATTGACGCTACCAATGCTCTGGCAATGATTAAGAACGGTAGCGGAACAAGGTTGGAACGTGAGGAAACTGCCTCCATTATTCTAAACAATTGTTTAACCTTACCAGTCTTAGACCCTATGCGGCTTGTGATGGAACGAGTCGCATCTTCACTCAAAGACGGGAAGGGGTAATCTAAGATGCCTACGTTGCTATGGAAAAAGAACGCCGATAAAAAGTTACTTGCCAATGTGCGGGCGCTCAATGTCAATGGCGCTACATGGTCGACCGATTCGCCGATAATCCAAACTTATCGATCCCGTTTACTTGAACTCCAAAATAATAGATGCGCGTACTGCTTAACTCCAATAGAGAGCACGGCGAATGGTTTCGTTGAGCTTGACCATATTTTGCCAAAGCAATCTAGTGGAAAAAATGCTCAACGACGTAGTAGTAATGCGTTCAAGGACCGTCGAGTAACGAACGGCTACCCTAAATTTACTTTTGAACCCAAAAATTTAGTTGTTACGTGTCGCGCATGCAATTCAGCAAAACAGTCATTTGACCCACATGCCGATCGCCGAGTTACTCTGAACCACTATCCCAATAGAAAAAATATTGATCAAATTATTATTTGGTACCACCCCCATTTTCATCATTATGATGCGCACATAAAAAGAAACAAGGAATGGACTTATTCTAAAGTTAGTGATCAGGGAGATTATACAATCCGAGCGTGTAAGTTACATCTTCCAAAAGAAATTCAAAAAAGATTCCAATTAAGAGCCGATGTCGCCCTTGACCACTCGCCAAATATCACGGTTGCGATTAACTCGTTGGCAACGAGTATCTTGCAGAATAGAATCGGCATTACACATGCAGTATCCGCGCTGCATGATCGATGTGATCTTTCAAGCGACCAAGCGACGGCGTTACTAGAAATATGGGTGGAGCATGTCAGTAAACATACCTTTGAAACGCTGACTAAAGCTAATCAGGCGTTGCAGTCTGTGGTACTCGTTTGGGAAGCGAAGGAGTCCTTTGATAATTCGTCTGACCAACTATCTCAGATATCTGATGCACTGTGATTTGGCTTGCATCTTAAAAGTCTTTAATAAATAAAATGCAGCTTTATATATCAGCTTACTACTTTAATAGCCGAGCTAATGCGCCGGGCTCAGATCGGCGTTAATTAAGAGATAAGCTGTGTCTGGTAATAGCGGGGCAAGATCAGCAGGACTATGTTGACGCGACCAACTTTATTTTCTGAGGTTTTACGGATCTATGGTCAGGTAGTCCCCTCGGCCAACTTTATTTGGCGTGATCAATAAATGACTAGAGCAAATAAAGTTGGTCGAGCCTACAGGTGAATGTTGGCGTGGATCGACAATAAATCTGCCACTAAGGAATTTCAGATTGATTCGATCTTAGCGCTTTCGTGGCCAAGCTACATTTGATAGATGATAGTAGCGGGCTCGGGATCAAAATGGAAAATTTCGTGGCGAGGTGACATAGATGCAGAACGAAAAAATAGAACAGGGGCCAGAATGGAGAAACTGGCTTAGGGAGTGGTCAAGCAATATTTATCCTGAAGACGAGGCACTGCTGCGGTCAATTGAACTTGGCAATAGCACTCTCGATGGCGTTATGTCACCCCAGACGAAAGCCTTGGTCAAAAGCCATAGATGCACTGGCGTCGACATGGACACGTTATGGGCTTATACCCCTACATCGTGGAAATGTCCCGCATGCCAGAGATCGAAGGTGGAAATTGCGAGGCCCAACAAAAACGGTGACCTGATGTGCCGGTTAGTTGAGCATCACGACCACATGCAGGATCTCTTGCTTAGCAAATTTCAAAGCATTTCAGCAAGCATGCAACGTGTCCTCGCGGACGAAGCCGCTAAAGATTTTGCTAAGCGTAGTGCGCCAATGGTTTCTGCTTATGACAACACCGTGATATGCAACGATTGCAACAATGCCGATGCAGCGGCGAAGAAGCTTGTAAAAGCAAATTCCTCGTTTTCATTTTCGCCAAAAGAAATTCTTGAGTTTGTGATCGCAGTACCGTATGCAGAACACCGCATCAATCAATCCGTTGCTGCAAACATATGGGAGCAAAATCGAAGTACCTTTGACTTGCGAATGAAGATCGTTGAGCGGATAGCGGAAATCGCTGCCAAAAATGAGCACTGGTACCAAAGCATGCCCGTTCAAGCCCATCCTGCCTATATCAAAAAGATAGCTGAAGCCACCGCGCAGTTTCGGAGGGCTCCGTACGCGCTGAGGGTACTTTGCGGGCCAACACGCCAACAGCCACAAAAAGGTCTCTCAGATTGGCGAAAAAAGCCCGTTCAAGATAGGCCAAAAGTTCCGACATCGGGCGAGATCGAACATGTCGCCAAAGTCACGAGCCGAAAAAAATGGGACCTAGTACCTGACGATTGGCATTGCCCTGGATGCAATCGCTCGAAACATCAAATTGTTCGACCAACAAAGCAATCTACATGGGCATTCCCGATCGCGCAAAAGCTCTATCGCGACGTTTCTAGCAAACTCGGTTGCACGACATATACTGCCTGCGATGATTGTGGTAATGCCGCGATCGCTATCGTAAAGGAAGCAGCAAGAATTGCTGAGGTTGAACTCGAGGCCTACGCTCGACAAGTTGGTCTGGATGAATTGAGAGGCTTTATTCGTCCCCGCCCTCATTGTAGCCATCGGTTCGACAATGACGCTGCTGATGCGTTGGTAAGTAAGCTCGTAGAGCGCCTAAGTTACGAAGACTAGTGGTGAATAGTGAGCTCGGGGACTCGCTGGCGTAAGCCTTCCCCCCGGAGATGTTGGATTAAGAATGGCCCACGTCTGTGGATCATTTGCATTTTAGTTTCAAATTCAAAACAGGCAGCTTACTTGATATCCTGTTCACGATGTACCCACCATTTCGCAAATTCCAGCAGATTGGAATGCGACGAAGAGACATGGTTCATGTCGTCACCGATATTTGGTATCCCATTTGGTTCCCTGGTGATGAGGTGTCCATGGCAGCTGTCTGCCTTTCCTGGTTATTTAGTACTGCATATTTGTACCGTATGTTGCGGAAAGCGGCGCAGAGCAATGGTTACGAACGAGCGACCTCGCCTGGGATAGGCGGAATTTTTTCACCCTATTTGAAGTTGGCCCTTTTGATTATGCCACACGCAAACATTGCAGAAATTGTTGCCAAGTTCCAAGCCGTATCAACATTTGACGATGTTGTCGCGTGCTGGCTCTCCAATCGCGCCAAGATGGAGAAATTCACAGCCCTATTTGCCTTTGACGATATCGGGACGGAACTGCCAATCGAGGCAACACGCGCGAATTATGATGGCGAGAAATTTTACCTACGGAGTATTTTCTCCAAATCAAAAATCTATTTCTTGAATGATGATATTTGGTTTTCTATTCGAGGCAACGGGAAGATAAAGATTCCTGTTAATAGCGTCCTTGTACTTGACACCCAGTTTGGCAATTACGCAACCAAGTTTGTCGCCAGTCCTGAATTTAGAGAGACGCCGCTGGGCCAAAGCGTTAACAACCTGCTTACATATATTTACCAAAATCAAATCGTCTTTGATTTCTCCTTCTATCTTTTTGAGAATTTCGCCAACTACCGGGCGGGAAAAAGAAAGGAGATTGAATCTCAGCTGTCAGCCCTAAAAACGCTCGGGGATGCTGACAGAGATGATTTCTTATCGAAAGGCAATATCCGCCTGCCATACAGTCAAGAACACCTCAAGAAAGAGGTCGCGGACTTAGTAGCGCTCTATCAGACTCGGGCGCAACGATTAGAGTTTGCAAAGCTGGAGCTTCTTCAGTCAAACATTGCAAACTTGCTGCTCAAAGCAATTCTTTTGAAAAATGAAGATTGCCAGCCAAACGAGAAAGTAGGAAAGCTCATTGATTTTTTGCATAACGACTTGTCTGTCATTCTTCAGAGAGAGCTGATCATTTGTGCCAAATGGCTCCTTGGTCAAAATGTATCGCTCTTTGATCCCGTAAACGTTGGCCCAGGATTTACCCAAGCTCCGAAAAATGTACACGGCATGGCTTGGGACCTTATGCTCCTTCGACATGTTGAAAAATACTGCTCTCAAACCGGGCGTGGCGAGTGCACGATTGCGTACTTTTCATCCTTTGATCGGAAGATGATTGAGGCATCTGATTTATGGAAAAGCAAAGGGTGCATTTACCCCCCAAGCGAGAAGCTTGGTCGCTATTTTATGCTATCTGAAGAGGACTATTTTTCGTGGCTTTCTTCTGTAGTGGGAATTGAGAAAACAAGTGCAATTTTCAACGATCAAGCCTGGAAACACAGAGACGAAAATCGTCCTCCACCCGAAGAGGTATTCGCTGTGCGCAGAGCCCTTGAGTACATGGTAGTAAAAGCCCTCAAGCCAAAGGTCAAGCAATAATGCGCCTGCATGACCTAACTAATTATTCCGCCGGCCTGTGCGAAAAGCCGCCCAAGCTGGTAAATTCAAAAGTTAGGCTCCATAGTGGAGCGCTCATCCTTTGTTGAACTGTTTGATGATACATCCTTGAAAGAATTCGGTACGAAGTTGCGCGAAGCATCTGATGCTTCGCCCGGAAATGCTGCTGAAGCTTTTGACGCCCAGGGGTTGGAAATTGCTAAACGGTATCACCTCGGACAAATGTCTTTCGAAGACGCGGATTGGGGCGTAAACAATATGTGGTCAGCGATGTGTCATGGTCATTTGACCTGTCCCCCCAGTTAATATGATAGACCTTGTTTATCGCTAGTGCCTTACAAAATTTATCTCGACTAACTTTATTTGACGGTGATTTTTCAAGGTATATTTCAAGCCATGTTCCGACCAACTTTGGCATTAAAACAGTTGCCTTCAAAATCAAGAACTTAGCTTTGATGAGTTCGACCAACTTTATTTGTTGTAGTCAATTTTGAATTGTTTTTAATGACCAATATATTAATTGAACATTAAAGTTAGCAATTAAAATTTAGAACAGTGCCCAAATCTGAGTTCAGGTTTGGGCATTTTTATTTGATATGCGACTGAGGAGATGATTGATTGCTTGGATGGTACGAGACGATATTTTGCATTTCAGAAGCTGTATCGTTCTTGTTTGCCTGATACACTCACTTTTGATTCGTTTGGCTAGGTCACTGTTCCGTCATTCCGAGATGGGGCTTTAATGTGCCATTTGAACAATTGAATGTTATCTTAAGTGTCAATTTTCGAAAATCATTCTACCCAATGAATGACGAAATAATTTTAATTTTCAATAAATTGGTCATTGTTCAACTGAAACTGATCTATACATTGCGCCATTAAATTTTTTCTTGAAATATCATACGAAGATAGTCAGTTATGTACCAATTTGCGATGATTCGCGCTCTCATTGTTTGTGCATTTCTGCAGATATGTTCGCAACCAGATGCATATGCTGCAGAGCCGACATGTGGGCCATATGTCGTAGCATTTTACGAACTCGGCTCTTTGTACTATCGTAGTGAGACAACAGGATATATTGGCATTGATAAAGATATCATTGATGAGCTGGCACGCAGAACTCATTGCACCTTTACCCCTGTTCTCGAATCGCGTGTCAGAATCTGGTCTCATTTGAAAGATGGCACGCTGGATATGACGGTATCCGGTATCAAAACGCCAGAACGTGAACAATTCGGACGGTTCATCATTTATTTTAAGTCGAGCAATTATTTGCTTGTTCGTCATCATCCAGATGAGAGTGTCAATTCACTTCAAAGCTTCATTAATCATCCTAAATATCGATTGGCTATCGTCCGATCTTTCAAGCACGGTGAGAAAATCGATTCCGCCATCGAAGAATTAAAAAAACAAGGACGAGTTGACGAGTATGCGGACGCAGAAATGGTTGCCCGAATGTTGAGTATAGGGCGTGCTGATGCGATGTTTTCAATGCCAGTGGCATGGGGACCGTTAATTTCTCGCAATCGTTTAAAAGATGATCTCGATTTCTTGAATGTGTCTAATGATCCTCCTCTGCTTCATGGTATCGTACTTTCACGTCAGCGAATCCCACCAGAAATCGTCGATCGATTAAGTAATGCAATGGATGAGATGCGCAAAGATGGGAGCTTAGAAGCGATTTATCAACGATATTTACCTGCTGATATTGCAAAAAATATGTTGCCTTAAAGTACTTATTTTTCCCGGCTTGAAACAGGTACAATGGTGAATCATTGACATGAAATACACCGATTCATGCGACGTCGTCTACTTTTAAAGCTGACAGGATTGCCGTTTTTAATGGCGCTGCCGTCGCACGCACAGCAAGTTACTACGTTACAAATTTCTACTTTAATGGGGAGTGATCCTGCCACCATTATTGCTCAAAAAATCATTATCGAAGCATACCGGCGACTGAATATTCATGTGGATATCAATGAACTACCAGGTGAACGTTCATTGTTAAGTGCGGATTCTGGATTGACGGATGGTGAGTTGTATCGCAAAGCAGGAATCGAAGCACTGTATCGAAATCTGGTCATGGTACCGGTTCCTCTGATGAATTATGAAATTGTGGTGTTTTCCCGCAGCCTGAATTTCCCTGTCAATGGATGGGAAAGTTTGCGTCCATATACGATAGGATTTGTAAAGAGTATCAAAATTATCGAAGAAAATACCAAAGGTATGAAAATCGAAGTGGCGACATCACTTCGCAATGCTTTCCTTAAAATGATGTTGGGACGTTCTGACGTCGTGGTTACCAATCGTCTGTCGGGATTGGCAATGATAAAGGAACTCGCTCTTTCCGAAATTGCTCTGCTTTCTCCCGCTCTGGTCGTTTTTCCTGTGTACCATTATTTAAATAAGAAACATGCAGATTTAATTCCTGATCTGACCAGCGTTTTAAATAAAATGCAGAACGAAAAAGCAATCAGAGATATTCAAAAAACCGTCAAATCAGATTTAGGTGTGGAATAGTTTTTACTGCTTCCTTGCAGCAGGACCTGTTTATCTTTGTATATCCTTAAAGGACAAAAATGAGTCAAATACCACAACATCATTTTTTTCTTAAATCTGCCATTATTTCCCTGCTGTCCTGTGGCGTCGTATTGAATGCGCCTTCTGCCCAAGCGGGAGCATCACTCAGTGTTGAAGAGGATGCGCTTGCAATTAAGGCGCAATTGGTTTTTCAGGAAGAATGCCGGCGTGATGAGTTTTCTGGCGCGATGTTGGTTGCTCAAGGTAGTAATGTGATTGCCGAAGGGGTGTGCGGTGAAGCTAGCAAACGCTACCATGTGCCGAACAAGATAGATACTAAATTTAATATCGCCTCTATCGGCAAAATGTTTACCGCAGTCGCTATTGCTCAACTGGCAGAAGCTGGCAAACTCACATTCGACGACAAGATCAACAAGTATATCGATTCAAGCTGGTTGCCAGCCAAGGTGACCGAGCGCATCACCATTGGCCAATTGCTGGCTCATAGTGATGGATTAACTGAGTTTATGACAATGGAAAGAGCGCATCAAAGTTCGCGTGCACTGTATCGAGAACTCGATGACTTAAAACCTATGTTGCAAGGCATACAGCCTGAGTTTGAACCGGGTACAAGATATTATTACGCCAATACTGGCTATGTATTGCTGGGAGTGATTGTGCAAAAACTATCGGGTCAAAATTATTATGACTACGTGCGGCAACACATCTACCAAGTGGCTGGCATGAATGGCACGGATAGTTATGCGCTTGACGAGCCAGTGGAAAACCTCGCAATGGGCTATATGAGGATGCCCGGAGGCATAAGAGAAAGCACTTTTGAAGGCGTGATGCGCGGCTTCTCTTTTGGATGTGGTTATTCGACCGTGCGTGATTTACTGCACTTCACTCAGGCTTTGCAAGATGGCAGGCTGATCAAGCCAGCGACCTTGAAAACGCTATGGCAAAACCATTCGCCTGAAGAAACACAAAAACACGGTGGCTACGGTTATGGTTTTGAACTTAGTAACAGCAAAATGGGACCTGTTGTCGGGCATAGTGGCGGTTTTCCGGGTGTCAGTGGAAACGTCAATATATACACCAACAGCGGTTATGTGGTGATAGCGTTATCGAATTATTGGCATGCTGCTCCCGTTGCGGAAAGTATTGAGCGTGTGCTTAGCATTCGAAATATTAGTCAGTAAGCTTGGTGTAATACGTACTGTCAATTTTTTATGAGGGCCGGCGGCTTATACCCACCGTACCTCACTGAAATACCGATCAGCCTTGTGTACCTGCCGCTTACTCCGGCTTCGTCATCGCCATTGGTTTGACCCACTCATCAAATTGCGCTGGCGTGACCAGGGCGAGTTGTTGTGCTGCTTGTCGCAGAGTTAGTCCTTCATGGAGTGCTGTCTTGGCGATTTTTGCGGCGTTGTCATAACCGATGTGGGGCGCTAAGGCAGTGACCAACATGAGGTTATTGTCCAGATTGCGATTGATGACTGGCAGATTGGGTTCTATGCCTAGCGCGCAATGATCGTTAAAGGCTTTGCAGCTGTCGGCTAATAAGCCTATGCTTTCCAACACATTGTGCACCATGATGGGTTTGTACACATTGAGCTGGAAGTTGCCCTGACTGCCTGCAAATGCGGTTGCCGCGTCATTGCCAAATACTTGTACGCACACCATGGTTAGCGCTTCGCATTGCGTCGGGTTAACTTTGCCGGGCATGATGGATGAGCCAGGTTCATTTTCAGGGATAAAAATTTCACCAATGCCGCAGCGTGGGCCACTTGCGAGCCAACGCACATCATTGGCGATTTTCATTAATGCTCCCGCCAGAGTGCGTAAGCTGGCTGAAGTATTGACCAACGCATCATGCGCCGCCAGTGCGAAGAATTTGTTGTCTGCGGAACGGAAAGCGTGGCCGCTGAGGTCTGCAATATGTTTCGCACAGGTTGCACCAAAATCTCTGTGAGCGTTTAATCCGGTACCGACGGCGGTGCCGCCTATGGCCAAATCCAGCAATCCATTGACCGATGCTTTGATGAGTAGCGTCGCGTGATCTATCTGAGCGACCCAACTGCCGATTTCCTGACCCAATGTGATCGGAGTTGCGTCTTGCAGATGTGTTCTGCCGGTCTTTACAGTCGTGGCAAATAGCTGCGCTTTGGCATCGAGTGTATTGCGTAATACTTTGAGAGCAGGGAATAATTTTTGATACAGTTCATCGACCACCGCAATATGCATCGCAGTCGGGAAGGTATCATTCGAAGACTGTCCGCGGTTGACATGATCATTCGGATGCACTGGTTTTTTTGAGCCAAGTTGTCCACCCAAAATTTCAATTGCGCGATTGGAGATGACCTCGTTCGCGTTCATATTTGATTGAGTACCGGATCCGGTCTGAAACACCACCAATGGAAATTGCGCATTGAGATTGCCGTCGATCACTTCCTGCGCTGCTTGTGATATTGCGTTGGCGATGTCTGGTGCTAACTCGCCCAATTCCAGGTTAGCCAGTGCTGCTGATTTTTTGAGTATGCCCAAGGCGCGTATCATGGCGAAAGGCCATTTAAATCTATCCACGCCGATCGGAAAATGTTGAATAGAACGCTGCGTTTGGGCACCCCAATATTTGTCGGTAGGCACTTCAACATTACCCATAGAATCTGACTCAGTTCTGAATGCTTGCATGGTTTACATCTCTCATCAAAATGTTCATTTCTTCGATCAAGGGGACTTATCTAAGGTGATTGAATCGACTCCGATATGTCGCATTGAATTATAGATGACATTGCAATTTCATAAATTAAATGTGACGCAAATGAGTTTCTGGCCGTCGCGCCAGCAAATGCGAGAGTCGTCTTAGCGCCGCTGCCAATTGTTCGCGCTGACGTATGCCACCAAGTGCGATGCGAACGCTATGTGGTGGATTGCTTTGCTTATAGAAAATTTCCGACGGTGTAATAGCAAGCCCATCATTGCGTGCTGACTGTACCAATTCTTGTGCTGTCCAATAACTCGGTAAGGGTAACCAGACATGTATCCCCTGATTATTTAAACAGGATCGTCCCGCTAACAAATCGGCGGCCATACGTTGGCGCAAGCTAGCTTCTTCACGGATGCCAGCTAACAAAGTCGTGGCCGTACCATTGCGTATCCATTGTGATGCCAAGGCGCTCGTGAGCGGTGGCGTCATCAGGCTGAATGACCTGAGTGCAGTGAGAAAACGCTGTTGCAGTTCATGTTCTTGCAGCCAGACAAATGCCGTACGCAAGCCGGGAGCCAGACATTTTGCCAGCGTAGCGATGTAACACACGCGTTCAGGAATCATGGTCGCCAATGGTGGCGGCGCATCGTCTAACAATAGCCAATACGGATCATCTTCAAGCAAATAGGCATCACTGTGCGCGATGACTTTGGCGATCTCCTGACGGCGTGCTGTGGGCATGGTGTGCGTTGTCGGGTTCTGCAAGGTCGGGTTTACATAAACCATGGGCGCCGCATATTCTTTTAGTGCTGCAGCCAGAAGATCGGGGCGCATGCCGTCGATGTCGATGTCAACCGTAATGACGCGTCGTCCCAATTGTTCTGCCGCCATACGCAAGCCCGGATAGATCGCTGGTTCAGCCAGAATGACATCACCGTGCCTGGTCAGGCACATGATGAAAGCCGCCAATGCTGCTTGCGCACCGGGGCAGACGCTGATCTGGGCAGGCGCAATTTTACCCAACACAGGTTGTAGCCAACTTACCCCGGCGGCTCTGTCATCCAGGCTGCCACCACCCAAATGATAGTTGATTAGCAAATCATCGTCGGCATTGCGCTGTACTTGTGCTAATCCTTGCTTGAGCAACTCTGCCAGATCGACGTTGGCGGGTGGGGGAGGGATATTCATACTCAGATCCAACATCTGCCCGAGATCGAGTTTGGGTGCAGTCGCGTAGGTTCCGCGAGCACCAAGTCCACTCAGTAACTGACGTCGTTTGGCTTCTTCATAAGCGCGAGTGACGGTGGTCAGATCGACTTGCAATAGCTCAGCCATGCGCCTTTGCGATGGCAGGCGATCACCGGTCTTGAGTTGTTGATTGTCGATTGCCCGTTCGATGAAATCGGCGATCTGCATATAGCGCGGTCCGCCATGCTGGACAAATTGACCTAACCAGGCAATGACCTGGCTTTCATCTTGTATGGATTTGGACTGCGGCATTTTGTCTTCATGTAGGGACTTTGTGTTTGGATATTATCCGCGTAATCCTCATTTCTTTCCATACATAGAAAGCGCGATGACCGTACATCGCTTGGATAGTACGACGATGAAGTTGCTTATCGTCGCACTATCCAGTCTGCATTAACTTGACGTTGCAATCTTATCCTGGGTCCTGGTTTCAAAATCGCTGGCGTCGTGACGCTCATGGAGCTGCTCAGACAGTTCTCCGCTGGTACGGTTCACCATCCGTCCGCGTACTACTGCCGGGCGTTGTGATATCTGGTCTGCCCAACGCAGCACGTGTTGATATTCTGCGACGTTGAGGAACTCGGTTGCATTGTAGACCCAACCTTTTACCACTCCACCGTACCAAGGAAATGCGGCGATATCGGCGATCGTATATTCCTCACCTGCCAGATAGGTGTTGTTTGCAAGCCGTTGGTTTAACACATCCAGCTGGCGCTTGACTTCCATCGCAAAGCGGTCGATGGCGTATTCAATTTTCGTTGGCGCATACGAATAAAAATGTCCAAAGCCACCACCTAAATACGGCGCACTGCCCATTTGCCAGAACAGCCAGTTCAAGGTTTCAGTACGAGCCGCAATATCTTTCGGTAAAAATGCGTCGAATTTTTCTGCGAGGTACAAGAGAATCGATCCCGATTCAAATATCCTGACAGGCGCATCACCGCTATGGTCTGACAAAGCTGGAATTTTGGAGTTGGGATTGATGTCAACAAAGCCTGAACCAAATTGATCACCTTGTCCGATTCTGATCAACCATGCATCGTACTCAGCCCCGCTATGACCAAGAGCGAGCAATTCTTCCAACATGATCGTCACCTTGACACCGTTAGGCGTCGCCAATGAATACAGTTGCAACGGGTGTTTGCCAACTGGCAGTTCTTTATCATGCGTAGGTCCGGCAACCGGGCGATTGGTACTTGCGAAAGTACCGCCATTCGGTTTAGCCCAGGTCCAGACTGTTGGTGGGGTATAAGTGCTTGAATCGCTCATCTTCATCCTCAATTGTCTTTGATTTTATCCGTTGTCCCCGATCTCGGCATTTTGATGAAAGGGAAAGAGGTAGATGGTAACTCAAATAGAATTTTTGCATCAAAGGCAGGAAAATCAAACATCGGCATGAGAACGTTTGTTCATGTAAGTAACTTAAAAAATACCTGATGTCTGTTGTCGTTGAGGTACCGCTGACGAATTTTTATAAAAATGATCAGGTGTAACTACAACAATGATAATTTGCTTCATGCAATTGTGCTGCCAACCGTCATTCGAGGCTTCATCAACTCTCCTTAACAGACTCTGTTAGCATATAAAATTTTAAGGGATCGCTGTAAGCTTTTTCAGCTACGGACGACTACCTCATGCACACCATTTGATTTTGCAAACACAAATCAGGCATCGTGTATTACCTAGAAACGGAGTTTTTATGACACGCTACACTAAATCGGCAGATGCGATCAAAGCATTGACGCCAGAGCAGTTCAACGTTACTCAGCGCAACGGTACTGAGCGACCAGGCACCGGTGAATATCTGAACAATAAAAAGCCAGGTATCTATGTGGACATTGTTTCTGGTGAGCCCTTGTTTGCTTCAGCAGATAAATACGAATCCGGTTGCGGCTGGCCGAGTTTTACCAAACCACTGACCCATGGTTTTATCAAAGAATTGCACGACGACAGTCACGGCATGCGCCGCACCGAAGTGCGCTCTGCGCATGGCGACAGCCATCTTGGACACGTTTTCCCTGACGGCCCGCGTGACCGTGGCGGTTTGCGCTATTGCATCAATTCGGCCTCATTGCGGTTTGTGCCGTTGGAGAAAATGCTCACCGAGGGTTACGGTGATTACATCAGTCAGGTAGAGGGAGTTTGAGATGACGACAGAACGAGCCGTGCTGGCAGGTGGCTGCTTTTGGGGCATGCAAGATTTGATCCGTAAATTGCCCGGCATTCAAAGTACACGGGTTGGTTACACTGGAGGTGACGTGAAGAACGCCACCTACCGTAACCACGGCACCCATGCCGAAGGCATAGAAATTAACTTTGATCCCGCTGTAATTAGTTATCGGAAAATTCTGGAATTCTTTTTCCAGATTCACGATCCGACTACACCGATGCGTCAGGGCAATGACCGTGGCATGTCGTATCGCTCAGCGATTTATTTCACCAGCGAAGCGCAAAAATTGGAAGCAGTGAATACGATCGCCGATGTTAACGCGTCTGGTATATGGCCAGGTAAAGTCGTGACCGAAGTGGAGCCAGTGAGCGATTTCTGGCAAGCAGAACCAGAGCATCAGGATTATCTCGAAAAACATCCAAATGGCTATACTTGCCATTTTCCTCGCGCAAATTGGGTGTTGCCGCGCCGCTAAACCTTGTTAAATACGATTCAAGCAGACTTTCCATTATGGAAGTCTGCTTGGATGTTTTTTAATTCGTTTCCAGTAAATGACATACTGCGCTTGTCATGTCAGACACATTAGCAAAATCATGTGTGGGATGCCAAGGCACAAAAAGTTGCGCTCTATCGCCAAGAAATTTTCTGCCTGACCTGGCGTGAACACTGCTGCAGCCCGTTTGGAGTGCTGATGCTGTAGCGCGTAGACAAACTTGTGAGCTGAAGGAGTAGGACTATGTACATCGGTTATAGAGAAATGGGCTGCGCCTCAGATGCTGAGAACGAGAGCGCTAACGCGGATTATGCTAAGTTTCATTATCGTGCGCCTTAATCGCAGATTGCTAAAATTAGTGCTGAATAGGATTGTTTATGCAATCCGTGGCGGTTGGAATGGTGTTGTATTTAACGCAGTATAGAAAATCACCAGGCAAGTTCGCAATTGATTTTTTCTCTCCGGACTTTACCTTGAGTAGCGGGGCTGCAGCAGTGTAATGACAGGTTTTTTGTTTTTTTCCTTCACCTAAATCTTTGTCCTCGCACAACGGAGATAAAATCAAATAGTTACATGTACCGCCAATACTACTTAGGCAGGAAACTTCTAGCCATGAAGTCCCTATGATCTTTACCGTGACGGCAAGGTCTTCTGCCTGTGAGTAGGAAAACACGCTCAGAAAAAACACAAACAATAACTTATTCATGCAACAGCTCACTTTCAAAATCGATTTTGATTTAAACTCAGACGATATCCAATACTGTCATAATTTAATTATCAATACAATAATAAATTAGCTGCTTAGTTAATTACGGCTAAGTGCAGCATGCCGCCCGTCGCCGTCATTCGTAAATTTTTCCGCAATAGAGAAATACGGCAAAACGTTTCCACAAAGCTGCATTGTCCATCCCTTGATTCATTCCGAAATTTGAATCTTCGGCCCAAGACAATGCCGCTCCAAGAAAATCTTCGATGGAATGATTTTCCCATCCATTTTTTCCGCGCCCGACTAAATCGTCGGATTTTATTCCCTCTGCCTCTCGATCAGTCTTAAGGGCGCGAATAAATTCGAGAAAAGACGCTTCATCCTGCACCAACTCAAGCTGCTCAATTAATTTCATAATCAATTCTCTGGTGGCAATTTAAAATGCTTATTTGGTGGGCAGCTTGACCGTCGCCTTTGTGCCGCGAGGCGCCAGTTGCCTCAAAATCCACGCGACCGCTGACCACACATAGCCGCCATTCGTGATAGAGCACAGTAAATTAAAAATAAAAAAATAGCAATTTTATTGGCGGTAAAATTCGTGTTGCCATTAGCGGACTCTATAGCTGAATCAGCCAACGCCCCACATATTTTAAACCCAGAGGATGGCTTTCTTGAGGTGTCGATTGACGACTATTTGACATGCAGTCAGAACGATAGAAAATATGATCACTGATCGACGGGGTAGTGAATTATTTTGATGTGAATGTAAGTTCTCGTGACATACTTTGACTAAGTTAAGAAAACATCAAGTTTGATCAACTTTTTTGAAACATGAACTTTTCACCAAGGAAAATTGACATGAACCGAGGTAAAACTAGCTGCCAGTTTGTCTCGCTGAGTTTCATCGTAGCATTGCTGAGTACTCTACTTATGAGCGGTTGTGCCAGCGTGTCTGCTTTCCATGCCGAGAATCAATTTCTGACGCTGCCATTAGTTCCAGGCTGGTTTGAGGGTAAGCGGGTGTGGTATCTCACGACCGATATCTCGGATGAATCGATGGCAAAGCAAGCAAACATTAATTTTGTAGCCAGATTGGCGAATGCATTGCCGCCAGACCCTCCGGTGCCGGGAAAGCCGTCTTCAATTGATCGCATTTATAAGTTTATGAATTTTGATCAAGGGAGCGTCTTGCCTTCGATCCCGCAGCCATTAGGTGGTGGTAACGGCAACGCGAATTACAGCCCGTTGTGGCAGTTGTATGCGGTTTATTGGTTGCCTGATCAAACACCACACGAACTGCACTCAGAGCAAGAAGTGTTAGCCGCGCAAGATCAGAATCTTATTCAGATCAAGCCGCTTCGCATCATTGTCAATTGTCCAGTGGTAAAGGTGGAGAATTCGTTGCTACCGGGTACGCGATTGCCATAGTCTGTTGGCAAGTCGCTGGGATCAACGGATGTAGGCTATCAGTCGCTGGCAATGCAGATGTGTTTGTTTCTCAAAATAATTGTTGTTGACGGCTGATCAGCGCATCAAAACTATCATCCAGCAAAGGAAGAATCGCATCAGCAATCGGCTTGAGCTGATTGGAAATGTAATGTTCGTAATCAATTGCCGCTTGCCTGATTTCTAGCGGTTCTGGTCCGTTACGGGTGATGACGTAACTGATCCAGCCACCATGTTGATATTGCAGCGGACGGCCACGTTGCAGGTTGTAGTCGTCAGCGATGCGTGCTGCGCGTACGTGCGGTGGCACATTACGTTGGTAGTCGGCCAAAGGGCGGCGCAGGCGTTTGCGGTAGACCAACGCCTGATCAAATTCGCCGCGCAAGGTGCGCTCTACATAGTCGCGCAAAAATTCTTTATATGGCTGTCGTCTGAAGATTTTTCCGTACAGCGTTTGTTGAAATTCTTGTGCCAGCGGAGTCCAGTCGGAACGGACGGTTTCTAAACCTTTATAGACAATATCATCGCTGCCGTCGGCGCGAATCGATAATCCTGCATAACGTTTTTTACTGCCTTCTTCGGTGCCACGTATTGTCGGCATGAAGAAGCGACTGTAGTGTCGTTCGAATTGAATTTCTAAGGCACTCGTCAGTTTGAACTGCGATTGCAGATGCTCTTTCCACCAATTGTTAATGTGCGTAACTAAGGTTTTTCCTATCTGTGTTGCATCTTCTTCGCTACGTGCTTCTTTAAGCCAGACAAAGGTCGAATCGGTATCGCCATAAATGACGACATAGCCCTTTTGCTCAATCAACTTGCGGGTCTGGTGCATAATTTGATGGCCGCGCATGGTGATTGATGAAGCGAGTCGCGGATCAAAGAAGCGACAACCGGTCGAGCCAAGTACACCATAAAATGAATTCATGATGATCTTTAGTGCTTGTGATAACGGTGCGTTACGTTCGCGTTTGGCGACATCACGTGCTTGCCAGATCTGAGTCACTATCGATGGCAAACAATGCTTATTTCTGGAAAAACGGGCACCGATAAATCCAGGTACCGAGGCTTCGTCATCAGGATTATTGACGCCTTCAATCAAGCCCACAGGATCAATCAAAAAGCTGCGGATGATCGACGGATAAAGGCTCTTGTAATCAAGTACCAGCACCGAGTCATATAAGCCTGGTTGCGAGTTCATTACAAAGCCGCCCGGACTCGGTTCACCGTGAATGTCGCCAATATTCGGTGCGACATATCCCTGACGGTGCATCAACGGCAGATAGCGATGCGTGAATGCGGCGACCGAACCGCCACTGCGGTCAGCAGCTAAACCGGTGACCGTCGCGCGTTCCAGCAAAAACGAGATCAGTTCGGTTTTAGCAAAAATCCGCGTCACCAGTTCGCAGTCTTTGAGGTTGTACTTGGCTAATGCCGGTTTGTCTTCATCAAAACGACGCTGGATTTCATCCATGCGTTGGTACGGATTGTCACTGGCTTTGCCTTCGCCCAACAGTGTTTGCGAAACGAATTCCAGACTAAATGAGGCAAAATTCCAGGTCGCAGATTTCAGTGCTTCGATGCCATCAATGACCAGACGCCCGGCAATGCCGGCAAAGTAATGATCTTGCCGGTTGTGCTTGCGCCATTCCATGACGCTGCCGTCGCGTCCGAGTCGCAAAGGTATCCGGTATTGTTCTGCATGTTGCTGCAAAATGCGTAGGTCAAATTGCACCAGATTCCAGCCGATGATGGCATCAGGATCATGGGTTGCGATCCAGCTGTTGAGTCTCTCCAGCAAGTCGGCGCGCGTGTCGCAATATTCAAGTGAAAAATCGATTTTTACCGCTGCATCATCGCCATTCGCAGGGCCCAGCATATAGACCTGACGCTGACCGCAACCTTCTAAAGCAATCGAATACAAGTCGCCATGTACGCTGGTTTCGATATCGAGCGACACTAGTCGTAGCTGCGGGCGATAATCGGTGGCGAGCTTGAGGTCTCCGCTTAATACCTCACCTGCTTGATGTTGTTGATCGTAGAACAGCACGGGCGCGGTGATAAAACGTTCCATCAAATAGCGGTCGGGCGGGAAAATATCTGCCTCATACACGTCCACGCCACCTTGCCGCAGGCGGCGTTCCAAGGTACTCAAATGTCGGTATTGCTGGCAATATAATCCCAGCACAGGGCGCTGCTGAAAATCTTTCAGAGATAGTTCGCGCAGTTCTGCCTGCCTTCGTTCATGTTGAGTCTGGCTGTGTAGGATGAACTCTGCTCGTTCGCGTTGCTCGGCGGGGATAAATGCCACCGAAGGCTGATGCTGTAAGCGTAAGCGCCGTGGTCCCCGGTCGCTGGTTAGCCAGAATTCTATCTCTGTCCCCGCAGCAGTATCGCGCCAATGGCGTGTGAGAATAAATCCTGGTTGAAGCTCGGTCATGCGTAATTTCCGGTGGTGCAAATGTTAAGGCTGTAAAAGTGTTGAACTTGCAGCGTTCATTACCGCACGGGTCAGACCATCCAGTAATGAGGATGCAGAGCGTGCTTGTTGCCAGTATAGTGGCACGTCTAAAGGCGTGTCAGGAACCAGTTCTACCAATGTGCCCACCCGCAAATGGTCTTGGATCATCGCTTGCGGATGCAGACCCCAACCCATACCCGCGACCGCAGCAGCAACAAACGCATGGGCGGCTGGTAGTGTATGCCGTGGTAATTCAACGTGGCGATGGCAAAGCCTGCGCACCCAGCGCGTTTGTAGTTCGTCTTTGCTATTAAACACCAGGCTAGGTGCTTGCGCCAAACTAGCAGCATTAACACCTTTACGAAAATAACGCTCGATAAACTCTGGGCTGGCAGCCGCCAGATAACGCATCGCGCCTAATGAGCGGCTATTGCAGCCCGATGCTGCTTGGGCGCTGCTGGTGACTGCCGCCAGCACGGTGCCAGTGCGCAACCATTCCGCCGTATGGTCCTGGTCATCAACGGCCACATCCATCAACACCGGTGCGGTAGCAGCAAAAGCCGACATGGCGGGCGCAAACCACGTAGCAAGACTATCCGCGTTGACTGCGATAGGCAAAGGCACGCGGCTCGGCGCTTCCTGGCCGGAACTCATTACTGTTGGTACCGATTTTTGTAATTCATGTTCCAGCAATCGGACCTGGTCTACATGCTGACATAAACGGCGTCCGGTTTCTGTCGCAATACAAGGCTGACCGCGGATGATCAACGCACCGCCAATAAATTCTTCCAACAATCGTATGCGTTGCGATACTGCTGAAGGCGTGACATGCAGTGTTCGTGCCGCCCGTTCAAAGCTACCTTCGCGAACCACGGCAGACAACACAGCAAGTGAAGCATAGTCCAGCATAAGATTAGTTTTGCTTAATTGGATGAAGAAAACGTAGTTTGACTTCATTTTAGGCTAGGTGCAAGCTGGCGGCATGACATATCTTATTTCTTCATTTTCTGGCATCGCGCCAGCATTTACCCAGGGGCTGGTGCTCAGTCTGGGCCTGATCGTTGCTATTGGTGCGCAAAACGCCTTTGTTTTGCGCCAGGGTCTGCGGCGCGAATATGTTGCCAGTATCGTTTTGTTTTGTGCAATGGCAGATGCGCTGTTGATCGCTGCCGGGGTGTTTGGGATGGCGCAAGCATTGGGTGAGCGCCCGATGATCACCAAAGCACTGTCTCTGGCTGGGGCTGCATTTTTGGCGATCTATGGTTGGCAAGCTTTACGCCGGGCGCAGCAATCGCATCAGTTACGTCCCGCTGAGTCAGGTGCGCAAGGCAAGCTGGCAGCAGTCATTCTGCAAGCAGCCGGATTTACTTTGCTCAATCCTCATGTCTATCTGGATACCGTGTTATTGCTTGGGAGTATCGGCGCCCAGCAAGCCCCCGCGCTACGCCCTTGGTTTGTTACCGGTGCATGTTGTGCGAGCCTGTTGTGGTTCAGCATGCTGGGGTTTGGCGCCCGCTGGTTAGCGCCTTGGTTCGCTCGTCCTAAAGCCTGGCAGATTCTGGACGGATTAATCGGTGTGACGATGTGGTTGCTGGCGATTTTATTATTACGGCATACATTCTTTGTATGAAGCGCTTGTTTCGATTTCATGGTCTGGCAAGGCGGGTGTGACCCGCCACATTTACTTACCATACCTGATAAATTTGCCCGGTTTGCGCACCTTCCACGCTGCGACTGTATGCCAAAGCGACCCGGCGTGCAGGCACTGGTTCGAACCCGCGAAAGAAGTCGCCATACACATCCATCGATTCTTCCAGTACGTTTGGACTTACCACATTGATGCGCAGACCACGTCTGAGTTCAATCGCAGCACCGCGCACAAAACCTTCTACGCCAGCGTTCGCAAGGCTGGCTCCACTGCCGCCCACAATGGGCTGTTCCGAGAGAATGCCACTGGTTAATGTGATTGAGCCACCATCATTGAGCATCTCTTGTGCCACCAACGCGACGTTGACTTGTCCCATGAGTTTGCTGTGTATGCCAAGGTAGTAATTCTCAGGACTAAACTCAGCGAGTGGTGCGAAATGCACTGCACCGGCAGCTACGACCACAGCATCTACTTTGCCGGTTTTTTCAAACAACGCACGTACCTGCGCTAGATCGCTGATGTCGGCTTGATACTCGCCGCTATGAGTGCCAACGCCAATGATTTCATGGCGCTTGCTTAATTCTGCGGCGATGGACTTTCCGATGGTGCCATTGGCACCGATAAGGATAATTTTTTTCATGCTGGGACTCCTGTGTGTGATAACGAATAACGAGCGCTCAGTATGCACTCGGTACGGGCAGGAATAAATGAGCTAGAATGAAGATCATTACTAACCAGGAGTTAGCAATCATGGATAAGCTACGCAGTATGGAGATATTTGTGGCAGTAGTTGATGCCGGTAGTTTTTCGGCAGCGGCTAAGGCATTTGAGATTTCGCCAGTGATGGTCGGCAAACATATCAATCAGTTGGAAGAACTGCTTGGTGCACGTCTTTTGACACGTACTACACGCCGTCAAAGTCTGACTGAAATCGGTGTGCAATATGTAGAACAATGCCGCGCAATTCTGACGCAAATTCAAACAGCCGAGCGCGGAGCTGAAGCAATGCGTACCAGCCCGCGTGGGCGGCTAAAAATCACGGCGCCAGTGTCATTTGGCAGCGAATGGCTAGGCCCCGCCATGACCGATTTTCTGACTTTGTATCCGGATGTCTCGCTCGATCTGTCGCTCAATGACAGAATGGTGGATATCGTCGAAGAGGGTTACGATGCGGCGATCCGGATTGGCAAACTGGAAGACTCCGGTTTGGTGGCGCGGACTTTGTTTCCTTATGCGATGGTCATCTGCGCTTCGCCAGCTTATTTGAAGCGCTTCGGAAAGCCACGCACACCAGATGAGTTGGTTGATCATGAATGTCTGGAGTTTATGGATTGGCCACACAACGTGCGTTGGCGCTTAAAAGCTCGTACGAATGCTCATCTGGTACCACCAGCACGTTTTCGCTCGAACAATGGTCAGGCACTTCGTATGGCAGCTTTGCACGGCTTTGGCATTGTGATGCAAGCCGAGGTGTTGCTGGCGCAGGATATTGCGGCCAAACGCTTGGTACCTATCCTGAAAGATTATGTTCCCGCTGCGCGACCCATGCATTTGGTCTACCCACGTGATCGTCAGGCGACACCTAAGATGACCAGCTTTATTGATTTCATTTTGGAGCGCTTTGGTCCGGCGATACGCTTGCCGTAGATTTTTTTTACTTAACCAACGCAGGTCTCTGTCTCTGAGCATATTGCCGGGCAGTGTCGGGACTAAACCAGACTTGCGTCTGTTCTTTGTCGTTCAAGCTAGTTCAAGCGCGTTTAAGGCATCAGGAGTGCCACGAAAAATTCATTTTATCGATCCCGGTGGAATTACTCACCACTTGCAACCACTATCTGACACAGCGCCTTTAATCAGAAAAGGAATTTTCAATAAATTCTGAAATTTCACGCCGCCCAATTGGGGCGTGTAATCTTTATCGCACTTAGGACGCGCTGCTTTTTCTATTGACCGGCTTACCGTATCAGAAGTGACTGTCTCTCGCTTTGATTCTCGCTGTGCTTCTTTTTCTCTATATTCAAATGGATGTGTGCGGATGGCTTCTTTTAGTGTTTCCAGATCCAGGATTTCCGCTTGCTGCACTGTCGGCATGGTTTGTGAAGAAGAGGACGGTTCTGAGATTTTTGTAGCCGTTTCTGAAGACGCTTTGGTGTGCGTTGGAAGTAACTTTTTTCCCGAATGAATACGCTGCTGCGACACCGTAGAAGTGGGCGGCTCTGGAGGCGCTGTTGGAATGATTTGTAAGGTCAATGGCTGCAATGAGGGGCGATGTATTTCACCTTGCAATCTGAGCTGTGGTGAGACGAGTAGATACCAGGCAATGACCTGGATGCTGACCGATATCAGAACGCCGGTGGCGAGACGTCCGTTCGTCGTTCTTTGTTGATACCTCGTAGATAGCAAATGGACAGTCATCGATAGTGTCGAAATTTTTTCAATGGAGTAGGGTCGCTATCATCGCCAAATCTCGTGAAGGCAAACGCTGCGCAATTTGCACCCATCTTAGCAATTTTTGATGAAGTCAAAATCTTGCCATTTTTGATATGGTTAAAGATAAAATCAGCTATTTTCTTGTATCTTTCATATATTTATATGCTATATTCCGTCGCTGTAACGTTATATGTATTTTTGTAACGTTGCATTTCGGTAGCCAATCAAGCAAAGTTTGGTGCGTTTTACCTTGTTTTATCCAAGGTCAGAAACATCCCAGGGTGAAACAAAAGTAGTTTATCCGCATCTCAATAGTCTTCGTTGGCGATAGGTCTTATTCCAGGCAATTACATTTATGGCGCTGTCACCAATTTTTTCCTGTGCGAATAAAAGGTGATTTGTCATAATTTTTTCTACATGTCTTGGTTATCTTTTGTTAATAAAAGTTCCCTTAGATTCTGTAATTCTGTATCTGATGGTGTTAATGCATGTTATTTCAGGAAGGATGAAAACGATGAAAAAGCTAGTAACAACGATCGCATTTATTTTTGTCACCCTCTTCGCGATTGGCGCTCCGTCGATGGCAAGTGCCGGGCAAATTCGCGGTATCGCAGGTAAGTGCCTTGATATAGCACAAAATCGGGCTTACGACGGTGCGAAAGTGCAAATATGGGAATGCAATGGTACTTCTGCGCAGAATTGGGTTTACTACCAGAGCACCGGTGAAATCCGCGGACCCGGTGGTAAGTGTTTAGATGTAGACAATGCAGGCACTGCGGATGGCACACGTATCCAATTGTATGAATGCAATGGAACCGATGCCCAGCGCTGGTTCTATGCCAACGGTGAACTGCGCGGTATTGCAGGCAAATGTCTGGACGTGGATAACGCTGATACGAATGATGGCACGCGCGTGCAATTGTGGGAATGCAATCGAACTAATGCGCAAAGTTGGGTTTTAATGCGATAAGAATCTTTAGACCCACATTCAGCTGCGTTGCTGATGTGGGTCGCTTCATTTTTTTGGTATCGCATTTTCGATTTTAAAAATAGGAACAGGATGGAATTTACCTCACGATGGCAAACACGATGTTTGCTAGCTATTGCCGCCATCGGAACGCTTGCCGTCAGCATGTATGCAGTTGGGTTCAATCAATCTGATTCATTCATTCCAACCGGGAAAAAATTGACTTCCGGTACGCAAGTCGCGGAAAGTAATTCCTTGATTGACGATCAAAGAATGAGTGACTTTGTCAAAGAATTAGCAAGCGAAAAATATGAAGGTCGTCTGCCAGGCACTCATGGTGATCAGCTTTCGATTGAAATGGTAGTAAATGAATTCAAAAAAATTGGTTTGCAAGCAGCAGGTACGAACGGCTATCTGCAAAATTTCAATACAACGATTGCTGAACCAGATGGTGAAAGCCATGGCAATCCGGAGAATCCACTCTTTGGCGAACGTATGCTAACCAGCAACGTCATGGGTGTTCTTCCCGGGACAGATCCGGTCTTATCCAAAGAAATTATTATCGTCAGCGCTCATCGTGACCATCTCGGGCGTACGCCTGATGGTATCCATTATCCGGGGGCAAATGATGATTTGTCGGGCTTAGCTGCGACCCTGGAATTGGCGCGTGCCTTTGTCAAATTTAAGGCCGAAAATAAGCCCAACAAGCGGACTTTAATGTTCGTTGCCTATGGCGCAGAAGAGCAGCATGAAATGGGGTCGATGTACCATGTTGCGAACCCGTTGCCACGCTATCCTAATAAAAATATTGTCCTCATGATTACCATTGATATGATCGGTCAGGGTTACGACAAATGGGGAAGGTTTTCTCAATCTGAATTAAATGAATACGCTCAGACCTGGTTTGAAGAAGTCTATAACGGTCGCAATGACGATGAGGATGATTATTCACATAAGTATCAGCGAGAAAATAAAAATACTTATTCCTACGATGCAGGTCCCTTTGCGAAAATTGGAATCAATAACCGTGTGTTTGGTATCGCTGCGGGAATTCCGACTTATCATAAAACGACGGATACATGGGAAACCGTGCGCTTCGCACCGGCTGCTATTTTTACAAACACGATTTTTGAGTTCTTAAGAAAAGTCGATCAGGATCCACAAGTACATATCAAACCTCAATAAATTCTCACCTATCAAGTTTTTGTTGAAGCAAACCACTGCGTCAAAAAATCCAACATGCTACGCATAATCAAAGCTTGATTCTGGCGCGACATATACACACCATGAATTCCTAAGGTGATCGGCTTATCCTTCGGCACCAATGCGACCAGCTGACCGCTGGCGATGTAGGGTGCAGCAGACATCACTGGCTGCATGGCAATACCAGCGCCTTCCAACGCGGCTCGCAATATCACGACAGAATCATTGGCGCTGAAATTGCCACTCACGGGCACGCTGAGTGGTTCGCCCACGCGTTCAAAATTCCATAAATTTTTGCCGAAGTAAGAATACGTCAGGCAATTGTGTACCGCCAGATCTTCGGCATTTTTAGGAATGCCATGTTCCTTTAGATACGCAGGTGACGCACAGATCACTGAGGGGCAATCACCAAGTCGCCGCGCGATCAAACCCGGATCAAGCTGATTGGTGATGCGTATTGCCAGATCAATGCGATCCTCGACCAAATTGACAGTGCGGTTATCTATGCGCAGCTCGACAGCAGTGCGTGGGTATTGCCTTAAATAAGCCGCAATGGCTGCGGAGAGCGAATCTTGCGCGAGCGCTTGCGAACAGGCAATGCGCAAGATGCCGCGTGGTTCATCTTTTTCGGTATTCGAGACGGCTGACATTTGTTCTGCCAGTGCCAGCATGTCGCGACAACGTACCAGCGTTGCTTCACCAGCGGAGGTCAGATTAATGCGCCGCGTCGTGCGATGAAAGAGTCGAGTACCTGACCAATTCTCCATCTCAGCCAGATAGCGCGTCACCATTGCACGTGACATATCGAGCAATTCGGCAGCGCTACTCAAACTACCGCGTTCAGCAATAGTGACAAACACTTGCGCAGCAATGATGCGGTCCATATTGAAAATTCCTGTTTATTTGATCGATTGACGCAATAATTCATTTCATTTTAGGCTGTTTATAAAACAATTGGAAGCAATTATGATTCAGTCCTCAACACCTGCTTCTCCCGTTTTTAATAACTACTAAGAGGAATTTTATGACTATTCGTAAGCTCACTACTGCACTGTCCGCCATCAGCTTAAGCGTTGCCGCAATGACTGCGCACGCTGCTCAACCTTTGCAGTTGCAGGTATATAACCCTGGCGAAAAAGCGATATTCCCGGTTTCGTCGGTGATCCTTAGCGGCGCACATGATGCGATTCTGATCGATGCGCAATTTCAGCGTAATGATGCCGAGCAACTAGTGCAGCAGATTAAACAAAGCGGTAAAAAACTTAGCACCGTGTATGTCAGCCACAGCGATCCTGATTATTACTTCGGTCTGGATGTAATTCAGGCTGCATTCCCTGATGCAAAAATCGTTGCGACTCCGCAAACTGTTGCCGCGATCAAGGCCAATATGGAAGGTAAAAAAGCGTATTGGGGCTCGATTTTGAAAGACAATGCGCCGCAAAAATTGGTACTGCCACAAGTATTGAAAGCAGACCATCTGAACCTCGAAGGCAAAACTATAGCGATTAAAGGTCTTAAAGGCCCTAGCCCTGACCGTAGTTATCTGTGGATTCCTTCTCTGAAAACGGTGGCTGGTGGCGTTGTTGTCGGTAATGGTATCCATGTGTGGATGGCTGATACACAAACAGCAGAATCGCGCAAAGAATGGCAAGCAACGTTGACAGAAATCGCAGCGTTGAAACCAGCAACGGTTGTTCCAGGCCATTTTTTGGGTGCTGCTCCAGCAGGCTTAGCTGCAGTGACCTATACCAGTGACTATGTCAAAGCGTTTGAGGAAGAAGCGACAAAAGCGAAAGACTCAACAGCATTGGTCGAAGCGATGAAAGCACGTTACCCACAAGCTGGCTTACCTGCTTCTTTGGATATCAGTGCCAAGGTCATCAAAGGCGACATGAAGTGGCCTCAGTAATTTAAATGCGGTCAGATAGCACTGTGTAATACGTTCGCCGAAATAACAAAAAAGGAAAAAGAATGACTCAGCTACACTATATTTTCGATCCGGTATGCGGTTGGTGTTACGGTGCCGCGCCACTTATTTCGGCGGCACGTACTATCCCCGGCCTGAAGCTGGTGTTTCATGCCGGGGGGATGATGACGGAGATGAATCGCCGTCCGGTAACACCACAATTGCGTCAATACGTTATCTTCAACGATGAACGGATTGCACAATTGACTGGTCAGCTTTTTGGAAAAGACTATGTGAATGGTTTACTGCGCGATAGCAGCGCCGTGTTTGATTCTGCGCCACCAAGCACAGCCATTCTGGCGGCAGAGGAATTGGCTGGGCGCGGGCTGGATATGCTCAAGCAAATTCAAATCACGCATTACGTTCACGGTTTGCGTATCGCTGAAATCGAGGTTCTGCAAAACATCGCAAATGAGATGGGCTTAGATGTGACTGCATTTACCGCAGCATATGTGCGGCTGGATGGTGTTGAAACCCAAAAGCATTTCACCAAGAGCAGAGAATTGCTGGCGCGTGTTGGTGGTCAGGGTTTCCCTACGCTGGCATTGGAACACGCTGATGGCATATTTGAGCGAATCGACCTGGGTAAATGGCTTGGACACACCACTGAATGGATAGCGTATTTGAGCAACTTCGCAGTCAGCAATAACGATGCTGAATCGCTTGTCAATGGGTTGGCTTGCAATATCGATGGCTGTTCAATATAAAGACCAGTACGTTTCAGTTTTGATCTCTGTTTTGACTTCAGTCGATGCGTTTACTGAAGTCAAAGCAAACATATAAAAAATAAAAGGAGCAGCTAATGCGTTCCAATCTTGACGTTCTTAAATCCACCTACGAAGGTGCATCCGGTGACAACGTAACCCGACTCCTCTCAGTGTTAGCACCAAATGCTGAATGGACTGAGGCAGCAGGGTTTCCGTATGCCGGAACGTATGTCGGGTCAGACGCTATTATCGCCAATGTTTTTCAGCGATTGGCGACTGAATGGATAGATTACCGCGCCGAAGCCAGACAATACCTGGAACAAGGAAATCAAATCGCCGTCTTTGGCGTTTATTCCGGTACCTATAAAGCGACGGGTAAAGCGATGACGGCGTCCTTTGCACATCTTTATACTTTTGCAGACAGTAAGATTTTACGCATGCAGCAATACGTGGATAGCCACATGGTGCAACAAGCATTGGTGAAATAAGGTACGTAGAAAAGGCTGTGCGGGGAGGGTTGCACTCGCCCTGCCTGTTCATTGATACAGCCAACGTACCGCTAAAATTATTCGGCTTGCGCTTTGAGCTCTGCCTCAAATTTTTCCATTTCCTGTTGCAGCGTGCCGCGCTCGCGGAAGTTGCGTTGCGCGTTGCCATACCAATACTCGGCATCTTCCAGATCGCCTTCCTGAATATGCACGATCCCGTGTAGCCAAGCCCCCATCAGAGAATGATCTTGTTGCACAAGATTGTGCGCTTCGTTCCAGCGGCCTGAACGCAGATCAGTAAGAACAGTCAGAAGAATATTCATAAAACTATTTTCAGCAACATCGTTGATTAAATTAAATCATAAGGGTGAGTGCAACCGCCCAGATCCCTGCAAACGTAATCACAGCGCTGGTTTTCCCCGCACTTTGTATTTTAGGAAACGGTCTTTTTCGCAGATACCCACATCGTGATGATGGCCTGAAATACCAGATCGTTCATGTCGTCCAACACATCTACTCTGACTTTATATTCGCCAGCCTCCGACCAATCATTTGCCTTCACAGGCGTGGCGATGGCGACCAGATCACTGCTGGCCTTTTTAAGGTACTCGACGGTCATTCCCTTTGGAATCCAACGATGGGTCGCTGGCACTGTCACCTCTGTCATGGTTCCACCAGCTAATTCCGCCATATTGCACATTGCGATAGCATGTACTGTTCCAATATGGTTGAGTACGGCGCGACGTTTGTTGATTCGTACTTTGCAGTACTCTGGTCTTAGTTCCACGAACTGTGGACTAATGCTGCTGAAATACGGCGCTTTGAAACACAACATCTTTGCGAATAGCCATTTGCCACCCAATGTAGATGCACAGCGCTGCCATAACTTCAGCGTATTCATTGTTTTGCTCATTTTCTTTCCTGGATTATAAATAAATTTCTTTTGGATATTCTGGTAGTTAAGTGAAGTAGGGCGGGGTCACCCGCCAAGTCTCTGTCAACGCAATCACTATGCGGGTTGCACAAATCCAGATTTTATAAACTGCCGACTGGAAAAACATCGAGTGCTGTTTGAATAAACGCATGTACATTGGGTGACGTGTATCGATGGCCCGGGTATACAAAATGAAATGCGACCGCAGCTTCTAATTTCCATTCAGGTAAAACAGATACCAATTGTCCGTTTTCAATGGCGTCGATGGTGACAAAGCTAGGAAGCCATCCTATTCCCACGCCGTTCATTGCCAGTGATTTTGCGGTCTCTACGTCGTTAGCGAAGACGCGGCAATTGAGCGGTATTTCTACTTTTAATTTATCTTTGATCAGTTTTAGTTTTTCTATTCCCTTTTGGCCGATAAAAGTGGCGTTCAGCAAATCTTGTGGACGCGTGATTTTTTCCAATTGCTTCAAATAAGCAGGTGCAGCCAACAGACAATTATGTAAATCAAAAAAGTGTCTGGCAATCATGGTTGAATCTTTGAGCACGCCGACCCGAATTGCTAAGTCAATACCCTCTTGTAGCAAATCTATTTTTTGATTAGTGATCACCAGATCCACAGTGACATCTGGGTATTTATCCAGAAAAGCACTGGTAATGACGGGTAGTACCGTGTGCCCTATGTCGACAGGTGTGGTGATTTTTAGTACGCCAGATGGCTTTGCTTGTAATGACTGCAATACTGCCTCACCCATTTCCACTTCCCGGACGGCATTCGCACAATGCTGAAAAAACTGCTTGCCAGCTTCAGTGACATGAAGTTGGCGCGTCGTTCTTTGGATCAGGCTGACTTTGAGCCGTTTTTCCAGAGCGGCTAGTTTAGCGCTGACAGTGGTTTTCGGCATACCCATTAATCTTGCCGCCTTGGAAATACTGCCAACTTCTACAATTTTGACGAAGACGGTGATGGAATCGAAATCCATATCATTGTCCATATTTCTGCACAGTAATTCCCAACTTTACCATCTACCGAAAAATTTAACAAACTTTTACAATGCCGCACTTTCAATTTGTGTTGCCTCAAATCGAATCGATACAAAAAAATATTAAAGGCATTTTTGTACACACAAAATGTGTCAATTTGCTTATTAATTCCAATTACCCCTACAGGAATTTTGAAATGAAAAAATCTATCCCATCATTGTTATTGACCCTCGCTGCTTTGGCCGTCAGCGCGACCGCTTCCGCACAATCTGCCGCTGATATTGAATCCATGAAACGTCAGTTGGCTGAAATTAAAAATACCAAGCAACACGAAAAAGTGAACTTGGAAAATTTTGACGACTTGGATTTCAATGTCTATACGGGTCAAAAATGGGATCAGCTCAGCAAGAGCCATGCTAAAGACATCGTTGTGCATTATCCAGACGGTCACACGACAAAAGGTATTCCAGCACACATCGAAGAACTGAAACCAATGTTTATTTTTGCGCCAAATACCAGCATCCATGAGCACCCGATCCGTATTGCATCGGGTGAGTGGACTGCGGTACAAGGCGTGGTGGAGGGCACATTTTCACAGCCTATGCCTATCGGTGAAGGTAAAACAATCCCTGCAACGGGTAAATCTTTCAAACTCACCATGGTCACGATTGGTCACTGGAACGGCAGCGTCATGGATGAAGAATGGTTGATGTGGGATAACCAGGCTTTGTTGAAGCAAATCGGTTTGGCGCAATAAAGTTAGTAAAAAGCGAAGTCTAAGCTGCCTCAAAGTAAGGGCTCATAGCGGGCTTTTTTAGCCCGCTATGTAGAAAACGAATTTGTTATAGAAAAATGATGATTTCTAACGTATCGAACACATTGAAGAAAATTGCTGCCGTAATCGCCTTAATGACAGTTGCAGTTGCAACAACAGCACAAACCACAAGCGCATCCAGCAACGTAGAAAAAAATAATGAGCAAAAAGTGAATACCATGAACAACATCAGCTATCGCGGTAAGATTTATCTGGTGCGTCTCGACAATGGCGTTGTTTTCCGCAACACCTACAGCGCCGACGGTACAAAGATGCGCTATGAAGTGCTGGAAGGCATGCCCGTCAGTACCGAAGAAGTTACTTTAATGGCGACAGAAGTAAGCCAAGACCTTCATTTTGTGAGCTGGGTTGAAAAGTCTGGTACGACCGTCAGCCACGTGCTGGACTTGAACACGAACACACTCAAAGCATTCTGGACCTGGCAAGACGCCAATGGCCGTCACGGTGAATTGCACGTTGGCACGATAGAGTTAGCACCTGCCACAGTCAAATAAAGAAAACTAGACTACACTCATTGAGAACAGCCTGATAAAACTCGATCTCTGAGTTTTATCAGGCTTTTATAGTATTGATGACCTGAGAAAGCATTGATGACAACGCAAAATCATGACATAGCGATGATGCCAGCAGCATTTATTGGGCATGGCTCACCAATGAACGCATTAGAGAATAACCAGTTTACGCAGGCTTGGGCGGGCTTCGCTCAGCGCATACCAAAACCGAAAGCGATACTCGTCATTTCTGCACATTGGTATATTGACCATATTGCGGTCACTGCGATGCCGCAGCCGAATACGATTCACGACTTTTATGGTTTTCCACCAGCACTCTCGGAGATGTTGTATCCGGCACCGGGAAATCCGCTACTTGCGCGGAGGGTAGCAGAATTACTCAGTCCGATGGATGTCAGACTCGATCAGAATACATGGGGACTTGATCATGGCGCATGGTCGGTCTTAGCTCCTATGTTTCCTGAAGCAGATGTTCCTGTTATTCAACTTTCTATCAATGCTCGTCTGTCGTTTGATGAACATGTGCAACTTGGTGCAAAGTTAGCACCACTGCGAAACGAAGGTGTATTGATACTTGCCAGCGGCAATGTTGTTCATAATCTGAGGCTGATGCAGCGCGGATCTTATCCGTGGGCACAGGAATTTGATGATGAAGCCCGTAACCTGATAGTGCAGAGACCTCAGGACATAGCACAATTGCTCAATCACCCGGCCTATAAACTGGCGGTGCCGACACCGGACCACTTTATTCCTTTACTCTACATCGCAGGTCTGGCGGCAGCCTCAGGGGAAAAGCCAGAAGTCTTTATCGATGGGATCGCCATGGGGTCCATCTCCATGACCAGCTTTGCACAAGGTAAATGATCAGACACAACCGCTTAATTTCAGGGAGCAGAACATGAGCATAGAAACCGTCGTTGGCCGTGAGGCTACTATCCATTTTGATGCCAGTAAATGCATTCATTCGCGCAACTGCGTGTTGTCGCATCCGGATGTGTTCGTGCCAAACGTGCAGGGCGAATGGATACATCCCGATGCCCAGCCCGTCGAAGAGTTAATGCATTTAGGTAAAAGTTGTCCGTCAGGCGCTATCCGCGTGATACACAATGCCGCTGGTGCAGGTGTTGGTGCCAATAGTGATGGCGCTCCGTTGGTTAACACAGTGCGCGTGCGAGAAAATGGTCCATTGGCAATTGAGGCAGAATTGCAAATTCGCGGTACACCACAAGCCTCACCACGTGCGACGTTGTGCCGTTGTGGCCAGTCGAAAAATAAGCCGTTTTGCGATGGTGCGCATGCGGGTGCTGGCTTTGTTGCATCGGGCGAACCAGTCACTGGGCAGTTTGAAGCGTTGGCAGTGCGTAATGGTGCTTTGAATGTGCAACCGCTTCCAAATGGCCCATTGATGGTAAAAGGAAATTTGGAAGTGGTCAGTGGCACAGGGCGTACGTGCAATAAAGTGTCCGAAACCTATCTGTGCCGCTGCGGACACTCTCAAAACAAACCGTACTGCGATGGTAGTCATAACTCGGCAGGTTTTATCGCTGAGTAGTCTGTCGTCTTTGTGTTCTGCTAAACGGTTTTGGTACGTACGCTGTTGAAAAATTCACAAACAGATATCATATTGCAATGAAGCATTTTTATGAGCTAATTAGTCACGAAGTGCATATCAGAACAAATCAGAACAAATCGCAAAACTAAACAAGGAACAGGCCATGACGATAGAAGCAAAATTACACCGCGCGAATGGCGCATTGACCACGCTGTCCAACGGCCGTCATGTCTGGAATGCGGACGTGGATGAATCTCTCGGTTCGCACGATCTGGCTCCTGATCCGCACGATTTATTGGATTCTTCACTGGCTGCTTGCACGACGCTGACCCTGGAGTTGTATATCCGTCGTCGTCAAATGGCAGTCACAGATCTGCGCGTGACGGTGGATCATGTGGAAGATAAAGATGAAAGCGGCACCGTGCGTTATCAAATGCAGCGCCGGATTTTTATTGAGGGTGATCTACCGGAAGCTGATCGTCAACGCTTGTTAGAAATCGCTAATAAATGCCCGATACATAAACTACTCAGTGGACAAATATCGATTCAGTCTGAGATGGTCGATGGAAGCCAACATGGCTGATTTGCTTCAGATCCAGGGGCACGTTACTGAGTTAGCGCCAGGGCTGACCGTGCGCCGCGTGTTACCAGCGGCGGTGAAGCGATCAGTGGGGCCGTTTGTGTTTTTTGATCATATGCGTCCAGTGGATCTCGCACCGGAAACCGATAGCGATGTCGGTGCGCACCCGCATATCGGCCTGGCGACGGTGACCTATTTGTTCGAAGGTAGCTTTGTTCATCGCGACAGTATCGGTAGCGTGCAATTGATTACACCGGGTGACATCAATTGGATGATCGCTGGCAAAGGAGTGGTGCATAGCGAGCGTGTGACTGATGACGAGCGCGGCAAGGTACGTCGTATGCATGGGCTGCAATTGTGGGTCGCATTGCCACCAGCCTTAGAACAAGTAGAACCATCGTTTCAGCATGCAGCCGCAGCAGATATCCCAGAATACAAAGCACTCAGCGGTGCGGTGGTCAGAGTATTGCTTGGTGAAGCATTCGGTCATACGAGCCCTGTTAAAACCAGTTCACCTACGCTTTATCTGGATGTGAAGTTGCCACCCGATGGCACATGGAATCTACCTGCATTGGCATCAGAAATGGCGCTATATAGTCCAGAGCATGCGCTAGTGGTGAATGGCGAAACCATCCCAGCGCAGCACATGGTGGTCTTGCCGTCAGATGCTGCAACGAGCATTTGTGCTGGTGAAGATGGTGCGCGCTTTGTCGTTGTGGGTGGTGCACCGTTGGAACAACCAGTGCGTATGTGGTGGAACTTTGTTTCTGTTGATCGTGACCGCATTGCTGCCGCAGCTAAACGTTGGGAAGCGAACGAATTTACCATGATCGCCGGAGAGACTGAACGCATTCCGGCACCGAAGTGGCGGGAGTAATGAAGAACCGACCACGCCTGTGCAGCGACCGCGGCACTTCAGCGTTTTGCGGCGCTTTTTAATGCTGACTGACAGGCCTTGTTAGTGTTCATGCAGTCGTTGTAATTGAAAAAGGCTTCGCTTTAATGCGGAGCCTTTTTGTTTTTTGAAATACTCATTTATTCTTACGTAATATTTTGTATTCAAACCCCAATTATTCGACTTGGAAAATTTTCTCCAAAGGTAGCTTAAATAATTTGGCAATGGCAAAGGCAAGCGGGAGACTGGGGTCGTATTTACCGGTTTCAATTGCATTGATGGTTTGTCTTGAAACCTGAAGCTGATCGGCCAGGTTGGCCTGACTCCAGTCCTGATTTGTGCGGAGTTCGCGGATAATATTTTTCATATCAGGCATCGAACTTTTTACGCAAACAAGCGATGATGCCCCATCCACCCATGAAAAGACCCCAAATGACAAACATGCTCAACCGTGGAAAACCTATGCCTTCCATGAAACCATAAGTCAGACCGAAAATCGCGGTTAAACCGCCCGCCATGGCGAGATTTTCTAAGTTCCATTGGCGCAAATATTCATCAATTCGCTTGAAATGGCGCACTACGGCCCACAGGGCTGCCAGCACCGGAATCATTGGGAGGAGTGCGATCAGTGTGCGCAATACTCCCTCAGGCATGTCTTTCGCAATCCAGACGCTGGTGAATAACACGACAAGATAGATGGCAATAGATCCAAACAATTCGCGGAAGTAAATTTTGTTGACTTTTGATTCGTACATGGTGCCTCCAATATTCAAAGAATGATTCAAATGAGCAAACTGAGTGATGACAATACGAGCTTGTAAAGGTCTAGCTAAACGGATGTAATGTCAAATAAACTTGACATGTATGGTGAAAAAAATTGCCGCTCTTTTCAGAGCTGCAAAGACACACATTTACAAACATCTGAAGCTGCGATGTGATGTAAAGTATGCTTTACATCTTAGATGGGTAAAAAATGGATGTCAAGCATCCTTTACATTTATTTTTATTCTGGTTAAATGAAAAGCGTTTTCTATCTTCCACAGGGCAGAAAAAGACAGTGATTTATTAAAGCAGGCAAACCGTTTGTTGTTCTGTCTGCCTGTCTGTCCGTATATCTGCGGATGATAACGCTGGCTCTGATAGAGAAAATCTGAGATTATTTGTGAAAATCTTAAAAATTTCCTCGCAACATGCAACACGTCATAGCAAGCAGATATTGATAAATTTTCAGATTTAAGGACACGTAGAGAGTCCTGTCACTTTCTCCAAATTTTCGTCAACCACCATTTTCAACATGAAAAACAGTTTTTCCGTTTTGAAGTTCTGGGTCATCGCCGTCACTGCTATCGCATGTATGTTGTGTGGTTGGGTTTCAGCAACTGAGACTAGTCTCAACATGATAGTTGGCAATGCCAGTGCACCTAAAATGTTTTTAAATGCGGATGGAAATCCTGATGGTTACTTCGTCGCTTTAGCAAAAGAAGTGGGTCGTCGTGCCGGGTATAAAGTAGAGATCATTTCAGTTCCCTGGGCGCGTGGACTGCAAATGGCGGAACGAGGTGAGGGGGTGATTTGCAGTCTCTCCATGTTGCCAGAGCGTGAAAAAATTTTTAAATATTCTGCTTCTGTTGTCGTCGATCCGGTATTGATTGTCACGATGAAAAATAGAAATTTGACCGCGAGCAGTCTGGCTGATCTCAAAGGTCTGGTGGTAGGCCTAAATCGCGGATCACGATATGGTTCAAAATTTGTCAAAGAGCTTACTTTGGTTCAGATCGATGAAGATAATAACGGATTGTCTCGTATCCGTAAGCTAGTGCTCGGACGTATCGACGCCGCAATTATGCCCGGAGGACTGGCGGCGGTGAAGTTGAATGCACAAGCGGCAAATATCGATCTCAATGATTTAGAGATACAAAAAACACCAATCGCGCTCGATAAAAATTATTTTGCCATCGCCAAGTTACGCCCTGATGCTAATGAAGTTATTGAGCGTTTAAATAGCGCAATGGTTGCTATGGTTGCCGATGGGAGTATGAATCAAATATTGACTGTATGGGGAGTGCAAAACGAGGTTGTGGAGAAACATTAATATGGAAAGTCTATTTTTACACCATTAAAAGCACGAATTTTTTCAAAAAGTAACTTCATTTCGATGGCGGAGGATGGAAGTCAATATTAATATTGTTAATTTACTACAATGCTAGCTAGTTAATTCGAAATGTTACTAAATGTGATGAATTGTTTCTTTTGGAGTGATATTCTGACAAGCTAAACTCATTCTCTGTTTTGTTAAAATGAAAAAACTTGTCTTTTTATTTCCTTTACTGATGCTTGCCGCTTGCGGCGGAGGCAGTAATAGCAACCCTGTCCCGGATCAACAATCTACGTCCCCCACACCGCCACCGGTACCTACGCCACCACCAGTGCCGACACCACCTACGCCAAGTGCCGTTTTTACCGTGGTTTCGGGTACTGCGACTACAGTATCTGCTGTCGGAGGTGCTGGTACAGTCGCGGTCAACCTAAGTCACCAAGGTAACGTGAGCGGACAACTTTATGCCAACGTTAATGATTCAGCGAACGTTATGCAACCCGCTGTGAGTGTAGTTGCCAACAAAGACAATACACACACAGTTAGCATTTCAACGACAGCTAACATCGCTGCCGGACGTTACAAAGGTACGTTGACATTAAACGTATGCAACGACGCTGCGTGCAGTTCTGCAGTCAGCGGTTCACCATTTCAGGTTCCTTACGACATTTCGATCACACCGGAATGGCAAATGTTCCAGGGCAATGCTGCGCATACTGCCTACGTGCCATTGACTTTGGATCCAACGGCATTTAAAGCGCGTTGGTTATGGAAATCACCTTCGAGTTACTATTCCTATGCTCTGCCAGCCAGCGGGGTTGTTACCGGAAATGGCAATGTTTACTTCAATGCTGGTTTACAAATGATGGCATTGAAGGAAGTGGATGGAACGGTTGCATGGAATACGGATTTCAGTACTGTTAGCTCCACATTAAATCCTCCAACGATGAGTGATGGCAAACTTTATGTCATGGCAAATATGTTCAGTAATTCGAGCAATAATGCCAGCCTGATTGTAATGAATGCCAATAGCGGTTCTATTTTGGCTAAGTCATCTGTTGTTTCGCAAACTCAAAATTTTATGCCACCGACTGTTTCGAATGGTGTCGTATTTTCTAACTGGGCAGGAAACGGTTTAAGCGCATTTGATGGTGGTACTGCGGCACAAAAATACTTTACTACTTTGCAGGCTTCGGATATGTGGACGCCCGCGGTCGATGCGAATAGTGTGTATACCTATAATAGCGGGACGTTGAATTACGTCAACGGTAGCTATGTCTCTAATCCTGCGCTATTTAGTGTTGTTGATAGATCGACAGGCGCTGTTAAATTATCATTGACTGATCCTTATGCCACCTCTAGTTACTATTATGCGAATAGTTTGCGGTCAGCTCCCGTGATTGGTGCGACGAACTCAGTCTTTTTAGTTTCATCAAACGCTAACGGAGGTAGTAATTTAAGCAATATCAACGTCTCTGCAGGAAAGTGGAATTGGTCTATTCCAGGACGTTATTCCAACAATCCCGGATACGCGAATGGCGTCATCTACGCGATGAATGGCATGCCAGTTCAAATTGAAGCGCGCTCAGAAACTGATGGAAAACTGTTGTGGACGTGGTCACCATTGAGCACTGCCGAAAGTAGTTTTAGTAGTGATGTTTTGCTCACGGATAGCCATGTTTTTGTCAGTACCAATGTTAATACCTATGCGATTGACTTGAAGACGCATCAATTTGCATGGGTTTATCCTATGGCTGGCAGATTATCTTTGTCTGCTAACGGTGTCTTGTATATTTTGACCTCGGATAACAAACTCGCTGCAGTTGCACTCAAGTGATGTTTTAAAATAGTCCATGGATACTTCGGTTCCATGGAAATTTCAAATACACGATATCCCAAAAACTATGGTTTGATCTTGATTTACACTTGATCAGCCATAGTCTCTTATTTACTCTTCCTTGCTGTCGGCACAAAGTCAAACTGAAATTGCGCAGGCAAATTTTCAGTGCCTATTTTTACATTACGACTTAGTGTTGGTTTGATACTACCCATGTTTGGGTGCCAGGCTTCCAGTTTGTAATCGCCAACTGGTAAGTTCTCAAGCTTTGCTACACCACTGTCATCTGATTTGGCAAAGTAGGGCGTATCCAATACCAAAACATAAGCGCGCATCCAGTTATGAAGTAAGCAGTACACAACGACCATTCCTGCCTTGTCAAACAAGACAGGCGGTGGGGTCACCCCTTTGTTATACGTTTTGATTTCAAATTCTTTTACTGCCGAAAAAGATTTCACGTGATGTTCCATCTTGTCGTAATTTGGAAATTCAACCGCTGTCCCGACGCGCACAGCGGTGACGTAAGGAGAAAACTGCATACCGCTCTGGCTGATGACGGCTGTTGCTGTCTTGGCTACTGGAGGCACAGTACCGTGTAAAGGAGTGGCGTAGACAATCACGTCAGACATGGGGTTGCCTTTTTTATCCAAGGCTGTAGTGACTACTTCAGTGGCACATACTGGCTGTGTCAGCGCCACACCCAAAGATAGGAAAAAAGCGGCAAAAATTCTGCCGCTACCGATTTGTTTCAACACGCTGGTAAGCATCGTCATCTGCTTACTTCGTGACAACCACGCGTTGCATTGGTGCCAGTTTAGCGATCAATTTATTTTGTATGGATGAGGGAATATCATGCTTATCCATTGCTATTTGCAAGTCTTCTGCGAGAGCATTAAATTGAGCGTTGCTAATGTTCATACCTTCATGCGCGCTATTCATATCTTTGCCGCTATATTTGCATGGACCACCGCTGAGTTCACAGAACTGTTCTGTCAATAAAAATCCCAAACGTTCTTTATCGGCATTCGCAAACGCTGCGCTAATGCGATCATCGGTCGTGATGATGCCAACAAAATCTTGCACAAAGCTGGCAATACCAGCTTTTTGACCTAAACCTTGATAAACCGCGTCGGCACCAGAATCAGCCAGTGCATTGATGTGTACTGACAGACTTAAAGCTGCGATGCTGCATGCAACAGAAATCGCGCGAGTGAAGGATGAGAAGTTTTTCATTTGAATTTCTTTCTGAGAAAATAGTCGCTAAAAATAAGAATAAAAGTCCTTGATCAAAAGCCTGTTTGCAAGGACAAATACCAGCCATGCTGATCTTTAGGATTGAAAATCGTGATGTCACCCAGACGTGCGTACGCCGCAGTCACAGACACATTTTTAGTCGGAAACCAGGCGATAAATGCGTCGTAATATGCCTTCTCGTTGTCGACCTTGAGATTATTAGGCTTCATGCGGTATTCGATGCCGGCAACCAGTTTGCGGTTGATCAGATACGCCGCAGACCCTTCAAACATCGCCTGGTAGCTATTTTTCTTGTCGCCACCAAAACCGAGTATGCCCATTTGATTGGCTTTGGTTAAGCGAACTGTGCCATTGAGCAGCAAGCTTTGATCTAACAGGATTTTGGTTGCAGAAGCGTAGTAATCAATGCCGTGGTCATCAGATGCGCCCAATTGTTTGACGTTAGTCACCCCAAGTGCTTCTAAACCTGTAATACCGTTATTCCGTTTATACATCGCACCTATCGCCACTTGCGGCATCCAGCTACCCTGATCATAGACGGCGTCACCAGCGACTTTGACTTTGATACCGACAATATCCTGGCGAATCTTGAGTGCGTTTAATGGTGCGAGGCTGCCAGTGAATTCCTGATTCGCTAAAGAAAATTCAACGCGGTCGGCGACACCAACGGCAACGCCATAGGACGTCAGACCATAGTCCTGGGTTGAAATACGAGTAACATGCGCATTACCGCCGTAGCTATCGCGTGAACCATACCCAGTGATCAGTGCCCACGGCGTAATGCCACCACCGCCGGCACCTTCTACGCTGCTGACACCGCCAGTGGCGGTTAATTTACCCATATCTGGTTTGCTGAATTCTTGCGCATGCGCTGTTTGTGCGATGAATGCTAATCCAGCCAGCAGGCTGGTGTAACGTAAGCCTTGTATCAGTTGCATCATTTTTCCTTGGATTTTCGTCTGAAAACATCGCTTAAGAGTTTGAAGCTGCTCAATCAGCGATGACCTGATAACTGATACGCAGCGAAAAACCAATTGGATTCAAGTTTTTTTAAAAAGCATAAAATATTTTTGTTTGTGTGGTTTCGTGCGCATAGCGTGAATGAATGAGCAAAAATCTCGTTACAATTTCTGCAAACGTGAAAACTACTTTTGGAGAAGCGATTGACTCAGGCCACTTCTGACGCCAGCCAGTTACACCATTGGCTGGCTGCTATTGCGAAACAAGATGGACGCGCATTTCAGGCTTTATATGAGGCGACATCGGCGAAACTGTTTGGCTTTGCGCTGCGTATATTACATAAGCGCGAGCTGGCAGAAGAGGTATTGCAGGAAAGTTATGTCAATATCTGGAACAATGCCGCCAATTATCAGGCCAGCCTCGCGGCGCCGATGACATGGATGGTGACTATCGTCCGCCATCGCGCGATTGATCAATTACGTCGCATTGACCATGACGTAGAAATCGATGGAGAGGATTTTGATATGGGTTTGCTACACACATTAGAAAGCACTGAGCCTACGCCGACCCGACATTTGGAATTGAGTCAGGACGCACGTGCCTTGTCGTCGTGTATGTCACGTCTGGAAAATACCCATAGACAAGCAATGGCACTGGCGTTTTTTCATGACCTGTCGCACTCGGAAGTGGCGCAGCAGTTGAGCTTGCCGATAGGTACAGTGAAAACCTGGATACGGCGCGGTCTGGATAAACTGCGGTTGTGTCTGAATTCCAGGGAGGCATCATGAATCTACAAAACTTAATGGCGAATTCCCGGCTGCAACAAAAGCTTGCCGCAGAATATGTGCTGGGCAGTTTGCGTGGAGGTGCGCGGCGCCGCTTCGAGCAATGGTTGGAACAAGAAGCAATGCTGCGTCATGTCGTTCGGCAATGGGAGGCGCATTTACTGCCTATGGCAGAATTGACACCTGCAATGGCACCCCCGCCACAGGTATGGGAGCGCATTCGCCAGCGCGTTGGGATCGCTGCACCTGTCCATGATCGTTGGCGCTTCTGGCGCGAACTGCGTGAAGATCTGGCGTTCTGGCGTGGTCTTGGTATGGTATCAACTGCGGCTGCAATGATTTTAGTGTCGGTTCTGTTTAGCACGCTGGAACGTCAACAAAATGACGCAGTCGGGAATCAATATGTGGCGACTTTGACGGATGAGAAGGCGCAAGCCATAGCTTTGATTACTGGCGACAAAAAACGCGGTGAATTGGTCGTCAAGATGGTCAGTACCCAATCAATTCGTGCAGATCAAAGTCTGGAGTTATGGTCAATCTCTAAAGAAGGCAAAGTACATTCACTTGGTTTGATCGCCAGCGCTGGTCAGGTGACGGTGCGTATGCCGGAACACATGCTTAAGCAGGAGCAGGCTGTGCTGGCTATTTCTCTGGAACCGAAAGGTGGATCAGGTAATCCTGAGAAACCATCAGGTCCTATTCTGTTTAAGGGGCAATGGTTGGTGATTTAGTTGGCGATTTAGAACGAGGATCGTAGCGAGGGAGTTGGGCTAAGTGTTCAGTCCCTCGTTAGATTTCGCGGTATAACAATCGTGACTGATCAGCTTGCTTCACATTAGCTACATGCTCTTGCGCAGTTCACTTGGCGTGATGCCGTAATGTGAACGAAATCGATGTGAAAATCGTGATGCAGAAGCGTAGCCGGTTTCGATGGCAATTTCTCCAATCGCTTTCGATGTCGTTTGCAACAAATTTAATGCCTGGCCAAACCGGACTTCAAGCAAGATTTGTCCGAAGTTTTTACCTTCTGCTTGCAGTCGTCGGCGTAACGTCGACTCGCCTATATGGAGCTGCTGCGCTATTTTTGTGGCACTCCATTCGTAAGCAGGGCGCAGCGCAATCAGTTGCTGTACGCGTTCGCACAGTGTATCGCTGCGATTGCTGATGATCGGTGAGAGATCGTTATTGAGACTCAGCGCCAGAAGCACACCTTCCAGATAATGTTCTTGCAAACTGTCAGGCGCTTGCGCTGCAATGCTCGCCATTAATTGACGCCATGCTTCTGCTGTATAGGTATCGACTTTACAGCACAAATTGCTTTCGAGTGATAAGCGTCGAATCGGCAATAATTGATCGCCATAGCGTTGACGGAAGCGCGATATCAGTTGCGGTGGAATGCTGACCATTTCTGCCAGATAGAGATCTTTGTCAGGAATATTGCTGACGGTGAATTTCATCCCGGCAGGAAAGAGTAACAGCTGTTGCGATTCGACATCCAGGAGTTGTTCATCCCATATAACTTGCTTGGTCCCATGCTGTACCAGGCATAGCGCTGGCAGGATGCTGGAAACTTGCCGTAGGCTATGTCTTTTGAGGGCTTTGACGACCGTTAAATCAATCGCAGGCATGGCAGCTTACCGGGTGAGATGTCATGCCCATATCAAGTTAACGTCCGTACGTTGCAGTGATTGATGCTTTGGCGATGACATTGGCGTTCAACATATAACCGACCATAGCGCCACTCGCATGTTTATCAATCGGTAAACGATCCGCCTTTAATGCCCAGACAGTAAATTGATAGTGATGTGGTTTATCGCCAACTGGTGGGCATGCGCCGCCGAAACCATTGGTGCCAAAGTCCGTCAGACCTTGTACGGTACCTTTTGGTAATTTGCCGCCTTTGCTGCCTGCACCTTTAGGCAATTCCGTCACGGTTGCCGGAATGTTAACCAGCGTCCAGTGCCACCAACCACTACCGGTCGGTGCATCAGGATCATAAGCGGTAATCGCAAAACTCTTGGTTTCCGCTGGCGCACCTTGCCATGCTAAGGAAGGAGAAACATTGCCGCCTTCACAGCCAAAACCTTTAAACACTTGTTCCGCACTTAAAGTCTGACCTTCTGCGATGTCTTTGCTGCTGAGTTTGAAATCATCAGCCAATGCGGTACCCGCTAAGCTCAATAATACAGAGAATAAAATGCGCGTTTTCATCGAGGTATTCCTTTCAAAGGTGAGTTGCTAGTGTAGGGCTTAAATGGAAGTCATGTTGTGCCAAAACGCTCATTTTATATGCGATATCGGTCAAAAACATCCAAATTTGTACATCATGAATATTAATTGGCGCGTTGTGAGACTGATTTGTGAGACTGATAAAAGTCGAGCTTTTTGCCAACAGAGTTTGCCGTTCTACTTAAAAAGCAACTGATCCGTAGCCAACTTGGTGTTGATTAGTGCTGCTTTGATTTGCATCAATTGATTTTTGTGTTGGACGCCTATGCTGAAAATCAGGCATAGGATGAGTTGTCAGTATCTATCGTTTTTTTTGGGTACGTTTTCCAGGCTCATTACATAGAAATAAACCATCTGGTCGTTTCAATGTTACCCAAGATTTAAGGCGAGGTCATCTATGAGTAAAGTTCTGACTACCTTTCGTGCCGATCACTCTTTAGGCGTGTATGTCTTTGGATTGATTGCTTTGATCATGCTGATGATTTCAAGCGCAGCCCACGCTTTACCTACCTTTGCCCGGCAGACTGGACAGTCCTGTGTAGCGTGCCATGCGGGTGGGCAATATCCTGAACTTACACCTTATGGTCGCTTGTTTAAACTGACTGGATATACCTTGGGCGAACGTCCTGCTGTGCCACTTTCGGTAATGGGCGTGGCAAGCTATACCAAAACCATCAATGCTGATCCTTCATCCGACTTTCCAAAAAATGCAGCCGCATTATTTCAGACTGGCAGCGTTTTTCTGGCAGGAAAAATCACTGACAATATCGGCATGTTCGCTCAGGCAACCTACGACAACTATGCCAATCAGGACCCAAACACCAATCAATGGAGCGGGCATTCGCATTCCGACAATATTGACGTGCGTTATTCTGATCGCTTTATCAGCAGCGGGAGTGACCTGATTGTTGGGCTCAGCCTGAACAATAATCCATCCGTTGCCGATGTCTGGAATACGGCACCAGCATGGATACAATACGTGCCAACCAAATTCGGTTACACAGGTGCCAGTGCGGCACCGATGATGTCACAGTTAGGGCAACAAGTCGCCGGTCTTGGTGCCTACGTATTCTGGAACAAAACGCTCTATGCCGAAGTATCTTTGTACCAGACTGCCAAAGGAGCATTCACCATCCTGAAGTCAGGCAATGATATCGGTAACCGGCTTAGCGGCAGCAATCCCTATTGGCGTTTGGCTGCCAGTCATGAATGGGGGCCACATAATATGATGGTGGGCATGTTTGGCATGAATGCTGATGTGTATCCAGATCCCACCAATCCAACCGGACCGACTACCCATTTTCGCGATCGCGGTGTGGACGCCCAATATCAGTATCTACTCGATGATCACACTTTTACGGCACAACTGAGCTATATCCGTGAATCGAGCAATGGTGGTGACGTGACAGGTGTGGCGAGTAATAGCAGTAATACCTTGAACCAGTTGCAAGTCAAAGGCAGCTATATTTATCGTGCTAAATATGGTGGTAGCTTCACTTATCGCCAAACCACTGGAAGTTCGGACGCCACTCTTTACGCAGGTCTGCAGGACGATGGTACAGGGACGGGGACTATGATTCCAATCCCAGGAAGCGGGAGTATCACCAACAATCCTGATACCAGAGTGTTGATTCCTGAATTGTTCTGGATGCCGGTTCAGTATGCGCGAGTCGGTTTGCAGTATTACAAGTTCAATCGTTTCAATGGTGCCAGCAGCAACTACGATGGCGCCGGACGGAACGCGAAAGATAACAATACCCTGTTTGTTTATGTGTGGGCTGCTTATTAAGCGTGACGTCGATTGACGATTAACACCATGGGAGAAAAACGTGAAACACCAGTCAATCTATGCACTGATGCTGACCGCTTTGTTTTTAAATGCCTGCGGCACCCCAGAGCGCTCGCGCTCTCTGGTTACTCAGCATGTCCCGACTAAAACGATAGTGATGCAGTTGTGTTCGAATTGCCATGGAATGACCGGCAATTCGAATTCGCCAAATTTTCCTAATTTGGCAGGGCAACCAGAGGCATATCTGATATCGCAGTTGCAAGGTTTTCGCGCTCACACACGCTCTGACAAAGATGGCTATGACTATATGTGGGGCATTACGGCAAACCTGAGCGATGCGCAAATACAAGGACTGGCAACCTATTTTTCAGAGCAAATAGCGCAGACATCAAAGAATACTTTCGTGCCTGAGAAGCTAGCTCGTGGGCAGGAAATTTACGAACATGGTATCCCGGAAAAAGAGGTACCTGCCTGCGTTGCATGTCACGGTGCCAAGGCGCAAGGAAATCAAATTTTTCCTCGTTTAGCTGGTCAACATTCTACGTATCTGCTCAAACAACTAAACGTGTTTCAAAACACCGAACAACGCCCCAATGGCGCGATGATGAAGGGTGTATCACATGCGCTGACCAAAGAAAATATGGATGACGTTTCGCATTATCTTGAGTCTATGGGAAGTTAGTTTCAAGGGTAAAAATGTTGATTATCGCATCGCCTGAACGTGGTGACGGGTGCAACCCGCCAAGCAAACATCATGGGTTTAACGGAAGAGTTTCGTCTCAACCTTAGAAGATCAATTCTCAGGACAAAAAAATCCCTGAAAAAACCACTGTAATAAATACCGTCAACCACGCCGGCAGCCTTGCCAACGTCAGTAATGCGAGTGCTCCAGCAGCAATCAAAAAGTCGCTGACATTGTGTATCGCACTCGTCCATACCGGATGATAAAAAGCAGCGAGTAACATGCCAACAACAGCAGCATTGATACCTGACAAGGCGTTTTTTAAATGCTGTTGATGACGTAACTGTTCCCAAAAAGGCAGTGCACCAATGACCAGCAAAAAGGCAGGTAAAAATATCGCTGCCAAGGCAATCGAGGCACCCAGCCAACCAGAAGGAAATTGCTTAGAACTCGCACCCAAAAAAGCAGCGAACGTAAATAGAGGCCCCGGCATTGCTTGCGTAGCACCATAGCCAGTCAGAAATGTTGCTTCTGAGACCCAACCACTTTGTACAACTTGTGACTCCAATAATGGCAGCACCACATGACCACCACCAAACACCAAGGCACCGGTGCGATAGAAATTGTCGAATAGTGTGACTGGGTAGGACTGAGCAGCCTTGGCCAACAAAGGTAAACCGATGAGTAAAGTAAAAAATAAAATCAGAGCAATGGTTGCGGTACGCTTGGAAATAGTGGCATTTTCTTCCTGTTGACTATTGTCAGGTGCCGCTCGTAAAAAGCACATACCGATCACACCAGCGAAAGCAATCACAAAAATTTGCCCGATCGCTGGAGGCAGCAGTATTACGCCCGCAGCGGATAGCAACGTGATGATTGCACGTTGCCAACCCGATGAGAAATTTTTCCCCATCGCCCACAGTGCCTGTGCAACAACCGCCACAGATACTAATTTAAAGCCGTGCAACCAGCCTTCACCCCAATGACTACCAACTTGCGCGTAGGTCAGCGCAAACAAAGTCAGAATAATCGCAGACGGTAAAGTAAAACCAAGAAATGCCGCCAGCGCGCCCGGAATACCGCCACGTGACAAACCCAATGCTATCCCCACCTGACTGCTTGCTGGCCCCGGTAAAAATTGGCACAGCGCTAGCAGATCAGCATATCTTTTGGCATCAAGCCATTGACGTTTTTCAACGAACTCTGCGCGAAAAAAACCGAGGTGGGCAATCGGACCACCAAATGAGGTACATCCCAGGCGTAAGAAGATCTTAAAGATAGTCCAGACACTATTGGATGTTTTGTGTACTTCCTGATTTGTCATCGAAGTTTGATTTATTTGGTGAAATAAGATTGTGCTGCCGTGCCAGATTGTTCCAGCCAGGCTTTCGGAGTGCAAGCTAAATATTGACGGAACACTTTGATAAAAGCACTAACGCTTTGATAGCCCATGTCCAGAGCAACTGTGGTGACCGGTAATCCAGCACTGAGTTTTTCTAAGGCCAGCAGCAAGCGCATTTGTTGTCGCCATTGTCCTATGCTCCAACCCGTTTCTTGTTGAAATCGACGCGTCAGGGTACGCCGTGACATACCAATTTTCTCGGCCCAACCATCAAGATTAGTTTCATCGTCAGGCTGCTTTAGTAAGGCTTGTGCCATCCTTAGTAAGCGTGGATCAACAGGCATTGGAACGAACAGTGTTTGCGCAGGAAGTCGATGTAGCACATCTGCAAGAACTGCAATGTAGGCAGGGTTTTGTTGATGGCACTGATGTTCACTGATTTCCGCAAGTAGCGAGGCGAGTAGTGGTGAAGTACGAACGACTTTCAACTCGGTAGGCATTTTTTTTCGGCTAAAGTCTTCGGAAAAATACATGCTCGTACCCCGCATATCACCGTGAACAGTAGCACCGTGTAGCATCTGTGGCGGCACCCAACCGACGCATCCGGAGGGCATAACCCAATGCTGGTTTTTGGTCACGACGCTGACCAGTCCGGAATGCACCAGAAACAACTGTCCCTGCGAATGTGCATGTGGTGACGAGTTTTCGAGTGCGTTGTGCACTAAGTGACGAACATCAAGTAAGTCCATAGTTAATGATCCATCGATGAAATGGCCTGATCAAGATATTAAATGACATTATAGCGTTAGCAGGCAATTGTACGTATCAGCACAATAGGAACTCCTTCAACCCGGAGAGCAAAATGAAAACGCTGATTGAACAAATTGATCCCAACACCATCATCACCTTGCTTACCCACCATGGCGCGTGGTTGTTGCGGCAGCAGCCAACATGTAACCCCGCTGATCTGACTGCCATGCAAAAAACTTTTGAACACTGTTCAGGCACTGTTTTACGACAACTTGAAATGGCGTTGAGCAGCCATTGGCCAGAAATACCTTTCTCACATGCAGAATTTGATCCAGAGCAGCAAATCAAGCCTGAGCATCCCGCCTACTGGATTTGCGATCCGATTGATGGTGCTGTGCAATTTTTGTCTGGCTTGCCGCTTTGGACATTGACCTTATGTCTGGTATTGGATGCGAAACCAGTACTCGCCTTTGTTTATGATCCCGTCGGCAATGCGATGTATCACGCGCAAACGGGGAAGGGGGCGTTTTGCAATGGACGTCGCATGCAAGTGGGGCAGCGTGACCAGTTAAGTCTCGCGGTGTTAGGTACTAGTTTCCCCAATTACCCTCAACGTCCTCAAGCTGAAATCGATGAATTTCTTCATTTGTTAGCGAAAGTCATTCCCCAAGTTTTCGCGCAAAGGTGGATGGGGCCCAGCTCACTGAGTCTGGCACAACTGGCTGAAGGTAAATTAGATGGTTATTGGGAAACCGGACGTAGCTTATACGACTGGCTGCCAGGTGTCTTGATCGCACAAGAGGCCGGCGCGTTCTGTACCGATCTTAAAGGGGGAGTATTAGATTGGAACAGTGATGGCATTTTGTTCGCTAGTCCGGCAATGTACCCTCTGCTATCAACAATTCTTTTGACATAAATTTGGGGCAACGATGAAACCTGAGGACATTTTAGCTGATCAAGAAAATACAATACTGATCAACGACGTGCTAGTTCGTAAAGGAAGTGTTGGCGTTTTTCTGGTGAACTGGCGGATACTGCAAGATCCACACCAAAGAGAAGCGCATTCACAGGCTAAGGTGGATATGCTGGCGCTTATTCCTGCATTGCATGCACTGGGTTTGTTTGAGGCGCTACAACCGCGTGATCCTATGTTGGCAGAGTTAATACAAATAGGTGCAGTCTAAGCTCGTAAAAAAGAGGTGGCATATGCTGAACCACCTCTTTTCTAGGATATTGAAATCAGACTATAGATTTATAAAACTTAATTTTGTAATGCGCCAGTCAAATCGCCCGCTGTTTCACGAACACCTGGTAATGGTGCCAGTTTAAAACGTTTAGTAAGCAACTTGAGAATAGACGTTGTATCGTAAGGCGTGCTATCGATGTAACCACGTTTTGCATACGGCGAAATAATGATAGCCGGAATGCGGTTGCCTGGTCCCCAACGATCGGCCTTTGGCGGTGCGACGTGATCCCAGAAGCCACCGTTTTCATCATAAGTAACGATGATCAGCATGTTTTTCCATTGTGGGCTGGCTTGCAGTTTTTTAACCAGATTGGCAATGTGTTCGTCACCCGACATGACATCGGTGTAACCGGGGTGTTCATTCAATTCACCTTGCGGCTTGTAGAAAGTCACTTGTGGCAAACGACCGTGTTCAATATCGCTAAATAACTCCGCGCCATCTTTGAGATGTTCAGCACGGTCTGTAGTTCCTGGTGCAAAGCGAGAGAAATAGTTAAACGGCTGATGATGCGGTTGGAAATTAATTTTGCCGCCGTAGATTTGCGAGCGATCTGCTAACGCTTGATTCCAGCCACCTGCATACCATTTCCAGCTAATATTTTTTTGACTCAGTGTGTCACCAATGGTGGTTTGCGTTTGTGGTGGTAGCGGATGTTTGCTGCTATCTGCTAATGCAGAATCGCCCGATGAGGGAATACCGCTAGGTTGGTAACTAGACTGTAAAGTATTCACACCAAAACCATCGGGGGTCACGCTACCATCCTGGAATTGCGGCGCACCTGCTAGTGGGTCAGTAGGAGAACCTGCTTTCAACAGTAAATTTCCTTTTGCATCGAGTTTTGCACGCATGGAATCTGGCGCATTCTTGAATACCGGCGTGCACGCACAGGCGAGCCACATGTGATTCAAAAATGAACCGCCGAAAGCACCCATGAAAAAATTATCTGCCAGAGTATATTCCTGAGCGATTTTCCACATCGGCAAAGACGCGCCGTTGTAGTGTCCCATACTCAAACTACCAGCGTCAGAGATCGCCGCAAAACGGTCATTTTTTCCACCATTGATTTGCATTTGGTTTTGATAAAAGCGGTGTACCAGATCAACCGTTTTTTTATCTAAGCCCTGGTTGACAGGCGCTGCATCAATACTGAAAGGCATGTTAGGCATACCCTGAGGGAAATCCTTATTTGCCACACCAGGTTTATCCCATGTCGGTGGCAATTGTGTCAGTGGTTTGCCCTGCATATCGACTTGCGTATAACGTTGTTCCGCAAATGCTCTACCGATTCCGTTTGCTCCCGGGAACATACCGTACAAGTTATCAAAGCTACGGTTTTCGCCATAGATAATGACGACGTTCTGGATTTTTTCTATGCTACTTGCGGCAACTGTTGCCGGGGCAAATGCGCTTGCCAGCAAGGCTGGAATCAGGAAAATTTTCATGGATTTCGCTCGGGAGTGAAAGGAGGCAACATTCTAATCCTAATTGATGAATGCTTGAAGAACTGTCGTGTCGCTGGAATTTGATCTTACGGAAGAAATAAAAAACCCCGGAACGTCTCCGGGCAAATGTATTGTGTCGCAGATCAGGAAGCTTCAATCGCATGGTCAAGGTCTGGTCGCTTCCATGGATCAATATGTGTCATCAGATTGAGAACCCGGTGATGTTGCATGACACGTTTTCTGGCTTCGACGGCAATGTCGTGGCCTTCTTCTACCGTGATTTCGGCATCCACTTCGATGTGCGCATCAACCACGATCATATCGCCCATTTTTCGTGTATTCACATCATGCACACCAATCACTCCTGGCGTCTCTTGCAGGGTGCGACGTATTGCTTGCACTTCTTCATCGTCAGCGGCTCTGTCCATCAAATCGTTTAATGCTTCCCAGCCGAATTCCCAGCCCATTTTCGCGACCATGAAACCAACGATGGATGCCGCAATAGGATCTAAGATCGGATAGCCTGCGAGGTTGCCGATAATACCTAAAGCAACCACCAGCGAAGATGCTGCATCAGAACGCGCATGCCATGCATTCGCAACCAATAGGCTAGACTTGACCCGGTGTGCAACGGCCAGCATGTAGCGAAAGAGCAGTTCTTTAGAAACTAATGCAAACCCTGCCACCCACAATGCCAGCGTATGCACTTTGGGCACGGTTTCTGGAGATTGCAGTTTCAAAAATGCTGACCACAACATGCCTAAACCTACCACCAGCAATATCAACCCTAATGCCAGTGAGGCACCGGTTTCAAAGCGTTGATGGCCGTAGGGATGATCTTCATCAGCGTCTTTTTTGCTATGATGACCCGCCAGCAAAACGACAAAGTCGGCAACGAGATCAGACAAAGAATGGATACCGTCGGCAACCAGACCTTGTGATTTACCAAAGATACCCGTAGCAATCTGGGCGGTACTTAAACACACGTTGACAGCAACGCTGGTCCAGGTGCTGCGCGACATCGCTGCGGCGCGTTCAGTTGTTCCGTATTGCGGGCTGTCATGTTCGTCGTGATGATCAATATTTTTCATGGAATCAAAATCTGAAAGAGTGCGGCTATTGATCCCAAGTGATCTCTATTTTCTTCGCAAAATGGTAGATCACATAGGCATTTTTTTCAGGCGCCATTGTATGGTGCTTAAGCTTATCTTGCACTATGTTTAAGCACAAAGTTGAATTAATTTTCTCTCTACAGAGACTGATTCTTATTTGAAAAAAGGAAAGATTCTTATTCGTTTTTTTTCGTGTCGTTGTGCTGATTTTGACTTGCTCTCAATATATAGCCCAAAGTGTGCTGTCATCGCAAAATCGGGCGATAATGCAAACATCTTTTTTCATGGGTAAAAAAACATGCACGCATTTACCTTAATACGTACTTCATTAGTGGCAATGTTGGGTTGTTTATTGCTTGCTGCATGCTCGTTTATGAATACCGACGTCAGCAACAAAAAATTGACGGAACCCGGTTTACAATTGCAAATTGATGGCCAGGTAAAAACAGTGAGCCGATCTGAGTTGCTGCATTCTAAATCACTGCAAAGCATCGTTATCCCTGACGACGTGTCTTACCATCGTCAACAAACATATCTGGCCGTACCTTTGTGGTCTCTGGTCGGTACGTTGCCGACGCAAGGCCATTTGCAGTTTACGGCATTGGATGGCTTTGTTGCGACGATACCGAATCTGCTAATGACAAGAGATGCGAAAGTATCACAAGCCTGGCTTGCCATCGAAGATCCGGCGCACCCTTGGGACGCATTGAAGCCAGGCCAACCCAGTGCAGGGCCATTTTATCTGGTATGGCTGGCGCCAGAAAAATCACATATCTCGAATGAGCAATGGCCGTATCAGATCGCAAAAATTGCGGTGACCTCACCCTTGGAAATTCGCTATCCGCAGTTACTTCCGCATGCGCAGGGAGAATTACAGCAATCCGCGTTGCGGGGCTTGCAAGTATTTAGCAAAAATTGTGCAACTTGCCATTCCTTAAATGATGGTGGCGACGCAAAAATAGGACCAGATTTGAATGTGCCGATGAACCCGACTGAGTATTTTCAGAGCAATGCATTACGACGTCTGGTCCGTGATCCGGGTTCAGTACGTCGTTGGACTCAATCGCAAATGCCGGGCTTTAAAACCGACATTGTTTCGGATGGTGAGTTGGATGATCTTATCGTTTATTTAGGCCAGATGGCCATACAACGCAATAGCTTAGGGGCAGATGTAAGAAATGTGAAATAAGCCAACGATATTGGTAGCCAAAAAATCGCCCCAGATAAGTAGATCCCGTAACAAATGGCGGTGGCGCAGCCTCAGGAGACATTGAAGGCTGACCACAAAATGATGACTGGCGCGATCATTTTTTGCCTCGTCGGTACTGGCAATTAACGCCAGTTACCAGTGATATCAGGCTTGTACATTGACTAATTGCCCAACAGTTTGACCACTTGTATTCACTGTTGGTACTGGCGGTGCTGTCTGCGCCTGCGTTACAGGAGTTTGTTGTGTTGAATCCTGCTGATTTTTAATGTCCTGATTTTGTTGTACGGCTTTCTTCACTTGTGCTGGATCAGGTTTGCTTGAAACCGCTTCGCTGCTATAGCCACTCGTATTAATTGAGCTGATACTCATTTTTAGCTCCCAAATATTTAACTTAAAGAAATTAATTTCTTATTTAAAAACAGTCAAGGCCATGCTTAGCCACGACTTTATAACGCGAGTGGATAAAAATTTTATATATTCGACATTTTTTACAACAATGACGAACAGTTTTTAAAAACCACTTGGTCTCAGCAGTCAGTGTAGGACAAGTTCAGAATTTATGCATAACTGAATCGCCAGTATCTCAAAAAATTTCTTTGAGCAAATGAAATTCTCAGAAGACCTCGTTTTAGTTCGAGTATAGGTGATCGACATCAAAAATCTTTGCGTGGCATTTGTTTGATCAGTCATGATGCTGCTGTGGTGTCGGAAGCGAAAAATAGCCTTGCATAAACATTTTCACACAAACAGCGACAATTTCTGCGTCAAGTTGTTTACCTGATTGTTTTTGAATTTCATTTAATGCAATATCGATTCCCAGTGCTGGACGATAAGGCCTGTAAGACGCCATTGCTTCGACGATGTCTGCGACGGCTAATACCCGGGCTTCCAAGAGAATTTGATCCCCACGTAAACCACGGGGGTATCCGGAACCATCGATCTTTTCATGGTGTTGATACACAATTTCAGCGACTGGCCATGGAAATGGGACATCCTTTAGTATGTTATATCCCGTCAGCGGATGCTCTTTGATCAGGCTAAATTCAGCGTCATTCAGGCTTTTTGGCTTGGTTAGAATTTCAATAGGTACCGCAATTTTACCAATGTCGTGTACCAAGGCTGCCATTTGAATGGACTTTAATTGTGCTTCTGATAAACCAAGTTGCTGCCCGATAGCGCACGCAATGATCGACACTCTGTCCTGATGTCCTGCCGTGTAAGGATCACGATTTTCCATGGTTTTTGCCATTGCTTTAATGGTTTCCAGCAAAGCGTTTGACAAATTGAGCTCCGCAACTTTGCACTTCCTGCGCTCATTTTCGATCAGATCAAAATGCGAGAAAAAATTCAAACCATGAGCAATTTCATCGGCAAGTCGTTCAAAGAGCTCAATCAAGGCAGGCCCGAATGTGCTGGCGTCTGATGAGTAGACCATCAAGGCGCCGTGGCGGTTTTGCTCAAAGACAAAGGGAATCGTGGCACTTGAGCGTATGCCAGCCAGTCGTGCTTTTTCGCCCCACGGTTTGAAATTTGTATGCATTTCAACATCATTGAGAACTTGAATGATGCCTGTGCGAATTGCTATACCAGTCGGACCTCTCCCATGTGGGGAGTTTTCCGACCAGCTGATTTTTAAATCGTCGATATAAGCTTTACTGCGACCTGATGCTGCCGCAATGCGCACGTCTTTTTCATCGGTATCTTCTGCAATGCCAACCGATGCCAGCGTGTAACGATGCTCATGAGTAAGTGCATCGCACACCGCTTGCATCAGATCTTCGCGTGATTTTGCTTTGGACAATGCCATGACAGCACTGGCATAGGCAGCTAATTCCCATTTTTTAACCTGAAGTTCAAACTCCGACTGCGAGACATGTTTCAAGTCGCGAAAACTGATAATCAGTATCATTACGTCCTGCACTTCCAAACTACAGGCGAATGAAATCTCTATAGGAATCGCATGACGGTCTTTGTGCTGTATATGTACATTTTTTAACACAGTTGGCCCTGAAAATTGCTCAATTGCGTTTGCGATAGCAGACTGCTCTTCAGGAAAATGTAGCAAAAAATAGGACTTTCCTATCAATTCCACCGGTGAGTAACCAGTCATTTCCTCAACAGCATGATTGACGTCAAGGACGACATCAGTGTTGCGGTTGATGGCAATCAGAGGAAAGGATGAATGCTGCCAGGCGCTCGCATAGATACCTGAGTCGTTTCTGGTAACGCTTTCGTCTCGCGCATTCATGTGCCCGTCCGTATCGTAGATACAAAAGATAATGTGGATCGGACATTTTTTAAAAGCTTTTTATTCTGCCCGTTCTTTCAAGCAACTTACTTTGTTTAACAAAGTTGGGTGATGAATAAATATTACTTTATTATTAATCAAAATGCAAAATTAAAAATGGTTAGGGCGTACGCAAAGTCGCCCGAGCAGCAATATAGATCCAAAACAGTTATTCGTACTATCTTGGTCACCACGCCTTGTCGGGACAATTTTGCATACGTCCTATTGGTTTAATTGTCGCTTTTTGTTTTGCGGAAATTCATCACCAATACCAACGCTGCAGAAACAAGCATGAGCATCAGACTGATGGCATTTACAACTGGCGTTGCGCCATCTTTCATGCGGCCATAGATCATCACCGTTAAAGGTGCATCACTTCCGGTCAGCATATAGGTGGTATTAAAGTTTTCAAACGACAACAAAAACGCAATCATCGCTGCCCCGACCAGCGCGGGACGTAAATACGGCAAAATGATGGTCATAAATATTGCCCAGCGGCTGGCACCAAGATTGAGCGCGGCTTCTTCCAGGCTGACGTCAAAACGTTTCAGACGTGCACTAATTGTTAAGGTGGTAATCGAGGCAATATAAGAAATTTGCCCTATCGTCACCAAAACCAGACCGGGACGTAAAAAATCCAGCTCCATGCCTGTCGTGTCTTCGACAAATTGCGCGATGTGACTCATTAAGGCAAGAATAGAAATTCCCAAAATCACGCCCGGGATGACCAAAGGTAATAGCATCATGACTGAGAGTACTTGCTGACCCTTAAACTTAAAACGCTCCAATAAAAAGGCATTGCAGGTTCCGAGAAATACACTGATAGCACTGACACAGACTGCTACGCGCAAGCTATAGCCAAGGCTGGTCAGAATATCCTGATCAAAAAATAAGCCAGTTCTGTCACTACTGCCATCGGCTAAAAACCAGTCCAGTGTAAAACCATGCCACGGCGGCATAGGATAGGCAGCATCGTTAAACGCAAAAGCGATAACAACAATGAGAGGAATAAATAAAAATAGAAAAAAAGCGGCAACATAAGTCAGCCTTAAAGCTTTGATCGTGCCCGATTGATGTATGGTCGGTATCATGTGCGCCTCATGACATGAGTAAAGGATTGGCGACTCAATTTTAAGCCGCACCACACCAGGAATGTGGATAAGCCCAGTAACAAGAAAGCAAAGGCAGCGCCTTGTTCCCAATTAAAACGGGTAATAAATTGCGTGTAAATTTGCTCGGTGAACCACATGGAATTTTTGCCACCCAATAACACTGGCGTGAGGTAATTACCGAGGGTCAACATGAACACCATAATGGTGCCCGCCGCGATCCCTGGTGCTGCATGAGGAATGATAATCTGACGCACAATATTGGATGGATGACCACCTAAATCGTACGCCGCTTCAATTAAACTGTCGTCCAGCGTTTCCAACGCATTGATCAGAGGAATCAGCATAAATAGCAGTGAGGAATACACCAGGCCTAATAAAATTGCTGCGTCGTTGTATAACAACTCTATCGGTTCGGATGTAAGTCCCAAGTGAAATAATAATTGCGGTAGTACACCATTGCCGCGCAATAAAATCATCCAACCTAATGTCCGTACCATTTCGCTAACCCAGAACGGCAGTAAGACCATTGCCAGTAATAGTGGTTTGGCTTTGCTACCGGCGACTTTGGCGATATACCAAGCAACAGGAAACGCCAACACTAAAGAAATGGCGGTTGCTGATAGCGACAAAATGGCGGTGCGTAAAAACGTATGCCAATACAAAGGCTCGTCGAAAAATGTCGCATATTGCTTGAGGCTGAATGCGTACTCTTGTGGTGCGACGCGCGTGCGCAAAGAAAGGATCAGCATTTCCAGATGCGGCAAGAGTATCAATAAACTTAGCCAGATCAGCGCAGGCGCGAGCAGCAACCAGAGTAATAGCGATTTTTGCTTAGTAATCATAGTGATGCTCAGGCAGAAAAAGCTTGCACGTGTTCGGCGCTGATCGCCAGATGCACAGCATCACCCGCTTGCAGGTCTTTGAGTTGACCATTTTGTGGCAAGGATACTTGTAATGAAAGTGCGCTATTGTCTAAATTAACCAAGACGGACGAATTGGCACCATCAAATAAAATGCTATTTACATGGCCGCGCAAATGGTTTGCGTAGGCATCACTTGGTAACCCTTGTTGACTGATGGCGATGCTTTCCGGACGAATATATAAACTCAACTCCTGCCCATTGCGGAATGCGTGCTGGGAACCGCAGTACAGCGATAAATTGTCGGCTATTTCAGCAGAAATTAAATTTGTCATTCCGGGTAAAGCACGCCCTGAAAGTTTATTTGCATTACCCACAAAACCAGCAACGAAGCTGGTTTGCGGACGATAGTACAAATCTTGTGGCGTACCAATTTGTTCGCATTTACCATGATTCATAACTGCCACGATATCCGACATCACCAAGGCTTCAGACTGATCGTGGGTGATATATAAAAAGGTGGTGCCGATTTGAGCCTGCAATTGCTTGAGTTCGACTTTCATATGCTCGCGCAATTTCAGATCAAGTGCTCCTAATGGTTCATCCAACAATAGTAATGTCGGTTCCAGCACCAACGAGCGTGCAATCGCCACCCGTTGTTTTTGTCCGCCGGATAATTGTTCAATGCGTTTGTCTTCTATGCCTGGCAAACCGACACGGCGTAGCATGTCCTGTACTTTATGTTGAATCTCGGCCTTTTTAAGCTGGCGTCTGGCGAGTCCGTAGCCGACGTTTTCGCCCACCGACATCATTGGAAATAAAGCCAGATGTTGAAACACCATATTCACAGGTCGTTGATTTGGAGGAACCGAACGCATACTTTTTCCGCCGACCAGGATCTCGCCTTCATCCGGCTCGATAAAGCCAGCGACCATACGCAACAGCGTTGTCTTGCCGCAGCCAGAAGGACCCAGAATTGAGCAAAACTGTCCTTTAGGAATTTGCAATGACAGTGAATCAACCGCGGTAAAGGTTTGCCCGTTAAGTTGATAGCGTTTAGATACGCCTTGGATATCCAGGTCGATCGTTTCTGTGGATGACGTTTGCATAGTGAAAGTTAAAAGTGATTCTCAGCAAAGCGAGTGTGCATCAGGCGAGCGTGCCAGATTTTTTTCGCCTTGCGATAATGAAAGTGCTGCTTGAAGTGGGCTGAACTATCGGGAGGGGGCATCAGACTCCCTCCTTCATAAGAAGAGCAAAATATATCAGGATGCTTTGATTCTATCGAGAATTTTGCCATCCAACTCTTCCAGACCAGCAGGAATTGCTGGATACCATTTAATATTTTTTAAGGCGTCGGCAGAGAAAGATTCATTGAATTGTGCTTTCATTTTGGCGTCCATGAACTTGTCTGCATCTTTCACTGCCGTAAAGGTGCGCGCAGATTTTGCCATGCGTCCGGCGATTTCAGGGCGTGTCACGAAATTAATCCAGGCGTAAGCAGCCGCATCATTTTTGCCACGTGCTGGTATCGCAAAGCCATCAACCCAGCCGAGAGCGCCGGATTTTGGTGCAATAAATTTAAGATCCGGATTTTCTGAGTTAAGTTTCCAGCCGCCGCTATCCCACATTTGTGCAGCCAACAACTCGCCAGTGCGCAAATCGTTGAGCAACTGGTCTTTGCTTTCCCAGAAATATTTGAGATTTTTCTTGCAGGCGATCATCTTTTCGCCTGCTTGCTGCATGATTTGTTCGTATTGTTTTGGGTTGTTGTACGCCTTAAATGGATCGGCACCCATAGAAAACGCCATGCCAATCAGGGTGGGGCGTTTTAAGCGCACAGCAACTTTGCCGTGTAATTCTGGTTTGCACAGATCGCTATAGTCAGCGACTTTCACTTTGCTGCTGGCCAGTACCAAGCCATCGGTGCCCCAGAAAAAAGGCAGGCCGTAAAGTTTGCCATTGACTGTGGTGACTTTTTTAGTCGCCTCCAGCATGTCTGGCATGAATTGAGCAGTTTTAACTTTGGAGAGGTCGATTGCTTTGTAGATGCCAAATTCCGTGGCAGGACCAGCGATTCTATCCTGACTCGGTTGTACCAAATCAAAACCAGCACCGCCGGTGGCGCGCAGTTTTGAAATCATCTCTTCATTATTTGACAAAGTGAGTTCAACAGCGATACCTGTCTCTTTGGTAAATTGTTCCGCCACGTCCTTAGGAACATAATCTGCCCACGTCAGTATGCGCAATTTTTCAGCGGCAAAACTGGTGCTATGCATGACACTGAAGGATGCACAAATGAGGGAGGCTGTTAAGAGGGAGCGGCGATAATTTTTCATTTATATTCTTTACTTAATTTCAGAGTAATAAAAGATGGTTTCACACTGTGATGACAATTTGATGACAGGTCAAGAAATTGTCGTCATCCAATGTATGTCAGTTGTAAAAACAGGTCTGACTAAGTGGTATCCATGCAAAAAGTGCCGGAACATTTCTGCTCCGGCACTCGATTTCTCAGATTACATTAACTGGTCTTACATTTTGCCGCTAACAGAAACAAAGAATTGACGTGGTGCGCCTGTCAGGATTGTTTGTGCTGTTCCATTAGGATCTGTCGCCTGGAAGCCGTTAGAGCCGATGGTGCTGATGTACTGTTTGTTCAACAGATTTTGTACATTCAACTGAATCGAAAAGTCTTTCAGACCAGCAAATGATTTTTGTTTGTAACCTGCAGTCAGATCAGCGATCCAGTAAGAAGGAACGCTGGCATCATTGGTGTAGGTGTAGAAACGTTTGTCTGTAAATTTCGCGCCAACACGAGAGAACCAGACTGGCGTGTCATAGGACAATTCTGTTTTAAACATCGTTTTTGGTGCGTCAACGACTTGTTTTCCAGCGATATTCACAACGACATTATTGTCAACATAGTTGGACTTGTATTTCGAATCGTTGTAAGTCAGAGAGTTGAACAATGTCCAATCTTTAGCCAAAGACCAGGACAGTGCTGCTTCAACACCTTTCGTTTCAACTTCGCCGACGTTCACTAATGTGCTTGGGCAACCAACGATACCGGCGCATGTTGCGACTGACAACAAACGATCGCTGAATTTAGTGTAGTAGAGAGCAACGGAACCAACAAAGTCATTTCTCTTGAAACGGTAACCACTATCAAAAGTTGTTGATGTTTCTGGTTTCAAATTTGCCTGACCCAGGTCAAAGGCAACTTGTTTTTGAGAAAATGGACCATCCACACCTGGTTGGAAGGCACGCATGTTTTGCGTTACGCTGGCGAACAATTCGTCATTCTTCGTCATCGCATAATTCACACCAACTTGTGGCAAGAATGTTTTGGATGCTTTGATTTCACCACCAGCGCGGCTGCCAGTGATCACGACAGAATTCACTTTCACGGACGGCGATTTGAAACCATAGTTCAGCTTGAACTTATTGTCCATGAAGCTCATGGTGTCTTGAGCGTAGAACTGTGTCGTTGTCGTCGTGAAATTTTGTTTGAAATCGGTTTTAAACGGATTACTTAAGTAATAGTTAGTGTCTTGTGAACCTGTTGCATCGTAGTAGTTGCGTGTATCTGTGTGCAAACTACTTTCAACCCAGAAACCGGCATTGACTGTGTGTTGACCAAGTTCCCATGTCAAATCTGATAAGAGACCGTTGCGGCTGATGGAATATTCCGTTGTACGGATAGAGAGCGGCAAACCGTTGGTCGATGCCTGGTATGGTGTGTACCAGTGACCTTGGCCTTGGTTGCTGTGGTGATATGCCGTTGTCTTCAACGTCATTGCGTCAGACAAATAGCTGTCTAAGGTCGCACCAATCAGGCTATCTTTACGCAAGCCACTACCTTGATAGTAAGCATCATCCAGACTATTCACACCACCTGTGTACACTTTTTTCGCTGCATTCACTGCACGCTGCCAGTCAGGTGCGTAGTTGTCCCAGTTGTAACCGAGGCGGTTGATCATTTCCAGGGACATATCCTGGTAATCGACTTCCTTACGATCGGAGTAGTTGAAGAAGGCCGACAGTTTATTATTAGTGCCTAATTGTTGTACCAGCTTGGAATTGAACTGATCCTGGTTCTGGGAGCCACTACCTTTCCATTTGTCTGTACGCTGGCGTGTGGCGCTCAAATATGCCTTAGTACCGGTAGACAGCAAGCCTGTATCAATACGAGCAAAAGTACGTGATGTGCTATTACTACCGAAAGTTTGTCCGCCAGTTAATCCAAATTCTTCCGTTGGCGCTGAGGAGTAAAATTGTACTGTGCCACCAAGATTGCTGGTGGAGGCTGTGCCGACATCACCCGCCCCTTGGGACAAAACAACGTGACCGATATTCTCGGAAGAAATCGCACGGCTGATATGCAAACCGTTATTATTGCCGTAGCTCATATCGCCAAGCGGCACATTATCCAAAGTAAAACCTAAGTGATTCTGGTTAAAGCCGCGTGCGCTGAAACGGGTAGACCATTCGTAAGCACCGAACGGGTCAGCCGATTGGAATGATACGCCTGGCAATTTATCGAGGGTTTTCAATGGGCTGGTACCAGGCACGACTTTCATCAAATCTTCTTTGGTGATGTCTTGTACCTGGCGAGTTTTTCCTTCGCCGACGATAGTCACTGTTGTTGCAGCAGATGCTGTCGCAACTGGAGTAGGGTCAGGTGTTGCCACTGCTTCAGCAAATGCTGGTGCTGCAAATGCTTGCATCAAAACGAGATAAATCGGGGTGCGTCGGAAATGATTTGCCACAGGAATTTCCCTTCAGATCGTTGGATTTAAAATTTTTTAGGTGTTGTCTAAGCGGCGCATCGTCTTTTTTTATATGGTTGACGAAGGCTTATTGAGGTGTGTTTTTGCAATAGCGCGATACAAATTCAAGCTCGGAGATCAACGCGGCGAAGTCTATCTGCCGAATATGACAAACTTGTGAACGGAAACGTAATACAACACTAGTGAATTTGAATAAATACACTAGGCTTATGTCATGCCTCAGACATAAACTTTTGTTATAAACCTTAAAATTGCCTTAAAATTAAGTAAGAATAAGTATAAATTACTATATTTATTTCAACATAATGTATCGATGTATAGCATTTCAGTTTGAGGCGTGAAATCTATGCTGATGCATACCGTGCGTTGACATTCTGAAAAAATGACGCTTACAATTTAGCCGTTATTGTTCTAAAGGAATCCCATCGTGGAATGTAGTAGTTGTATTTTTCAATGCGATGGACGGGACGATGCGTCTTTCATTTCTGCGGGCTCCATGTAGATTTCTCCCTCTGAGGCTCGTGATAATCTGAGCCATCGCAGCTTGGCAAAACTTTTGCCATATTTCCCATTCATTTGGTTTTCTGGCCAGCTATCGTGATGGCTCGCTAAGATGCCAATCAGAGCCCGTTGCGGGCCAAATTTATTTGGAGAATGTTGATGATGGAATGGGATATTTTTACCGTCAGATTATTGTTGGCGCTGACACTAGGTTCACTCATCGGTGCTGAGCGTCAGATGCGTCAACGTATGGCTGGTCTGCGCACTAATGCTTTGGTCGCTGCGGGAGCGTGTTTATTTGTCGGTGTTGGTGTGATTACAGGCACGATTGAAGGTCAGGCCAGGATCGCGGCGCAGGTTGTTTCTGGCATCGGTTTTCTTGGCGCTGGTGTCATTATGCGTGAAGGCCTGAATGTACGTGGGCTTAATACCGCTGCTACTTTGTGGTGTTCGGCTGCCATCGGCGTGTTAGCAGGTTTGGGTCACATGTTGGAAGCTACCATTGGTGCCATCGTGATTCTTGGTGCCAACCTGGTTTTACGTAGTGTCGGTCAGCTGATCAATAAGCAAAGTATGGAAAGCGCGACTGAGGTTGAACAAATGTACCGGCTGTCTATCGTTTGTCAGGCCGACGATGAAGTCCATGTCCGTACCTTGATGTTACATATGCTCAACGGCATGCCGCAACTTGTTATTCAATCTTTGCATAGCGAAGACATTCCCTTAGCAGGTCAACTCGAAGTGCGTGCAGATTTGATCGCATCACCAAATAACCTGTTACAGCTGGAACAAATTGTCAGCCGTATCAGTTTGGAAAAAGGAGTCAGCGCCGCTCGCTGGGCTGTATTACACCGAGTGGAAGAATGAGTGTGCGTCGCACCGGTGGTATGTAAAAAGGCATTGAGGTAGTTTTAATAATTGCGTTTTAACTTAGTCATATCGACAATATTTGTGTCTTGAAGTAAGTATTTGCGTCCGATTTATAGCCCTGTATCAGCGATGATGCAGGGATTTTTTTTATGTGTATTCGGACTTCAATCAGAGCAATAACTAAGCGTTGCAACGATATTAATATATTTAATTCAATAAAATTCACTGCTTTTTAGAATAATTTAGATTCTTTTAATACAAATAGAAAATATAACGAGCAATTTTGAGTTGGCGTTGTATTTACGTGAAAATTAAGTTTCATAACACTGTATCGGAGAGAAACTTACTGTTATGATTGTCGCCCGGAAACATAAATTATAATTTAACTATTTTTGTTAATTAATGTATAAAAACGATCTGTAAGTGTGAAACTGGGGGACGAAATTATTTGTCGAAATGAGATCAGTTAGGCATATCGGAGTAAGGATAAGGGAAATGAAGCAATCAGGTTTTTCGTTAATAGAATTGTTAATCACGGTTGCGATTGTTGGCATATTGGCTGCCGTTGCGTTACCGAGCTACAGTCGTTATGTTGCACGTTCAAAGGTTGCCGATGCGATTGGCAACTTATCCACTGCCAAATCAGGGATGGAGCAGTTCTATCAGGATAATGGTACATATCTTAGTGGCGCCGATTGTGGCACGGGTACGCCAGCGTCAACAGATGGATTCGATTTTACATGTGCTGCCACGGCGACCACTTATACCGTGACGATGACAGGATCAGGCTCGGTCTCAGCATATAAATACAGCATTGATAATTTCGGTTCAAAGGCAACTATTGCCAGTCCATTCGGAACTTCAACTACATGCTGGTTGATTTCCAGCACCAATTGTTAATTCAGGTGGCGTCGGGATGAAATCGAAACAACATGGCGTAACCTTGATTGAACTGCTTGCAGTGTTAGTGATCATTGGCATTCTTTTGATGGGCGTGATCAGTTATGGAAAAAACTATATCGCCAATTCCAAGGTGAGGGCGACTTCTGAAGAATTGCGGGACGGTTTGCTTTACGCACGGGCACAAGCGATCACTCGCAATACCGTGATTAATTTCAGTGCGACCGCCAACGGTAGCTGGCAGGTAACAACCCCAACTAGTACACCAGCGGACGCTGTGATTCAATCCCGATCAACGAATGTCGCTACGGTCAATGTGGCTGGTGCAGATGCCGCTGGAAAGTCTTTGATGAGTGCATCGTTTAGTGGTTCAGGTCGACCTGGAAAACCGGTTATTTTTAACATCACGCCGCAATCGATCAGTTGTAACGGTGTCAATGGTAGTAGCGCCACATGTTTGCGGGTTCAGGTAGACAGCGGTGGTCAGGTAAAAATTTGCAATCCGGGGGCTGCAACTGCTCCCTATGCCTGTACTTAATCGACACGTTAGATAAATGATGAAACTTCAAAAGAAGCATCAGAGACTGCTTCAGCAAGGTGGATCAGTTCTGTTAGAAGGCCTGATCGCTATATGTATTTTTTCTTTCGGAATGCTGGGTTTGGTTGCATACCAATCAAATATGGTGGCGCAAAGTACCCAAACATCGTATCGATTAAATGCCAGTATGCTGGTAAATAGTTTGCTTGGTGCTGCTGACGCCGATGCTGCCAATTATTCGTGTTACACCTATCCGTCGCAACCGGTAGCGGGCGCGAACTGCGCAGTCGGAACTGCTTACGTCACAAATTGGGTAACCGCAGTAAAAAAAATGCCTGGTGCAGAATCCACAGCACCAACCGCCGCATTAGATGCGAATGGTAATTTAAAAGTGACGGTGTCCTGGAAACTGCCGAGCGAGAAGAACAGTGCGCCAATTCATCAATTAGTGTCCATAGCGCATCCTGCTGGTTCTTAAGCTCCTGTCGCATCAGCGTTGTAAGCCTCTCGCTTTATACACGTTCAAAAGCAGAGCAGCTATTAGTAGCCATATTCGGTGAGCTAAAAGAAGCGATTCTCCTGGCTTCGCTAATCAGAGGATACAAGGATGCTGAACGCGGATGAAGACGCGTAACAACCTGTGTATCTTGCTTTGAAAAAAAACGGAAATTTCATGAAAAACAGTGTCAGAGCTGAGCCAATAAAGAGCGTGTTTTACGCTGCGAATCCAATAGAAAAAGCGCAAAGCGGTTTTTCTATGATTGAACTATTGGTCGGTGTGTTGATTTCAATGATGGTGGTATTGGCGATAGCAGGTACGGCTCAGTTTCTTGAGCTTCAAAAACGTATCACTGTTGGTAAAAACAGCACCTTGGAAACACTGGCGATTACAACTAATACCCTTGAAGAAGACATTCGTATGGCGGGTTTCGGTTTATCCAGTTGTCCGGTGACACATTTGGTTAGCAGTAACGATACGGAAGATCTGACGCGTGCCGTGACCATAACAGCGGGTGCAGATAACAAGAGTTCTGACACTTTGCAACTAGTGTATGGCGATTCACAGTTTGGAATTTCAAAGTCATTTTTAACCGCCATGACTGATAAAAATTTCAGCGTAAATTATGCGGGTCAATTGACATCGGGAAGTTTGGCGTTGATATCTGATGGCACATCGTGTGACGTGTATTTTGTCAATGCGAATCCAACACCAAATGCCGCACATAACAGTTATGCAGTGACCTACGGTACTGACGCAGATGCCTATGGCAATAGCTGGACGGACAGCACAGTGCGCAAAGCCGGGGCTATGGTACTCGGATTTAATAGTATTAAAAATCTGACCTACAGTTTGAATGGAACATCGTTGCAAGTGAACGATGCAGTTGCCGGAACCCCGGCTTCTCTGGTTGCCGACAATATTGTTATGGTGAGATTTTACTATGGCTTAAAGGATGGCAGCTTTGTCGCCGCCAACTCAAAAAATAATGCTGGAACAGATTACAGTCCTGCTGGTTTAAAAGCGACACCTTCAAATCTGAAAAACATCAAATCTATACGCATGTTTATTGTTGCGCGTAGTCCTGTTTTGAATAAGCCGGGTGCCAAAAATATATGTACAACAACGACCAGCGCACCATCGTCCTGGACAGGTGGGCCGGTAATTGATTTGAGCACTACAGCCAATTGGGGATGCTACCGATATAGCACCAGCGATTTAATTGTGCCTTTAAAGAACGTTCTTTTGTCTGCAAGCTAACAATGAAATCGATGATAACTAAACCTAAGCAACAAGGTAGCTCCTTGATATTGGCGTTGATTGTTTTGACAGTGCTACTGGGCGCTACGATAGCCATGTTTAGAAATGCTGATGTGTCATCGATGATCGCGGGCAACCTCGCATTTCGCGATGTGTCAGTGAGAGCCTCTGATGTGGCGATTAAGAATGCGACCGATTATTTAACGAATACCATCACTTCTGCGAATTTCAATACCGATGCAGCACCCGGTTATTATGCAACGCAACGTGCAGTGACTGGAGATGGTATTCCTTGTTCGCTTGCCTTGGGTAGTGCTTGTACCGCTGCATCAATGAAATGGGGTGTGCCGGTTAAGGTAGGAACTACACAAGTTTTTACCGTCATCGACCGGTTGTGTAACGCCACGCCCAGCGCCGACCCTTCGTTTAATTGCCTTATCGATCAACAAGCAATCAGCGACTCCAGCAAGGTAGGTAATTCCTTAACCTCGACCACGATTTCAACTACCTCAATTTATTATCGCGTCACAGTTAAAGTACTCGGTGCAAGTAATACTGAGAGTTATGTCCAAGTTGTAATACCTAAGCAAATCTGAAGAACTTGAATCGAAAAAAATGAAAAATCATTACCTCGTTGCGACTTTTTCGTTCGCATTTTTGCAAGTGGCTGCCTTAGCAGCGACACCGACTACCGATATTGCACCAGGGCCTTTGGATGCCAGTCTGAAAGTCAATCCGAATGTGATTTTGTTGATTGATGACTCCGGGTCGATGGCGTGGAACTATATCCCGGATACGTCTGACAATGGCAAGATTTGTCGCCGTGGGCGTTGTACTTATCCGGATAGCCCACAGGGGGTTTTTAATACTAAGGGAGGGGCGGTTACCGATTACAATCCGGTATCTTCTCAAAGTAATTATTACAATGCATTGTATTACAATCCTAAGGTTACCTACACCCCATGGGTCAAACAATCAGCTACCAATACTCTCTACCCGAATGCTGATTACACCGCGCTGTTGACGTGGGTCGGAGATGGTAATTGGATGACTAATGGAACGCTTTCAAGTGGACGCACTTATGTTGTTGCATATAGTTGTAATAATTATGACCAGTCAATTGACTATGATACTGGTGACTATTTTCCTGACTATTCAACATGCGCTGCGAAATACGGTAATCCGCATACCTTAACCAAAAGTGTCCGAATTCAAACGGGGCAGTATTGGGCTAAAGCAACACAACAATCGTCAGCAGTGTATTGGAACATGGTTCCATCTGGAACCTGCACCCCTGACGGTTGGCCACTGAATAGTTCTTCGTTGCCGGATTCAAGCGTTACGTGTGTTAACGCGCAAATTTGCACAGCAACATCTGCATGTACAGGAACTACGCCAGAAGGTGCATTGATGCAAAAGGTGATCATTCCGTTGACAGATACCGCTAAGTTGCAAAATTTTGCTAACTGGAAGCAATATGCCAGTACACATATTCTATTGGCTGCTTATGCAATGAGTTCAGTGTTGCCGAAGCTAAAAGGTATTAACATGGGGGTGAGTTTTATTAACCCGCCGATTGATTCGGACGGAAACAGCAACGTCATCACGAATAGCGTAACCAAGACTTTTGGTAGTACTGCATCGATGAAATACGATTCTACGTATTGGGCCAGTTCGGGCAAGATGTTTAATTTGTCGATTCCTTCAGATACGGATACCTTGCTTGATATTATTTATAACGTTGTTCCAAATGACGGTACGCCCACGCATGCAGCTTTGCAGGCGGTAGGTGCCCTCTACCAGAATAAGACTCTGCCACTAACCCTGAATCAATACGATAGCCAAAACAACATTACCACACCGTCGGGAAAGAAAGGGATCATTCAATACGCATGCCAGAAAAATGCAACATTTGTGGTAACTGATGGTTATGCTAACGGTACTTCTTTACCTGACAAAATCGAGTATCTTCAGACCGCAAGCGATAAAAAAGCACCGTTTGCGCCGATCTATGATCAGACTTTGGCCGATATTGCGTTGGCCTATTACGACCTAAATTTGCGGGATGATTTACCTGCGGGCCTCGTGCCAGTTGATACCTTTACGACAGGTGGTGGTGCTGATAAAAATACCAATTTGCACATGAATACCTATGGATTAACTTTAGGCGCAAAAGGTGCAAAATTTGGTCAACCTGCCTACGCAACACAACAGGCTGATCCGTACACTAATATCACCGATACGACATTTTGGAGTAATCCGACATTAAATTCTCCGATGGAGATTGATGATTTATGGCATGCAACTATCAATAGTCGTGGTTTGATGTTTACTGCATCTAATACCAATAACATGGTGACATCAATCCAAAACGCCATGAATGACATCGTATTACGTGCCGGGTCGCAATCTGCTATTGCGGTTGCTAACGTGAATATGACGTCGACCAATAACTTTGCCTATGTGGCGACGTATAACGCAGGTGGTTGGTTTGGTGACGTGCAGCAGTACACCTTAAATCAAACGGACGGTACAGTTTCCGGCGGTTCGAACTGGAGTGCACGTAACCAATTGCAAGCGCTCACAAAACCTGCGACGACACGCTATATTGTGACGTCCAAAGGCACAGCAAGCAGTGGCATGGCTTTTTCTTCCACCAATACGATAGGTATAGATCCACGCCTGACTACTGATATGGTGGCCTATTTGCGTGGCGATCAAACCAATGAAGCAAGCGGACAATATCGTCAGCGACAATATTTGTTTGGTGACGCCGTGAATGCTTCACCATTGGTTATTAGTATTCCTGTCACCACCGGTACTACAGCGTCGGTGGTAACCACAGTGTATCAGGCAGCGAATGACGGTATGCTACACGCGATTGATAGTGCCAACGGAAACGAGCTATGGTCGTATATTCCGCGATCAGTATTGCCAAAAATCGCTGATCTGGCTTCACCATCGTATTCACATGAATTTTTGGTCGATGGAACACCCGTCGCAGCAGCAGTTGGTACCAAAACCATACTGGTTGGCGGTGTAGGTATTGGTGGTACTGGATTCTATGCATTGGATATTAGCAATCCTAAAGCGGTCTCGGAACTTGATGCTGCTAGCAAAGTAATGTGGGAATTCCCTACAGCGGCATCCGATATCAAAAATATGGGCACCTCCAGTAGCAAGCCCAGCGTGATCACCACAACGGCATTAGGTCAGGTGGTGATGATCGCCAGCGGCTACAACAATGATGCAACTGGTACAGGTGGGGATGGTAAAGGGCATATCTGGTTCTTAGATCCGCTCACCGGTGCTGTGAAACAAGAAGTGGTGACACCTACTGTGAGCGGTATGGGAACGCTGGGGCTTGCGACACCATCAGCCTATGCAGCCAATCCTAAAGTGAGTGCTACCGCAACTGCAGCCTATGCGGGCGATCAGCTAGGTAATGTCTGGAAATTTGATCTCAGTGATTCAAAGTCGTCTTCTTCCTGGACCGCAAGCCTGGTCGCGACTGTGGGTTGCGTCAGTGGATGTACGATAGGAGGTGTTTCGTATCAGGCAGGTCACGCCCAACCAATTACTAGTGCCCCAGAATTGAGCACCTACGTGCAAGATGCAAGTAATGCGTATCCAATTATTTATGTTGGTACAGGACGACTTTTAGGTTTGTCCGATTTAACAGATACCTCGCAGCAAAGCTTTTATGCAATTAAAGACAGTGGCAAGTCTGTGTCGAAGATGGATCGTTCATCGAATCAATGGATCAGTAAGACAGTCACAACGGTTGGTGGAAATTCCGCTGCTGCAACGACCTCCAGCACTATCTCTGATCCTTCTGGAACGATATTTAGTTTTGCTAATAATGATGCCTGGTACCTGGATTATCCTGTAGGCGGTGAACGTAGTATTGGTGATCCGGCATTTGCTTTAGGACAAATTACATTTACGACCAACGTATTGTCAGCTAATTTGTGCTCTTCTTCGAGCTTCAGCTACATCTTGAGTAATACCGGTCAACAAGTCTCACCGTCTCAAACGCAAGGTGTAACAGCATATGGTCGTAGTTATATCGGTAACTTTACTGTATCGAGCCCCGTCATTGTCCGATTGACTTCAGGTAAAGTTATTTCTGAATTTAATCAGAATGGACAAATTGTTCCAATCGTGTTTTCATCAGCGAACTCTGTTCCTCGAGTGACATCTTGGAAAGAAATTATTCGTAAATTCAGCTTTTTTTAAGGCCAAATCGATCGATATCCTGAAAAGCGCCACCTTATGTGGCGCTTTTTTATATCGAACCTACTAATGTCTTATGCCTGTGCGATTCTTGACAATACGCTTGTATAGAATGGAGCTTCTCAGAGTATCTTAAAATAGCAAATATTTTTAAATTTTGGTGACCGTGCACTGTTCGAGTTTTAGCGACGTACAAACAATAAACATCATCCCTATGAAAAAGAATCTGCATCTGCTCGTTATTGACCCTCAAAATGATTTCTGTGATTTGCCACAAGCCTATCTCGGTTACGATTCACAAAAAAAAGAAAAACTTTTTCCGGCATTGGCGGTACCAGGTGCTCATGCCGACATGCAAAGAGTGGCACAGTTGATCAAACTGGGCGGTGCAGGTTTATCGGCGATCAGCGTGACACTGGATTCGCATCATCACTATGACATCGCCCATCCATGTTTTTGGATAAAAAAAGATCAGCAACCTGTTTTCCCGTTCACAGTCATTTCTGCGGCAGCGGTACGCAAAGAGGATTATTTGCCGCGTGATCGCTCTGCCCTACCCAGGGTGTTAGCCTATCTGGATGCGTTGGAAAAAAATGGACGTTATCAATTGATGGTCTGGCCAGTACACTGCGAAATCGGAAGTTGGGGAAACAATATTCATCCTGATGTGCGTCAAGCCTATAATGCCTGGGAAGAAGCGTATTGCAAGATTGTGCAAAAGATTTATAAGGGGAGTAATCCGTGGACTGAGCATTATTCGGCCATCATGGCGGAAGTGCCAGAAGAAAATGATCCACACACGCAGTTAAATCAGCGTTTGATACAAACCATTCATGAGGCAGATACTGTCTACATTGCTGGTGAAGCAAGCAGTCACTGCGTAAAAGCAACGACAGAGCATCTTATTGAACACCTTGAACCTGCCGCATTGTGTAAATTAGTGCTCTTAACAGATTGCATGAGCCCAGTGAGTGGTTTCGAGGCAATGCACAAGCAGTTTATTCAAAACGCATTGACGCGTGGTTTGCAAATTGCAAATGCCGGCGATGTATTGCCGGAATTGATCGCCAATAGTCAAAGCTGATACTTAGGAACCCCGCACAAAGAATCGGTGTCTGGTGCGTCATCAGGCTCAATTGACGTTTGTCCCGTTACGAAGAAAAAATCATGAAACCTGTTGTTCGCAGCCTGCTGGAAACCGATCTCTACAAATTTACGATGTGGCAGGCTTTGCTTCATAAGCATCCTGATGCGCATACTGAATACGCATTTGTATGCCGCAATGAGCCAGCGTATCCCTTGGCTGAATTGCATGCAGACGTGGAGCGGGAAATTGATCATCTCTGTTCTTTACGCTTTACCGAAGACGAACTTGATTATCTGCGTTCCTTACGTTTTATCAAAAGTGATTTCACTGATTTTTTGACGGTATTTTACTTTCAAAGAAAATTCATCAAAGTCACTACAAATGGCAATGATTTAGAAATTGTTGCAACCGGCCCGCAAGTTCATGTCATGGGCTTCGAGATCTTCGTACTTCATATTGTCAACGAATTGTATTTCCGTCGTCTGCAAACGCCGGACACGATGGATGAAGCGCGTCTGCGGCTGGGAAACAAAATCAACGATTTACGTGCGTTTGCAAAAGAAGCGCCCCGCGCGCATCCATTTGAATTTTCAGATTTTGGCTTACGCCGTCGTTTTTCTGGTGAATGGCAAGATGAAGTTGTTCAAATCCTTGCACGTGAAGTGCCGCAATTCTTTAAAGGCACTTCCAACGTTTACCTCGCCAAAAAATTTAAAATAATTCCTATCGGTACCATGGCGCATGAATACCTGCAATCTTATCAGGCGTTCGGCGTACGTTTGCGCGACTTCCAAAAAGCAGCCTTAGAAGATTGGGTGCAAGAATACCGTGGTGATCTGGGTATCGCATTGACAGATGTTGTTGGCATGGACGCCTTTCTGGCCGATTTTGATTTGTACTTTGCGAAACTCTTCGATGGCTTACGTCACGATTCTGGCGACCCGGTAGTCTGGGGTGAAAAGGCACTCGATCATTACGCAAAAATGCGTATCGATGCGCATACCAAACGGCTGGTGTTTTCAGATGGCCTGGATTTGGATGCGGCGTTTTCCCTCTACCGCCACTTCGCGGACCGCACCATGCCAGCGTTTGGTATCGGTACTAATCTGACGAATGACACGGGAATTAAGCCAATTAATATTGTGATGAAATTGATGTCCTGCAATGGACAGTCTGTGGCTAAGTTATCTGATTCTGCAGGCAAGACCTTGTGTACCGATGAGACTTTTTTGGCCTATTTGCGGCAAATTTTTAATCATCCTGTAGTTTAAGAAACGTAAAATATGCTTCGCGTCAATTGTCTCTGTGTGCAATTACGGCATAAAAATGACACTTAAAAATCTGCAAGATGATGTGATATTTCGGTCTGTTTTTAACCGTTCTGAAAGTCGCGTGTGACATCGATGTAGCAGGTTTCAGGACTGCAAAAAAACGCACTCAAAGTGCTTGGGTCCTTATTTTTGCACTTACCACACTGCACCCATTTAATGGTTAAGGATCCGTCAGTACGAGATGCCGTAGGTAAGACTCTGAAGAAAATAGACATAATAATTTTTTGAAATTTTGCTCTTTACATAAGGTGTGATGTGACTACTTTTTTTACTCTAAAGAATATCAAGTATCTGGCTTGTGCTTCTTTCGTTTGCTTACTATCTGCCTGCAATCAGCCATTGAAATCTGCTGCACCTGCAGATGTATCTGTTACTGCTATTACGGCTGAACCCTCACAAAAAGTAACCGCAGTACAAGTCACGCACCCGCCAGTGATTTTGGTCTCTATAGATGGTTTTAAACCAGAATATTTACAACGCGGAGTAACGCCAACTCTCAATGGCCTGGCGAATAAAGGGGTGTTAGCCGAAGCGATGCATCCTTCATTTCCTTCGATTACATTTCCAAATCACTACACACTGGTAACAGGTTTACGCCCTGATCATCACGGTATCGTTGGTAATAGTATGGACGACGTACAGATATCTGATCAACATTTCACTCTCAGTAATCATGCTGCAGTGGTTAACCGTCGCTGGTGGGATCAGGCCGAACCCATCTGGGTGACAGCAGAGAAACATGGGGTGCATGCCGCCACCATGTTCTGGCCGGGATCGGAAGCTGACATTCACGGAGTACGTCCGACCGAATGGCTGGCATTTAATGGCAAACTACCCCCTGACAACCGGGTCGATGTGTTATTAGGCTGGATGGACAAACCAGCCGCACAAAGAGCGGGATTCTTTACTTTGTATTTTGATGACGTGGATCATGCCGGGCATGAGTTTGGTCCTGATACGCAGCAAGTAACTGATGCGGTAGCCAAGGTTGATCGTGCTGTGACTCGGTTGATGACTGGGCTTGATGCGCGTCACATTGATGCCAATATCGTGATTGTTTCTGACCACGGAATGGCATCAACGAACGAGAAGCGTGTGATCTATCTCGACAAGTCAGTGGCAAACAATAGCCTCAAATTGGTGACGGCGGGCACTTATGCTGGTATTGATCCGCACCCCGGACAAGAAGCAATAGTTTCACAGGCGTTGGTCAAAAAGCATGAACACATGGAGTGTTGGAATAAGGCAGATATTCCGGCACGCTTGCAGTATGGGAAAAACCCTCGTGTTCCGGCAATTATCTGTTTAGCGGATGTAGGTTGGTTAATATTTGCTGCTGAAGATCCAAGAATTCATGCCAATGGTGGTGCCCATGGCTACGACAATATGAGCAAAGAAATGGGCGCGTTGTTCATCGCTTCTGGTCCGGCATTTAAACAAAATATAATTTTACCTGCATTTGACAATGTGGATGTTTATCCGCTCCTGATGAAGTTGATTGATGTTCAGGCTTTACCTTCTGATGGTAATCTGACTTCTACGGCGGCAGCATTACGCTAAATAACTTTAAGCGAAATTATGCGATATTTACCGGCGTCATACGGTTCAGATATTTGACCAGTATCCGGTAAGTATCGCGATCAAAGCGTGGTTTTCCTGATACCAGTAAGGTTTGAATTTCGGCTTCATCTTTAGCACGTCCAAGATAGCACCAGGCTTCGATCACGTGATGGATATTGCCCTCTCTAAACATGGCTGGGCCGTTAAATGGCCAGGCTTTTAATTTCATTTCGCTTAAGGCTTCAACCAGGCGCAGATTATGTTGCAGCGGAGATTCCTGACCGACGCAAGCGCCTTTACATTGTTTTAACTGACGCGCAAAACAAGGTTTTCCAGCGCCGCCTTTTTCTAGCCCCAACGTGGCGGCACAGAGCTGAAACTGTTTTACAGCTTGCATTAAAAATTCGCGTGCGCTCGCACCACTTTTGAATAGGCCGTACAACTGTTCCTGTCGTCCCAGATCCAGATCACGTCCATACGCGAGTTGCGGTTGCAATAAGCCAGAACCCATGTCGACCAGGCGCCACGAACAGAATTCAGAATTCCGGCGTAACTGACGATTGAGTGTTGGTTGCTTCTCTTTGATCAAACGCGCTTCGGTAATCAAAGCGTCTACTTCGCCTTCACACTCTATCCATTCAATATCACGCACTTGCAAAGAAATATTCATCTCTTTTGCAATCGCATGATCAGAAGAAAAATGCGATAACACACGTTGGCGCAGGGTGTTGCTTTTGCCTATGTATAGCGGCAGGCGGTTCTCCGCATAAAACAGGTAGACGCCATAACCCTTAGGCAACTGGTCAACAATATCGGCATCCAGATGTGGTGGCAAACTTGAACGCGTGGTCAATTCTTTGACGGCGGCCTCCAACTCACCTTCAGGTAAGTTCGATACCAAGGCACACCAGAATTGATAAATCGCATCGGTATCGCACATGGCGCGGTGACGTTCACCTTCTGCAACGATATGATGGCGTTCCATGATGCTATCGAGATTATGCTTGGCAAATTGAGGAAATAATTTACGCGACAGCTTCAAAGTACATAGCACTGTGGATCGATATGACTTCTCCAGACGCTTGCATTCATTTTTCAGAAAGCCGTAATCAAAACGGGCATTGTGTGCAACAAAAATATGTCCGTTCAGACGCCGTAGAATTTCGTCTATTACATCGGCGAACTTCGGCTGATCCGCCACCATCGCATCGCTGATGCCAGTCAATTGTTCGACAAACGGCGGTATTGGCGTTTCTGGATTCAGCAACTGGCTCCAGCGTTCTACCTTCTCGCCATCAAAAGTAAGGATAGCGATTTCAGTAATACGGTCTCGGGTTGCGATGGTGCCTGTGGTTTCCAGGTCGACGAAGGCCAGCGGGCGTGCAAGTAGGGTCAAGGTGGTACTCATTCAATAAATTTCCCGCCATTGTATAGTCTGCGAGCGGTTCTGGCGCTATCAAGGCATTAACATTGCCTGCTTATCATTGTCCTGGCGTGGTCTTTGGCGCGATTTAGCAATACATAGGGTGGTACTGCTCCAGCATAATCATGCACATTCAATAACCTATATTTATTCAACGATATCTTATGTCCGAATTTTTTCTCGCACCTGTTCCGCAAACCGTTCTCAATACGCAAGGCGAGGTAGGTTTTGGAAAATTTTCTGGTGCGATAGCGGATATCGATTGGTCAGGTTTAGCAGTGCCTTTCCAGCGCAGTGCCTTGTGGCGCGCTGTGCATCACAAGCATTGGCAATATCTGGCACTGGCGACGGCAGACATTTTTTGTGGCATTGCGATTGTGGATGTCGGTTGGACGAATACGGCCTTTGCCTATGTTTTTGACAGAAAAGAGAAAAAACTGATTGCCAGCTTTTCACAAGATGGTTTGCCGGGGCTGACTGCCAGCATCAACTCCCGGCCCGCGCTGGGTGCCGCCAGTCATTTTCATTTTTTACGAAGCCGTATCGACTTTACGGGGGCAAGCGCTACCGACTCCGCACGATTGGACGTGGTCTGCGGGGATTTTTCTATTCACGTGCAGTTGCACGAACAGCAGGCAGCACCGGCGCTGACTGCGATTGGTACAGTGGTTGGCGGCACTGTGCACGCCACAGTTAAATCTGCAGGAATGCCGATGACAGGCGAGGTGCATGTTGCAGGCCGTCGCTATTCGCTTAACGATGGCGTCGCCAGTACTGATCACAGCAATGGCTTTTTGGCACGAGAAACAGCATGGCGCTGGGCATCGGCGCATGGCCTGGATGTAGGCTTCAACTTACAGTCCGGGTATTTTGGTAACAATGAAAATGCCTTGTGGTTAGATGGAAAACTGATTTCATTGAGCACGGCACGGTTTGACTTTGACCCTGCCAATCCATTGGCAAGTTGGCATATCACCACCGATGATGGTTTGTTGGACGTCATTTTTCAGCCAGAAGGTTGTCGACGCGAAGATAAAAATCTGCTGATCGCTGCCAGCCGTTACGTACAGCCAATCGGTACGTTTAGTGGATGGGTCAAAGCACATCCAGCTGCCGAACCAAGGGCGATCAATAACTTGGTTGGCGTGACGGAAGATCATTTTTCCCGTTGGTAACTTGTATAGATCAATGACCTTGTGCCGTTTTTTTAGACAAAGTTTGATCTGGGCGAAATGCTCAGGTGGAACATCATGCTACAAGAGGGGTTTATACATTTTTGTGGCGCGCCATGTTGACACTCCAGCTCAGTGAATTTTCCATACAAGAATTTCTGGCCAATTATTGGCAGAAAAAACCAGTGTTGATACGCCAGGGTTTTCCCGGCTTTTACGATTTGATACGCCCCGATGAGCTGGCGGGTCTGGCGTGTGAGTCACAGATCGAATCGCGTGTTATTTACAAAAAAGACGGTGAGTGGCAAGCCGAATCAGGGCCGTTTGAAAGCTATGGCCGGTTTGGGAAAAAAGACTGGACGCTGGTCGTGCAAGCCGTTGATCATTGGTCGCCGGATGTGGCCGATCTGGTGCAGGCTTTTTCGTTCATCCCTAAATGGCGTCTGGATGATGTGATGATCAGCTATGCGGCGGCTGGCGGCGGCGTTGGCCCTCACATTGACTTATACGACGTATTTATCTGTCAGGGTTCTGGACGGCGCCATTGGCGGGTTGGTGATCGTGGCAATCATCGTCAGTTTGCAGCGCACCCCGCACTTTTACATACTGAAGCATTTGAGGCCATCATTGACGCTGAATTAACGGCAGGTGATATTTTGTACATACCGCCTGGTTTTCCACATGAAGGGGTATGTCTCGAAAATTCTATGAGCTTTTCCGTGGGTTTTCGCAGTAAATCGGCGCGTGATATGTTGAGTGGTCTGGCCGATCATCTGATCGACCAGGATTTAGGCTCTGCTTTGATCACTGATCCTGAGCGCCCTTTACATACAAAGCAAGGGCATATTAATAACAGCGATCTGGCTATGATTAAGGCGCAGATGCAGGCGATTCTGAACGATGAAACCGTCATGACGGATTTTATCGGTAGTTTTTTATCCAAAACGAAATGCGAGCTAGATTTGCAGGCTTTGGACGACGAGATATCGGAAGATGAGCTAATCGATATTTTGCATAATGAAGGTTTGCGACGCACTGGTGGTTTGCGCTGTTTTTATCTCGATCACAGCATAGGTCAGGGTGTTTGCTACATTGATGGGCAACGTTACGGTTTCGGTGCGCAAACGCGGGACGCGGTGATTGCGTTGTGCAATAACGATGAGATCGATGCGGACATGCTTGCCGACGGTTTGAGTAATCCTGTATTTGTGAAGGCGCTACAGGAATGGGTAAATCAGGGTTATTGGTACCCTGACTAAGGCTGAGCTCTATGGCAAGATGCTGAAAATAAAAACGGCGCTCAGATCGATCTGAGCGCCGTTTTTAAGAGGATGCCAATTTATTCCGGTAAAGCGACTTGATTATCTGTACTGAATTGATAATCACGGAATACGTGTTCGGCACTCAATAACTGGTAACTACCGTCTGGTAATTTGCGGGTTGTATCTTTCAGGCGATACGTGGTTTGCCCGCAAGTCCAGCAATTGAAGTTGCGCATGTGAGTGCACAGGCAAGTTTTGTCCATGACGACGACTTTTTTAGCGTCTGGATGCGCAGCCACTTCGCGGTTATACGAGGTGATATAAGCGCAGTTGCCATTGCCGTCGAGCAGGTAGCCATAGGATTCGCAACCCGGGCGTATTCCATCGCCAATCGCTGGTGTGTTTTTCAGCATGCGCATAGGGTAACCAGTTGGTGAGATATGATTGACTTCAATATCTTCTTCGCTGGCTTTAAAGTATTCTTGCTTCACATCCGCTGGCAAACCGCATTCATTGGTCACGGTAAAGCGTGTCGCTACCTGAACGGCAGACGCGCCGTTTTCGAGGAAAGACACTGCATCACTGCCGGTGAAAATGCCACCAGCGGCAATCAATGGAATATCCAGATTTTCAGCTTTCAAATAAGCCACGATTTCGGTAATGATGGTTTGCAGATCGTGCGTTGCCCAATCATCACCAAAACCTAAGTGACCGCCCGCCAACGGACCTTCAACGATCACATAGTCAGGCAAGCGATTAAGCTTGGCATTTTTACGCAAGAACAATTGCAAAGCGCGCACCGAAGATACGATGATTCCCAGTTTGGCTACCCGAAAACGTGGATGATCTGCCATCAGACCAAACGAGCTCAAATGCAAGCCTGCACTTAAGGTAATGCCATCAATGCCAGCATCGAGTGCGGCTTCGAGGCGTACCTTTAAAGTTTCGCGCGGACCATTCATGGTCAGCTTTTCCATGCAGTTAACAAAGATCATGCCTGAGCCTTGTTTGGCTTCCATGGTCTTGCCGACATGCATACGTGTGGCTTCCGCCAAATGCTCAAGATTGAATTTAATATCAGTCTTGTCGGTATTGTTAATATTGTATTTATAGAATTTGGTTTTTTCTTTGATGTAGCTCGTGTCAAAGCGGCGATCCGAGACATCATGCACCATCGCATCAGAAATGTGACCGATACCACCGAGGCGGGCAGCGACCAATGCCAATTCTGCCGTGGAAATATCAACGCCCATCCCACCAATCATGATAGGAACCAGTTCATCTTTGCCTAACTTCAGGCGGAAATCATCTACTCGTTTCATTGCTATCCTTGACACATTGAGCCTAAAGGTCACACCCAAATCCAGAGATTATTTTATGGGCGAAGCCCGCATTCAGAATGAGGGCGACCCAGATTGTAAGCCAGGCGAGGGATGTCCTGTGAATATTTTAAAAGCGAAAATCAAGCTGATCGCCGTCTGAAAATGTTGAAAATATCGCCTTAAAAAATTGCAAATATTTTAATATTCTTGATGTTGCGTACAGCTAGGCGATAAAGGCTGAAAAATAATCAGAGTTAGACTGTTTTCTCTAATTTTAGTTCTGCCCCGAATTTTACATATCTGCCTGAGTTTGTCTTTAAATATATTTTTGACGAACAATTTTTTTATGCATTCTTGACGTCAATCAAACATATTCGGGCAGATTTTCCTAAAAGTAAGCCGAATTGCAACCCAAATTACAACCAGGATTCAACCCAATTTTCAGTACGATGAATGTGCCTGAAAACTATGTCAGGCGAGTGACACAGACCTTAATCCCATAAATTAGAGACGATACCAAGCTCTTCAGGCCAGCTTACCAGCGCATTTTTTTCCATCCCGCTTGTTGCACGGGGTTCAAGAATGTCCAGGCCAGAAACCGGCTTTGTTTATTTCCCTGTGCCATACTGATTTCACGTAGTTCATGCACCTGCGCGCGTTTGAGCGCCGCTTTCAGCGGTGCTAAGTTGGACGATTTTGACACCAGGCAAGTGAACCAAAAGCATTGGCCCCGAATATCTGCACTTTCTTTGATCATGCGTTCAATAAACGCAAGTTCACCACCCGGGCACCAGAGTTCAGCGCCCTGACCGCCGAAATTAAGCAGCGGTGCAGCCTCATCGGGGGCTGATAATTTCCCCAAATTACTCCATTTCCTTTGCGTGCCAGCCTGCGCTTCTGCCAATGACATATGAAAAGGCGGGTTACACATGGTCAGATCAAACCAATCATCTTTGCTGACAATGTGCTTAAAAATCGCATTGGGATCATTTTGCAAGCGTAATGTAATCCGCTCACTCAATGCTTGATTGGTGCTCAGTATCTGCCGCACATTGTTGAGCGAGTCTTGATTGATGTCTGCAGCGACGAAGTGCCAGGCGTATTCCGCTACCCCAAGTAAGGGGTAAATGCCGCTGGCGCCGGTACCTATATCCAACACATCCAGACGTTTCTTTTTGGGATATTTTCCGTTATTGCTGTGTGAGAGAAGGTCGGCGAGGCAATGGATATAGTCAGCACGTCCGGGTATCGGTGGGCACAGTTGACCTTCAGGAATATCCCAGCCGATGATGCCGTAGTCACTTTTTAAGATCGCTGCATTCAGGGTTTTTACCGCCAACGGATCTGAAAAATCAATACTGGTACCACCATGTTGGTTATTGATGATGAAACCCTGCAACGCAGGGCTGGCTTGTGTTAACCGGGCAAAGTCGTACTGCCCTTGGTGGCGGTTCTTAGCGTGAAACGGTTGGACGGTCGTTGGCATTGATAGCGAGGAAAAGAGAATGTTTATCAGAGGCGACCTCGGTTAAGGGAGCCACCGCAACGCCATTGTAAGCCCAAGCCTGCTTTCTCTTCAGATTCGGCTTAATTTTTATGGTTTGCATATGGGTAGAAAAAGCCTTCATTGCATGATTCGTATAAATACGACATTCCATTAGAGCGGGCTTTCTAATCTGTAACATTTTTTAAACTTTTCATGCCCCAGTCATAAAGTGCTGCGAGACTGCGGCATCCTTATCACAAAACATGATCATTAGTATCATGTTTTTTATATAACCAATTTTCATTTATGGAGATGTACGATCATGAGACTTCGTTCGATTGCACTAGCTTGCTCGATCCTGGTGATAGCCACCGGTTGTAGCAAAAGCTCGTCACCTGCCGCAGTATCGCCAACCGTAGTCACGGTGAGCGGTGTTGCATCGGCTGGCACACCATTAGTCGGTGTCGTTGTCAGTGCAACTGATGCAACCGGAGCAATTACGACATCTACTGCAACAGATGCAAGTGGTCGCTACACGTTCAATTTATCTGGCACTGCACCTTATTTGTTAACCACACCATATAACGACGTTGACGGTACACCAGTCGTTTTATCTGCCGCAATTAGCCCTTCCGTGGCAGCAGGTCAGACGGTATCGGTACAAGCTAACTTGAATCCCTTGACTTCGTTGATTTCTCAACGCGTTTTGGGTAAGGTTCTCACTAGCAGCACCATCGCAGGTTCCACAGTCGCGACAATCTCTGCAGCGCAGATTACTGCCGCTGAACAAGCAATGAGTACCTTGTTGCAACCGGTTTTTACCGCTTTAAATATTCCTGCTTCTGAGACAACAGATCCTATCGGTTCTACTGCTTACAAAGCGGGTAGTGCTGATCCCCTGGACAATTTGTTTAACGTGACTAGCTTCAACGTTCATAATGGTCAAATCAGCGTAGGTACTGATGCGAACAATACGGTATTGAATGTCCCAGCGACAGGTACCATTTCTGCAAGCGTTCCAGCAACTGCAGTGAGTTCAGTGGTTGCATTGGCAAACGGTGCGACGACGACGCCGATTACTAACGTGATCGTTGTGATTGGTGAAAACCAGACATTTGACGGCGTCTTCGGCGCTTACTCTGCGCCGCAAGGCCAGACAGTGAAAAACTTACTGTCCCAAGGCATCATCAATGCTGACGGCACGCCAGGTCCTAATTTTGCTTTGGCGATGCAAAATCAGGCAGCGAATCTCAGCACTTATAGCATCACTCCGACCCGTACGACAGCGTACACAAACTTGCCACAACCTTTGCAAATTGGCGAATTGGTTCCAACTAAAACTGGTTTAGTGACACAGGGTGGTACGCCAGATCCAAATTTCCCGGCTAATTTACCGAATGGACCGTTTCAAATTACCAAATACGTGCCTTACGGTGTGACTATGGCCAATCCTATCGGAACGACGACGGGTGATCCAGTGCACCGTTTTTTCCAAATGTGGCAGCAAACAGGTGGTGACAACGCTAAATTGGATATGTTTACCTGGATTTCCAATTCAGTTGGACAGGGCGGCGATACGACTGGCATCACACCAGCGAACCCATCGCAAGGTGGCGAACTGATGGGTTTCTTCAATATGAATACAGGTGATGCACCTTACTTCAAATTCCTCGCACAGAACTATGCAATGAGTGACAACTATCACCAATCGATTCTTGGTGGAACTGGTGCGAACTTCTTTGCAATTGCGACTGCTGACGTACCATACTTTAATGTTGCCGGTGCAGTTGCCGTGCCGCCAGCTACGCAAATTGAGAATCCTAATCCTCTGTCCGGCACAGCGAATTTCTATACAAGAGACGGCTATAGTGGCGGCTCTTATGTGAATTGCTCAGATGCTACCCAGCCTGGCGTTGCGCCAATTTTGGCCGCACTTGCTGTCAAAGGTGTAAAGAGTAATTGTGATGCTGGTAAATACTATCTGGTCAATAACTATGGACCGGGTTATGACATGAACGGCAATCCTCAGCCTATCGGCCCAAACAATTACAACTACCCGCCGCAGACAGTGCCGACGATTGCAGAAGCACTTGCAAACAAAAACGTTACCTGGAAGTGGTACACAGGCGCGCGTGACTTGGCCGACGTAACACAAGATGCATTGGCTTTCAATGTCCCGGCACCGTATGCGCAAGCTGTTCAATATAACGCGATTGGTGATCCACTGGTTGCATCCTCAAACGTAATGACAAATCCCAAGTTGAAGGCAGGTTTGGCGGGATTGACAACCTTCTTCTCCGATTTGAAAAGTAATAATTTGCCTGCAGTTTCTTTTGTTGTTCCGAAAAACCTGGATAGTGGACATCCTGGTTATTCAGTTGCAGCGAAATACGAATACTTCTTGCAAAATCTGATCGCTCAAGTACAGGCCAATAAAGCCTTATATGCGCATACTGCGATTATCGTAACGACCGATGAAGGTGGTGGTCACTTCGATACAGGTCCTATCCAAAATATCGACTTCTTTGGTGATGGTCCGCGTATTCCGTTCCTGATCGTTTCTCCGTATGCACGTACGAACTATATCGACCATACTTACCACGATCATTCTTCAATTTTGAAGTTTATTGAACGCAACTGGAAACTCCAACCTTTGTCAGCACGCAGCCGTGACAATCGTCCAAATCCAGTCAATACGGCTGCAGATCTGTATCGCCCAGCAAACTCGGCAGCATTGGGTGACCTGACAACGATGTTCAAGTTTTAATTAGTTGTATTGATTAAAAACGGAGTGAATGCCTGGCATTGACTCCGTTTTTTTGTATATTTTCTTTTTTTGAATTGAGATTTTTAGCAGCGAAATATCGGGGATATACTCAATTTACAATGATGCTATCTTTAGATAATTTATGCGTTAACGAAGGTAAGTTTGCATGTCTATACGAAGTAAGATTTTTTGTTCAATTTTTCTGTTGGCGCTGGTTGCCTGCCAGAAGCAAACAGAATTGCCACTGGTAGCATCAACCTCAGCTTCTGCCGCCACCACGAGTGCGCAAGTGGCGTCTGGGGCTGCATCTGTGGCAACTACGGCGTCATCTGCGCAGGTTGCCGCGCAACAGAAGAAAAGGATCTGGGTACAGTACCCAGATCCCACTACACCGTTAAGCCCTGAAGCGAGTTTGGGCAAACAATTATTCTTCGACGCTACCCTTTCGGCTTCCGGCAAGATGTCGTGTGCGACTTGCCACGATCCCGATCATGCATACGCTCCATCCAATAATTTGGCAGTGCAATTAGGTGGACCAGATATGCAGCAGCCGGGTACCCGTGCTGTTCCTTCTCTACGTTATCTGGCATTTACGCCAAAATTTACTCGTCATTTTTATCGCCCTTCTAGTGAAGGGGTAGAAGACGAAGGGCCGACTGGTGGCTTTACACATGACGGTGCAGTTGACACATTAGCTTTACAAGCGGCGATTCCTATTCTGGCCGCAAATGAGATGGCGAACTTAACAGCTGCGGGTTTCACTGAACGATTGCGTCAAAGTCCATCTGCCGCCGCCTTTGTCAAATTGTTTGGTAATGAGACGTTGCAACATCCGGAACAAGCCTTAGAGCGAGCAGGGGCAGCTTTGGAAGCGTTTCAAATGGAGGACTACAGCTTCCATCCTTACACAAGCAAATATGATGCTGCTGTTTCTGGCGAGGCTGAATTAAGTGACGCCGAAATGCGAGGCTTTGTTGTCTTTAATAATACCCGCAAAGGTAATTGTGCCAAATGTCACACCAATCAGATTGGACCCGGTGGTCGCCCGGCACAATTTACCGATTTTGAATTTGAAGCAATCGGTGCTCCACGCAATGCCGAGATTCCTGCAAATAAAAATCCCACCTATTTTGACCTCGGTATTTGTGGTCCTGCACGCAAAGATCTGAGTAAAGAAACCAGCTATTGCGGCATGTTTAAAACACCGACATTACGTAACGTCGCAACGCGCCAGGTTTTTTTGCACAATGGTGTTTTTAAAAGTCTTGATGATGTGATTCATTTCTATGCCGAGCGGGATAGCAAACCAGAAAAATGGTTTCCTAAGTCACACGGAAAAATCGAACTCTACAATGATCTTCCAAAAAAATACCGTGAAAACGTCGACCATATTACGGCACCATTTAATCGTAAAAAAACTGATGGCCCAGTCATGTCGGAAGCCGAAATGCAAGATTTGTTAGCATTTCTGAAAACGCTTGATGATGGTTATCGAAAAATAGGACGCTGAAATAGTCTGGATTTCATGTTCCGTTTGAAAATGGCGGGTTGCACCCGCCCTACGGCTACGAGTATTTAAGATGCTGGCATCTCAAAACGGTAACCAACCCCATACACCGAATTGAGACACTCTGGTTCTGGTAACTTGCTTTGAATTTTTTTTCGAATATTTTTGATATGAGAATCGATCGTTCTATCGTTGATATCACGTTGATCTTCATGTGCAATATCGAGTAAATGTTGACGTGAAAAAACTCGATTTGGGTGACTAATCATCTCTGATAGCAAGCGGAATTCGACCGGTGTCAGCGGTAATACATTTCCATCTATCAAAATTCTTTGTTCATCTTTTTCAATCAAAAAACGATGTTCAGGAGCGAGCTTTCCAGCGCTACGGCGTAGATGGATCTTTGCTCTCGCTACTACTTCCCGTGGGCTGAAAGGTTTGCAAACGTAGTCGTCGGCACCGACTTCCAATCCCAGCAGCCGGTCTACTTCTTCAACCCTTGCTGTCAACATGATGATGGGTAATTGGCTAAATTTACGTATCTCCTGGCACACCAATATGCCATCCAATCCCGGTAACATCAGATCAAGCAAAAGCAAGTCGGGCGGATTTTTTCTGATCAATTCGAGTCCTGATATGCCGTCGTGTTTTTGCTCGACCAGATACCCGCTTGCCAGAAAATAGTCTTGCAACAGCGCAGCAATTTTCAGATCATCTTCAATGATTAAAATACGTTGAGCTGAGTTTTCCATCGATATCATCTTTCTTATTAACTATTTGATCAAAGGTAAGCGGATCAGAACTTTTAATCCACCTAATTCTGAAGGCATGGCATCAATTTCACCGTCATGTGCGGCCAATAATGCACGGCAAATAGATAGACCAAGGCCACTCCCGCCATGGGCGCGACTGCGAGCCTGATCGACTCGATATAAGCGGTCAAACAAAAGTGCATGGGCATGTGGAGGTACGCCGGGTGCACTATCTTCTATGCTGATCTCAACAAAGTTGCGACTACTTGTGACGCTGCACAATAGCCTACCCGGGCTGTCGGTGTAACGTATGCTGTTTTCCAGCAGGTTACTGATGACTTGCGTCAAGCGAACCGTATCTGCACGCACAAATGTTGGTTCCGGCGGAAATATTTTTTCTGTGCTGATTTGTGCTTTTTCTAAACGATTCGAGTAGCGTTGCATAATCGAGTTGATCAATACGACGATATCAATTCTGGCAAATTCATAGCGTAAATCACCAGCATCGGCGAGCGTTAGTTGACGTACGTCGTCAACCAATTTGTTTAAATGAATCGCTTCGGCGTGTAATGATTCCATGGCGGCTGGCGATGAAGCACGAACGCCATCGATCAACGCTTCTATTTCACCAAGAATAACAGTGAGTGGTGTTCGCAATTCATGGGAAATGTCGGCCAGCATCTGACGCCGTTGTATTTCATTTTGTTGTAATGAACGTGCCATGCTATTGATGTCTTTAGATAGTTCACCCAGCTCGTCATGGCTTACAATTTCTGCACGAGCCTGAAATTGTCCTTTCGCAATACGCTTGGTAACTTTATGCAGAGATTTCAGTGGACGTAACAAATAACGTGCCAGATAAATCGAAAAAATTAAAGCAAAGATGATTAAGGCAACAGCCAACCAGATTGTTTGCTGGATTTGAATCCGGACGAAATCCAGACCGTTGCCATTTGCAATGTTGCGCAAGGGCGCCAATCGTAAATTTCCAATGACTTGCTTATCTGAGACAATTGTTTGCCAGCTCCCATCTGGTGCTGTCGCGGCATCTTTGGGACCGATAATGACCTTACCATGAGCATCAATTAACGATAGTCGTTGCGCAAATCCGGTGGGGTCAGGAGGTGGACGTTGTTCCGATCGGATTTCTGCCACTGGCATGTCCAAGGATGTTGCTACATCGATTGGTTCCGCTTGTAACCGTGGTGGCGGAGGCTGATCTTTGTTTTTTTCAGGTGAAAGTGATCTCAACTGATCAAGCAAATCACGCAAGCTTCTGCTGTCATGGTAGAAACGATCGAAATTTCCATGTTGTCGATAATCGTCAGCTAACAATTGACTGAGTTTTCTCAGGTCTTGCTGTTCCAGTTCGTTCAGATATGAAATAAAACCGCGTTTCAAATTTTGGCTACTGATCCACGCCATAGTACCTATGCTTAAAATCACAATAGCGGTGATTGCAATCGCTAGTTTTTTGGCAATGCTAAGTTGCATATAGGGATGCTTGAGTCAGTTTAAAAAGGAATATCTGATCAGTGAACAGGCGCTCCAATTTTCCCTCGACAATCCTCGCACTTAAAGTCATGCGGGGAACGTATATGGACAAAGATGAAGCTCTGGATTCACGTCATCAGAGATGATCAAATATCGTTTTTATCATACTTTTTTCTGTTAACGATGACACATAATAAATCTTAATTGTGAAGAAAAATAGCAATTAAAATATTTTAAAAAAGATAAGCTATTTTGTTGGGAAATCGCATGCAGAAACTCCCTGAAAAGCACGGAAGTTTCTCCATTTTTTCTCCATATTTACAGCGCATTGTGCGGCTCATGCGCCTCGGTGTGCGCTACATGTCAATTGTAAAAAGTACGCTCATTATTTTCTGCATACTTGGAGGCTAAAAATGGAACAGCAAAAGCGGAGTTGGAAGTTTGGCAAGCAGTTATTGATACTAGGCGTTCCTATTTTGAGCATCAGTGCGTGTGGTGGAGACAGCAACAATAGCGCCCAGGGAACGATGTCTATGACGACTGCTGTCGCGAATACGTCAGATTCAGTCAGCAGTGACAATGCGACGGCTATTGGTACTTCGGCGAGTACTTCTGCTAGTACAGCAACGAGTAGTGATGCAATTGTTCAGACTCAGGTTGCTGATCTGAAATCTGCCAGTCAGTTACTTGCAGCCGTCAGTACATCAAGTCTCGAAAAGCCGGTGCCGCTATCTAATGCTGAAGGAACCGTGCTCACTACTACTGCTACGGGGACAATTGATCTCAGTAATGCTTTTTTTCAAGCGTTTGGCAACGGTCGTAGTTGTGCCAGTTGTCATCAGGAAAGCCAGGCATGGAGTGTCCGGCCTGATAGCTTGCAACAACGCTTCATTCAGACCAATGGCACGGATCCTATTTTTAATGTTGTCGATGGAGCGACCTCGCCCAAAGACGCGGTAGGGACACTGGACCAAAAACGCATCGCCTATAGTATGTTACTGACCAAAGGCTTGATACGCATAGGTTTGCCAATTCCGAATGGTGCTCAATTTGTGTTGGCCGCTGTTAATGATCCATATAATTTTGCCAGCGCGTCGCAGCTCTCTTTGTTTCGCAGACCCTTGCCGACCACAAATCTGAAATTCGAAAATACCCTGATGTGGGACGGAAGAGAAACTTTTACAAGTTCACAGTCTAATTTATGTGTAAAGGGAACCGCACCACCTCATTGTTTTGCTACGCCAGATTTTGATTTGCTCCATCAGGCAAACGGCGCAGTGATCACGCATGCTCAATCAGTATCGGGTTTGAGCGCAGCCCAGCAGCGAGCCATCGTCAATTTGGAAGCGTCTTTGTTCACCGCACAAATTTCTAGTACGCGCGCCGGCAGTTTGACAGATGCTGGCGCCAGAGGTGGTCCGCTCGCATTGGCTGTCAACACTTTTTATTTTGGAATCAACGATATCAACGCGGGTGACTATCAAACAGGAGCCACTTTCAATCAAAATGTGATGTTGATGTATAGTTCATGGGTTGGCTTAGACGCTCCAACGCCGGGAGCAAAAGGCAAGCCACCGTTGCCGCCAACAGCGGTGAATGTATTGCGTGCGTCTATTGCACGTGGGGAACAAATTTTTAATACTAAGCCGTTTAACATTTCCGGAGTGGCTGGCTTTAATGATCAATTACGCGCATCTTTACAACGAGGTACTTGCGCTAGTTGCCATAGCACCCCTGCAGTGGGCACCCAGTCGGTTCCTCGCCTGTTTAACACGGGTGTTTCCGGAGCCAATTTGCGTACGCCGGATATGCCTTTGTACACATTGAAAAATAGTAAGACTGGTGAAGTGGTTCAGACGACTGATCCCGGGTTTGCGTTAACAACTGGCCAATGGCAGGACATAGGGCGTTTCAAAGTTCCTGCGTTAAGAGCGTTGGCTGCACGCGGACCCTATTTTCACAATGGATCCGCAGCAGATATTCCTGGAGTGATTCGTTTTTATGAAAGACGTTTTAACGTTGGTTTTACTCCGCAAGAAGTCAATGATCTGACCGAATTTTTAAAAGTACTTTGAGCAAAAAAAACCGGAACTGCTTATGTTGCGGTTCCGGTTTTTATTTTTTGATTTGAACAAGAATCAGGCCGAATAAAAACAACGACCACAAACGTGTTGGTAGCGTTCATTTCCACCAATGTCAATTTGCTCGCCGGATTTCATGCGTTTTCCGGATGCATCGACACGAATATTCATCGTTGCTTTTTTTCCGCAAGTACAGATATTTTTTAACTCTTCTATGGTATCGGATAAAGCCAATAGATACGTAGATCCTGGGAAAGGCTCACCTAAAAAATCGCTGCGGATGCCATAACAAATGACCGGGACGCCACGTACGTGCGCGAGTTGATGTAATTGTCTGACTTGTTCTGGTGTCAGAAATTGTGCTTCATCCACCAACACGCAATTGACTTGTGGTGCTTCTTTAAAAAAATCAAATTGCCCATCAAACACCGCCGCCTCGCGTTGAGGACCTAAGCGCGAAGTGACCTTACCTATGCCATAGCGATGATCAATTGCTGCCGTGTATAAATGGACACTCTGCCCTTGCTCTTCATAGTTGTGTGCAACTTGCAATAGGGCAGTAGATTTACCTGCGTTCATTGCAGAGTATCTGAAGTAAAGCTTGGCCACGGTAGGGTCCTTAAATTTTTATCGACGGGTGCATATTGTAACGGTATGCCAGATTTTCAAGAGCTTAGATTGCATTAAAAAAAGCGAAAAAAACTTCTTGAAATTGAATCATCCCACCCTATCTTTGACTCAGCAGATGCTCAATCGAGGTCTGCTAAAAATAATTTATATCGCTTCTTTTTAAAAGGATATCACCATGCGTAATTTTGACTTTGCCCCTTTATACCGCTCCGCTATTGGCTTCGATCGTCTGGCACAATTATTTGATGATGCACAGCGCAATGATGCGGCACCTAGTTACCCACCTTACAACATTGAGTTAATTGCTGAAGATAAATACAGCATTACCATGGCTGTCGCAGGCTTTGACCGCAGTGAGATTGAGATCGAAAGTGAACGCGATACGCTCAAGATTGTGGGGCGCAGGCAGAAGGATGAAATACAAAAAAATTACCTGCATCGTGGTATTGCCTCACGCGATTTTGAACACCGTTTCCGCTTAGCCGATCATGTGAAAGTCGTTACAGCTAGCCTGAACAATGGTTTGCTGACGATAGAATTGGTACGCGAAGTGCCTGAAGCCTACAAGCCTCGCCGGATTCAGATTGATGGCGACAATCTTCAACTGGTGCAAAGCCAGGCGGCATAAGTTGCAAGCTATTGTCTCCGGGTAATTTTTACTGACGGAAATAAATAAAAAGCATGGCTGATCAAACGCCATGCTTTTTTATTTTTTGTTACTTTTTTCGGATCAGCATCTATTGATTCGTATCAAAGCGACGCTTTTCATTCACCGCGCGCAGTAGTTTGCGTTGAATAATGGCCTGCAGGCTCCTTATTCACGTATTTACATTCTCTTACGAAATATTTATGTATCATTTTTAACATCTTTAAAAAAAATGCATGAAAAATTATTCATAAATCTACAATCTGGTTAATATACGGCTATAGATCTTGTTGAATAGTTCAGTTTCTGGCTCATTAGTCGAAAATTTTTAAACTAATTTGTGTGCAGAAAAATAAGTGTGTGAAATAATGTAATCGAGTTTTATCGATATTTCGTCAAAGTCCATCCTGGTGTTTGACGTATTCGATGCTCGATGAATGAAGTTGAATACGGTTTATTTCTTGCTGATGAGTGTTTCTCTTGCTAATAGGGAAAATAGTCAGATTCTGGAAGCACTTGCATAAAACGTCAGGAAAGGATGTGGTATGTCCAAGACCATCATGGTGGTAGATGATTCAGCGTCGGTGCGCCAAGTCGTGGGCCTTGCATTAAAAGGGGCAGGCTATTCTGTGATTGAAGGTTGCGACGGTGTCGATGCTTTATCCAAACTCAAAGGTCAAAAAGTTCATCTGATCATCTCAGACGTCAATATGCCCAATATGGACGGTATCAGCTTCGTGACAGAAGTGAAAAAGCTTGCTGCTTATAAATTCACCCCGGTGATTATGCTCACCACTGAATCACAAGAAAACAAAAAATTGCAAGGTCAGGCAGCTGGTGCAAAAGCATGGGTGGTTAAACCTTTTCAACCAGCACAAATGCTGGCGGCAGTCTCTAAACTGATCTTACCTTAAACGAGGTTTGCCATGATTAGCCAGTCGATTGAGGGTGAATTAACCATTTATACGGCAGCCATTGAAAAGCAAAGGCTGGTTAATTTTCTCGATTCAGAGGTCGGTCCAGACCGTGAACTGGAACTCAATTTGTCGCAAGTATCAGAAATGGATACAGCGGGACTGCAAGTGCTCATTTTACTGAAAAATGAAGCCAGACGTCGCGGCAAGGTTTTGCATTACGTGATGCATAGTAAAGCAGTGTTAGACATTTTAGAAATTTCAAACATGACCGCTCACTTCGGTGATCAAGTCGTATTAACGTAAAGCTTAAATATTTTTCAGATTCAAAGCGTTCATAGCATTCATAACATTCGTTTTAACGGATAACCGACATACCATCTCAAGTACCTGAAGCACAGCATTCCATAGGAATATAGGCGGAGGATTGAATGAGTTTCGATTTTGAAATGAAAGCTGCGCTGGAGACGTTTATCGTTGAAAGTCGCGATTTGTTGCGGGATATGGAAGATTTGCTGCTGAGCCTCGAACACAGCGATGACTCTGCGGATGCTATTAATGCGATTTTCCGTGCGGCTCATACTATCAAAGGCTCATCTGGTTTGTTTGGGCTAGATCACGTTGTACGTTTTACCCATGTACTTGAAAGTTTGCTGGATAAAGTCCGTGATGGTGATATTCCGATTTCCTCCCAATTAGTTGCAGTTCTCCTGCCTTGCTGTGATCATCTTGGCTTACTGATAGACCGCATTGCTGCTGGTGATTTGGGCGACGCTATTGATTTAGCGGCGGCAGGGGCGCAACTACATGTCCAATTAGGACATTTTCTCGATCAGAAGCAAGATGGATCCGGCGACCAAGGTCGGGTAGCACACCACCGACACGAGGAGCAAAATCCGGCAAGTCGTACAGAAGGTGAGGCTGTGGATGCGGGCAACTGGTATTTATCGTTGCGTTTCGGTTCTGATTGCCTGCGCAACGGCATGGATCCTCTCTCATTTATTCGTTACCTGAGTACTTTAGGTGATGTCGTTCACCTGATTACTCTTAGTAATGATTTACCAGAAGCAGAAGACATGGATGCAGAAACTTGCTACCTGGGTTTTGAGGTCGTATTAAAAAGTAATGCAACAAAAGAAGCAATAGAAAACGTCTTTGAGTTTGTTAATGAAGACAGCGTGATCCGCATCGTCCCACCGAATAGCAAAATCGATGAGTACATAGAAATCATCAATGCATTACCAAATGATGATGAGTTACTTGGTGAGATTTTGATCAAGAGCGGGGTGCTCACCAAAAATGAATTAGAAACTTGCCTGCAGTTACAGAAACAAAGAAAAGAAAATTTACCGCCAGAAGATCGTTCATCGCAAGTACCTATCGGCGAAATTCTGGTGAAAGAAGAGATGTTGCAAGCGCCGGTGTTAACTGCTGCACTCAATAAGCAGCAACAGGTGAAAGACTCTAAGGCACGCGAGCGACAAAGTATACGTGTCGATGCTGAACGTCTCGATAAATTAATTGATCTGGTAGGCGAACTGGTCATTGCTGGTGCCGGAGCAAATTTACGCGCAAGTAAGACGGCTGACATCGCATTATTAGAATCTACCAGCGAAGTCATGCGTCTGGTCGAAGAAGTCCGCGATAGTGCTTTGCAATTACGCATGGTACCTATAGGAACGACCTTCAGTCGCTTTCAGCGCGTGGTCAGAGATGTCAGTATGGAATTGGGTAAAGACATCGTGCTTGAAATTTCTGGCGGTGATACTGAAGTCGACAAATCAGTCGTTGAAAAAATTGGTGACCCACTGATGCATCTGGTTCGAAACTCCATGGATCATGGTATTGAATCCTCAGCGATAAGATTGTCTCGCGGCAAACCTGCACAGGGTATTTTACGCCTGAATGCTTATCACGAATCTGGCAGCATCATCATTGAAGTCAGTGATGATGGCGGCGGCTTGAACAAAGACAAAATTCTGGCAAAAGCGGTCGAACGTGGCTTAGTCGCGCCCAATACCAACCTGAGTGACAGAGAAATTTACGCACTGATTTTTGAGCCAGGATTTTCAACCGCCGACCAGGTGTCCAATTTATCTGGCCGTGGTGTCGGTATGGATGTGGTCAAACGTAATGTCAATGCCCTCAGAGGCACCATCGACATTGACAGTGAAATGGGTGTAGGCGCCACCATGCGCATCCGCTTACCACTGACTCTGGCAATCATCGATGGATTTTTGGTCGGGGTTGGCAATTCGTCTTTTGTGGTTCCGCTTGATCATGTGATTGAGTGCCTCGAATTGCCCAGAGACAATGAAGACCTTGATTACATGGATCTGCGTGGTGAAGTCTTGCCCTTCATTCGTTTGCGCAATTTGTTTGATATTGAAGGTGATGTACCGCGCCGTCAAAACATTGTCGTGGTTGGCTACGGTAATACCAAAGCGGGATTGGTCGTTGATCGTTTGATGGGGGAATTTCAAACAGTGATTAAACCTTTAGGCCGATTGTTTAACCACGTTAAAGGTTTAGGTGGTTCAACAATTTTAGGTAGTGGTGAAGTGGCGTTAATACTAAGTATCCCAGCCATGACACAACTCTACACAGCACAAGAACAGAGGAAGCATCTGACTTCCAGTATGTCAGTCATTGGAAATAAAAAACAGGTTCAGGAAATTTAAAAACAGGTTAGTTCATAGTGAATGTTGTTCCCCGAAGAAAGGAAGCACAGATGAAATCGCTCTTAGAATCCTTGAAAATGTGGCAGAAATTTTCACTCGTCGGCTTATTTGTCATAGCCTTATTTGGCTTGCCATTTGCGTTATATCTTCGAGCGGCGAATCAGGAAGTACATGATTCCGAATTTGAAAAATTAGGTGCCCATGCTCTGGAACCAACGACCAAGTTTCTGCAATTGGCACAACGCCATAGTCTACAAAATCAGACACTGATCAACGGTGATAAAAATGCGAGATCTTTGCGCGATGCCACGGCACAGGAATTTAATACTGAGATTGATGCGATACAGGCTTATAGCAAACAATATCCCGAGCTGACCCTCGATGAAAAAATCAACCAGTTAAAGCAAACCTGGACTACTACCATTGGAGAACAAGATAACCAAAATTTAGAGCAAAATCGGGAAACACACGGAAGATTGATCGGTAAGATTTTTGAATTGGTCGAAACAATAGCCGACAATAGTAACTTGCTCTTGAGTCCAGATGCCGGAACATTTTATCTTGCCACTATGGGGAGTGATAGTGTTGTGAGATTAACAGAAAACTTCCGCACAGCAAGAGCGATTGGCGTAGATGCTTTAATCAATAAAATGCTTTCAGACACTGGTCGCGCAAAGCTCGCGGCAAATAATGCAGTCATTGCTGATCACGTCGTCAGAAATGAAAGGAATTTTTCTAAACTCTTTGCTGTCGATAATATCTATAAAGATGCCCTTAGTAGCAAAATGGAAGAACAAAAACTGCGCGCCAAAGAGGCTGTGCAGCTAACGGCCGAAAAATTACTGGATGCCAAAACATTCGATATTGAAGCGCCTGCTTATGCACAAAAAATCTCAGCAATCATTGACTCGACGCACGATTTAGAGCGTTTAGTGATCAAAGAATTAGTCAGACGTACTGAGGATCGGAATAAGCAATTGAAGTCCCAGCGAATGCTGACTGTTGGTGCGTGTCTGTTGATGTTTTTGGTCGTCGTATTGTTGGCGTGGTTCATGATCAAGATGGTGATCCGTCAAATTGGTCAGGAACCTACAGATGTGGTTGAATATGCAAACCGTGTGGCATCCGGAGATTTTTCTGCTGAATTGAAATTAGCTGACAATGATATTTCCAGTATTGCCGCTAATCTGGCAGCAATGGTAGGCAATATCCGCGCTCGTATGGATGAATCGGAAATAGTCGCCAAAGAAAATTTGCGTATTAAAATTGCGCTCGATAATTGCGCAACCAACGTTATGATTGCTGATCCTGATCGCAATATCATTTATATGAATAAGTCGATAGGCGATATGTTGACAACAGCGGAAGCTGATATTCGTAAAGTGTTGCCAAATTTCAATGTGTCGAAATTGATGGGTTCAAATATTGATCAGTTCCATAAAAATCCCGAACATCAAAAAACCATGCTTGGTAGCTTTACCAGCAATCACAAAGCACAAATCGTGGTCGGTGCGCGTACCTTTGCCTTATCTGCAAATCCGGTTATGAGCGATAAAGGCGAACGCTTGGGCAGCGTGGTGGAGTGGGTAGACCGTACTGCCGAAGTTGCGATTGAAAAAGAAGTCGGCAATATTGTTGAGCAAGCGGTGGCCGGTAACTTTACAACCCGTATTGTTGAAGAAGGTAAAACCGGCTTCTTCGGCAAACTCAGTGCTGATATCAATCGTTTGATGGCAACCAGCGATGAGGGTCTGAATGAAGTATTGCGCGTTCTGGCTGCGATATCCAAGGGTGATTTAACGCAAACTATCGATAAAGATTATGAGGGTACTTTCGGTGCTTTGAAAGCATCCAGTAATGAAACAGTTGATCGATTGTCCCAAATTGTGACTGACGTCATCAATGCGACAGATGCTTTGTCGAATGCCTCTGAGCAAGTGAGTGCCACTTCACAAGCTTTATCGCAAGCGGCGAGTGAGCAGGCTGCCAGTGTTGAAGAAACCAGTGCCAGCATAGAACAGATGGCAGCGGGTATAAATCAGAATGCAGAAAATGCCAAAGTTACCGATGGCATCGCAGGCAAAGCGGCGAAAGAAGCGACCGAAGGTGGCGTCGCAGTTAAGCATACTGTATCCGCGATGAAAGAAATCGCCTCGAAGATCGGCATTATTGATGATATTGCCTATCAAACCAATATGCTGGCCTTGAATGCGGCGATTGAAGCGGCACGTGCTGGTGAACATGGCAAAGGTTTTGCCGTGGTAGCGGCTGAAGTACGTAAGCTGGCGGAGCGCAGTCAGATTGCTGCTAAAGAAATTGGTGATCTTGCGGGTGGTAGCGTCAAGACGGCAGAGCGTGCGGGTGAGTTGATCGACGAAATTGTTCCAGGCATTGGCCGTACCTCGGATTTGGTACAAGAGATCGCGGCCGCGTCGCAAGAACAGTCTGCAGGTGTATCGCAAATTAATACCGCGATGAATCAGATGAATCAAATTACACAGCAAAATGCTTCATCGAGCGAAGAGCTGGCAGCAACTTCTGAAGAAATGACCAGTCAGGCTGAACAGTTAAAAGATCTGGTTGGCTTCTTTAAAATCGCGCAAGACAGTCATCGTCCTCATGCCGTTGAAATTAAATCAGTCCGGCATGGATCGAATACTTCAAAACGTGGCCGTATCGTCGCCGTAGCTGGAAATAATATTGATGAAGCTAAGTTTGAGCGCTTCTAGGAGCTTGAGATGGGGGCGATTATCGAGGCAAAAAAACGGTCCGGCGAGGTGTTAACGGGCGAAATGAAAGACTCTGGCGTTACCGGTCAATACCTGACTTTTGTATTAGGAGGTGAGGTCTATGCGTTGGAGATTCTTCATATTAAAGAAATTATTCAGTATGGAGATTTAACCGAAGTACCTATGATGCCAAGCTTTATACGTGGCGTTATTAATCTACGCGGTAAAGTAGTTCCGGTGGTTGATATGACGGCACGTTTTGGTAAAGGCATCACCAATGTCGCACGCCGTACCAGTATCGTGATTATCGAAATGGCGCAAGAGAATGAAGACGAAACCGAGAAGCAAAGTATCGGAGTCATGGTGGATGCGGTAAATGAAGTCGTGGACATTGCGAATGCCGACATTGAACCGCCTCCGGCTTTCGGCGGACGCATACGGCAGGACTTTATCAGTGGGATGGCAAAGCGCAATGGGCGTTTCATCATTGTGCTTAATCTTGCGCAAGTACTGTCTGTCGAGGAGATGTCTGCACTAGGCAGCTCCATGTTGGGTGGTGCAGAATTGAATATCAGTGCGGAGTCGGAGCATGAAGCCTGAACCGATGGTGCTGAGGGGCATACAACCACTGAAAAAAAATGAGTTTGAATGGATATCCCGGTTCATGTATGACCGCACCGGGATCACGCTCAATGATGGTAAACAGGCCTTGGTCATGGGGCGCTTGGATAAACGTCTGCGTAAGCGTGGTCTGACTGCTTATGGGGATTATTTTGCATTGCTTGGATTACCAGGTTTTGAAGATGAAACGACGGTTGCCATTGATTTACTGACGACCAATGAAACCTATTTTTTCCGTGAGCCCAAGCATTTTGATTTCCTGCAAAAAGTGATATTTCCACAGTATGCAAAGCAACGTGGTTTGCGGATCTGGAGTGCGGCCAGTTCCAGTGGTGAAGAGGCATATACGATAGCGATGATGTTAGCGGAATATTTTCCGGGTGACGGGTGGGAAATTATAGGCTCCGATATCTCTACCCAAGTGCTCGAGAAAGCGTCTCGTGCTTTATATCCCATGAGTGCGGCCGATAAAATTCCGCCATCACTGTTAAAAAAATATTGTCTTAAAGGGCGTGACGAATTTGAGGACTTTTTTTTGATCGACTCCGCATTACGTTCACGCGTGCGATTCTTGCCGGTAAATTTGATTGAGCCATTACCGGATGTTGGTTTGTTAGACGTTATTTTCTTGCGTAATGTGATGATCTATTTTGATCAGGAAACTAAGCAGAAATTGGTGCAAAGACTGGTTGAGAAATTGCGACCCGGCGGCTACTTATTTATCAGTCATTCCGAAACACTCAACGGAATGAAGACTGCATTGAAATTAGTGAATCCTTCGATTTACCGGCTAGAGGCTTAAGTCATCTCAGCCAAAGCTGCTTGTTAAGATTATTTTTCTTTTTTTGGTGGACAGTGATTTTTGAGAATTTTTAAAAACGCGCTGCTTTTGAATACGCTGGATACACCAAATTTTTTAAGTAAAGTGATCTTCTTAGTATGGATGCTCCCAGTTTTTACATAGAAATTTTTTTACAACCCGGAGAGTTCTATTTCGGTGATAGTGACACGCGTATTCGTACTATACTTGGTTCATGTGTTGCTATAACGCTGTGGCATCCGATCTTGCGAATTGGTGGTATGTGTCACTACATGCTTCCCAAGAATAATCGTCGTCAACAACATGCGCATCTTGATGGCCGTTATGCCGAAGATGCGGTACAACTGTTTATGCATGAAATTAAAAAATTTCGCACTCTTCCGCGTGATTTTGATGTCAAAATGTTTGGCGGCGGTAATCAATTTCCGTCCCAAAATGTGGGGGAAATGACGGTGTCGGACAAAAATATCGATTTAGGTCGCAAGTTGTTATCTGAGCACGGTTTTTTAGTCAGAACCGAGCACATGGGGGGCGTGGGGCATAGAAACATTATGTTTGATCTATGGTCGGGTGACGTTTGGGTCAAGCACGTAGAGAAAGTGATCGTACCGTGAGTACCAAAATAAAAGTCATGTTAGTCGATGATTCAGCGGTTGTCCGTCAAGTATTGAGTGCCGTGCTGAGCAAAGATCCTGACATTGAAGTCATTGCGTCGGCATCTGACCCCATCTTTGCGATGGATAAAATGAATCAGCGTTGGCCCGATGTCGTGGTGCTAGACGTAGAAATGCCACGTATGGATGGTATTACTTTTCTCAAAAAGCTGATGTCTGTCCGTCCAACCCCTGTGATTATTTGTTCTACCTTGACAGAAAAGGGTGCTTCGACCTCGATGCAAGCAATGGCCGCAGGTGCGGTCGGCATCGTCACTAAACCGAAAGCAGGGTTGAAGGGTTTTTTGGAGCAAGATGCCGGCGAGATAATTCAGGCAGTGAAAGCTGCAGCGTCGGCTGATATGCGGCGCGTCAAATCGTTGAGTATGGCATCGCTGAATCCGACAGCTAAGTTAAGTGTCAGCGAAGCGATCCCAGCGTTGGAAGCCAGAAGTACAGTAGCGATGTCAGTGACCACCGATAAGTTGGTGGCGATAGGTACGTCTACCGGTGGCACACAAGCCCTGGAGCTGGTCTTAAGTGCGTTAAATCGTACTACGCCTGGTATTGTGATTGTGCAGCATATGCCAGAAAAATTTACCGCCGCATTTGCTGACAGGCTCAATAAAATCTGTCCTGTCGAAGTGTTGGAAGCAAAGAATGGTGATCGCGTAATCAATGGCCGGGCGCTGATCGCACCCGGTGGGCGGCATATGTTGGTTAAGCGCAGTGGTGCTCAGTATCATGTAGAGATTGTGGATGCACCACCTGTCAACAGGCATAGGCCCTCGGTCGATGTATTGTTCCGATCTGTTGCCAAATGTGCGGGTGCAAATGCCCTCGGTGTGATGATGACCGGCATGGGAGATGACGGCGCGCTAGGCATGAAAGAAATGCATGATGCCGGTGCAGAAACGCTGGCGCAAGACGAGAAGAGTTGCGTCGTCTATGGTATGCCCAAAGAAGCCGTCAAACTTGGCGCGGTTGATACCATCCTCCCCCTCAAAGATATCGCCGGAATGATAGAGGCGTACGGGCGAAAAAATACTTGAAGTGAGTTTGGTTGGGCGAGTGCAACACGTCAAATTTGTTAAGGTGTATTCGCAGCGCGGGTTCCACCCGCACTAAGCACCGGAACCCTTCTCCGCAAGTGGGAGAAGGGCAGGGATGAGGAGGCCTGATGAGCCGCGCTACAAATTCACGCGTTCTGCATGTTGTTATCGCCTCAACCGATAACTGATCTATCTTTTGCAATTACTTCCACCACCTATTTTTCTCTTTCACGGGTGAGACGAGTACGGTATTTGATTAGCGGATAATATTACTCAACCCAACATCACGTATATCCTTGGTGCCAGTCAGCGCCATGCTGACATCCAATTCTTTCTGCAAAATCTCTAGCATCTTGGTCACGCCTTGTTCACCCATCGCACCCAGACCATACAAAAACGCACGTCCAACCATGCTGCCTTTCGCACCCAGCGCGGTGGCTTTTAAAATATCCTGACCGGTGCGGATACCGCCGTCAAACCAGACTTCCGTTTGATGGCCAACTGCTTCAACGATAGCAGGCAAAGCTTCGATCGATGACATTGCGCCATCTAACTGACGCCCACCGTGATTACTCACCACGATCGCATCGGCTCCCGCTGCTACTGCCAATTTTGCATCTTCCACATCCAGAATGCCTTTGAGGATCAGCTTGCCGCCCCATTCTTGTTTAATCCATGCCACGTCTTCCCAATTCAGGGTGGGGTCAAACTGACTTGCGGTCCATTGACTCAAAGTCAAAATACCATCACCACCTTTGACGTGACCGACCAGATTGCCAAAGGTTTTGCGACCAGTGAGTGCACGCAATGCCCATGCTGGTTTGGTTGCCAGATCAATGATATTGGCCAGGGTCAGCTTTGGTGGCACGGACATGCCGTTTTTGAGGTCTTTATGACGTTGTCCTAAAATCTGTAAATCCAGTGTTAATACCAGCGCTGAGCATTTGGCGGCTTTGGCGCGTTGTATCATTTCTTTCACAAAACCGCGGTCACGCATTACGTATAGCTGAAACCAAAATGGTTTGGTGGTGACACTTGCGACATCTTCAATTGAACAAATACTCATGGTTGACAAGGTGAAGGGCACGCCAAATTTCTCAGCTGCGATTGCACCTAACATTTCGCCATTTGCCCATTGCATGCCAGTCAGGCCTGTGGGTGCAATTGCCACGGGCATGGTCACTTCCTGTCCCACCATCGTAGTACGGGTAGAGCGGTTTTCAACGTTGATAGCAACCCGCTGACGCAATTTGATTGCCGCCAGATCACTGCTGTTCGCCTTGTAGGTGCTTTCGGTATAGGAGCCACTATCGGCGTAGTCGTAAAACGCTTTAGGAACGCGCTTTTTTGCGAGCAAACGTAAATCTTCTACACAAGTAATGACAGGCATGCTGAGACTCCGGATGGAAATTGAATAAGCAAAAGTGTAGGGGATATTTTCTGTTTGATGGGGGAAATCGTTTCAGTCTAAGAATGAAGTTTTTTCAGCTCAGAATCGATTTATCTCATTTTTTGCCGAATTTTTGCCGAGGCATTTGATTTTTTGTGGTCAAGTTTCTAAGAAGTGCTCTGAAATAAAATGTCTTAACCACAAGTTACCTGCATCCTGATGATATCGACGATGCCAGAAGATATTGGTTTGTAAACTCGGTAAACGCAGCGGTGGCTTGACGTACTTCAGACCAAAAGGCGTTGCAGCACGTTCGGCTAATTTTTGCGGTACTGTGACCAGCAAATCCGAGCTGCTGATGATGTAAGGGACAGCAACAAAATGCGGCACCTTAAAATGCGCCGAGGCGGTAATTCCTGCTTTTTCCAGTCGTTGATTGATGTTGAGGTAAGGCTGTTCTTGTGAGGCCACGATCAGATGTTGAGCGGCCAGAAAATCCTTTAAATCCATTTGCTTATGCGCTAAAGGATGGTCCTGACGAAACATACACACGTAGTTTTGCGTGAATAAACGTCGCTGATACCAGGCTTCTGATAAATCATCGAAAGCACCTATCGCCAGATCGACACGTCCTGATTCCATTTCAGTCTTAAGATCAATGCTGCTGGCACGCACCGTGGTCAGATGCAGATGGGGGGCACACGCATGCAGCCTGGCGGCAAGTAAAGGCATGAAATAAACCTCACCCACGTCGGTCATGGCGATCGTGAATTGGCGCTGACTGGTGCTGGCGTCGAAGTCTTCTTTCGGATTAAGGGCAAGCGTAATGTGTCTCAGTGCAACAGTGACCGAATTGGCGAGCTCTTGTGCCCGGGGCGTTGGCTGCATACCCGCTGCGGTACGTACAAAGAGCTCATCACCAACGGTACGCCGCAAGCGGGCTAAAGCATTGCTGACCGCTGGCTGCGACATGCCAAGTTGCCGCGCTACGGCAGAAATTTGTCTTTCCTGAAATACATGCTGGAAGATCACCAGCAGATTTAAGTCTATGTCTTTGGCTTCCAGCATTATTGATTTAATGAATGATCTGTATTTTTGTATTTATATCGTAAAAATGTCCAACTTGCACTACATTCCGGACTGACACGGAAATAACACATAAGAAGTTACGAATTTGACCAGATGTCTTGGGAGGTCGTATCGTGTCACCAGATAAATGAATTTCAGATTGAATATTTTAATCAGGGAGTGATGATGAGCGCGCAAATAAATACACACGTGGCAACACAGGACTTGGTCTATCAAACTGGTTTCGCGAATGAATACGCCACCGAAGCCTTGCCAGGTGCATTGCCGCAAAACCAGAATTCGCCGCAAATATGTGCGTATGGCTTATACGCTGAGCAAATTTCTGGCACCGCATTTACTGCCCCGCGTCACGCGAATCGCCGTTCATGGACATACCGCATTCGTCCGGCAGCGATGCACCAGCCATTCAAGCAAATCGATAATGGTCAGATGACCAATGATTTTTCAGCTGCGCCTTCGACACCAAATCAATTACGTTGGGATCCACAACCAATGCCGACTACACCTACCGATTTTATCGAGGGCTGGTTGACGATGGCGGGTAACGGTTCTGCTGATGCCCAAACCGGATGCGCGATTCATTTGTATGCAGCAAATAAAGACATGAGCGGGCGTTTTTATTACAACGCTGATGCTGAATTGCTGATTATTCCGCAACAAGGTCGCCTGCATTTGCGTACAGAAATGGGGCTGCTCAATATTGAGCCGCAAGAGATCGCAGTCATTCCACGTGGTATCCGTTTCCAGGTGCAATTACCCGATGGCGAAGCACGTGGCTATGTCTGCGAAAACTTTGGCTGCATGTTGAAATTGCCAGATCTGGGCGTGATTGGCTCCAATGGTTTAGCCAATCCACGGGACTTCCAGACGCCAGTCGCCTGGTATGAAGACAAAGAAGGGGACTTTGAGCTGGTTGCTAAATTCAGCGGTAATCTGTGGTCGGCAAAAATTGGTCATTCGCCTTTAGATGTCGTGGCATGGCATGGCAATTTCGCGCCTTACAAATATGATTTGCGTCACTTTAATACCATCGGCTCGATCAGCTACGATCATCCCGATCCGTCGATCTTCCTGGTCTTGCAAGCGCCTAGCGATACACCAGGCGTCGATACGATTGATTTTGTGATATTCCCACCGCGCTGGTTAGCGGCTGAAAATACTTTCCGCCCACCTTGGTTCCATCGCAATATTGCATCCGAGTTCATGGGTTTGATACATGGACAATACGATGCGAAGTCGACCGGATTCCGTCCGGGCGGTTCTAGTTTGCACAATTGTATGAGCGGACATGGTCCCGATGCGCCGACTTTTGAGAAGGCAAGTAATGCCGATACCCGCACGCCGCACAAAGTCGATGATACGATGGCGTTTATGATAGAAACACGTAATATCATCAAACCTACCCGTGCCGCGATGGAATCGCCGCAATTGCAGGCCGATTACTACCAATGCTGGCAGGGTATTAAAAAGTATTTCAATCCGGAGCAAAAATAAATGACGGTTCAACTCAACGAAACCCACGACATCAACCTGCGTAGCTGGGTCGCCTCAGCCAACAATGCTGAGACTGATTTTCCGATCCAAAATTTGCCGTATGGCATGTTTCGTCGTCAGGGTAGTAATCAGACTTTCCGCATCGGTGTGGCGATTGGCGATCAGATTCTCGATCTGGCCGCAGCCCACGCCGTGCACGCCTTTGCTGGGTACACCGAATTGCAGGGCGGACATTTTACCGCTGCTGTGAATGGCCAGAATTTAAATGGCATGATGGGCTTGGGTGCGCCCGTATGGTCAGCCTTACGCCTGGCGCTGTCCCGTGTGTTGCGTGAAGGCTCGTCACAACAAGGCACATTACAAGCCTGTCTATTGGCGCAATCTGCGGCGGAGTTTGCATTACCAGCACAGATTGGTGACTACACCGATTTCTATACCTCGGTGCACCACGCAACAGCGGTCGGTAAACTATTCCGTCCAGATAATCCATTGTTGCCAAATTACAAGTGGATACCAATCGGCTACCACGGACGCGCTTCGTCTATCGGCGTGTCAGGTCAACAGTTCCGTCGCCCGATTGCACAAACCAAACCACCTACATCCGAAACGCCAGTATTTGGTCCCGCTAAACGTATGGACTATGAATTAGAAGTCGGTATTTTCATCGGTCCGGGCAATGCTCTGGGTGATGTGATTAATATGGAACGCGCTGAATCCCATGTGTTTGGTCTGTGCTTGTTGAATGACTGGTCGGCGCGTGATGTGCAAGCGTGGGAATACCAACCGCTTGGGCCTTTCCTGGCAAAAAATTTCGCTTCGACGATTTCTCCTTGGGTTGTGACCTTAGAAGCACTTGCACCGTACCGCCTTGGCTGGACGCGCGATGCTGCTGATCCACAGCCATTGCCGTATCTGGATTCTGCTGATTTACGTAATAATGCCGCATTCGACATCGAACTCGAGGTATTGCTGCAAACTGAAAAAATGCGCACTGACGGGACGCCACCACAACGCTTGTCTTTGTCGAATTTCCGTCATTCGTATTGGACGGTTTCTCAATTGGTGACGCACCATACCGTCAACGGTTGTAATCTGAATCCTGGTGATTTGTTAGGTTCAGGCACGCAATCAGGTCCAGCACCGGAGGAAGCAGGTTCGTTGTTGGAACTGACGGAAGGCGGTAAAAAGTCGATCGCTTTGAGCAATGGTGAACAGCGCGTTTTCATGGAAGACGGCGACGCCATCATCATGCGCGGCTGGGCACAGAAAGAAGGTGCTGCACGGGTTGGTTTTGGCGAGGTGATGGGTACTTTGTTGCCAGCACGTAGCTAAACTAATTCAACGTAGCAAGCTCTGAAGTAGGGCGGGTGCAACCCGCCAATCTTTTTCGAAAGCAAAAGAAAGGCGATGCTGAGACTTTGCCCTGCGAGCACAAATATCACCTATCACTTATCAAAACTCTGTACACAAGGGTTCTTCTGAAATTCTGCTTGCAAACCATCCAGAAAGACTCTGGTTCTTGCTGGCATTAAGCGGCGTCCCGGAAATACTGCCCAGACGTCGATGGTGGGTAGTTGCCAGTCGGGTAATACTGGCACTAACGCACCACTTTCCAGATACGTTTGGATGAAAGTATTCGACAGCATCAGAATGCCATCTCCATTTAACGCCAGACGTGTCAGTAATTCTGGTGAGTTAGCAGTCGCGCGTCCCGGCGGTATACCTTCCCACTGTTCATTTTTGCGGCTTAATTTCCACATTGCAGGTTCGCCATTACGACCTAGCAAACGCAAGGCGTCGTGTTCCATTAATGCTTCAGGTTCAGTTGGCATGCCGCGTCGCTGAATGTACGAGGGTGCAGCATACAAACCAGGCTTAAATATGGTCAATCTTCTGGCTGCCAGCGACGCGTCATCAGGTAAATCGCCAACCCGGATCGCCACATCGAAATTCTCTCCGATCAAATCAACACGCCGTGGCGAAAGATCTAGCTCTAAAGAAATCGCTGGATGTTGTTGAATCAATGAGGATAAAAATTGACTCATCTGATGATTCGCAAAATCGTTCGGCATCGAGATCCGCAAGCGTCCCGAAGGTTGCGCCTGCCGATGCTGGGTCAAGGCCAAAGTTGCTTCCACCTCGTCTTGCACCTGTTGCGCGTGTTGCAGCACGCTTAGTCCAAAATCAGTGATGGTCAGTTGGCGTGTCGTTCGTAATAGGAGGCGCTCACCTAACTGCGTTTCTAGCGCCGAGATACGGCGGGACAGGCTCGATTTTGGCATCGCCAAGCGATCAGCCGCTTTACTAAAACTGCCTTCTTCCACCACGCGGGCGAAGAGCAATAGGTCATTAGCTTCGAGTTGCATCGTTTATTTTGCCAAATATGGAACAATAATATCCATTTTATGCTCTTCCGGATCGAAATTGGAACATATAAAGTAAGCACATCGCAATTCACTTTCTGAACAACATGAAGACAGAGATTAAATTGCAGATTCCAGATTGTCCAATTGACTACAGAGGCTTATATGAATATTTTGCAAATTAACTCCAGCGTTCGTGCATCAGCATCCCATTCCAAACATTTAAATCAGGTGATCGTTGACCGCGTTCTTTCGGCACATCCAGAAGCAAATGTCGTTTCACGTGATCTCGCACAAACGCCACGACCGGTGCTCGATGAACATGCATTACAGGCTTTATTTACTCCGGCTGATCAACGCAGTGCAGAGCAACAAGCACGGGTCGCAGCGGATGATGCGTTGATTGCGGAAATCCAAGCAGCAAACGTCATCGTCATTGGTGCCCCTATGTACAACTTTGGCGTATCTGCACAATTGAAAAATTGGGTCGATGCGATTGCAAGAGCGGGCGTGACTTTTCGCTATGGTCAGAATGGTCCAGAAGGCTTATTGACTGGTAAAAAAGTCTACGTGGTATTAACACGTGGTGGCATGTATCGCAATACGCCGAATGATTCGCAAATGCCGTACCTGAAAAGCGTTTTTGGCTTCTTAGGAATGACGGATGTCAGTTTCATATATGCCGAAGGTTTGGCAATGGGGCCAGATGCAGAAGCCGCAGCGTTGGCGTCAGCAACACAGCAAATCGAAGAACTCGTAAGCGCTTAAATAAAATCAGAAAGCGAAAAAGGAAATAGTATGAAAACCGCAGAAAACTATGCATTACTCGTTGCCCGTGTTTTGATGGCTTTGATTTTCGTTGCATCAGGCGCATCAAAAATCAGTGGATTTGAAGGCACACTTGGTTATATCGCGAGTAAAGGTGTGCCGTTCCCGGCGATTGCTGCAATTGGTGCCATCATTGTAGAAGTAGGTGGTGGATTAATGTTGATGGTGGGCTGGAAAGCCAGATGGGCTGCTTTATCGATGATGTTATTCACATTTGCCGCTGCTTTTATTTTTCATGATTTCTGGAATGCGGGTGCCGATGCGGCGCAGAACCAGATGATCCATTTTATGAAAAATATTTCTATGGCTGGTGGTTTGTTGTTTGCTGTAGTGCATGGTAGTGGGAATTTGAGCTTGGAGCGTCAGTCCTGAATCAGTCCCCATCACCTAGTCGAACTGATTGATTTGTAGCAAAATTGTTCGTAATAACTCCCGGGACTCGTCATGTCTCGGGTGTTATTTTTACTAATATTTGCTATGCTTAGTAGACTTCATCTCCGCTTGTTGAGCTTCAGTGCAGCAAGTAAGAATTGTGTATGAGGTCTATCAGATCATGCTTTATTGTTCCGACTTTCTTGGGGGTAATATGCGCTTTTCATTCTGGCCTCAGTTACTGCAACTGTGTATCGCTTGCCTCGTGAGCACTGCCATGTGTGTTCCCGTATTTGCCACCGAAAAATTAATCGTCTATGTAACGCCTGGTCTTGATTTGCCCTTCTGGCGAACCTTAGGTCATGGTGTTCAGGCATCCGCCACTGCAAATGGCTACCAATACGAAGTATTTGATAGTAAAAACAACGATGCCAATCAAATGGCGCACGTCAAGGCGGCGATTGCTAAAGGCGCTGCTGGCATTGTGATTTCTCCCACCGACAGCAAATCTGCGTTTGAAATATTGGCGGTTGCCAGCCAGTCCAAGGTACCAGTAGTGATTGCTGATATTGGTACCAACGGCGGTGAATTTGTTTCTTATGTTAAATCAGACAATTACAAAGGTGCGTACGGCGTTGGCGTTGCGTTAGCTGCTGCCATGAAAGAACGCGGTTGGACTAACGAGCAGTTTGCGATGTGCACCATTTCATTGGCAAGAAAAAATGGTCAGGACAGAACCAATGGTTTCAGAGATGCGATGAAAGAGGCAGGTCTGACCAATATGGTCGCTATCAAGCAGATGCAAACTTACTCGATCGAAGAAACTTATGGGTTTGTGACAGAGTTATTGGCAACGTATCCCAAATTGCGTGGCTTGTTTATTGAAGTGGATAAACCCACATTAGGGGCGCTTAATGCACTCAAAGACAAACGTAAAAATATGGATATTCTGGTTGGATCTTTTGATGGTATCCCCGAGTTTGTTGATTTTCTCAAGAGTGGCTCCTTAGTCGCAGTGGGGATGCAACAGCCATATCTGATCGGAAGTAAGGCAGCAGACGCACTATTTGAGGCGATTAAAGGCCAGACACCGCCTAAACAAATCGTTGTACCCATATTGATTGCCACGAATAAGAATATTAATGAATTGTTGCCAATAGCCAACAAGACAGTTTTTGGATTGGAAATGAAGTGATTTTAGGTTGATGGATTCGTTGGCTTATTCTCTGGTGGTGTTAGAATTTTCTTACCGTACATAAAGTTTCTTTGATCCGTCTTGTTTACTCTGGCCTCAGACCAGATTCTGAAGCCAATGTGCATTTCAGGGTGTATCGTGTTTGTTTCGAGTAACTCTTTCTTTTTATCTGCGATGATCAGCATATGCCCGTTTTTCGTTTGAAGCTGTGGCAACGTTTAGCGCTTAGCTACGGTACGGTGATCGCCTTATTGGTCGTAACCAGTTTGGTGAGCTTGCAGATGTTATCGGAATTTCGCGCGACCACAGACGATGCGCTCAAAGATAAGTATCCGAAAACGATACTCGTTGATGAAGTCAAAGGCGAGTTAGAGAAGATCGCCAGGGCAATGCGAAATACTTTATTTTTAAATGAGCCAGAGCAGGTGCAGGCGCAACTAAAAGATATCCAGTCCGCCAACGGGCGTATGTTGGTGACGTTACAGAAGCTCAGAAACGAAATCACCACTGAAAAAGGCCGTACGCTGATTCATCAGATCGACGTGGTTCATTCTGCCTATATTGTCAATCAAGAAGACTTCATTAACTTGGTGGGCGAAAAGCGCATGAGTGAAGCGCGCAATCTGCTTTTGGTCGATTTGCATCCGTATCAGATTCAATATTTTGATGCTTTGCATGCGCTTAATCTTTATCAAAGCGAACTCATGGCGAATGCCAGTCGAGAAGTTTCGCACACTTACTTTTTAGCCCAGAAAGTCATTCTAATACTGACTTTTTTTGCTTTGCTGCTGAGTTTATTGATTACCTTATGGATCACCCGATCATTGCTCAGACAATTAGGGGGCGAGCCAAATTATGCGGCGCAGATAGCCAATAAAATCGCCAACGGTGATCTCCATGACCCCATTATTATCGGTCAAGGAGATTGCAGCAGCTTATTGTATGTCATGAGCCATATGCGCGACGCCTTGGCCGAACGTACGGATGCTCTTGAAGCTGCCAATAACGAATTAGGTGCAATGGTCACCACATTGAAGCAAACGCAGGCAGATTTAGTGTCGAGTGAAAAGATGGCTGCTTTGGGTGCTTTGGTCGCAGGTATTGCACATGAACTCAATACCCCAATCGGTAACAGTGTGATTACAGCGAGTACCTTGTCAGAACTGAGCGATAATTTCGCACATGATATTGCCAACAATCAGCTGCGCCGTTCAGTCTTGGACCACTATGTTGAAGAAATGCAGCACGGTAGCGAAATATTACTGCGCAATTTAAATCGTTCCAGTGAGTTAGTGAACAGCTTTAAGCAACTGGCGACAGAAGAAGAAAATTCAGAATTCTGCGAATTCTATTTGTCTGACGTCGTGAATGAGAGATTGATTGCGTTGCGACCAGTCATGCACAACCTCACATGTGAAATCATTCAAGACATACCGAAAGAGTTGCGTCTGCAAAGCTATCCGGGGCCATTAGGTTTGGTTATTGGCAATCTTTTCAATAATGCATTGATTCATGGCTTCGAGCACCGTCCACGAGGTAAGCTTGAAATCGTTGCGCAAACTATTTCTGCGACACATTTCTTGCTTTCAATCAGTGATAACGGTGTAGGAATCCCCGCAGAGAATTTACCGCGAATTTTTGACCCATTTTTCACGACAAAATTGGGCATGGGCGGATCAGGCTTGGGATTGCACGTAGTTTATAACATTGTGCATAACATGTTGCATGGGAAAATTGAGGTAACCAGTCAGCGCGATACTGGAACCCGTTTTGACATCACCTTGCCAATTCGTGGGATGAAAATTCCTAACCGTAAATTGGCTGCCGTCACCGAGGCAGCCAAAATATAAATGACTAAATCAACATCGCGAAATAGCCGACATTTTTGATCAGTCTTGATCCAGATGCAAAGAAATAACGCCCGTTGTTGGTGTTGAACATGGTTCTTCATCAAACGCGATATCGCCATCAGGACGAGCTTCACCGTCAATTTTCAAATCTTTAAAATTGAACAGATCTTTGTCCATCAAATGAGATGGTGCAACCGTTGATAACGCAGAGAAAATATTATCGACACGCCCCGGGAATTTTTTGTCCCATTCGCGCATTAAGCCTTTGATTTGCTTGCGTTGCAGGTTTTCCTGAGAGCCGCACAGATCACAAGGAATAATAGGGAACTGTTTGACCTCCGCATAGCGTTGTGTATCGGCTTCTTTGACATACGCCATAGGACGAATCACGATGTGTTTGCCATCATCAGATTGCAATTTGGCGGGCATGCCTTTGAGCTTGCCACCAAAGAACATGTTCAGGAAGAAAGTTTCTAGTATGTCGTCACGATGATGTCCGAGGGCAATTTTATTGGCGCCTAATTCATCAGCGACACGGTATAAAATACCACGACGCAAACGTGAACACAGTGAGCACGTTGTCTTACCTTCTGGTATCAGCCGCTTGACGATGCTATACGTATCCTGATTTTCGATATGGTAAGGAATGCCCAGTTTTTCCAGATACGCAGGCAATATATCCGCCGGAAAGTTAGGCTGCTTCTGGTCGAGGTTGACGGCAACGATGTCAAAATGGATAGGTGCGCGTTCGCGCAAAGTCATCAGGATATCGAGCAAAGCGTAACTGTCTTTGCCACCTGATAAACAGACCATGACTTTGTCACCGTCTTCTATCATATTGAAATCGCCAATCGCCTGACCAACCAGGCGACATAAACGCTTGTGCAGTTTATTATTTTCGTAGGTAATTTTTTCTTGTGACTTCGTTTCCGCAGGAGGTGTTTTTGCGGTGTCGAGAACGACGTCGATCAAGGATTCGTGATTAGCTTGCATGGTACTTACATTTCATTTTTGATCTGGAAAACTTCTACCCCGACGCCTTCGCAATCCGGATAAACATCTGGCTTCATGGTGGAGATGCACACTGCGCGTACGCGTGGATGCGCGAGCATCAGTTGTGCAACGTCATCGCACAAGGTTTCTTGCAGATGGACGTGGCCCTGAGCGATACGCTGTGCAATTGTGCTGCGAATAAAATCATAATCAACCACTTCTTCAAGCTGATCCGCTTTAGGTGTCGAGACCGCAAGGGGAATATATAAATCAACGTTGATTAACACACGTTGCTCGCCTTTTTTCTCGAACTCATGCACGCCGATATTGATGGAAATTTCATAGTTACGCAAAAACAAGCGGCGGCAATCGGTGAGTTGCGGATGGTGTAGGACGGATAACATAATGTGCTCGATGGTTTAAGAATGTGATTCGGTTGCAGTTGCGATAAACATGATATCGCGCTGCAAAGGGATAAGGTGCTGGCCGCCATCCACCAATAGCGTGGTGCCGGTCATTGCGGGACTATTCGCAATAAACAAAACGCTGCGTGCGATGTCTTCCGGAGTGCTGGAATAGCCTAAAGGTGTTGCTTGATGGGCGACACTAAAATCTGCTTCGGTCTGGTGTCCAGATACCATGGTGATACCAGGCGCGACACCCACAACGCGCACCTTTGGTGCTAAGGCTTGTGCCAGCATGGTTGTTGCGCATTGCAAAGCCGCTTTGGATAAAGTGTATGACAAAAAATCAGGATTCAGATTGTACAGCTTTTGATCTAACAGATTGATCACGCTGGCTTGTTGACCCTCTGGTGTTGCGGCATGTAAGGCGTGCGCCAGAATGATGGGTGCCGCCAGATTGGCGTGCATGTGCTGATCAAGGCAATGTTGAGAAAACGTACTGGCACGGTCTTCTTCAAATAGAGAAGCATTGTTGACGACGCAGTGAATTGCGCCCATCGCTTCGCGTGCCGAGTTGAACAGCGCGCGTGTGGCTTGCTCGTCGTCCAGATCAGCCTGTATCGCCACAGCACGTTGTCCCATGGCGGCGATCTGTGCAACGACCTCAGCGGCCGCGTCAGTTGAGGTGCCGAAATGCACCACGACATCCCAGCCTTGTTGTGCCATTGCTAAGGCAATGTGCCGTCCTATGCGCTTGGCAGCACCAGTCACGAGCACCACCCTGCTTTGTGGCGCGGAAGCATTGCTTTCATTGCTTGAATGACTATTGAAAGGCTGGTTCATGGAAATTCTTTACTGAGTGTTCTTCGTTTTTTATACAATGCCGGTATGCAAAAATTATCTCTACCTCTACCAGCGCCCGATGCCTTGGCCGCATCGCAAGCTTTGCAGCACCTCATCATTGATGAAATTCACCAGCATCAGGGCTGGATTCCTTTTTCGCGTTATATGGAACTGGCCTTATATGCGCCGGACTTAGGCTATTACAGTGGCGGTGCCACAAAATTAGGCAAGGACGGCGATTTTACAACGGCTCCCGAAATGTCACCGCTCTTTGGTGCCACATTGGCGAATTTAGCCGCCAACATATTTACGCAAACATCAGCACAGGTCATGGAGTTCGGTGCCGGTACAGGTAAGCTGGCACGCGACTTTTTAACGGAATGTCAATTTTCTGGAATTACGATAGACCGCTATTTTATCGTGGAATTGTCCGGTGAACTGCGCGCACGTCAGGAAGATTTGTTGCAGGACTTCCCGCAAGTGACATGGTTGCAAGAAATGCCAGCCTCTTTTTCTGGTTTGGTACTCGGAAATGAAGTGTTAGACGCTATGCCAGTTGATCTGGTGATGAAGACAGAACAAGGCTGGCGCGAGCTGGGCGTGGGGCTGGCAGATGCAGATGGCGAAACCGAACCACGGCTATTGTATCGCGAGCGCGCTTGCGATCCGGCGCGGTTAGCGCAGATCCCTGAGGCTGAAGAGCTACCGCAAGCCTACATGACGGAAGTGCATGCAGTTGCCACTGGTTTTATGCATAGCCTCGCACGTATGCTCAAAGCTGGACAAAACGAAAGTGGACGCGGCAGTGCCGCTATTCTGATTGATTACGGTTTTCCGGCGAACGAGTACTATCATCCGCAGCGAAATGAGGGTACCTTGATGTGTCATTACCGTCATCATTCCCACCCTGATCCATTTTATTTACCAGGTTTGCAGGATATTACGGCGCACGTTGATTTTACGGCCATGGCAAAAGCAGCATTGGCGGGTGGTCTGGACTTGTTAAGCTACACCAGTCAGGCGGCCTTTTTGCTGGAATCCGGGATAGCGAACTTGCTCGCGCGGCAATCTCCCGACCAGGTCATGGCGTATCTGCCACAGGCGAATGCTTTGCAAAAGTTGGTTTCCCCGGCAGAAATGGGTGAGTTATTCAAAGTGCTGGTCGTAGGCAATGGCGTCGATTTGCCGGATGGCTTGCTACGTCATGATCGTTGTCATCGTTTGTAAAATAATCTTCAAGCAGGCTCACAAGACTGGAAAACTCAACACAGATACTCGTATAAAAACGAGGTATCGTAAAGCGGGTGCAACTCACGCGGACTCTCGTCAAGCAGAATTGGCGGGTTGCGCCCTCGGTGAATTTTTCCTGGCTTCCCTATATACTGGATTAGAGTATATTTTTATTGTCTATACTCGGTAATGACAAATAACTCAAATTTTCAAATCTAAGGGGGAGTATCTGGTGCTGCGCTGGTTGATCGTCATTTTTCTGGTAGTGATTGTATTCGCCCGCTGGCTCCCTTGGTTAGAAAAGCTGGGGCTGGGGAGACTGCCGGGTGATTTGCGTTTTCGGATTGGCCAACGTCATTATTCGTTTCCTTTTGCTTCGACTATCCTGCTCTCGATGGTGGTGATGCTGCTGGCACGTTTCTTCAAATAAAGCCAAAAACTGTGGGCAACTTACAAATAATTACCCATCCCCAAGCAAATATCCTTTGATCAGTTAAAGTTTCTGAGCTATTTCGCCGTCACTTTAATATAATGGTTTGACCAAAACGGTGCTTATCCCTAAGCGGATGAGCGCGATAAGAATAAGTTTTGCAAGGCGAATATCAACAAGAATTTACGCTAAAGGTTGAAATGAGCGAACTCAGCGACATCAGGGCATTGCTCATTGAACCGCATCAAGGGATGCGGGTCAGTTTGCACAACATGCTGAATTTATGTGGCATTACAAAAATTGAACACGCACTGACCGCAGGAACTGCGGTGCGCAGCATTCAGGCCAAAGTCTATGATCTGATTCTTTGCGAATATGATCTTGGCGTCGGCCAGGATGGTCAGCAATTGCTCGAAGATATGCGCCATCATAAATTGGCACCACTATCGACGATTTTCATTATGGTGACCGCTGAGCGTTCGTACGCGAAAGTAGTCAGCGCAGCTGAATTGGCGCCTTCTGATTATCTGCTCAAACCTTTCACCGCCGATATGTTGCTCGAGCGCGTGATTCGCGCACTGGAAAAGCGGAAAGCCTTCGTCGACGTCTACAACTTGATGGAAACCGGCGCGATCGCCGAAGCGATTACGGCTTGTCATCATGGTGAACGAGAATATCCCAAATATGCGATTGATTTCATGCGTTTGCGCGCCGAGTTACACGTTGTTCTGGGTGAGGCTGCCGAAGCTGAAGAGTTATATACCCACCTATTTGAACTTAAAGCTGTTGCCTGGGCGCGTCTTGGCTTGGCTAAAACTTTGTTTATGCAAGGAAAGTATCAGGAAGCTGAGGCGATATTAAAAAGCCTGGTGTCAGAAAATAATAAATATATGGATGCCTATGACTGGTTAGCGAAGACCCATGAAATGATTGGTGAGCTACCAGAGGCGAAAGAAGTGTTGGACACGGCGGTTGGCGTTTCTCCACATGCAGTGCGCCGTTTGCGTAATCTGGGCAGGATCGCAATGGAAACTGGTGATATTGAAACTGCCGAAAATGTATTTAAAAAAGTCGTCAGTAAAGCCAAATTTTCTGAATTCCGTGATCCTGAAGATCATCTCAATCTGGTCAATGCGTTGGTTAAAAAAGGCGACACAGAGCAAGCGAAATCGGTCATTCGCGACATGGAAAAAAACATGGTCGGCATTAAAAAGACCGAGGCTTGTCGCGCTATTTCTGCCGCCATGGTTCATGCTAAAACGGGCGATTCCAGATTGGACGGTGAACTGGATGCCGCTGTAAATGCCAGTCGTGAAGACGTCGGTTTATCGACCGGCGCAAAACTAGGATTGGCAAGAACTTGTCTTGAAAATAATAAAGAAGGCGAGGCGTCTGAGATTGTTCTTGGCGTCATGAAAAATGCCAGCAATCAATCCGTCATTTCCAAGGCCGTTGGGATCTTTGAAAGTGCCGGTAAGGGTATGTTAGGTAAAGAGCTGGCGCAACGTAGCCAGCGCGAAGTGATGGATCTGGTTGCACTCGGTGTGCAAAAAGCGAAACAAGGTGATTTCCGTGGCTCGGTTGACTTGATGACAGCCGCCGCCCGCAAATCACCTGACAATCCGCAGGTTGTATTGAATGCCGCTTTGGCTGCTTTAAAGTGTCTGGAAAACATGGGCTGGGACAATGCCATAGGCGAACAGGCGAAAATGTTGATTGAAGCCGGGCGCCGTCTTGATCCTATGAATCCACGTTTGAAAGCGATTCGCGGTCTGTATGACGAATTGCAGAAAAAATACGGCATGAGCGTCAATCGCGTGGCTAAAACTTAGCTTCACTTTATGTGACGCTTGCTAAGCATTGCAGATAGAGCTGAAGTTTGTGTGCGTTGTCAGCCTTACTTTGAAGTCTGTGCAAAAGGTTTTGCATAACAGGCAGAGTTGCAAAGCCTTTTGTTCATCATGTTTGAATATCATCGGTGTGAACTCGCATAACTTATGGCACACATAGACTCAGCAAAATCACCTACATCGTTGACTCTGTCTCCACGCGAGCGTTTGCTGAGAAAAATTAATGATGAAAGTGACTTGCCGACATTAGGAGTCGCGATCGCCAAGGTCGTGGAAATTACTTCGTCCGGAGAAGATTCTGTTGCCAAGCTCGCGCATTTTATTCTTGCTGATGTCGGACTAACACAGAAAATTTTACGACTCTCTAACACCGTTCAATACCGTACCACTTCTGGTGCAGCAGTGACCACGATTTCGCGTTCCATCTTCTTACTTGGTTTTGACACGGTTAAAACCAGTGCCATGGCGATGTTACTGGTCGATTTCTTTAAAGACAAAGCGCAGGCGGTAAGTGTCCGCAAAGAATTAGTCCGGTCTTTGTGCGCCAGCATCATAGGGCGAGAAATGTCGCAACGAGGGCGTTTCCCAGATGGGGAGGAGGCCGCCGTTGCGGCATTATTTAAAAACATAGGCAGGGTTTTGGTCGCTTCTTTTGACCACGAGCTGTACTCACAAATACAAAAGACCTCAGATGGCGCAGAATCGGCCTCTGATGACGCGACAAAGCTTCTTTTAGGATGTAGCTTTGAACGGTTTGGTGAAATGGCGCTGAGTGGTTGGAAAATCCCTGACGCTATTGTGCAATCCATGGGGCCTTTGGCAAATGGTGAATTGAAAAAAGCAACACATCGCAACGATTGGCTCAAACAAGTCGCCAGCTTCAGCGATTCATTAGCAGACCTTGTCATGAGCGGTAAACATAAATCACTGGGGTATGCAGACACATTGCTCAAGAAGTTTGGGAAAGCGTTGGAAATAGATCAGAAAACGCTGGAAGTTTTGTTGGTCAGGGTTGAGGCGGAAACACACCAACTTGCAAAGAGCATGAGTATTTCGATTGCTGTTGCTGATCTAGAGCTGGAGGAGACGCGTACTACGGTGGGGCTTCCCAGTGAATTTCTCATGAAATCAGAAGAACTTGTTTCTGCACAAGAATCTGACAGGCATCTCAGCGGTAAACCTCACAATGCACGTGATTTGCTGTTGGCCGGCGTACAGGATGTCACTCAGATGCTGGCATCTGAGGACTTGCGGTTGAGCGATCTGATACTGCTGGTATTAGAAACCTTATATACGAGCATGGGCTTTCGATTTGCAACGGTTTGCCTGCGTGATCTGACAAGTGGTCGGTATGTTTCCAGGGTCGCGGTTGGAGAAAGATATGCCGACCGCCAAAAAGGTTTTAGTTTTCCAGTAAAAACTGAAGCTGACTTGTTTCATCTTGCGATGAGCAATAATGTCGATGTCATGATATCTGATGCTGCCGTGCCTAAGATCCGTACTTTGCTACCACTCTGGCATCAGGAATTGCTGCCAGACGCCCGCAGTTTCATTATTTTGCCCTTGGTGATACAAAAAAAGCCTTTGGGTTTATTTTATGCTGATCGTGCTGTAACTGCGGAGGAAGGTGTGCCAGCGGATGAAACTGCATTGATTAAGACTTTAAAGAGCCAATTACTTGCCGCGATGATGCGTGGGGGATAAAGCCATTATCTGGGCAATGTAGGGCGGCTACAACACGCCAATCATGGCGTGATGAATGTTTTACGTATATGAATTTGTCAGGCATCGAGCAAAAAGAGGAAGTCCATCACACCTCCTCTTTTTGCTTTTGGCGGGGGAATTTACGGCTTATCTTACCTGGCGATAAGGCGACCGATCAGTGACGATCCCAGTGGCCTTCATGGAATTGCCAACCGCCGCCTACATGGTCCCAACGATGTGGAACCCAGTAATAGCCTGGACGTGGCGCAGACCAATAACCTGGATGCCAGATATGACGCCCGCTTTCCCAGTACCAGGCACCGTCGATCCAGATGTGACCATAGATGGGTGGTGTGCTGACGACTTCTACAGGAGGAGGGGGTGGGGCTACCGTTACTACTGAGCTGACATAGTGAGAATGTCGCGGCGCTTCGACCACGCAACCCGTCAAGCTTGCAACTACCGCAGTACTTGCTACTAAAAATGAGATACGGTTCATACTGCTTCCAAAAATATCAATAAAGCGATCATTGAGGTGAATGCACCTTCAGGGCGCGAGCCAAGGTAAGGTCTATAACGCGAGCCAACACTAAACGGTGTACCGTTTTTTTTCTTTGTTTTTTGTTTGCTTTATTGAGTTGACATAACGCTAAAGTTTAACTCAGGGCGATACCCTGCTTTTTCGCTAAGGCATCAATGTCCTGCCATATCGTCATTTGATTCAATAAACGTGTCGCCGGATCGATCATTGCATTGAGATTGAAAAAGCGCTCTAACGACGTTTCATCAAAATTACTGCGCTGAGAGAAGTTGATGCGTCCGTATTGCTTTCTGAATGCCGCCAGTAAATCACCCGGTGCATCTTTATGCCATTTTTGCATCAGACCACCAACCATTAATGCGGCATCGGTCGTTTGTTCCAGACTGCGCGGATTTTTTGCTGCTGTGACGTCACGGTAATCAAGTAAGCGTGGGAAATAAAACTGCTTAATCCAACTGGCTGGAATGCCACCCTCACGTTGTAAAAAGCCGCTACGCCAAAATTTCCAACTCTTATCGATTTCTGACTCACTGACGAACTGGGTGTCGGCTAACAAGACACAATCTTCTTCGAGGATCATTTCTAGCACGACAGGTAATCCGGCTTGATGGGCAATCTCTTCCAGTTCTGACATGACGGGTTTCTCGCCACGATTGTCCTGTAAATTCGTGACAAATCGTCCCATCACTTCTTCATTCTGATGGTGAACCGCGCTGGTATTGCTACAAAAACCGGCGCAAGCGGAGAAATACGCCATCAATTCGCCGATTTGTACACCTGGTGTGTTAATAGTGCCTGCATCGTTTGCGCCTGTCGCGTCAAATTGGTGTGCCGGTGTATTCGCTGCCAGCCCGTTTCTGAGGATAGGATACAACTGGGTCGTGATCGCGCCCAATTTGACCACGCTGCCAGCGGCGAGTTTGAATTCATTCATGTTCAGATACTTTCTTCAAATAAAGCTAAAACTTGTTCTGGTGGCCGGCCTATTGCTGCTTTGCCGCGGAAGCTAACGATAGGGCGTTGCAGCAGGATAGGATGGGCGACGATGGCCTGTATTGCACGATCCGCGTCAGCATTTTCCAGTGTATTAGTTAGGTAGGCATCCTCGTTTGAGCGCAACATGGCTTGCACATTGTCACCGAGTTCTCTCAGGAGCGTGTTAAGTTGCTCTACAGTTAGCGGCGTCTTTTGATAATCAATGATCTCGATAGGTATTTGTTTCTTTTCTGAGATGGCTTGTATCAGGGTCAAGGTTTCGCGGGACTTGGAGCAGCGCGGATTATGGAAAATTCGGATCATTTGGTTATGCTTGGATTCTTTGGATTCACGTGTTGCGGTGTATGTACGGCTAGTTCCAGTTTCTGGTTGCAGTAGGGCATTCAATATCATTGAATAGCAAATAGCAGCATCGAAGCGTTGGGGAATGTATCTGTCTGGACTAATTCCCAAAGAGCGGCGACGTGATCAGTACCATTGACGACTCGCTTAATTAATGCGGCGTTTTAATTTACGCTATGCATGAATCGCTATAAAAACAATAAATAGCAATTTGTTTAATGCGTTGCCATGCAGCGCAGAGGCTTCTTGCTTGCCGGGTCGATTATAAAGCAAACGATTTTTTCGGATCGCTTTTTTGTGGCTGATAAATAAGCGCAAGAAAATAAGCGAAAGTTGAATATCGCCTCGTGAGAATCATCAAAAATATCACAACATGTTCGCCTTATATGCATTTTTACGACTGTGAGTGCTCACAGACTTAATGCGGGCAGAGGTGCTCTTTGGTTTTCCCATTGAAACTAGCGTAGCGCAAGCTTGGTTGATAGATTGGTGCCTGTTAATTCATTGTTCACTAACGCAAATGCAAGCGATGCCTTACACTTGCAAAATTTTCCAGAAATTGAATGAGGTTTTATGAATGATTTTTTTAGTCAGTTGATGATTTTCTGGTCCCCCGCAGAGATAAGCGCGAACATCACAATTTTTCTGAATCTTGCAGGTGCTTTGGTATTGGGATGCTTCGTGGGTTACGAACGTACGTACCATGGCCGCGCCGCCGGCATGCGCACTTATGGCCTTGTTTGTATGGCCTCAGCAGCACTTGTGGTACTTGCGGGTTATCCGGAATTTTGGTTTGGCGGCAAAGTCTTGAGCCCATCGCCACCGGATCCAACTCGCGTCATGCAGGGGGTAGTGACGGGGATTGGCTTCCTTGGCGCGGGTGTCATCATGAAAGAGGGCTTTAGCATCAGTGGTTTGACGACAGCAGCGTCTATTTGGGCGTCTTCTGCGATTGGGATTCTCGTTGGGGTAGGGTTCTATGCCGCAGCCATTTTATTATCGTTGCTATCCGCGGCATGCATGATCTGGGTGCATAAACTGGAACTTTCGCTCCCTTCCCAGGCAGCTGTCGCGATCATGATTCACTTCAAAAAAGGTTACCAACCCAAAGAAGCTGAAATGATGGGGGTTGCCAAAGAGCGCGGGTATCGAATGATGACCCGGACGTTGACGATTAATCACATGGAACACGGACTTGAGTGGAGATTTATTGCCGTCGCAGAAAATCGCCACCGGGCCATGTCGATTTGTGAATTGTCGGAAGAAATGGGAAAAGTTGAAGGAGTGGAATCATTTCAGCTTGCGCATGCAAAAAGTTGAGGTTTTTTTAGATGTTTTTCAAATAGTCCTTGACAGAAGGTCTTTGCATCTCTATAGTTCTGAGTTCCCTACGGAGGGGTGGCCGAGTGGTTAAAGGCGACAGACTGTAAATCTGTTCTCTCTGAGTACGCTGGTTCGAATCCAGCCCCCTCCACCATAGGAAAAAGAATTTTTTTAGTAAGTATGCGGCTGAAGTGGTAGCCCCTGCGGGTGTAGCTCAATGGTAGAGCTGAAGCCTTCCAAGCTTATGACGAGGGTTCGATTCCCTTCACCCGCTCCAGTTTTATTTGCATGGTGTTTGTGCGAAACGAGCTGCCCTTGTAGCTCAGTGGTAGAGCACTCCCTTGGTAAGGGAGAGGCCACGTGTTCAATCCACGTCAAGGGCACCATGTAAACTGGTGTAGTCAAGTCTGAATTTGTCGGGCGCGTGCCTGAATGTTCTCATCAAAATCGTTAGGAGTCCAAAATGGCAAAAGGTAAGTTCGAACGCACCAAGCCGCACGTCAACGTCGGTACAATTGGTCACGTTGATCACGGTAAAACTACACTGACAGCAGCGATTGCGACAGTATTGTCCAAAAAATTTGGCGGCGAAGCAAAAGCCTACGATCAAATTGACGCAGCGCCAGAAGAAAAAGCACGTGGTATTACTATTAACACTGCTCACGTAGAATACGAAACAGCCGGTCGCCACTACGCTCACGTTGACTGCCCAGGTCATGCTGATTATGTTAAAAACATGATTACTGGTGCTGCTCAGATGGACGGCGCGATCCTGGTTTGCTCCGCAGCAGACGGCCCAATGCCACAAACACGTGAACACATCCTGTTGGCTCGCCAAGTTGGTGTTCCATACATCATCGTGTTCCTGAACAAATGCGACATGGTTGATGACGCTGAATTGTTGGAATTGGTCGAAATGGAAGTGCGCGAATTACTGTCCAAATACGAATTCCCAGGCGACGACTTGCCAATCATCCAAGGTTCCGCAAAATTGGCGCTCGAAGGCGACAAAGGTCCATTGGGCGAAGAAGCCATCATGAAATTGGCTGATGCACTCGACAGCTACATCCCAACACCAGAACGCGCAGTTGACGGCGCCTTCTTGTTGCCAGTAGAAGACGTGTTCTCCATCTCTGGTCGCGGTACAGTTGTAACAGGCCGTATCGAACGCGGTATCGTTAAAGTCGGCGAAGAGATCGAAATCGTTGGTATTAAAGACACAGTAAAAACAACATGTACTGGCGTTGAAATGTTCCGCAAATTGCTGGATCAAGGTCAAGCTGGTGATAACGTTGGTGTATTGTTGCGCGGTACTAAGCGTGAAGATATCCAGCGCGGTCAAGTGTTGGCAAAACCAGGTTCAATCAAGCCACATAGCCACTTCACTGGTGAGATCTATGTATTGTCTAAAGATGAAGGTGGTCGTCATACACCATTCTTTAACAACTACCGTCCACAGTTCTACTTCCGTACAACGGACGTAACTGGTTCGATCGAGTTGCCAAAAGACAAAGAAATGGTGATGCCAGGTGATAACGTGTCTATCACAGTAAAACTGATCAACCCGATCGCGATGGAAGAAGGCTTGCGCTTCGCTATCCGTGAAGGCGGTCGTACTGTTGGTGCGGGCGTTGTTGCTAAGATCATCGAGTAATAATTTAGTTGTAAAACAATATAGCGACTTGCCAAGGTCGCTATATTGATCAAGTGGTAACAAGCAGTAGGGGTGTAGCTCAATTGGCAGAGCGTCGGTCTCCAAAACCGAAGGTTGTAGGTTCGATTCCTACCGCCCCTGCCACCATCAAGGCCGCAAGGCACCGAAAGTAAATTAAGTATGTCTAATCATTCCGTACAAACTGTAAGTACTTCCAATGACAAATATAAAGTCATATTGGCAGTTGCTGCGCTGGTTTCTGGAATTGCTGCTTTTTATATTCTCGCTGGTCAGTCCACCTGGGTTCGGGTTGCTGCGCTAGTAGTTGGTTTGGGTGTTGCAGTTGGCTTGGTTGCCGTGTCAGACATGGGCAGAAATTTTGTAGAGTTTGCAAAAGAAGCTGTTCGTGAAACGAAAAAGGTTGTTTGGCCTACACGTAAAGAAGCTGGTCAGATCACGGCGGTCGTGTTTGGTTTTGTTTTGATTATGGCGATTTTTCTCTGGGGAACTGATAAGTTTCTCGAGTTCTTGTTGTATGACGTAGTCCTTGGATGGAAAAAATAATGAGCGATAACATTCAGGAAAACGAACAGGGTACAGCGCCAGAGGTGTCTGTACCTAAAAGTGCTAAAAAATGGTACGCAGTGCATGCGTATTCTGGCATGGAGAAGAGTGTTCACCGTGCTTTGTTGGAACGTATTGAACGTGCAGAAATGCAGGATTTGTTTGGTCGCATTTTAGTGCCAACAGAAGAAGTAATTGAAGTTCGTAATGGTCGTAAGGCAGTAACTGAGCGTCGTTTGTTCCCAAGTTATGTGTTCGTTGAAATGGAAATGACTGACGATACATGGCATTTGGTGAAAAACACGAGCAAGGTGACTGGTTTTATCGGTGGTAAGTCAAATAAGCCATCTCCGATTCCTCAGCATGAAGTAGACAAAATTTTGCAGCAGATGCAAGACGGTGTTGAGAAACCAAGACCAAAAGTGTTGTATGAAGTTGGTGAAATTGTCCGTATTAAAGAAGGTCCATTCACAGATTTCAATGGCAACGTTGAAGAAGTGAATTACGAAAAATCTAAAGTACGTGTAACAGTAACGATCTTTGGTCGTGCAACACCAGTTGAGTTGGAATTCGCTCAGGTTGAAAAAGTCTGAGTTGAGCAAAAATACCGTTGATTAGTACGTTAAAAGAAGCTGTAAAGCGCACTTTTTAAAACTAGTTAGTAAGCAGGCAGAGGAGCCCGGCAACGTTGAATAATGTTGTTGGGCGCTACTACTCAATTAATGAAGGAGCCTAACATGGCAAAGAAAATTATTGGTTTTATCAAGCTGCAAGTGCCAGCTGGTAAAGCAAATCCATCCCCACCAATCGGCCCAGCTTTGGGTCAACGTGGTTTGAATATCATGGAATTCTGCAAAGCATTTAACGCGCAGACCCAAGGTATGGAACCAGGTATGCCGATTCCTGTTGTGATCACCGCATTTGCTGACAAGTCTTTCACATTCGTGATGAAGACACCTCCAGCAACTTACATGATCAAAAAAGCAGCTGGCATCACTAAAGGTTCTGCTAAGCCACATACTGACAAAGTTGGTAAGATCACTCGTGCGCAAGCTGAAGAAATCGCGACTGTAAAACGCGCTGATTTGACAGCAGCTGATATGGACGCAGCAGTGCGTACTATCGCTGGTTCCGCTCGCTCTATGGGCATCACGGTGGAGGGTCTGTAATGGCTAAGTTATCTAAAAAAGCAAAGTTGCTCGCAACTAAAGTTGATCGTCTGAAAGTGTATCCATTTGATAACGCTATCGCGTTGATCAAAGAATGCGCAACAGCAAAATTCAATGAGTCTATCGACGTTTCTGTACAACTCGGTGTTGATCCTAAAAAATCTGACCAAGTTGTTCGTGGCGCAGTTGTCTTGCCAGCTGGTACAGGTAAAACAGTTCGCGTAGCGGTATTCGCACAAGGCGCAAAAGCTGAAGAAGCTAAAGCCGCTGGTGCAGATATCGTTGGTATGGAAGATTTGGCTGAACGCATCAAAGGTGGCGATATGCCATTTGACGTAGTGATCGCTTCTCCAGACACTATGCGTATCGTTGGTACATTGGGTCAAGTTTTGGGTCCACGTGGTCTGATGCCTAACCCGAAAGTTGGTACAGTAACTCCTGACGTAGCAACAGCAGTTAAAAATGCTAAAGCTGGTCAAGTTCAATATCGTACAGACAAAGCAGGTATCATTCATACTACTATCGGTCGTAAGTCTTTCGCTGATGGTGATTTGAAATCTAACCTGGTTGCTCTGATCGAAGCATTGAACAAAGCTAAACCAGCATCCAGCAAAGGTGTGTATCTGCGTAAAGTCTCTATCTCATCTACGATGGGTGCAGGCGTACGTGTTGATCACGCTAATCTGGGTTAAGTAAAAAATTAAGTCCCTGTGCTGAAAAGCACGGGGCGCATCTTTGGGCTGGATGTTTGGAAATAAACATCCAGAGTGTCAAAGACCGTGGGGCTTAAATTAAGGTTTAAGTTAAACATCTGGAGAGCAATCGACAGAGCCCAACGCAGATGGTGTACCCGATCAAGTTTTGTAGTGAATACTGGTTCGCCAGTGAAACTCCTAACTTCGGACGCCGTGTTCGAAACGATATGAGGGAAGCACATCATTCCGATGTACCGACTGAGTATCATTAATGGAGGTTGACCGTGAGTCTCAATCTGAATGACAAAAAAGCCGTCGTCGCTGAAGTCTCTGCAAAAGTAGCAACTGCTCAGACTATCGTCGTGGCTGAATATCGTGGCATCCAGGTCGGTCATTTGACGCAATTGCGTGCTTCTGCACGTGCTCAAGGCGTTTACATGCGCGTGTTGAAAAACACACTCGCACGTCGCGCTGTTGAGGGAACTGTATTTGCAAGTCTCGCTTCTGAAATGACCGGCCCGTTGATCTATGCGATCTCGGACGATGCTGTTGCTGCTGCTAAAGTCGTTCAAGACTTTGCAAAAGGCAATGACAAACTGGTTGTTAAAGCGGGTAACTATGCAGGCAAATCGCTGGATAAAGCTGGCGTTGTCGCATTGGCAAGCATTCCTGCGCGTGAAGTACTGTTGGCACAAGTGTTGGGTATGATGCAGGCTCCTGTATCTGCTATGGCACGTGCTCTGGCAGCACTTTCCGCGAAGAAAGCATCCGAATCTCCTGCAGCACCAGTAGCTGAAGCTACTGAAGCCGCAGCAGAGTAAGAACTTTCTGTCAAATACCGTATCAATGTAATTAATTAATTGGAGTTTCAAATGGCAATTAGCAAAGAAGATATCCTGGAAGCCGTAGGCGCGATGTCCGTAATGGACTTGAACGACCTGGTTAAAGCTTTCGAAGAAAAATTTGGCGTTTCCGCTGCTGCAATGTCCGCTGGTCCAGCTGCTGCTGGTGCTGGTGCTGCTGCTGCTGAAGAACAAACAGAATTCAACGTAATTCTGGCTGAAGTTGGCGCGAACAAAGTTGGCGTAATTAAAGCAGTTCGTGAATTGACTGGTCTGGGCTTGAAAGAAGCTAAAGACGTAGTTGATGGCGCACCAAAAACAGTTAAAGAAGCAGTTTCTAAAGCTGATGCTGAAGCAGCTAAAAAGAAATTGGAAGAAGCTGGCGCGAAAGCAGAAATCAAGTAATGCTGTACATGGCAAACCTTCGGGTTTGCCAGAGTCAAAGTCAGGAATCTTCTCGAAAGAGAAGATTCCTCTTTGGCTTCTTTGTCGTTCAGGGTTGTTTTGCTGTTTATTAAGACCGAGGGCTGAGACTTGAGGTTTTTTGTCGCAGGGTTGATTTAATTTTGTGACAGGAATCCTGAATTCTCCATCCTTCCTTGTCACTCACGGAGTGTCCATGCACTACTCATTTACTGAGAAGAAGCGTATTCGTAAATCTTTTGCGAAGCGCGCCAACGTCCACAACGTTCCGTTCTTGCTGGCGACTCAAATCGAGTCGTATCAAAGCTTTTTGCAAGAAGACAGAACACCGGCAAACCGAAAAAATGAGGGTCTGCAGTCGGCCTTCACTTCGATTTTCCCTATCGTTTCACACAATGGATTCGCTCGTCTCGAATTCTTATCTTACGTTTTAGGCGATCCGGCATTTGACGTCAAGGAATGTCAACTGCGTGGTCTGACCTATGCGTCACCTTTGCGTGCGAAAGTACGTCTGGTGATCCTGGATAAAGAATCCCCGACCAAGCCTGTCGTTAAAGAAATGAAAGAACAGGAAGTCTACATGGGCGAATTGCCTTTGATGACGACCACTGGTTCCTTCGTTATTAACGGTACCGAGCGTGTGATTGTTTCCCAGTTGCACCGTTCTCCTGGTGTGTTCTTTGAACACGACCGCGGCAAAACGCACTCTTCTGGTAAGTTGCTGTTCTCAGCACGTATCATTCCTTACCGTGGTTCATGGCTGGATTTCGAATTCGATCCGAAAGATATCTTATTCTTCCGTATTGACCGCCGTCGTAAGATGCCAGTCACGATCTTGTTGCGTGCTATCGGCATGAGCAACGAGCAGATCCTCGCTAACTTCTTTGTCTTCGATAATTTCAATCTGCATAATGATGGCGCAGAGATGGAATTCGTCGCAGAACGTTTGCGCGGTGAAGTTGCACGTTTTGATATTGCTGACAAGTCTGGCAAACTGATCGTTGCTAAAGACAAACGCATCAACGCTAAGCACGTTCGTGAAATCGAAGCAGGTGGCATCAAGCACATCTCTGTACCAGAAGACTACCTGTTAGGTCGCGTTCTGGCGAAGAACATCATCGACAACGACACTGGCGAAGTAATCGCTAACGCCAATGACGAACTGACAGAAGAATTGTTGGGTCGTTTGCGCGATGCACGCGTAACGGATATTCAAACTCTTTACACCAACGATCTGGATCAAGGTGCTTACATCTCCCAGACTTTGCGTGCAGATGACACAGCAGACCAAATGGCTGCGCGTGTAGCGATCTATCGCATGATGCGTCCTGGCGAACCGCCAACAGAAGATTCCGTTGAAGCATTGTTCAATGGCTTGTTCTACAGCGAAGAGCGTTATGACTTGTCCGCCGTGGGTCGTATGAAATTCAACCGCCGGATTGGCCGTGATGAATTGACTGGCGCCATGACATTGTCGAATGAAGACGTGTTGGCCGTGATTAAGATCTTGGTTGAGTTGCGCAATGGTCGCGGCGAAGTCGATGATATTGATCACTTAGGCAACCGTCGCGTTCGTTGTGTCGGTGAATTGGCTGAGAATCAATTCCGTGCTGGTCTGGTACGTGTAGAACGTGCTGTGAAAGAGCGTCTGGGTCAGGCTGAAGCCGATAACCTGATGCCGCACGATCTGATCAATTCCAAACCAATTTCTGCTGCAATCCGTGAATTCTTCGGTTCTTCACAATTGTCTCAGTTTATGGATCAGACAAACCCATTGTCCGAGATCACGCATAAGCGTCGTATTTCCGCACTGGGACCTGGTGGTTTGACACGTGAACGTGCAGGCTTTGAGGTACGTGACGTTCATCCAACTCACTACGGTCGCGTTTGCCCGATTGAAACTCCAGAGGGACCAAACATTGGTTTGATCAACTCGCTGGCGTTGTACGCTCGTTTGAACGAGTACGGTTTCCTGGAAACACCATACCGCAAAGTTGTCGACAGCAAGATCACTAATCAGATCGATTACCTGTCCGCTATCGAAGAAGGTCGTTACATCATCGCTCAGGCGAATGCAACGATCGACGGCGCTGGTACATTGACGGATGAATTGGTTTCTTCCCGTCAGGCTGGTGAAACAATTCTGGTTTCTCCAGAGCGCGTACAGTACATGGACGTGGCAACTGGTCAGGTGGTTTCTGTTGCGGCATCCTTGATTCCGTTCCTGGAACACGATGATGCGAACCGTGCGTTGATGGGTGCCAACATGCAACGTCAGGCAGTTCCTTGCTTGCGTCCAGAAAAAGCATTCGTCGGTACTGGTATCGAACGTACCGTCGCAGTTGACTCCGGTACAACGGTACAAGCATTGCGTGGCGGTAAAGTAGATTACATCGATGCGGGTCGTATTGTTATTCGTGTCAACGACGCTGAAGCGCAAGCTGGTGAAGTTGGTGTAGATATCTACAACCTGATCAAGTACACACGTTCCAACCAAAATACCAACATCAACCAACGTCCTATCGTTAAAGTCGGCGACGTGGTTGCTAAAGGTGACGTATTGGCTGACGGCGCGTCAACAGACATGGGTGAATTGGCTCTGGGCCAAAACATGCTGGTCGCGTTTATGCCATGGAACGGCTATAACTTCGAAGATTCGATCCTGATCTCCGAAAAAGTCGTTGCTGATGACCGCTACACGTCGATTCATATCGAAGAATTGTCGGTTGTTGCTCGTGATACAAAGTTGGGCGCGGAAGAGATCACACGTGATATCTCCAACCTGGCTGAAAATCAATTAGCACGTCTGGATGAATCCGGTATCGTCTACATCGGTGCAGAAGTGACCGCTGGTGACACACTGGTCGGTAAAGTGACACCAAAAGGTGAAACTCAGCTGACACCAGAAGAAAAACTGTTGCGCGCGATTTTCGGTGAAAAAGCATCTGACGTAAAAGACACCTCCCTGCGCGTGCCTTCAGGCATGGTCGGTACAGTCATTGACGTTCAAGTGTTTACTCGCGAAGGTATCCAACGTGACAAACGCGCACAACAAATTATCGATGATGAATTGAAGCGTTATCGCCTCGATCTGAACGATCAGTTGCGTATTGTTGAAGGCGATGCGTTTGAGCGTCTGGAGCGTATGTTAGATGGCAAGATCGCTGATGGCGGTCCAGCTAAACTGGCAAAAGGCAGCAAGATCACGAAAGAGTATCTGGCGAGCATCGACAAATACCACTGGTTCGACATTCGTCTGGCATCAGATGAAGCAGCGAACGCATTGGTAGCGATGAAAGATTCTATCGCTGAGAAACGTCATCAGTTCGATCTGGCTTTCGAAGAAAAACGTACCAAGCTGACACAAGGCGATGAGTTGCCACCAGGCGTACAAAAAATGGTCAAGGTTTACCTGGCTGTTAAACGTCGCTTGCAACCAGGTGACAAAATGGCGGGTCGTCACGGTAATAAGGGTGTGGTTTCTCGCATCGTTCCTATCGAAGACATGCCATACATGGCTGACGGTACTCCAGCGGACATCGTGTTGAACCCATTGGGTGTTCCATCACGGATGAACGTTGGTCAGGTTCTGGAAGTCCATCTGGGCTGGGCTGCTAAAGGTCTGGGCTTGCGTATCGGCGAAATGCTGAAAGCAAAAGCACAAGTTGAAGAACTGCGTGAATTCCTGAAAAAGATTTATAACGAATCTGGTAAGACGGAAGACATCGACGGTTTGAGCGATGCTGAAATCCTGGAATTGACGAATAACCTGAAAAACGGTGTTCCGTTTGCAACTCCGGTGTTTGACGGTGCCCACGAAAGTGAAATCCGCCGCATGCTGGATCTGGCTTTCCCTGACCATATCGCGCAACAACTGGGTATGACACCATCGAAAAACCAGGTAACACTGTTCGACGGTCGTACTGGTGAAGCGTTTGAGCGTAAAGTAACTTTGGGTTACATGCACGTTCTCAAGCTGCATCATCTGGTTGATGATAAAATGCATGCCCGCTCGACTGGCCCTTACTCTCTGGTTACTCAACAACCATTGGGCGGTAAGGCACAGTTTGGTGGTCAGCGTTTCGGTGAGATGGAAGTTTGGGCACTGGAAGCATACGGCGCGTCTTACGTCTTGCAAGAGATGTTGACAGTCAAGTCCGATGACGTCAATGGACGTACTAAAGTCTACGAAAACCTCGTTAAGGGCGATCACGTAATCGACGCTGGCATGCCAGAATCGTTCAACGTGTTGGTCAAAGAGATTCGTTCTTTGGGTATCGACATCGATCTCGAACGCAATTAATCGAAACAAAAAACCTGCGACGCGTTGTACAGCGCGCCACAGGTTTTATGCAGTACGCAGTATTTAGTAGTAAAACCATCGCCCGAATTCGCTTCGGGCGTTGGTCATTCAGCTAGCCAGCAGTTTGGAAGCGGATTTTCGTTCCCGGTATTAGCGGAACCAGCGTCGAAAGACCCGGCTCTCCCGTTGATGCGAACAGGGTAAGGCGAAAGACCTTCTGTTGCAGCACCATTCAGCCACCAAGCGTTTTCAAGCGCTTAACTGGAGTGATATACATGAAAGCCCTGCTCGATCTTTTCAAGCAAGTCCAACCAAACGAACAATTCGACGCGATCAAAATTGGTCTGGCGTCACCGGATAAAATCCGTTCCTGGTCCTACGGCGAAGTTAAAAAGCCGGAAACCATCAACTACCGTACGTTCAAACCAGAACGCGACGGTCTGTTCTGCGCCAAAATTTTTGGCCCGATCAAAGATTACGAATGCCTGTGCGGTAAGTACAAGCGTCTGAAACACCGCGGTGTGATTTGCGAAAAGTGCGGCGTTGAAGTGACATTGGCCAAAGTGCGTCGTGAACGCATGGGCCACATCGAACTGGCATCTCCAACAGCACACATCTGGTTCCTGAAATCTCTGCCATCCCGTTTGGGTATGGTACTCGACATGACATTGCGCGATATCGAACGCGTTCTGTACTTTGAAGCATACGTTGTGACCGATCCAGGCATGACGCCGCTGAAAAAATGCCAGATCATGTCTGAAGATGACTACGCTGCTAAATACGAAGAGCATGGCGATGAATTCACTGCGTTCATGGGTGCAGAAGGTATCCGTGAATTGCTGCGTTCTATCGATATCGATCGTGATGCAGAAATTCTGCGTACAGAACTCAAAGAATCTAAATCTGAAGCTAAGATCAAGAAATACGCTAAGCGTCTGAAAGTATTGGAAGCATTCCAACGTTCTGGCATCAAGCCAGACTGGATGATCATGGAAGTGTTGCCAGTGTTGCCGCCAGAACTGCGTCCATTGGTACCGCTGGATGGTGGCCGCTTTGCGACGTCCGATCTGAACGATCTGTATCGCCGCGTCATTAACCGTAACAACCGTCTGAAGCGCCTGATGGAATTGCGCGCACCAGAAATCATCACACGCAACGAAAAGCGTATGTTGCAAGAAGCGGTGGACTCCTTGCTCGATAACGGTCGTCGCGGCAAAGCCATGACAGGCGCGAACAAGCGTCCATTGAAATCTCTGGCTGAGATGATCAAAGGTAAAGGCGGTCGTTTCCGTCAGAACTTGCTGGGTAAACGTGTTGATTACTCCGGTCGTTCCGTTATCGTGGTGGGCCCACAACTGAAATTGCATCAGTGCGGTCTGCCAAAATTGATGGCGTTGGAACTGTTCAAACCATTCATTTTCAATAAACTGGAATTGATGGGTCTGGCAACAACCATCAAAGCAGCGAAAAAACTGGTTGAAATCCAAGAACCTGTCGTTTGGGATATTCTGGAAGAAGTCATACGCGAACATCCAATCATGTTGAACCGTGCACCTACATTGCACCGTTTGGGTATTCAAGCGTTTGAGCCAGTATTGATTGAAGGTAAAGCGATCCAGTTGCACCCACTCGTTTGTGCGGCGTTCAATGCCGACTTCGACGGTGACCAAATGGCGGTTCACGTTCCTTTGTCTATCGAAGCGCAAATGGAAGCACGCACATTGATGCTGGCATCCAACAATATTCTGTTCCCGTCCAACGGCGAACCGTCTATCGTGCCTTCTCAGGATATCGTTTTGGGTCTGTACCACGGTTCTCGCGAAGCCATCAATGGCAAGGGTGAGGGCATGATGTTCCCTGACGTATCCGAAGCGTTGCGTGCCTGGGACAACAAAGAAGTTGAACTGGCAACGCGCGTGACAGTGCGTATTACAGAATATCCAAAAGATCCAGTCACTGGTGAATTCGTTAAAACAATCAAACGTTACGAAACCACCGTTGGTCGCGCGATCTTGTCAGAAATTCTGCCAAAAGGCTTGCCATTCACCGTACTGAACCGTGCGTTGAAGAAAAAAGAAATTTCTAAACTGATCGATACATCCTTCCGTAAGTGCGGTCTGCGCGCAACGGTCGTGTTTGCTGATCAATTGATGCAAATGGGTTTCCGCTTAGCGACACGCGCTGGTATCTCCATCTGTATCGATGACATGTTAGTACCACCACAAAAAGTCACTCTGTTGGCAACAGCAGAACATGAAGTGAAACAGATCGAACAGCAATACGCTTCCGGTCTGGTGACTGCGGGTGAACGTTACAATAAAGTGGTCGATATCTGGGGCAAAACAGGTGATGAAGTCGGTAAGGCCATGATGGAACAGCTGAAAGTAGAAGCTGTAACACGTCGTGACGGTACCGTCGGCACACAAGAGTCCTTCAACGCGATTTACATGATGGCTGACTCCGGTGCGCGTGGTTCTGCGGCACAGATTCGTCAGTTGGCAGGTATGCGTGGTCTGATGGCGAAACCAGACGGTTCGATTATCGAAACACCAATTACAGCGAACTTCCGCGAAGGTCTGAACGTTCTGCAGTACTTTATTTCCACTCACGGTGCGCGTAAAGGTCTGGCAGATACAGCGTTGAAAACAGCGAACTCGGGTTACCTGACACGTCGTCTGGTTGACGTTACACAAGATCTGGTTGTGGTAGAAGACGATTGCGGTACAGCAAACGGCTCCTCCATGAAAGCGATCGTTGAGGGCGGTGAAGTTAACGTGCCTTTGCGTGAATTGATCCTGGGTCGCGTTGCTGCGAACGATATCGTTAATCCAGAAACACAAGAAACACTGTACGAAGCAGGTACTTTGCTCGATGAAACTTCTGTTGAAGAAATCGAACGTCTGGGTATCGACGAAGTGAAAGTCCGTACACCACTGACATGTGACACACGTTACGGTCTGTGCGCTATGTGCTACGGTCGTGATCTGGGTCGTGGCTCTATGGTGAATGCTGGTGAAGCAGTTGGTGTTATCGCTGCGCAGTCCATCGGTGAACCAGGTACACAGTTGACAATGCGTACGTTCCACATCGGTGGTGCGGCGTCTCGTGCAGCAGTGGCTTCTTCTGTTGAAGCAAAATCCAACGGTACGATCCGTTTCACAGCGACAATGCGTTATGTGACCAACGGTAAAGGCGATCAGATCGTGATTTCCCGTTCCGGTGAAGTCCTGATCACTGACGACCACGGTCGTGAGCGTGAACGTCATAAAGTACCTTACGGTGCAACATTGATCGTTAAAGATGGCATGGTGATCAAAGCTGGTACAGCATTGGCAACATGGGATCCATTGACACGTCCGATCATTACCGAATACACCGGTACTGTGAAATTCGAAAACGTCGAAGAAGGCGTGACTGTTGCAAAACAGGTAGATGAAGTCACCGGCTTGTCCACACTGGTAGCGATCGATGCGAAACGTCGTGGTAGCGCAGCAGGTAAAACACTGCGTCCACAGGTTAAGCTGTTGAACGAACAAGGTGAAGAAGTCAAGATCTCTGGTACCGAGCATGCAGTAACGATTGGCTTCCAAGTGGGCGCGCTGATTACTGTGAAAGACGGTCAGCAAGTGCACGTTGGTGAAGTATTGGCGCGTATCCCGACTGAATCACAAAAAACACGTGATATTACCGGTGGTCTCCCACGCGTTGCTGAACTGTTCGAAGCACGTTCACCAAAAGATGCAGGTATGTTGGCTGAGGTAACTGGTACGGTTGCGTTTGGTAAAGAAACCAAAGGTAAGCAACGTCTGGAAATCACCGACATGGACGGCGAGAAACACGAGTTCCTGATCACCAAAGACAAACAAGTTCTGGTGCATGACGGCCAGGTGGTGAACAAAGGTGAGATGATTGTTGACGGCCCAGCCGATCCACAAGACATCCTGCGTTTGTTGGGTATCGAAGCGCTGGCACGTTACATCGTTGATGAAGTTCAGGACGTGTACCGTTTGCAAGGCGTTAAGATCAATGACAAGCACATTGAAGTGATCGTACGTCAGATGTTGCGTCGCGTTGTTGTGGTGAACCCAGGCGACACGAACTACATCGTTGGTGAGCAAGTTGAACGTTCTGACCTGTTAGGTGAAAACGATCGCGTGACTGCGGCGAACGGTATCCCTGCAACATATGAAAATATCTTGTTGGGTATTACCAAAGCTTCCTTGTCCACTGACTCGTTCATCTCTGCGGCTTCGTTCCAGGAAACCACACGTGTTCTGACCGAAGCAGCGATCATGGGCAAAAAAGATGGTCTGCGTGGCTTGAAAGAAAACGTCATCGTTGGTCGTTTGATCCCAGCTGGTACAGGTCTGGCATTCCACCGCGCTCGCAAGTTGAAAGAAACGTGGGAAGCGGATGAGCGTCAAGCAATGTTGGATGCAGAGAAAGCGATTTTTGCTCCAGCACCAGAAGTGGCAGCAGCATCTGATGTGACTGAAGGCGAAGCTTAAGCTTCTCTGAAGTAATCTGAAAAAGGCACCGCAGTTCATTCTGCGGTGCCTTTTTTTATTTCTGTAGGCGGAGCAACCCGCGCGGAACTAACGGCGTGGCGGGTTTGACCTGTCCTGCAAGACGATGAGAAGCGATGGCCAAACAAAGAACGGTGACGACACAAGGCCCCCATAAAGGTATCATGGCACCGTTGCACAATATAATTCTTACCCCTCATGTCCGAACAAACACTCCACGCCAATTCAATACTCGACGCCAGCAAAATAGCCGCCTTGCGCGATGCGTTCGGCATGTTGCTGGATATCGAAGTCGTACAAGAAACGGGTTCGACCAATAGCGATCTGATGGCACGTTTGCTGGAACTACAAAAGCCAGTATTTCGCCTTGCCGTACATCAGACGGCAGGGCGTGGTCGTGCAGGTCGTAGCTGGAGTTCCGAGGCTGGCAGCATGCTGATGTTCTCTATTGCCTGGCCGATGGCAAACGCGTCGCATCAACTTATGGGCTTACCATTGGCAGTGGGTGTTGCATTGGCGGAGACGCTGCATAGCCTGGATTTGCCAGTCCAATTAAAATGGCCAAATGATGTCTTACGCGACGGTAAAAAGCTCGCCGGGATATTAATAGAAAGCGCTGCAAAAAAAGATGGTGGTACCTGGATCGTTGCTGGCATAGGTTTAAACTTACAAGTGTCCGATACATTTGAAGCACAAATCGGGCGCCCAATTGCGGAAGCACCGTGGTTAGCACGTATGGATAGAAATGCATTAACTGCTGCGTTGCTGAACGCGCTGGCACGTGCATTTGACCAATTTGAACGTGAAGGATTTTCGGCATTTTTAGCGCGCTGGAATAAGCTCCATGCGTACGCAAATCAAGAGGTGCGCATCATTGATCAAGGTCAGGTCTTGCAAACAGGCTTTGCGCTTGGTGTCGATGCTACTGGTTGTCTGGTATTGCAAACAGCGAGTGGGCAGGTGAGTATTGTGGCAGGGGATGTTTCTTTGCGACCACTTGAATAAACGAAAAAACGACGACATGCTATTACTGATCGACGCGGGAAATACCCGCATTAAATGGGGTATTCCTGATACCCAACAATTGCCAGCGCCCGCGCAACCAGCGTGGCGGAAAATCACCTCTGTTGCCCATGATCAGACTGATCAACTACTCGCGGAATGGCAGCAGCACAAGGTCACCCGCATTTTGATTTCTAACGTTGCAGGGTCAGAAGTCAAAACACGTTTAATGAATTTGTTAGCGCATGCGTTTCCAGACCTGACACCCGAATGGTTCGCATCGCAAGCGCAATGTGCTGGCGTCACGAACAATTATCAAAATCCGCAGCAATTGGGCTGTGATCGCTTCGCCTCCGCGATTGCCGCTGCCTATTTATATCCCTCTCAACATGTGATCGTTGCGACATGCGGTACAGCGACGACCGTGGATGCCGTGACCGCACAATCTGAGTTTGCCGGTGGCATGATCTTGCCGGGTCTTAAACTCATGGCCGAATCGTTAGCTCGCAATACAGCGCAATTGCCACAGGTCGCTGAAAGCATACGAGTCGACCAACCGTTCGCGAATAATACCGACCAGGCGATTGTCAGCGGCTGCATTCATGCACAGGCAGGTGCGATTACTCTCGCCTACCATGCACTACACAAAAAACAAGCAGAACCGGTGATTTGTCTCATTTCTGGCGGTGCCGCGCCTTATCTTTTGCCACATCTGTCATTTCAGTGTGAACATATCGCTAATCTTGTCTTGACGGGACTGTTTGTCGTGGCACAATCAAACCCACGCTGAATTTACCTAATTACTATCATGTTGCGATTTTTTTTCTGGTTTCTGTTGGTTGTTAATGCCTTGATCTTGGCGTTCAATTTTGGCTGGTTGGGTAATTGGCCCTTAGAAACTCACGAACCAGAACGCTTGAAGCAACAGCATCATGTGAATCAACTGGTACAGGTTCCAGCCAGCGTGGCATTGGCACCTGTTGCGTCTGCTGCAACAGCGACGGAAAAGAAAAACGAAATTACCGCCTGTGTAGAAATCGGCAATTTCTTGCAATCTGATGCGCCAAAAGTCGAAGAAAAACTGAAAGCACTCGCGCTCGGTGATCGTCAATCACGATTGAACGTCAGCGATTCAGCGACCCACATGGTCTACATCCCTTCTCAAGGCAGCAAAGAAGGTGCGGATAAAAAAGTCAGTGAGTTACGTCGTATTAATGTCACTGATTTTTTTGTGATTCAGGATCAAAGTCCTTTGCGTTGGGGTATTTCTTTGGGTGTGTTTAAAACCGAAGAAGCGGCAAAGCAACACCTCGCAGCATTAAATACCAAAGGGGTACACACTGCCCGCGTTATGCCGCGCACCGTAACGACGAATAAATTCTCGTATCAATTACGGGCATTAAATACTGATGAAAAAGCCAAATTCGACGCACTGAAAGCTGAATTTCCCGCGCAAGAGGTGCGCAATTGCCAAAATGCAGCCTATGGGAAAAACTGAGTCCTAAATATTTAAATAAACTGACAGGGCAGATGCGCCCCGCGCCGCTAACGTGTGCTATTGCAGACGATTTTAAAAATGATCTTGATGGAAGGAAAATGAAAAATGCTTAAACCTTTGTCAAAAACGGAGCTCCACTTTCTTGCAGCGGGGTTGTTTTTTGTTGCGAGTTCCATTTTTATTGTTGTCGGTTCTCTTCCCGGACTATCAATCCCTTCAGGCCTTCTGGCATTGACGAATCTGATTCTTGGATTACGTAATAAAAAGCAGGAAGCAGAGCAAACGCAAAGTTTATAGAAAGCGATGTGGCAACGAGCAACTACCAATTAAATTGGCGGTCGCTCGTTGCCTACACCGATAACTGAAATCACCATCGAAAATTTACAATGGCAAAGAAAATTTTCTGGTCTGATCCCTATTGCACACAACTCCTGGCGCAGGTTAGCAAAGTCAGTGGTGCCGAAATTCAGTTAGACGCGACAATTTTCTTTGCATTTTCCGGTGGACAAGAAAGTGACCACGGCACGATCGGTGGCTTGCCAGTCATCGCTGCCCGCAAACAAGAACGAGGCATCATTTACACTTTGCCAGATGATCACGGCTTCTATGTCGGTCAGCAAGTACTCATCGAGATTGATTGGGTGCGGCGTTATCGCTTAATGCGTCTGCATTTCGCCGCCGAACTGGTGTTGGAGTTGTTTTATCAAACCTTGAACGGCGTCGATAAAGTTGGTGCACATATCGCTCAAAACAAGGCAAGAATTGATTTTGCGTGGCCGCAAAGCATCGCACCATTGCTGCCAGAGATCACACAAAAGGCCAATCAAATTATTGCCGACAATGTCCCCATCCATACCGGCTATGACGACGAAGAAAACGAGCGTCGTTATTGGGAAATCGAAGGTTTCTCACGCGTCCCCTGTGGTGGCACCCATGTGCGCAGCACAGGAGAGATTGGCCCTCTCCGTTTGAAACGTGAAAATAAAGCCAAAGGCAAAGAGCGCGTAGAAATTTATCTCCTGAATGAGTAGGGTGGGTCGCACCCATCCTACTCAACTGCAACGTTAGCTGCAATTCAAGGAAGTGCCATTAAACACTCACAAATTCCCGCTGAATGGGAATTTAAGCTTGAGCTTTCCCCATGAAGTGCTAGCATAGACAGACTAAATTCATTTGTTGGTATTGATTGTTATGAGTCTGAGTTCAGCCGCACCAGTGGCTACGAGTGAACGAGTATTACATGTGTTGGCATGTGTTGCCCGACAAGGGCAGGCAATGTCCGCGCGTGAGTTGGTGGTGCAAACCGGATTACCGCTGAGTACCATTTACCGCCATCTGGCAGCATTAAAAAAATGGGGCTGGGTGCAGGAGCATGCGCGTAGTGGTTTGTATGAGCCGGGGCCGTTAGCAGTGCAATTAGCACACGGTTTTGATCAGCACTCATGGCTGATGCAGGCAGCTCGCGCCGAGATTGAGCAATTGGTTGAGCGTTCCGGAGAAAGTGTTGGACTGTTGTGTTATCTGGATGGGCAAGTGATTTGTCTGGATATGCAAGAGAGCCAGCAAGCCTTACGCTGCTCGTTCGCAAAAGGGCGAGCTAATTCAACAGTACGTGGTGCATCAGCCAAAACTTTGCTCGCATTTCTGCCTGAGCAAACGCAGTTGCAACTACTTGATCAAAATTTCTTACAAGCGCAGCAAGATAGAACAGCGTTAGAACAAAGCTTGCAACTCATACACCAACAAGGCTACGCCACCAGCGAAAACGAAATTGATGACGGCGTCTGGGGCGTCAGTGCCCCCATTTTTTCTGGCAAACATCAAGTGATCGCCACTTTGTCCTTGATGGCACCAGCGGCGCGTGCGGCAAGCCGCCACAATGATTTGATCCATATGACCTTGGCTGCTGCGCATCGCATCAGCCGTGAGCTTCAAGAATAAAACCGACAAGACAAAAACGGAGAATTTCACATGAGCCCTTCTTTCCATTTTAAAGCCGGCAGCGTGCCGCTACTGATTTCCATGCCGCATGTAGGCACGATGATCGCGCCAGAAGTTGCGGCGCAGATGTTGCCGATTTCTGAGCTCAAAGCCGATACCGACTGGCATTTACCCTTGCTCTATAATATGGCGGATGAACTTGGGGTATCAACCATCATTGCAGAATATTCACGTTATGTGATAGACCTCAATCGCGCACCGGACAATGCGAATCTGTATCCTGGACAAGATACGACAGGCTTATGCCCCATAGATACTTTCGACAAACATCCGCTGTACACGTCTGAAAATTTACCCAATCAGACAGAAATAGAACGCCGCATTACCACTTACTGGCAACCGTATCATCAACAATTAAATGCAGAATTAGAGCGACTCTTAAGCATCCACGGACACGTCGTTCTATGGGACGCTCACTCGATTGCATCGGTGGTGCCGCGCTTTTTTGAAGGTAAATTGCCAGACCTGAACTTCGGTACTGCAGATCAGAAATCCTGTGCCAGTGGTTTGCAAGAAGCGCTACAACAGACCTTGGCACAATCCGTCGAGAGCCAGGCTTACACACATATTTTCAACGGTCGCTTCAAAGGTGGTTATATAACGCGTCATTATGGTCAGCCACAGCGCAACATTCATGCGGTGCAATTAGAAATGAGCCAATGCGTGTACATGAACGAAGCCGCACCATTCGCCTATCGCCCTGACCTTGCACAGCAGGTGCAACCGGTGCTTAAACAAGCGTTGCAAACATGTTTGAATTGGGTACAGCAAGGAGTGTCCAAATGAGCCAGCAAAGCCTATTTGCAGCAAATGCTTACCTGCCGCAGGGATGGACAAAAAATGTACGCCTGCATTGGGATCGCGCTGGTGCTTTAACTGAGATTGAAGTCGGCATTCAAGTACGCGCTGGAGAAACACAAGCCGAATTTGTTGTGCCGGGAATGACTAATTTGCATTCACATGCATTTCAACGTGCAATGGCTGGCATGACCGAAATGGCGGGCGAATCCAAAGATAGTTTCTGGACCTGGCGCGATCTGATGTATCGCTATGCTTTGCACATCACCCCAGAACAAATACAAGCGATTGCTGCGCAGCTGTATATGGAATGTCTGCGTCAGGGTTATACCTCGGTGTGTGAATTTCATTATTTGCATAGAGCCATTGATGGTAGTTGGTATGCACGTCCGGCAGAAATGGCGCAGCGTGTGATTGCTGCCGCCACCCAAACTGGCATTGGCATCACCATGTTGCCGGTGTTGTACAGCTATGCCGATTTTAATGCGCAAGCTTTGCGCGATGATCAACGTCGTTTCAAGACTTCTGTCGATGATATTTTGCGATTGGTAGAAAATTTGGACGCAGAGCGCAGTGCTCAAATTGAAGTCGGCGTCGCCCCGCATTCTTTACGCGCCGCCAGCATAGCGCAAATCCGCGAAGTCCATGCAGCGCTGCCAGCACAGCGGCCTTTGCATATCCATATCGCGGAACAAACCAAAGAAGTCGATGCCTGCCTTGCCGCGACAGGCAAGCGCCCGGTGGAATTATTATTGGAAACGGGTCTAGTTGATCAGCGCTGGTGTCTGGTGCATGCGACGCATTTGACTAAAGCAGAAGTGCGAGGCATCGCCGCCAGTGGCGCCGTCGCCGGTATTTGCACCACCACAGAAGGCAATCTGGGTGATGGATTTTTTGACCTGCCAGATTACATCGCCGCTGGTGGGCGTTTCGGTATTGGCAGTGACAGCCACGTCTCGCAAAGTCCGGTGGAAGAATTGCGTTGGCTCGAATACGGTCAGCGTTTGCGCTTGCAAGGCCGCAATATCGCCAGCGCTGCTACTCAACGTCAGGTTGGCGATTTCTTGTGGCAGCACGCATTACAAGGCGGCGCACAAGCCAGCGGCCGTCAGGTCGGACAACTCGCCAGCGGCTATCGCGCTGATATGCTGATTCTCGATGACCAACATCCCAATCTGGCCGGGCTGGCAAGTAGCGCAGTCCTCAATACCTGGATCTTTGCAGGTAACGATAATCTGGTGCGCGATGTGTACGTCGCTGGTAAGCGCATCGTGCAAGAAGGTCGCCATATTGCACAGACCGAGATTCAGCAGGCTTATGTTGAATGTATGCGGAGTTTGCGGGCTTTATGATGTTGCTTTTGTTGATGTAAAAAGACGAGGCCAGATGAGCCTCGTTTTTTTTCGCGTGGATTGTAGATTCTTTACTTATTTTTCCTGAACCCGCATGAGCAGCAATTCACCATTCCAACGTCGGTTGTTAATGCGCATGAGCAGATAGCTGAGAATTAGTAAGCAAGCTGCATATACTGGCCCTACATAAAACAGATGCTCGTTATTAAAATATATGCCAAGACCAATGAGTGCAGTCATCATGACTAAGCACAGAATAAGTTTTGGTGTTGAAATTTTGCCTGGTTTGTTAAAGCTTGCGAGAAAAATCGCAAGCACATTGGCGAACAAGCATTCAAATGGAAGTAGCCAATAGTTCGGTAACGAGTACACGAACGCGAAGAAATGATCTTTATCGAAAAGCAATGCAATTGCCTGATACGCCACTACGCCGATCAATAGCAACCCACCCTGCATTTCGATAGACGACATCAACATGTTATTCGCGAGTTTTCTTTGTTGAACTTTTCCCGGTAAGAGAAAATATCGCCAGTGTATGTCCTTAACAACTAAGTAACTAGTCAGCACCAGACTGTAAATAAAGAAAACAAATAGGTTGGAAGGAGTTTTTTCTTTGCTGGTCACTTCATCAAAGATATTTGGGAAAAATATGCCGAACTGCATGGCTCCAGTCAACAAACTGCTGAGTGAAACTACAACACCTTTTTTATAATGTATACCCATCATGTTAGTCACGATGGAATATCTTTGCGTGTGTTTAAGAAGCCCTTGCCATAGTTTGACACTAAGGACTTTTTTGTTTGCGGGAATTCGTATTTTCAAGTGACGATACAATGCCAATAAACAGAGTGGCCAGATCAGTAACAGACCCATGAGAACGATTGCAGGCAATTGATTTATCCAGGATACAAAAAACGGAATACGACCAGCGAATGATAATGCGATCAGGACGATAAAAAGCGCTCCTAAAATCCACGAGCTTTTGCTTCCAGGGAAAAATCCGTAGTGCAGTAGAGAGATAACAAGTACCGAGCTATTCACAATGGAAATCAGCACCGCAGGCATAGCAAATGACCACGGCGAATAGGGAAACAGAAAACCAGTCGCCAATATGGTGCTGGCAATACTCGTATGTTTGAGCAACTCAAACAATATGCCGCGCACATTTTCACGCCATATTCGTAACGGAACCTGCTGAGTTCTCAATACCTTTGCAATCTGCGCGAGGTGAGCAATTTGTTTCCTGGTTTGTATCGTCAATATGAGCGATACACCCGCCGTCAGATATTGTGAAAAATGATAGATATCGTCCGTATATCTGGAATGAGCTGTACTAATCAGACCTGTCAAGGTCACGATCAACACCATCAACGCAAATAGTGCATACAAGACGAAATGACCGACGCTATTATCAGGCCGCAGACGGACAGTATCTTCCCTTAATTGATACGCTGGAACGAGGGAGTTTTTCATATTTTTTTTGCGGCAAAATATTGGTCTTTTGATGTCTTCGGCGCTCAGAATTATTTGAATTTTTCAAATAGCAAATGCGCATTCCAGCGACGGTTATTGATGCGCATTGTGTAGTAGGCAAATAGCATCAGCCCCGCAATGTATAAGTAATTCGCCGGAAATAAGGCTATGCTTTTTTGATGACTGAACGTTGGAAAATACATCAGCAAGCCAACGATCGTCATGATGCAAACAATCGCCAAACCTATCATTTTCCACCCGCGTAAAGACGCAAAAAAAATTGCAAGACAGAGCATTGCAGTCCATTCAAACGGTAAGCGCCAGAATTTGGGTATCGTAATGATCGTTTCGTAAGTTGACTGTGGTGCAATGAGCAGACCAATGGTTGTCGCTAAAATGCCCAGGCATAAATAAGCGCTAACCTGCAATCTGATTGTCGAGAAGAGAATAAGGCTGGCGAGGCGTCGCCGTTCTAAGCCACCAGGCAATAGTAAATATCGCCAATGCAAATCGCGGGCAACTAATTGGGCAGACAATATAACGCTTCCGATAAGTACCACTAGTAATCTGTTGCATGTCACCCCATCCTCGCCGCTGGCATTATTTGGTAAGACTTCCGTTGCAACGCTCCAACAAAAAAAGATGTAAATAATTGGCCATAACTGATTCATGATTAAATTAAATGACGAATATTTTTTGTTCCATTTGTACTGCGTTTTTATTTCTGTATAGCGTTTAAGTTCGCGAAGAACACGTTGGCTCCGGTTGTCTCTGTTCGTGGTTTTTTCTGAGGAGATATTGTTTAACAAAAGGTTTTGCGTTGGCTTGTAAATTTGCCAAACTAATATGGCTGGCATCAAGCACGCTATTAAAAGTTGGAACAATGCTGGCAAGCGTTGTAAGGTAGGGAGCAAAGTTTCGGAAGCACCTGATATGACTAAGATGGTCGCTGCTGCAACAAAGGTAAACAAGACTAAGCGCTTTAATTTATGATTTATAAAATCCTTGCCGGCTAATCCAAAGATGAGACTTAGTGAGCAAGTCAAAGACAACAGCATCAATGAAAAAATCAAGGAAGTTGGTGTGGCGATTGGAAAGTAGACCATCAGTGTGATTGCCGCAACAAGGTAATCTCTGAGCAAATTCTGGCATTCACATTTCAGACTCGCTTGCCAAAGATTTTTTGGAGTGATTTGGTGTTGCAGAACGCGTGAAACTGATGCCAGATGCGCTATTGCTATTAAGACGCGAATCGTCAGCACAAAACAGAACAATCCAGTGAAGATCATCCCAAGATCCGTATCCATTGTCCTTTGCTGAATAACCCGAATAATCATGATTAACAGCACCGCAATACCGATTCCTGTGTACAGGAAAAAATTCAGTACAGATGTGATGACATTTTCTCTGGCGATGCCTTTCATGCATTCAACTCCAAAAACAGTTCATCAAGCGTCAATGCCTTGCCGCATTCTGCCAATTCAGGTTGAAGGCGAATGTCGACGATGCAGCTTGCTTCTTCTTCGTTCTTGCTGATGATCACCGAAGGATTAATGTCGTCACTCGCAGGCACCAGACGATAAAATTCCAACATCGCGTCCCAGCTATCAAAGGCTTGCAGATGCCCGTCGCGCATAAAGGCAACGTGGCTGACGACGCGTTCCAGATCATTGAGCAAATGGCTGGAGATAATTACAGTGCGCTCACGTTCCGCTTGTTGTTCATTCGCCAGATCGCCAAACATCGCTAGCATAAATTCACGGCGGCTGATCGGGTCGAGGTTGGAGACGGGCTCGTCAAGAATGAGCAAATCCGGGTCATGCGCGAGTGCCAATACAAACGACAGTTTTTGTTGATCGCCACCGGATAGTTTTCCAACTTGTGTTGTCAATGGCAGGTTCATCCGCACGGCGAGTCGCATGCAGCGGTCTTCATCCCAACGCGCATAGGCTTTGCCGATTTCACGTAAATGTTCGTAGGCTGTCATCCAATCAAATACATCTGGCGTTTGCGCGACGTAACCGAGGCGTTCACGTACTGCATCGCTGAGGTCTAAAGATGAACAGCCAAATAGCGTAGAGCGACCGTTATCCGGTTCACGCAAACCGACCAGTGCTTGTAAGAAGCTACTTTTACCTGCACCGTTACGCCCAACCAGTCCGACCACGGCACCCGCAGGTACGGCCAGATTGATGCCCGCAAACGCAACACCACGCGGGTGAAACAGACTCAGTTCTTTGGCTTCTACAACGATTTCCAGATCATTCATGTGATTCACCTTTCGCGTCTTGATTCTTATCCAGATCTTTTTCTTGGTTGGTGGCTTGCAGACAAGCCAGGAATAGGGCTTGAGCTTCTGCTACCGGAATACCCAGTTGGGCAGCAACCTGGGCAGCGGCTTCTAAAGACGGACGTAATAGTTCCAACTTGTCTTCGGTGCTGGACACATTTTGCTGATAAGCGACGGCCATCCCCACGCCACGTTTGCGGACGATGCTACCAGCGGTTTCGAGCATGCTGTAGGCCTTGCTGACAGTCATCGGGTTAATCGCAAAATGCAACGCTACTGCCCTTACCGAAGGCAAGTCGTCATTTGGCAGCAACTGGCCGCTGGCGATCAGACGCTGCACCTGCTCGACGATCTGTCGGTAGATGGGAATTGGGGAGGATGTTTGTATATCGTATAACATGGTGTACAAGTGTATCGCTACAATAATACACATTACAATCGCATGTTAAAAAATAAATTTAATGACCCGATGACTGCGAGCTGTCAGCGGCTGACAGGGTAAAGTTTCTTTTGAGGTGTCCCGCGCATGCCATTGCCCGGGGCGCTCAACGCATCGGGCAATCAGGCAAACCGGCCACTTTGATGACGGTACTAATTAATTTACTTTGCGCATGTCCATATGCCAGTTGGTTTCCCAGGTTTTACCGTTGTCGTTAGACATGGCCTGTTCCCAATGTGCACTGTCGGCGGTGATGTCGGACCAGGTATAGCGTACCAGTATGGCTTGATCTCCCAACATATCAGCGCCTTCGAATATGCCGACGCCATTGCTGAATTGACCAACAACCGGGGGATGTAAACTGCCGTGTAGATTCAGTCTGGCACTGCCATTATCCAAACAGTAAATGCTCCATAATTTCGTCACTGGATTGAACAGACGCAAGGACATGCCAACCAGATCAGGACGCCATTCTGGCGCGATAAAATCATCGTAATTGCCGATACCGCCGGGTAATGCCGTGATCGTTTGTGATGCATCGAAGGTTTCCCATTCTGTGCAGCCTTGTAAGCGCTGGCGCAGGCGGCGATTTGTGATGGTCCATGATCCAAATAGAAAATCGAAATCGTGCTTGCCGTCGTGTGCTGTGGAATTAGTCATGCTGTGCTTTCATGGAAAAATGCATTGCTGGAATGACGATGGAATGCGTACTTTGTATGCACGCCAAAATGGCTTCGCGTGGTCCGGAAAGCCACGCCGCACTTTGATAAAAATCGGACTGGCTTTGCGTTAGGTCGGTGAGATTTGCAAACTGACGTATCAATACATAGTTTTGACCTGAAGAAAGAGAAAATCCATAATGTAAGACCTTGATCCCGGCAGATTCTTGTAATGGCACTGATTGTGTGGCAACCAGATGATGAAACTGCGCAGACTGATCAGCCTTCAATTGGTAGCTTCTGATTTCGATGACTTTTTCCACTTTTTCCTCATTTTTATGATTGCTGAAGTAGGTATATGGTAGAGTCGCGCAGCGTATTGACCAATGCAAGATCGAAGCTATTTAGACCGAATCAGGCACATGATTGAAAGACTTTTTGGAGTTTTACTTTGAGTTTTGAATTAGACAGTTACGATCGCAAAATTATCGCTTTGCTGCAAGAAAATGCGCGGCTGAGCTGGTCAGAAATCGGGCGTCAGATTCATCTGACTTCACCTGCCGTAGCGGAACGGGTAAAACGTTTGGAAGAAGCGGGAGTGATCATGGGATTTACTACCCGGATCAACCTGCGTGCTTTAGGTTATAGCTTTGAAGCGATGATACAAGTCACGGTAGATTCACACGATGAACTCGATCGCTGGGCGGCAGCGCATCCTGAAGTGTTGGCAGTGCATGCCACGACGGGCAGTCATTGCGCGATTCTGCGATTGGCTGTCAGTGCGCCAGAACATTTACAACGTTTGTTGAAATCCTTGGGGGACATCGGCAAAACCTCGACTTCGGTGATCTTGTCATCACAGTGTGAAGAGCGACCACGTTTGCCTGCGGATCAGTTGCCTGAGGTGTGATTTTTTGATGAAAAAATAATCCCCTCATATTCATGCGGCTCTCAGGCGTAAAGTCAGTCACGAGGCGCATGAATATTAGGGGATTAAAAAGTGATATAAATTTATTTTATTCGCAATCTGCCAGCCGCTTCACGCAACATATTTTCAGTCGTTGCCCAATCGACGCAAGCGTCTGTGACTGAGCAGCCGTATTTGAGTTGGCTCAGATCTGCTGGAATCGATTGATTGCCAGCCACGATATTGGATTCGATCATGACGCCGACAATCGCGTCATTGCCGTTGGCGATTTGATTGATAACGTCAGCCATGACCAAGGGTTGTAATTCTGGCTTTTTATAGCTATTTGCGTGTGAGCAATCAACCACGATGTTTGGTGGCAGTTTGGCTTTGACCAATGCTTGCTGTGCCATTGCAACCGAGACCGTATCGTAGTTAGGCCGATCACCGCCGCCGCGTAATACCACATGGCCATATTGATTGCCGCTGGTGCGCACGATAGAGACACGCCCCTGACCATTCAGACCGAGGAACGAATGTGGATGCGACGCGGATAAAATCGCATTAATCGCAATGCTGATATCGCCGTCAGTACCGTTTTTAAAACCGACTGGCGTCGATAAGCCCGACGACATTTCGCGGTGTGTTTGTGATTCCGTGGTGCGCGCACCGATCGCTGTCCAGGCAATCAGATCACCGAGGTATTGTGGCGAAATCGGATCGAGCGCTTCGGTACCCGTTGGTAAGCCTAATTCGCATACATCAAGTAAAAACTTGCGGGCTTTTTCCATACCCTGATCAACGCGGAAAGAGTCATCCATATCCGGATCGTTGATATAACCTTTCCAGCCAGTCGTGGTGCGTGGTTTTTCAAAATATACTCGCATGACTAAAACCATGACGTCTTTGACTTCTTCTTGCAGTGTCCTCAGGCGGCGGGCGTAATCTAAGCCGGCAACAGGGTCATGGATAGAGCAGGGGCCGACGACAACGAAAAGACGTTTGTCTTTACGTTCCAGAATGTTACGCAGGGTTTCGCGGCTTTGTTCAACCACGTCACCTGCCAGATCGCTCAATGGCAAACTGGCGTGTAATTCTTCTGGTGTGGGCATATTGTCAAACGAGCTGACATTGATATTTTCTAAAATGGTATGGGTCATCGTGTTTTAAGCAAAAATTGAATTCGGGGGATTCCGGACTAAGCGAGTAATCAACGGTGCAACGCGCAAGCTCGATAGCGGCGTAAGCAAGGTGAACAAGCGCCACCTGATCCAGTGTGAGGCTCAGGTACAGTAAGAGAAGCGAACTCGTGGTAACAAGTGGCAACGTAGGCGTATTAAGCTGCAAACAAAGCTGCAAATCAAGCGCGGAATCAGTTTCCATACCTATTATGCCGCATTTTTGACGCGCTGCAAAAATACCAGTTGTGTGATCGGTTATCGATATCTGTTATGCATCAATAATATAGATAGCACTTGATCTGTTACCTATCACTTTTTGTTGCACGTGGCACAATAGCGTTTTGTGCTTATATGAAATGGCAGAAGTCATGCTGAGTACCGCTCAATTACAAGAATTTCAGACGCAGGGTTTTTTGGTCTTACGCCAGGCTGCCCCCCCCGCATTTTGCGAGCAAGTCATTGCTTATGCCGAACAACAATTGGCAGACCATGTGTTGCCGATAGAATATGAAGCTGATACACGTTACCCGGGAGCACCGGCCTCACGTGAGGCAGAGGGCGGCCATACAGCCCGACGCCTATTACAGGCATACGCCCGTGAGCCGTTGTTGGCGCAGTGGGCGACCGGAGAAACTTTGTCTGCGCCTTTACTGCAATTGCTAGGCGAAGGTGCGTTGATGTCTCAAGTGCATCATAATTGCATCATGACCAAGCAACCTCAATATTCCACCGCGACGGGCTGGCATCGCGATAGCCGTTATTGGAATTTTGAGCGTGCAGCATTGGTGTCATCATGGCTGGCATTGCGTGATGAGACGATAGAGAACGGTTGTTTGCTGGTCATTCCTGGCTCACATCTGATCAGTGTCGATGCGGAGCAGTTGGATCCTGCCCAATTTTTACGTACCGATCTCGCTCGGAATCAATCTGTGTTGGCACAGGCTGTACCAGTTGCATTAGGGCAGGGCGACGCATTGCTATTCCATAGCAATTTGTTCCATGCAGCAGGAAAAAACCAGACGGCTGCGACCAAGTTTTCTATGGTTTTTACTTACCGTGCAGCTGATAATGTGCCGCTGGCAGGTTCCAGATCGGCCAGTTTGCCGGAACAAACACTTTAAGCAAAAACAGGTATAGTGAGCACCTGAAAGGCGCGACCAGAATTGGTTTCGAAGGCGCTTATATAGAATTTATACTCAACCCTATTTTTCTTTAACAGGAGTAAGCATGTCATCTACATTGAAATTATGCGTACTGGCGAGCGCACTATTGGCTGGTCTGGCGCAGGCACAAACTGTGGAATTACAATTCGTTGATGCCAACGGTATTGTCGGTCCGGCTGGTAAAGTGACTTTGGAAGATACCGCGTACGGCCTATTGATTACGCCAGATCTGTCTGGCTTGCCTGCAGGTGTTCATGGTTTTCACGTGCATGCCAATCCATCCTGTGCGCCTGGCATGAATAACGGTGTGGCGACACCGGCACTGGCTGCCGGTGGTCACTGGGATCCGGAAAAGACCAATGTGCATCTTGGGCCTTACGGTAAAGGCCACAAAGGCGATTTGCCAGGCTTGTATGTCACTGCGGACGGTAAAGCAACATATCCAGTACTCGCGCCACGCCTTAAAGCCGCTGATTTGGTGGGGCATGCGGTCATGGTGCATGCTGGTGGTGACAACCATAGCGATCATCCTGCACCTTTAGGCGGTGGCGGAATGCGTATGGCGTGCGGCGTGGTGTCGTAAAAACGGTCTGTACGAATCTGAATTTTCTATTTTCACAGCAATCCCAGAAACCTTACGCAAGCAAATCGTGGCGTAAGGTTTTTTTTCATATGGTGCTTATGTTCTCGCGCGGCTATTTCAATTTTTTCCTGTCCTTTGTCTTTGCATTGTTGTGCCAGCCTGTGATTTGTGCCGCGCAAAATCAACCGCTTCCAGCTATCACTACCGTCTCAGCATGTGGGAACCCGACTCCGTTGAAATTTGATCTGATGATACCCAAAGCACCGGCAGTGGCTGCTTACCCGGCGGTGATCGTCGTGCATGGTGGTGGTTGGATGGGCGGCAGCAGAAAAGACTATCAAGGTTTGCAATCTTTGTTAGCCAATATGGGTTTGGCGAGCATGAGCATAGACTATCGGTCTGCACCGCTAGCGCGATTTCCGGCGCAAATTGAAGATCTGAAGTGTGCAATTCGGTGGTTGCATCAACACGCCTCTGAACATCAGATTGATCCTGAACGGATTGGTGGTTTTGGCATTTCCGCAGGCGCACATCTGACCGCATTGGTAGCGCTGACATCAGGGAAGTGGAATACTGTTGATCGTGGTAATCAATCCAGCGATCGTTTACGTTGTGCGGTATTGCATGCGCCACCTTTAGATTTTCCGGATTGGTGGCAAACTGCTGATCCACAGATCACTGGCACCATGTCACCGCGCTTTATGCTGAATAATTTGTTCGGCAAAGATTATTCGCAGGCAAAGAACGCTTATAAAGAAGCCAGTCCGTCGACGTATGCGGCGCAAGCGCAAAAAGAAAAGACACCACCATTGCTGATTGTTCACGGAGAGCAAGATGTCACCGTGCCTATCCGTGCTTCACAGGCATTTGTTGACCAGCTTATTGCTCGTGGCGTGTCGGCCGAATTGATGCGGATTTCCGACGCAGATCATTTTGGATTTGGTTCACAAACCAGGCAAGCGGTAGAGAAAATTCAAATTTTTTTCTCACAATGTCTGAAATAAGAGGTTTGAATAGTTATTTGTTGCCGACAAAATAGTTGGAAAGACGCTGAATGAGTTTCTGAAAAAACCGGTCTACTTGTTTCGTTTACTTGATACGAAGAATTATTGCCGTTAAGATACCCTCGCTTTGTGAACGAAAATCTGGCATTGCTGTCCTAAAGCATGTATGAGAATTGAGTTGTTTTTTGCTTGCGGCGTGTATCTAACGTCAACGTCAACGTCAGGGATGTGATGAAATTAAGTAAAGTTATCCTGAATTGTGCCTGGGAGCAAAGATTGCGCACGAGATTTGTACTAGCACTGTTCAGTAGTTTTTTCTTGCTTCAAGGTAGTGCTATCAGCGCCACCTCAAAAGAATCTCAAACTGCGGCAGACGCTAACTCTGCGCAAGAGGTGGTGGTGTTGACAAATGATCCGGTCGATTCTAAGGGGCAGTCTATGCCCATGGATAAGATCAGCAATTTGCTTGATTATATCGCCATGACCTCAAACCTCAAGGTGCGCTGGGTGCGTACACCTTGGCAACGTGCGGTCAAAATTGCCGAGGCTGGTGGCGGGGTAATTTTTGGCATGAGCCGCGTCAAAGATCGGGAAAAAATATATCATTTTTCGTTACCAGTGAGAATGCAGTATGTATTTTTGGTAACGCGATCTGATTCCCAATTTCCCTTCAATAGTCTTGCCGATTTACGTGGAAAAACGATAGGGATTCCGCGCGGTTTTATGTTTACTGACGAGTTTGAAACCTACCGCGACAAAGTATTTAAAGTTGAAAACGATGGGCATGACAGGATAGCTCGCTTGAATAAACTGATGTTCAGACGGATGGACGCTGCGTTATTTACTACTGGTAATAAAAATCCTCGTTTTTTAGAGAGAAGTTTGCAAAATGCCAGAGTAGATCAGGAAGGCACCTTTCCCCAGTTTGATGCTGTGGATATTGCTGTGTTACCAAAGCCTGTAGTGATTGATACTATTCATTTTGCTATTCGTGCAGACAAGGATGACGGTCTGATTGACAAATTTAATGACGCTATTTTGAAAGCCAGAAAAGCCGGCATTCTGGAAGATATACCAGCTTCTTTCAATTAAATGTATGGGCTCAGAGGTCTCCATCAAAATTGTGGGCGCCTCTGACTTTGATTACATTTCCAGTGCGATCAATTCTTGTATCGTCTGACGGCGACGAATTTGTGTCACCTTCTCACCATCAACCAAAACCTCCGGAATCAAAGGACGCGAGTTGTAGTTCGAAGACATGCTGGCGCCGTAGGCTCCCGTGTCATGGAATACAAATAAATCACCAATTTCGCAGACAGGTAAATCCTGCGATGTCAGCACGCCGCCTTCTTCTTGTGTGAATACGTCACCTGATTCGCACAAAGGTCCGGCGACGACGCTGGCGCGCAACTCGCTGGTGCGCGGCGTGCCATCTGCTGCGTGGGCACTGATGCGGTGGTAGCTGCCATACATGGCTGGGCGAGCGAGATCATTAAAGCCTGCATCGACCAAAGCAAAAAAGTTATTCCCGCTTTGTTTTTGTGCGCGTAATTCAGAAATCAAGATGCCCGATTGCGCGACCAGAAAACGTCCTGGTTCAATTTCCATACTGATTTTGTGTCCCAGATGTGCTTCGATTTCTTTGCGTGCTTTATCCCAGATCTGGAAATAATGCGCGGTATCGACGATCGCTTCGCCTTCACGATACGGGATGGATAGACCACCGCCAATCGAGATCGCTTGCAAATCACGCCTGGCGAGTTTGACCTGGCTGATCATTGCATCGCATACGCTTTGTAAATGATCGTAGTCCACACCGGAGCCTATGTGCATATGCAGACCAACGAGTTGCAGACCATATTGATCAATCAACTTATACGCTTCTGGTAATTCTTCAAACCAGATTCCGTGCTTACTCTGTTCGCCACCGGTATTCGTTTTACGGCTGTGGCCATGACCAAAGCCTGGATTGATACGCAACCATACCGGATGCCCAGGGTGTGCCTCACCAAGTTGTTTGAGCATATCCGGTGAACCGCAATTGACCGGAATATTTAACTCCACCACGCGCTTCAATGCGTGACGATCTAACAGATCTGCTGTGAACACAATTTGTGCATGGGTTTGATCAGCATCCTGCGTTGGTGTAAAACCTGCCACCAGTGCGCGTTCCACTTCACCGAGTGAGACGGAGTCGACCATCACACCCTGTTCACGCATCAGACGCAACAAATGGATATTACTCGATGCTTTTTGTGCGAAGCGAATTACATCAAATTGTTTCAACAGGCTGATTTGCTCACGAATAATGCTGGCATCGTACGCCCAGCAAGGGGTTTGATATTCTCGTGCAATCGCGGCGATCTGGGCATTGCTGATATGGGTTGCCATGATGATTTTCGTCTAGCCAGTAGAGTTTAGTGTAAGCTCTACTTTAACAAGCAGTTTCACGCAAATGAATACTGATTCATAAGCAATTCAGATGCGAATGATGGAATTCAATTGAAAATGACGATAAAACCTTATGAATCCCAAGATTGATCAATTTGACCAAAAAATCCTGCAATTATTGCAACAAGATGCCCGCATGTCGCATGCAGAAATTGGTCGTCAGGTACACCTGAGCCAACCCGCAGTGTCCGAACGTATCAAGCGACTCGAAGCGTCCGAAGTCATCCGCGCGTATCGTGCTGACATTAACCCCAAAGCCTTGGGCTACCAGATTACCGCTATGATACGCCTGTCGACGCAACAGGGAAGACCTTATGCCCAGTATGTTGCGACTTGTCCTGAAATTATTGATTGCTATACCGTCACCGGTGAAGATGGCGCTGTCATGCGGGTATTGGCAACCGATGTCGAGCATTTGCAGCGTATTATTAATGAATTAAATGTGTTTGGCTCAACCTCGACAGCGATAGTCTTGACCACGCACGTCGCCGGAAAAGCCATTACCGCACCGTAGTTTTAGTGTCGCACGCTTTGCTTTGCGTCTGCGCAAGCAAAGCCCGTGCTGAACTTCTATAATGGCAAGCTGTCATATTGCAACTGTGCGACCCTATTATTGTCAAAGAGAGAACCATGCTAGAACCGTCTTCCCCGCGTAAATTCCGGTTATTCGCTATCGTTGCTGCTGCGGCTTTGATCGTGTTGGGCGTTTTGTTTTATCAATCACTGTCTGGTAAAACCACAATCCCCGACGTGACTTTTACGAATTTGAAGGGTGAAAAAATCAGTGCCCAAAGCTTGCGTGGCAAAGTCGTCATGGTCAATTTCTGGGCAACCTCGTGTTCGACGTGCGTCGCTGAAATGCCCAAGATGATCAGCACCTACAATCAGTACCATAATCAAGGCCTCGAATATGTGGCAGTGGCAATGAGTTACGACCCAGCCAATTATGTTCTAAATTACGCAGAAACGCGTCAATTACCATTCCAGGTTGCACTTGATGTTGATGGCAAATTGGCGCAAGCATTTGGCGAAGTAAAAATGACTCCGACGACCTTTGTCATCGACAAGCAAGGCAATATATTAAAGCGCTATCTCGGCCAACCTTCTTTCGACGAATTGCACGGCATACTTGAAAAAGCACTTAAGGCATAGCCAAAAAACCTCGCCTGCATATATAAAAAAAGCGCCTTAAACCTGATGGTCTAAGGCGCTTTTTATTTAACTATTTCAGCGTTGCTGGAACAGTGTTTAGCTCAGTTTTTTAACCACGACGCAGCCGATTGAGTAGCCAGCACCGAATGAGCAAATAACGCCAATGGAACCAGGTGCCAGATCGTCCTGATGTTTGTGGAAAGCGATGATAGAACCCGCGGATGAAGTATTCGCATAGGTATCAAGAATGGTCGGTGATTCTTCCGTAGTCGCGTCACGACCCAGGATCAAACGAGCGATCAGCAAGTTCATATTCAAGTTCGCTTGATGCAACCAGAAACGGCGCACGTCAGTGACTGCCAATGCCGCATTAGTGACCGTATTCGTAATCATTTCCGCCGCCATCGGGCAAACTTCTTTGAATACTTTGCGACCTTGCTGACGGAACAGTTTATCTGCTTTGCCGATGCCCGATTCATCGGCGCGATTCAAGAAACCGAAGTTGTTGCGGATGTTGTTGGAGAATTGCGTTTTCAGTTTCAAACCAACAATTTCAAACTGGTGTGCAGACGTTGCCAGATCGGCGCGTTCAACCAGAATCGCAGTACAAGCATCACCAAAAATAAAGTGACTGTCGCGATCGCGCCAGTTTAAGTGACCGCTGGTGATCTCTGGATTGACCACCAATACGGCACGTGCCTGACCGCTTTGAATCGCAGTGACAGCTGCCTGAATGCCAAAAGTGGCTGATGAACAAGCGACATTGATATCGTATCCATAACCGTCAATGCCCAGCGCGTTTTGAATTTCAACTGCCATCGCCGGATAGCCGCGTTGCATATTACTTGCGGCACAAATCACAGCATCAACGTCAGCAGCAGTACGACCAGCGCGCTCCAGTGCCTGTTTTGCCGCTGCAACTGCCATTTCGCACATGATCGATGGCTCGTCATCGCTACGCTCAGGAATGCGTGGCACCATGCGGTTGATATCCAGCACGCCGTCTTTATTCATTACATAGCGGGATTTAATGCCAGAAGCTTTTTCAATAAAAGCCACGCTGGATTCTTCCAGTGCAACAACTTCTCCAGCCGCAATGGCAGTCGCATTTTCAGCATTGAATTGCTGCACATAGCCGTTGAAACAAGCAATCAGTTCTTCATTGGAAATCGATTCAGAGGGTGTGAACAGGCCGGTGCCGCTGATGACTACATTGTTCATCGTTTTACTTTCTGTTTTGGGGCGCGCGGCCTCCGCTGGTCAAGGACGCCGAGACTGGCATCCTGAAAATCGGTGGCGTCGTGCCCTGATGTTGTGTGTGGTGGATGCGCAAAATGCGCGACCTTGTCGCTCGATTTTACACAAAAATAATGACGAATTAGGATTTATTGCACAGAAATAGAGTGCTTATTCGATCGGGCTGACGCAACACCGCTCATGCTGCGTTGCACTCTCCTGGTCGTGCAAAAGCACTCTCAGCGTCGGTCATTTTTGCCGTATCAGTCTCACGCTGACATGTATCGCCCGGGCCGATGGTTGAGGCTGATCGCCAGATTCAGAGCGAACGCGCCAAGTATCGATGCTGCCAGAGCCATTGGCGTGACTACGGTCAGGGATGCTAATACAATGCAAACATCCAGACCCATTTGCAGCTTGCCAGCGCGAAGTCCACGGGTTTGTTGCAGATAAAGTGCTAGAATATTAATACCACCTAAGCTAGCTTGATGTCTGAATAGCACGACAAATCCTACGCCCATTAATAAACCGCCTATCAGTGAAACATAAAATGGTGTCCATTGCGTGACGTTAATCAATTGCAGAAAGTGTGCATGAAAGCCTGATAACGTGGAGACCAGTGCTACCGAGCAAAACGTTTTGAGCGTAAATTTCCACCCCATGCGTTTCCATGCCAACCAATAAAATGGCAAATTAATCAGAAAAAACACTAAACCAAATGACAGGCCTGTCCGGTAATGAATCAAAAACGCCAGACCCGCGGTACCACCAGTCAGTAGCCCAGCCTGGTTGAATAAGGCAATACCCAGAGAAACAAATAAGGTGCCCGTGACGATCGCCAGCACATCTTCCACCAGACTATGCGGCACAAAGCGTTTGGAGGGACTAGGCTGGGTCATGTTGAGTGAAATTTATGCGATGAAGGAAACAATCGATTGTACGCGCTTCAATTTACGAAAAATTCTTTCAAAGTGGCAGCTTGATATGCGTCAAGCTGCCATTGTTACATTGGCCCTGTATTGCATTGTCAGGATGAGAAGATCAGCTATCAGCGGTTTTTACTTCTTCCTTGTCAGGTAAAAAGAAATCTCTGGTGCCCGAAACAAAGCGCTTCATTAGCAATCGGATCAGATTGCCACCGTTGCCAAAACTTGCTCTGCGTGAACGCAATGCCACCAACATCGCAAGGCTAAAACTTACTGTCAGATTGACCATACCGATCAGCATAATCCCAAACAGTGTGTATGCCGCCAAGTGCCAGCTCATATGGTTATCCATTCCTGCCAATGCAAACGCAAAATTCGCACTGGAGAAAGTGATATGCCGGATATCGATAGGCAATCCAAAAAACTTACCAAATTGCCCAATAGAACCAAGCATAATACCGAAGAAGAAATTACCAGCCAGGGCACCGAGGTTGTTACCTATATATTCGGTAACTTTGAATAAGCGCTGTTCACCAAGTATTTGGCGCAACCATTTGAGCTGTCGCAGACGTGCAGGGATATTCGAATAGCTCGCTTTGTTATCGTAATAGCCTGAAATCAATCCGGACAAAAACAAACAAATCCCGGCAATCGCAGCGTGTGGTAACGCCAGACTGCCGAACGGGTCTAGCTCATGCAACAGATACTGCGCTTTTTCAGGGCTGACCAGGTGTTCACCATAAATCCCATGCCAGGCCCAGGCAATCGCAAACGCAGTGGGCATGGCAAGACCGATATTGCCGATGATCGCGATAAATTGTGAACGGAAAACTCTCACAATCAGCTCAACCAGTTCATCGAGCTTATGCTTACTGTTGTCAAGCGCTTTGGCGATGAGCGCGGCGGTCATGGCCGGCTGTTTGGTCGCAATCGTAAAGTGCAAAACGTGCACCAACATAAAGCCAAATGAATAGTTTGCGCTATACAAAACCGCAAAACCAAACGGCGCCAATGCCAGCGTTCCAAATAGAATTTTGATCATTGCCATAAAGCCGACAATAAACCCGGCGCCCAATGCCGAATACAGCATGTCAAACCATTCGGCACGGGTATTCGTGACGTAATGTTCACCACTTTTACCTGCCCGCTCAGTCACTTGAAGTGACAATAGTTCGGTATTGGTTTTCATTAATTCGCGCAGACTGTGACGTCGATTGTCCGCGGTGACCAGCTCTTTGAGCAGCATAATGACGACGCTAATACTGCTCTGTGGTTGGCGGCTATCGAGTAACTGTAAGAGCGTACGCAAACGTGCAATACTCTGATCCAGACGCAGCAATAAACGTGTCAGGCTGACCGAGACTCCGGCAATAGCGGCAGTGCGGCGGATGCGACTGGCAATTTCTTCGCATTGTTCCAGCAATACCTCAATATGTTTAGCGTCAAACCGTTCTATATGATGGTCCATGATCCATTCACGGTAACGCACGATGTATTCATTAATGCCATCGTTCTGGCGCAAAAATGGAGATTCGAATTTTTCTATCTCAGGATAATTGCGCACCAATTCCGCTTCTAAACCGATATTGGTAATCCTGTACGAAAGTACCTGAATCGCATTTAACACTTCATTCGCCAATGTTGCATGGGTGCGGCGTGCACGCTTGGTACGAAAGCCGATACTGCGAATCACGTCATGCCAAACCTCATCACTGACTGCATTGACCCACACGTAATCTTTAGAATGATCAAAAATCTGCCCGAAAATATCGCGCACGTAATCGTCGTTGACCAGCGGTGGCAGCAACTTGGAAAATAATCTTTGCGCACCAGCACCCCAAAAACCGTTGTTTAACGTAATTCCGGTATCAGTCAATAAATGAACCAGTTTGCGTCTCGTGATGACCTGTACCAGGTATTGGCGCAAAGAATGCCGCCACGCAGCGTGTTGCTGTAACACATAGCACAATGCCCGCAAATTGTCGGTAGCGCGCTGCACATCGTCGGGGCGTTGAGGACGTATAAATGCAATCAACGAACGCAAACAACGAACATCGTTGAATAACGGGGTGGTGTTGAGGCTGAGGTTGATTTCAGCCAGGATGGTATCTAATGACAAATTTTTCTCCTTCTCGGACTAACGAAAAGCTGCCCCCGCTGCGTTATGGCTCCTGGCCGTACGCTTGTACTGTCTGCGTCACCATGCTTTACCGGGGCGGCTTTGCGTCAGTCCTGTTTAATGTCGAAAAGCTGCTCCCGCTGCGTTATGGCTCTTAGCCGTACGTTTGTACTTCCCGCGTCGCCATGTATTGCCGTGGGTGAATCCTTCTCCCGCATGCGAGAGAAGGGCATGGGTGATGGGGGTGATGAATCGAGAGATAAAACGAACGAGTGACTAAAAGTATTTTTTCCTCATCCTACCTCTACTAACCCCTGACGCTCCCCACTAGCTAGCGTGACTCTCGTCTCTTAAAAACACAATTTAAGGCAAACTTAATAACGCAAAAACGATGACCAACAGTTGAAATCATTATCCGACAATGATTGTACTTGTTGCCTGATACTTTTTATTCTCAGAATTGAGCTCATATGGGGACGAATTTGTAAAAAACCTAATTTGTTATAACAGTGACACAATGAGCCCGTAAAATTGGGCGTCAACGTTTCATGGTTTGATCTACATCGGCGTAACAGTGTGCATGTTGTATTAAATTAGTCTAAAGTGTTGTGATGTTTACTACTAGGGTTTCATGTTGGAAAATTTTTTTCTGGTCGTTGCCGCGCTTTTACTGGTGTTGTTGAATGGTTTCTTTGTTGCCGCTGAGTTCGGTCTGGTCAAGTTACGTCAGACCCGCGTGCGTAGCATTGCCAAAACCTCGGGTTTGCGTGGTCGTTTGTTAGTTACCGTACATCAACATCTCGACACCTATCTGTCGGCGTGTCAATTAGGTATCACGCTCGCGTCTCTTGGGCTCGGTTGGATAGGTGAACCGGCGTTTGCCAGGTTGTTATTGCCTATTTTTGATTTGTTGAAAGTGTCCTCGGTGGAGATTATTCATGGGGTGTCTTTTTTCTTTGCTTTCTTTGTGATTTCGTTTTTACACATCGTTGTCGGGGAATTGGCACCAAAATCGATGGCGATCCGGATGCCTGAGCGCGTTTCATTGTGGACAGCGCCAGCTTTGTACGCGTTTTATTGGGTCATGTATCCGGCTATCTGGATGCTCAATTACAGCTCGAACAAAGTGTTGAAATGGGTTGGACTGGATGTCGCACACGGAAGCGACAGCCATTATTCTCCGGAAGAATTAAAGCTGATCTTGCGTGGTAGTCATACCGGTAGCAGAGAAACCCGCGATGAGTGGAGCATCATGGCACAGGTGCTCGATTTTGGTGGCCTGGAAATTTCAGATCTGATGCGGCCTATCAATGAAGTAGCCGCTATGTATAAAGGAATGAGTCTGGAAGAAAACATGAGTACGGCGACCAGAAATCGTTTCAGTCGCTATCCCTATTTTGATGATGATGAGGAAACCGTGTTGGGTATGCTTCACCTGAAAGATTTATTTCTGGCACAACTTGCGGGCAAGAAGCTGGACGACCTGAGCAAGCACCTGCGTCAGGTCGAATATGTACCACCAAACATGCCAGCTTTAGAGTTGTTCCGCCGTTTTCGCAAGGGTGCGCCGCACTTTGCTATTGTCGGCCACAAAGGAAGCAGGCCAGTCGGTTTTTTGACTTTGGATAATTTATTAAGTGCTTTGGTCGGACAAATTCGGGATGAATTCCGTCAAAACGAAAATGACTGGACCTTGTTAGATGATGGAACTCTGATAGGAAAAGGCAGCTTACCGCTATATACCTTAGGGATGGCGTTGGGCTTTGATCTTGACAGTGATGAAGTGGAATCGATAGGGGGCCTGATCATGCAAAAATTGGGCGATTTACCAGTTGAAGGGCAAAAAGTTGAATTTGAAAAATTTGATGCCGTTGTCAAGAAAATGAATGGACCCAGAATTATTCTGGTACGTATCTATCCTAAAGAAGTCTGAGTTTTTCTGTGTGAAATATAAGGTTTTCAAGTGAAACTTATACCTACGCATCGTAGCTTGTCCGCCTATACCCGAAGTTTTTGGTGGTTGCTACTTGCCATGCTGGCGTTTGCGCTGATGTTGATCTTTTATGTACGTTCCGCAGCACAAGTGGAGCATGCAAAAGATCTTCGTTTCGAGTCTTATATTTTGTCCGCAGAATTACGGCAATCATCTAACGACTTGACCCGTATGGCGCGTAGTTATATTGCTACGGGCGACAGCCGATTCCTGCGTTACTATCAGGAAATACTTGATATTCGAGATGGTAAGCGCCCGCGTCCTGCTACCAATAGAGTCAACTATTGGGAAATTTTGTCTGAGAAAGAGCAACTGGAGATGAGTACACCAGTTACTCGTTTTCAAGGTGGCAAAACAATTTCTATGCTCGATTTGATGCGTCAGGCCAGCTTTTCTGAGGCGGAATTCGCTAAGGTAGCCGAAGCAAAAAAAGAATCTGATGCGCTTACTGCAACAGAGCGCAAAGCAATGCACTTGTTTGAAATGGCTGGTGATAAAGATCAAGTCAGTCGCGAAGAAGCAAGGAAGCTGTTATATGACGAATCGTATCAACATGCAAAAGCTTCCATCATGCATTCCATCGATGACGCTTATCACTTTATGGATATGCGCACTGCAGATTTACTTCGTGATGCCCAAACCTTAAACTCTCGACTCAGACTGTGTTTCATATTTTTCGGTCTCCTGTTTCTGGCTTTGTTGTGGCGCGCGCACCGTGCCTTGAGTGAAACATTGGGTGCACCTTTAGAAGAAATTTACTCCTTACTGGCACAAATCGGCAGCGGTAATTTTGCACAAGTAATTCAAGTCGGGCCAAGGCAAGAAGCCAGTATCAAAGCCTGGATCGCATTGACTCAAAATAAGTTGGCCATCGCTGAAGAGAGGCACGAAGATATTAATGAGAAAAACCGTCGCTTGACTGGCTTATACAATGCCTTAAGTCAATGTAACCAGGCCATCGTTCGCAGCAACTCCGAGCAAGAGTTATTCGAGAAAATTTGTCACAGTGCCGTGGTTTATGGTGGCATGAAGATGGCGTGGATAGGCACCATCAAGCAAGACACAGAAGAATTTGTTCCCGTTGCGTATTACGGCGCCGAAGGTAAGGAATACATGGAAGGACTGACGATTTCGCGTCAACCAGATAGTAATGGTCAGTTAGGTCCGATTTCCTGCGTGCTGATCAATAACGAACCCATGTGGTGTCAAAATTTTGTACAGGATGTCGCAAACTTTCATTGGTATGAGCGCGGTGCGCGTCATGGTTGGCAATCGATGGCCATTTTACCTTTACATAAAAATGACAAAGTAGTCGGTACCTTTAATTTATTTTTGGACAGGATTAATGCATTTGATGAGGCTTCGCGCCAGTTGTTGTTAGAAATGTCGATGGATATCAGCCATGCTTTGACACGCTTTGAGTTGGAACGGACAAACGAGCAATCCCGCAAAGCGGAAGGCTTACGCAGCTTCATGCTGGAAAAAATTAACAGTAGCTTATCCCTGACAGAAATTTTGCGGGACGTGGTGCTGGAGCTGGAAAAAATTATTCCCGATAGTATTTGTTCCATCATGCTTGCGGGCGAAGATGGACAGTGTTTGAAACTTGGCGCAGCGCCTCATTTACCGGATTTTTACTGTCAGGCGATTGATGGTCTGGCGATAGCCCCAGGCGTGGGTTCATGTGGTAATGCGATTGCAACTGGACAGCGAACTATTGCAGAAAACCTTGCTACTCACCCGTTTTGGCAAGCTTATAAGCCATTGATTGAGGCGGCAGGTTTGGGATCGTGTTGGTCTGAGCCGATTTTTTCTTCAGCGAATAAAGTACTAGGCGCTTTTGCAATTTATCACAAAGAACCAGCGACTCCTCAAGAATTCCATTTGCATTTACTGCAAATGGCGGCGCATTTTATTGCAATCGCCATCGAGCGTAAGCAATCAGAAGATAAATTACGTAAGCTGTCACAAGCTGTCGAGCAGAGTTCCAATGCCATTATTATTACAGACGGTCGCGCCAAAATTGAATATGTGAATGCCGCATTCTTAACAAGCAGCGGTAAAACGCTGCATGAAGTCATCGGCAAACGACCATATTTAAATCAAAGCAATCGAACTTCTAAATCAAGTTATAAAACGATGCTGAAAGCTTTGCGCCGCGGCGAAAACTGGCACGCAGAGTTAACGCATTTTGATCGTTTAGGTAGCGAGCATACCGATTTTATTCAGGTGTCTCCAATTCGGGATGAGGCAGGACAAATAAGACATTTCTTATTTGTACAAGAAGATATTACTGAAAAAAAACGTAGCGAAGAACGGATACAATACCTGGCCCATTTTGATGCTCTGACAGGAATTGCTAACCGGACTTTGCTAGAAGAACGCGCGCGTTATTCGCTTGGCCGCGCTGTGCGTTCGAAAGAGCCTTTGGCGGTAGTGTTTTTTGACATTGATCATTTTAAGGATATCAACGATTCCTTGGGACATAGCTTTGGTGATGCTTTGCTGGTCGAATTATCGAAACGTTTGGTAAGCAGTTTGCGTGCTGAAGATACTATTTCACGTTTAGGTGGCGATGAATTTGTTCTTTTATTACCGGGCATTGATAGTCATGGTGTCGAGGCGGTTGTGCAAAAATTAATGCACATCGTCAATGCGATTTACCGCATCGGAGAAATTGAACTCAATATTACGACATCGATGGGGATTGCAGTGTTCCCTGAAGATGGCAAAGACCTCGAAACTTTATCCAAGAATGCTGATTCGGCGATGTACAGGGCAAAGCGCGAGGGACGCAACACTTATCGCTTTTTCACTCCGGAAATGCAAGCACGCTCCGCACGTCATCTTGAACTGGTCAACGCTTTACGCTATGCGCTGGAAAAGGAACAGCTCTCTTTACATTATCAACCGCAAGTATCGTTAGCCAGTGAAGATGTGATAGGCGTAGAAGCGCTGTTACGTTGGCATCATCCTGTTATGGGCAATATTTCTCCTGATGAATTTATATCGGTTGCAGAAGAGACAGGGCTGATTTTAAGCATCGGTGAATGGGTGATCCGTACAGCCGTGACACAACTGAAATCCTGGCACCAGCTTGGCTATTATGGTTTACGTATCGCTGTTAATTTATCAGCTGTGCAGTTCCGCCATGGAGATTTGCCAAATACGGTGACGCGAATTTTGCAAGAGGCTGATTTGGCGCCTGAGTTTTTAGAATTAGAGTTAACGGAGAGTGTTGCTATGCATGATCCGGAAGGCGCTATTGGTATCATCAAGCAGTTGTATGAGCGCGGGGTACGAATGTCGATCGACGATTTTGGAACTGGATATTCATCCCTGAGTTATTTGAAAAAATTTAACGTCTATAAACTCAAAATTGATCGTAGCTTTGTACGCGATATTTATACTGATCCTGAAGATAAAGCGATTGTGAGTGCCGTGATCGGTATGGCGAATAGTTTGGGCTTGAAGACGATTGCTGAGGGTGTTGAGACCTTTGAGCAATTGGAGTTTTTGCGTCAGCAGGGATGCGCCGAAGTTCAAGGTTACTATTTTTCCAAGCCTTTGCCTGCGCCGCAATTTGAGGAATTTATGCAGAGTCGTCAAAGTGCACGTGGTGGAGTGCGGTTGGTGTTGTAGAGACTATAGCTAAAACATGAGCTTCAATAAAAGCAGTTGAAATCTGTTAAACATTTCGAACGATCGACCACACGCTTGCACCAGCTATGCACTAATTTGCCTCAACTCAAAGCTGATTCAACGGAATTTTTAAATAACTTACACCATTGCTTTCTGGCTCTGGAAATTGACCAGCGCGAATATTCACTTGTATCGCAGGCAGCAATAGAACCGGCATATCGAGACCTGCGTCGCGTTGTTGACGCATGCGGACAAACACTTCCTCAGTCACCCCATCATGCACGTGGATATTGTGCGTTCTTTGTTTTTCTACCGTGCTTTCCAATGTCGGAGGACGTCCTGCTGGCGGATAGTCGTGACACAAAAACAGCCTGGTATCATCCGGTAGTGCGAGTAATTTTTGTATCGATGAAAACAATTGACGCGCGTCACCACCAGGAAAATCACAACGTGCTGTGCCAACATCGGGCATAAATAACGTGTCGCCAATGAAAACAGCATCTGCAATCTGGTACGCCATGTCAGCGGGTGTATGGCCAGGTAAGGAAATCGCTTTAGCGGTTAAACTTCCTATCGTGAATGTTTCATTGTCTTTGAATAAAACATCAAACTGTGACCCATCGGTGGCGAACTCTGGTTCCAGATGAAACAGCTTTTTAAATACCTCTTGCACTTGATTGATGTGCTCACCGATGGCAATCAATGCACCGGTTTGCTCACGCAAATAGTGTGCTGCTGACAGATGGTCGGCATGGGCATGGGTTTCCAAAATCCACACTAAGGTCAGTCCTTTTGAGCCTAGAAAGGTTAATAACTTATCAGCATTGAATGTATGCGTTTTGCCTGATTTTGGGTCGTAATCAAGCACTGGATCAATGACCGCTGCAAATCCGCCAGTTTTATCATAGACAATATGCGTTGCAGTGCTGGTGTGAGGATCAAAAAAACTTTCAATGATTGGGTTCATAAGCGTAGTCTCGAAAAATCTGGCTCAATGCTTTCGGCAATAAGCATTATTGCATTCCAATTATTCATCACAAATCAGAAAAACAAAAAATTAGCAAAGTTACTAGCCAAAGCAAGCTTAAGTGGTAAAGCGTTGTCGTTGCAATCAAATCGCATTATTATGCAATATTCGAATAAGCTTATGTGTTTTTTGATATAAGGAGTGACTGGTGTTGTCTTTGACAATGTTGTTGATCATCGTGGCTGGGAGTGTCGTCGGGCTCGTCATGGGCTTAACTGGGGCAGGCGGTGGCATTTTGGCAGTACCTGCGCTGATTTATAGTCAGGGCTGGACAATGCAGCAGGCCATGCCAGTCGCTTTGATGGCAGTAACTGTTGGTGCCATGATAGGCGCGATAGAAGGCTTTAGCAAAAAATTAGTCCGCTACCGCGCCGGTTTTGTGATGGCACTGGCGGGAAGTTTTCCAACTTGGTTAGGTGTACATATTGCTCACCGCATTTCCCAATACTGGCTGATGCTGAGTTTTGCGCTGATATTGCTGCTGGTGGCGACACGACTTTTTATACAGATACGACAACACGGGGCGAATGAGCACGAAAGGTATACTCTGGCGAACATCAATGCCAATACCGGGCGTTTTGACTGGACACCTAAAACGGCAGCGGTGATCGCGAGTATTGGCAGTATTGCGGGCCTGAGTTCGGGCTTATTGGGTGTTGGTGGTGGATTTATTATTGTTCCGATGTTGCGTCATTTTACGAATGTCAGCATACAAGGCGCGGTTGCGACTTCGTTGTTTGTGATTTCGCTGGTCGGCATGATAGGTGTGAGTTCAGCTTTGATGAATGGTGCCGAATTGCCATTGCAGCTTTCTGTCATTTTTGTCGCGACCACCGTGGCCGGAACTATGCTTGCACGCAGAATAGTCAGCTATCTGCCTGCTCAAACAGTGCAAATCATATTTATCCTTTTGTTGTCAGGGGTTGCATTGAGTTTGTTGTATCGCGTTTTTGCCTGAGTACTGCTCGCTGCGAATTACGCGATACATTTGGAGTCACACTGTTAAAATGAGTATCCCGTTTTTTATACTGCCGTCCCATGTGTGCAACACCGATCACCGTTAATGTTCCTGTAGAGCAGTTATGCATAGGTTTATACGTTCATCTGGATGTTTCCTGGCTTGATCATTCGTTTGCTTTAAATAGTTTTAAAATTAAAAACGAACAAGAAATTGTTGCACTCAAACAATTAGGTTTGAAGACGATCCGCGTCAATCCTTCTAAATCGGATTGTCGTCCACTTCCACCTGTTCCTCGCGCTCCCGGTCAGCCTGATGCCAGTGCAGCGGTCGCCGTTGTGACGCCAGAGGAACAAGAAAAAATCAAAGAAAAACGTGCGAGAGTAGAGCGCTTGATCAAAGAGCGCACAGCCATTGCTGAATGCGAAAAGCAACTACTCAAAGCGGCAGGCACGCTCAAAAATATCACCAAAAATCTCTTCGCCAGACCACAAGAATCGGTCAGGCAAGCAGATGAATTAATTCAGCAAATGGTTGATTCGCTACTGGTCGATAAAGATATTGCCATTCACTTAATGAACGATAAAATCGTTGGTGAGGAAACGTATTACCATTCATTGAACACGGCAGTGCTGACCATGATGGTCGCTAAGGAATTATCTTTTTCTGCTGCAGATATTAAATTATTGGGAATGGGTTGCTTATTTCACGATATCGGCAAAATAGAAATCCCGGATCGCATCGTCAATAAAACGTTTGAACTGACACGCGCAGAACAAAATCTGTTGCAACAACACTGTCATTACGGTCAACAAATTGCCGAAAAACTAGGCTTGTCAAAACCGATCGTCGATATCATTACGCAACATCACGAATACGCGGATGGCAGCGGTTATCCAAGTTTTTTACGCGGCGATAAAATTTCTCCATTAGCCCGTATCGTGGCAGTGACCAATACCTATGACAATTTGTGCAATCGCCCAAATCATGCTGATTCTATGAGCCCGCATGAGGCGATGTCGTATATGTTTGGCAAAATGCGTAAGCAGTTTGATCCGGCAGTGTTGAATCTATTTATACGCAGCATGGGCATTTACCCGCCGGGAACTATCGTCAAACTCTCCGACGGTACGCTAGGTATGGTTGTTGCAGTTAACTCTGGCAAGCCATTACGGCCTAGTGTCTTGATATATGATCCCGGCGTGCCAAAAAGCGAGGCGATTATTCTTGATCTCGAACACGAAGCTATTCTGGAAATCAGTGAAAGTCTGAAACCTGGGCAATTACCGGCAGAAGTTTACGATTATCTGAGCCCCCGCAAACGAACTACGTACTTTTTTGATTCTGAAAGACAAAAAATACCGGCTCGTTGACCGCTAAGCCTGAGCTAAACGATTATTTTAAGTGGCAGCACTGAGCTGTTTCATGGACGCGATCAGATCGGCAAATCGTTCGCCCTGGATGATGATGTGCCCACGCAGCATTTGCGCTGCCAGTTCCCCATCGCCTGCAATGATCGCAGCGACGACTTGATCATGCTCATGAAATGACATTTTGACGCGGTCACGAACCCGCAACTGCAAACGTCGGTAAGGACGTAGGCGCCGATGCAGATTCATCGCCTGCGTTGACAAAAACTCATTGTGACTACCTTGATAAATTAGCTGATGAAATAACTCATTCTGATAAAAGTAATCGTCACTGTCGCCACTTTCACTTGCTTCCTTACAGGCACGATGCGCAGATTGCAAGGCTTGCATCTCTTCGTCGCTCATACGTCTGGCAGCCATGCGGCCGCACATGGCTTCAAATTCAGCCATCACTTCAAACATCTCCACCAATTGTTGCGGACTAACCGTAGCGACCTGGGCGCCACGGCGCGGTCGCATATCAATAATGCCCATCGAAGCCAACTGTATTAGTGCTTCACGAATGGGGGTGCGTGAGACGCCAAATTGGCTTGCCAGCTCAGTTTCGTCAAGGTGATGTCCTGGTTGTAACTGTCCCATCGCGATCATTTCTTCGATTTCTTCACGGAGGCTGGCGGAGCGGTTTTTCATACTGATATTCCCAAACAAACGGCTATTAAGTTTTTTCAGTATATATTAATGTTGACTTTGAATGCAAAATAAACGATCTTGTATACAAGAATAGCGAAAACACGAACAACATCAAATTGCGTCGACGATGTAAAAGCTTGCATAGAAGTAAAGTTCAGGCCTCATACTTCAGCAGTCAAGGCAATCAAAGTTCGGTCAATAACAGTAGAGGAGCATCACAGAATCGCTCCCGCATAAGTTTTAAAACGATAAACTTAGGAGACAACATGTTTATTCCAAATCGCAAACGCCTTGGCTGCGTTGCTGCTAAAAGTACCAGCAACTATGACACTCAAACTCCAAAAGCTGGCAGGAGAAATCTATTGCAAGCTTTGAGCCTTGCACCTTTGGCTGCTTTGTTGCCAGCCAAGGTGTGGGCGCAAAATCAGCTATTGAAAATATCGCATCAATTTCCCGGTGGAACTGTCGACAGTGGTGATTTCCGTGATCGCATTTGCCGCCAATTTGCTGCTGAAGTTGAAAAACGTAGTAATGGCAGCTTGAAATTCGAGATTTATCCCGGGTCATCGTTAATGAAAACCAATGCGCAATTTTCTGCCATGCGCAAAGGGGCGCTCGATTTGTCTCTGGTTCCGTTGTCCTATGCTGGCGGCGAAGTGCCTGAAGTAAATATTGGGCTTATGCCAGGTCTGGTACCTTCTTATGAAGTGGGTGCGGCCTGGAAAAATGCTGAAGTAGGCAAAGAACTGAGCCGTATTTTGCAAGAAAAAGGCATCGTTATTGTGAGCTGGATCTGGCAGGCGGGCGGTGTTGCATCACGTACCAAAGCGGTCATCGATCCGGACGACGTAAAGGGAATGAAGATCCGTGGTGGTTCCCGGGAAGTTGATTTGGTCTTAAAAGCCGCTGGTGCTGCTGTGGTTTCTTTGCCTTCCAATGAAATCTATGCCGCCATGCAAACGGGAGCGATGGAAGCGGCGATGACTTCATCGACTTCGTTGATTTCATTCCGTTTGGAAGAAGTATCGAAATTTTTAACCACCGGTCGTGGTCAAAGTTACTGGTACATGTTGGAACCACTAATGATGTCTAAAGTGGTGTTCGATCGCTTGAACAAAGATCAGCAAAATATCATCATGAGTGTTGGTGCTGACATGGAAGCTGTCGCCATAAAATCAGCTAAACAAGACGATCTCGCTGTGGCTGCTGTCTATGAAAAAAAGGGGGCGAAAGTTGTCGATATGAATGCTGCGACAGTCAAAAAATGGCAAGCGATTGCGCGTACGACTGCATGGAAGGATTTTTCTGATCGCAATGAGAGTTGTGCCAAATTGATCAAGCTGGCGGAGAAACTGCTATGAGCCACGGCTTTGAAATGCAGCCAGCTCAACTAGCTGCGTTACCACAACAAAAATGGCTGCGGGTTTTAGTGCTCAGTATGGCATTTCTGAACCGACAAATCATCCGATGTTGCATGGTAGCGATGTTTGTCGCTACCTTGATCTTGACGTATTCGGTGATCAGTCGTTACCTATTTAATGCACCCACCGATTGGCAAGACGAAGCCTGCGTTTTTATGTTGATCGGCGTCAGTTTTTTCTCAGCGGCGTCCGTGCAATCATATCGGGGTCATATCGGTATTGAAGTGTTGTCTTCGCTGTTGCCAGCCAAAGTGAATGCGATCAGGTTGATACTGGTGGATGTGATTAGCTTTGCATTTTGTAGCTTTTTTTCCTGGAAATCCTGGACGCTTTTTTATGAGGCCTGGACGGAAGGGCAGACCACTTCATCTACATTTGCACCACCATTATGGATACCGTACGCCATGATGGCGTTTGGCATGAGCTTATTGTCCTTGCAAATTGTGCTGCAAATCCTGACTGCGATGCTCGCTAAAGAACCGAAAAGGGAGCTGGCATGAGTCCTCTGAGTTTAGGAATTTTTTACGCTATCGCGACCTTGGCAGTCATGTTTTCAGGTATGCCAATTGCTTTCGCTTTGGGCGTGGTCGCGAGTTGCTTCATGTACTTTTTTATGCCAGCGGCATCTCTCGATACCATTACGCAAAACGTGTATGAGGAAATGGCATCGATTACCTTGTTATCGATACCGCTGTTTATTTTAAAAGGAGCAGCGATAGGTAAATCTTCTGCTGGTAAAGATTTGTACTCCGCCATTCACGCATGGTTGCATAAGGTGCCGGGCGGTTTGGGAATTGCCAACGTATTTGCTTGTGCAATGTTCGCTGCCATGGCAGGGTCATCTCCCGCCACATGCTCTGCCATTGGATCAGCAGGCATACCAGAGATGCGGCGACGTGGTTATTCCCCGGGATTTGCTGCCGGTATCATTGCTGCTGGCGGTACCTTAGGTATTTTATTACCACCATCGATCACGATGATTTTGTATGCGGTGGCAGCGGAACAATCTTTAGGACGCTTATTTTTAGCTGGTGTCGGACCAGGCGTTTTATTGGTGATTTTGTTCGCTGGCTACGCCGTGTTTCGGGCGCGTAAAGAATATGCGATTGCGTATGAGGCATATCAAAAAGACGGTGTTCAATCGGCGTATCTTGAGAAGGAACATTTCAGCATTAAGCAAAAAGTAGAAATGCTGCCGCGCGTATTACCATTTGTGATTTTACTTATTGGCGTGATGGTCGCTTTGTACGGCGGTTATGCGACGCCGTCAGAAACGGCAGGCTTAGGCGCTCTGCTCGCGATGGGATTAATTGCGATTGTGTATGGTGTTTGGCGACCACGTCAAATCGCACCGTTTATTTCAGCGACGATCAAAGAATCGACGATGCTATTGTTCATCATCGGTATGTCTTTGCTTTACTCGTATGTGATGAGCTATCTGAACATCAGCCAGTCAGCGGCGCAATGGGTAGTGGCTTTGCATTTGAGTAAATGGTTGCTGTTGACGGTCATTTTGGCGATGGTGGTTGTGTTTGGCTTTTTCTTGCCGCCAGTGTCGATTATTTTGATGATGTGCCCTATCATTTTGCCGCCTTTGAAAGAGGCCGGTTTTGATTTGATCTGGTTTGGTGTCGTGATGACCATCGTGATGGAAATGGGTTTGATCCATCCACCTGTTGGATTGAACATTTTTGTGATCAAGAATATTGCACCAGATATCTCACTGAAAGAAATCATCTGGGGGGTTTTACCATTTTTGGGGTTAATGCTGTTGGCGGTGATTTTGTTGTGCGTGTTTCCGCAAATCGCGACAGCATTTCCAGATAGTCTTATGGGAGTCAAATAATGGCCGCTGAAGGTCGCTGGAACACATTGCAAACCAACCGCCAGCAACGATTGGCGCGGGTGGCACAGACTTTAGGTAGCGATTTGCAAGGCAGGATATTTCCTCAGCAAAGAATAAAAGATGTGCTGCATGCGACCTTAGAAGTCGGCGACCGCGTTTGCATAGAAGGAAATAACCAAAAGCAGGCAGATTTTTTGGCTAAGGCGCTGACGCAACTTGATCCACAGCGCATACACGGTCTGCACATGCTGCAATCGGTACTCGCCTTGCCTGAGCATCTGGATGTGTTTGAAAAAGGAATCGCCAATAAGCTCGATTTTTCTTTCTCTGGACCACAAGCGGGGCGTCTGGCAAAACTGGCTTCTGCTGGCAAACTCAACATCGGTGCGATTCATACTTACCTGGAATTATATGCGCGTTATTTTGTTGATCTGACGCCACGTGTGGCGCTGGTTGCGGCACAAGCGGCAGATCGTCATGGGAATTTGTACACCGGCCCCAATACCGAAGATACGCCACCAATTGTCGAAGCGACGGCGTTCAAATCCGGCATTGTGATAGCGCAGGTGAATGAAATTGTTGATGTACTGCCGCGCATTGATATTCCCGCAGATTGGGTCAATTTTGTGGTACAGGCACCGACGCCTCATTACATTGAGCCTTTGTTCACACGTGATCCAGCTTTGATTTCTGAAATACAAATTTTGATGGCGATGATGGCGATCAAGGGTATTTATGCTGAATACGAAGTCAAACGTCTCAACCACGGTATCGGCTTTGATACCGCCGCCATCGAATTGCTTTTGCCGACTTACGCTGCGTCATTAGGGCTCAAAGGTAAGATCGCCAGCCATTGGGCATTGAACCCGCATCCAGCCTTAATTCCAGCGATAGAGGCAGGCTTTGTCAGCTCCGTGCATTCGTTTGGCTCTGAGCTTGGTATGGAAGACTATATCCGTGCGCGGTCCGATGTGTTCTTTGTCGGCGCTGATGGCTCCATGCGCAGTAATCGCGCCATGAGTCAGGCGGCAGGACACTATGCCTGTGACATGTTTATCGGTTCTACCTTGCAAATCGATTTACAGGGTAATTCATCAACTGCCACCTTAGGGCGGATTGCGGGTTTTGGCGGCGCACCCAACATGGGGGCGGATGCGCGTGGTCGACGCCATGCCAGCCCTGCATGGTTAAAGGCGGGACGTGAAGCCCGCGATGGTCAATACGCGATGCCTCGTGGGCAGAAGTTAGTGGTGCAAATGGTGGAGACCTTCCGCGAACATATGCAACCCGCTTTTGTTGAAACATTGGATGCCTGGCAACTCGCTCAACAAGCTAAGATGGAATTGCCACCGGTGATGATTTACGGTGAAGATGTGAGTCACATTCTGACTGAAGAAGGCATTGCCAATCTCTTGTTGTGCCGCAGTGATGAAGAGCGCGAACAAGCGATTCGTGGTGTCGCTGGTTATACGCCGGTGGGTTTGGGCAGAGACCAGCGCATGGTCGAGAATTTACGTGATCGCGGTATTATCAAACGTCCGGAAGATCTGGGGATAGACAAGCGGCTGGCTACGCGTGATTTGCTGGCGGCAAAAAATATGAAAGACCTGGTGCGCGCCTCGGAGGGTTTGTATCAGCCGCCGAAACGTTTCAGAAACTGGTGAGGAAAAGTATGGAAACTCTGGTATTCCGCTTTGAAAACGGCACACGAAAATTGAATAGTGCAGCGCAATTAGTCGGTGTTGTGAGTTCCGGCAATCTGGAAGTATTGGTCAATCAGACCGATTTGCAATCGGCGTGTGAAATTGAGGTCAACACCGCGGCCATCGGCTTTGCAGCAATATGGGAAGCGGTCATGAAAGATTTCCATGCGCGCTGGCAATTGGCTGATGTAAGGATTGCGATTAATGATATGGGGGCAACACCAGCGGTCGTGAGTTTGCGTCTTGATCAGGCGATCGAATCGAGTCTTGAAGCGAGTCTGGAAGCAAAAAAATGAATAGCTATATCGAAGCGACAGCGCGGCAACGCATCCATGCCGTCATCGACAATTTTACTGAAATGCTGGTGCCGGCAAAACAATGGACCAGTCCGCATCTGCCGCAATTAAATGCCGCCGTGTCGTTTGACGACGGCGTGGTGATAGGACACGGCACGTTGGGTGGTCGGCGCGTGTTTGCCGCCGCACAGGAAGGGGGCTTCATGGGCGGCGCCGTTGGTGAAGTTCATGGTGCCAAATTAGTCGGTTTAATGCGCCGTGCGGTTGTCGAAAAACCTGCGGCTGTGATCTTGTTGGCCGAGTCCGGTGGCGTGCGTTTGCATGAAGCGAATGCGGGATTGATTGCAGTGTCAGAAGTGATGCGAGCCGTGTTTGCAGTGCGGGCAGCAGGCATTCCGGTGGTCGTATTAATCGGCGGCAGCAATGGGTGTTTTGGTGGAATGGGTATTGTTGCTCGTTGCGCCAATATCGTTGTCATGTCGGAAGAAGCGCGCCTTGCGATGTCAGGCCCGGAAGTCATAGAAACAGCCAATGGCGTAGAAGAATTTGATTCCAAAGATCGCGCTTTGGTGTGGCGCACTACCGGTGGAAAACATCGTTATCTGATGGGTGATTGCCAGATGTTGGTCGCTGATGATACGGCAGAATTTAAGGCGGCAGCAAGGCGAGCGATGGACTCGTTCTTGGAAAAAACTGTTGTCGCTTTGGATTTGCCCACACTGATGCAAGAACAAAACATGTTGGTGCAGCGCATTGCACAATGTGGCGACTATCGTGAGCCGATGGAAATCTGGAAAAAACTAGGCATCACCGAGCCGGAAAAAATCGCCATGCTTGACGCTGATGCATTTTTGCAGCTGGCAAAATTACAGTTGAAATCTTCACCGATTCAAGAGGCATCGATGATGTCCGACGTGGGCGTGGATGGCGGTGTTACTCAAGATGGATATTGGCGAGATATCGCAGATCAGCTCTTCCTTAACGGTCATAGCATCAAAGAGTATCAGGAATTTTTATCCGGTAGTGCACAGCTCGGTGATACCACCATCTGTGTCATCGGTACTTGCCGACATACACCTATCGGTGTCGAAATCGCTTTGAAACAAGCGCAGGTTGTGTTGCAAACGATACGTGATTTTCCGCAGCGACCGATTTTGCTGATGGTGGATACGCAAGGTCAGCGGCTGCGACATCGCGATGAAATGCTGGGCATTAACAGTTACATGGCGCATTTGGGCAAATGCATAGAATTGGCGCGGCAATCAGGGCATCAGGTGATTGCGCTGGTCTATGATCAAGCCTTGTCTGGTGGGTTTATTACCAGTGGCATGATGGCAGACGCTTGTTATGCGCTGCCGCAAGCAACGATCAGGGTCATGGGATTGCCAGCGATGGCAAGAATTACCAAAGTCTCAGAAGAAAAACTCAACGAATTGGCCATCGATAATCCGGTATTTGCCCCTGGTCCGCTCAATTACGAACGCATGGGTGGCATACAGGCAATATGGGAGCATGATCTGGCGGCGCAACTCGCCGCCGCGTTTGCCAATGCGGATGCAAGCGATCAAAGAATTGCCACTGGCGCAACACGTGGCGGCCGTTGGATGGCACAAAAAGTAGTGCATGCCGTATTATCTGAGGATATTTCCAGCTAATACCAACAAAAAGCGTTATTGATGAAGGCAGCACTCACTTGGACCAGATAGAACAATTTCAGCGACATGATCTGGTGTGGTTATCTCATCAGGCCTGGGCAGCGGTGTTTGCCCAACAAATGCAGCGCGTACCGGATGAGATGACCGGCTTCACGGTACAGGCTTTACATCGTTGGCAACAAGAGGAATGGCCGGCAGTCGTTCGCCGCCGTGATGTCGATGCGGCCGATGATGAAGTCTGCATCGGCTTTGCGCTGGTGCCTGTGAATGGACGCAAGCCACGCATCGCTGCGCGGGTAAAAGCGCAAGATATTCTGGAGCATCAACCAAGCTTGGCGCTGAGCACGGTTATCCCCTTCGTTGCGCCACAATGGCAACCAGCCTTGAAAGTGTTTAATAGCGAGGGCAATGCCGTTGGCGTGCGTTGGCGCGTCTATGGTTCCGTTGTATTTGAGTTTCTGACCGGACAATCTTACGTGAACGAGCAATCGGATATTGATGTGTTATTTCGGCCGCAGAGTCAGGAACATCTGGTACAAGGCCTCGCGTTGCTACGTCAATTTCAGACGCAAATTCCACTCGATGGCGAAGTGATTTTTCCGCAATCCCAGGCGGTGTCGTGGAAAGAATGGTTGTTGTCTGATCTGGTGTTGGAATCGAGTCAGACGCAACGACTGTTGGTCAAAGACAATCAGCAGGTCAGGCTGGTGTCTAAATTGGAACTCATGCAAAGCTTGAGCGCGAGCTGATTCTATGCAAAATTTTTTCCTTCCCGCATCTGAACTCCAACATCATCACGCATTGAGTTGTAAAGCGCCGGTCACAGCTGATATCTCAGCGCTTGCCAAACCGATTGCCATCATGGCGCTGCGCAGTTTGTATGCAGAATTGGTGCTGTATCCCAAACCAGGTCTGGTTTCTTTGCGTGATAATGGCAGCCATACAGACATGACGGCGACGACGTTTTTTCGCAGCTTGTTTTCTTTGCGCCATTACTTTCTGGCGATGGCGAATGCGGGAATAGGTGACGGCGATTTTCAAACCTTAAAAAACTTAGGTATCGTTGCTGAGCAACAAATGTTGCGCGCAACGCAAGGCGTGAACACGCACCGCGGCGCCATTTTTTGTCTGGGGTTGTTATGTGCCGCAGCGGGACGTTGTTTGTCTCAAGGCGTGGCTTTACGAGCGCAAAACATACGCGCTGCGTTGCTTGAACATTGGGGGGCTGAGTTACTCGCACACAGTAATGCCGCGCTCAAGCTTATCGCAAATCAACAAACAAAAAGCCATGGTCTGCAAGTCGCGCAAAACTATGCCATTAGCGGTGCGCGTGAAGAAGCCGCGGCCGGATTTCCATCGGTATTTGAGTTGGCGTTACCACGTTTGATGCAAAGTCTGGATCAGGGCCGCTCGCATACCGAAGCGCAAATCGACAGCTTGTTTATGCTGATGGCGCATATGCACGACACCAATTTGTATTATCGCGGCGGCGTTGCTGCGGCTGAATTTTCCAGGCAATCGGCACGCGCTTTTTTAGCTGCGGGAGGCACAGAACAAACTGATTGGCTTGCTCAGGCTGAACATTGTCATCGTGAATTTGTTCAACGCCGTTTTTCACCTGGTGGCGCTGCTGATTTATTGGCGGCCAGCTGGTTTATTTATCAGGTTCAACAAATGCCATTGCCGCCAGCGTATGCCTAGGTTTGCATTATTGTGTCCCGGGCAAGGCGGGCAAGAGGCGCACATGTTTGCCATCGCCAACAGCAACCCGCGTGTCGCCGCGTTGCTGGATCAATTCGATACCAGCCAGTATTTTGGGATGCCATTAACAGCATTGCTTGCCTCTCCCTCACTGATGTTTGAAAACCGATTCGCACAACCCTTGATTGTCGCGGCGACACTTGCGAACTGGTTGGCCTTGCGTGAAGAATTGCCGCCCCCCGATGTGATCGCTGGCTACAGCGTCGGTGAAGTGTCAGCGCATGCTATCAGCGGCGAATTAGACGTCGGGCAAGCGATACATCTGGCGTCGATCAGAGCTACAGCAATGCAATCCTGCGTGAAGCCCCAGGCTGCACATGCGATGTTGTCGGTCAGCGGTTTGCCGCTGGCACCATTGCAGGAAATATGTTTTTCTCATCACTTGTATATCGCCATTGTGACGGGTGAAACCAATGCCATCATTGCGGGTCTGCGAGACGATATTCTGAAGGCTGAGCAAGCATTGCGCGCACATGCAATTGCACAATTGCATCTGAGCTTGTTACCAGTGCATATCGCGTCTCATACGCCATTAATGGCGGATGCTTTGCCGACAATGAAGCAGGTGTTGGATAAGCTACCATTTCAAGCTATTACAACGCCGGTATTGGCTGGCGTCAATGCGATGAAGAGCGTCAATAGCGCCGAGAGCAAACAAAGCTTGCTGGCGCAGATGACCCAGACCATACGCTGGCATGAATGCATGGATGGATTGGATGAAGCCGGAATGAATGTGGTACTGGAATTGGGACCAGGAAGCGCTTTATCGCGTATGCTGCAAAGCCGTCACCCACATATCGCCTGCCGTTCCGTGGCAGATTTTCGTAGTTCATCTGCCGTGGCAGAGTGGGTGAGGAGGCAAATGCTGCGTGATTGATCTCGTGATCAACAATTCACGCGCCGGATTCAACAAGGAACCGGCATCAGTAATCGTAATTGCTCGCAGTGATTAATAACGACGACGCGGTTGTCCGCCGCCACCGCTTTGTTTTTCGATATGACGGAAAGTGATACGGCCTTTGCTTAAATCATAAGGTGACATTTCCAGTGTCACTTTATCACCCGCCAGAATGCGGATATGATGCTGACGCATTTTGCCAGATGTATAAGCGATCAATTGATGACCATTTTCCAAATTCACGCGGAAACGGGAATCCGGCAGCACTTCTTCTACCATACCACTCATCTCTAACAGTTCTTCTTTTGCCATTGTATTTTCACATTCATAAAAGGGTGGGTACGGCCGTGCAAATCACAGGCTGTACTGCCAGCTGGCAAAAAACATTACCTGCCGGGCGTTGGTGTTCGGTTCTTGGCGCACGTCGTTTGCACAGACAATGTGCAATGGCGCAAAAATGATACGTTATGTAGGCTGATTTTGCAGTGCTGATAGACAGCAAGCAAAGACAGTGCGTGAGATTGAAACGAGGTCAAGGTCACCACAACATACAACTAGGGGGTGTCCAGAAAGAGTCACAGATACAAGAAAATCTGTTCGATCAAAAGAAAACCGGGCTACAAGGGATGAATTATACCTTGATGTGCAGGTTTGACCGAAAATCTTAGGCTATTTTCGAAAAATAGTGGGATTTTTTAGCAATCTCACCTCAGTATTGTCTTATTTTACCATTTGGTCAAGCTGATTATTTTTTAATCGACCTTGTTGGTTTGATATGCTTACCAGGCTGCACCACGGGGAAAGTCTGCAACAAACCTGCCATCAAAACATCAAGTAAAGCATCCACGTGCATTTGGTGATTGAGTTTAGGAGTCCATTCATCGCCTTCATCCATGACCAGATTGATCGATGTCAGCCCATGTATGCCCTGCCAGAAAATTTGCGTCATCATGTGCAGACGCATCTCATCGCCGTCGACCAGACCTTGCTCTTTGAGATGGATAAATAAGCTATGTGCAAACGCATAAGGATCTTGTTGCACGTTTCCGTGTTCGACTTCAGCTGCCTCTACCGGCGCATGCGGACGGCGCTCCATGAAGACCAGCGCGTATTCGTCAGGGTTGCTTAGGCCGTATTTGATATAGGCTTTACCGGTATGCTTAATTTTTTCGATAGGGTCTTCGGTCAGCGCGGCGGCTTTTTTCATGACCTTGACCAGTTCTAACAAGGTTTCATCCATCGCCTGTGTGATCAGGGTGGCTTTGTCATGAAACAGTGCGTACACAATGGTGGTAGAAAAACCTGCTTCTTCTGCGACTTTACGGATTGTGATTTCGCGTGCTCCACCTTTTTTTACCAAGGCCTTGACGACAGAAATAATATGTTTTTTTCTGGTCTCAGATTCACGGCGTTTGCGTTCTTGTAAATTTGCGGAAGCCTTGGTCACACTTTTTTCCTATCTTTCATTTTTGAAAATTCCGAATGCACACTGGTTCGTCTGTTTGATGAATTACCATCATGATACGAAGCAGTGTGCATATTATAGCAAGCAGCATTAAGACAACTCATGCTGCATCCTGGTGACTACATTCTGACCTTCACTTGCACACCAAAAAGACGTGGTGCGGTGATCGACGCAAATGGCGTCCCCAATACTGAAGTAATTGGACTGCCATCAAATACATAGCGTTTATCGAACACATTATTCACATACATGCTGACATTCCAACGCCGGTCTTCACTCTGCCAACCCAGATGCAAATCGGTGCGGTTTTGTGCTGAACCAATGCTAAATGTCGGTGCTGTCAGGCAAGCCATCTGTGCTGCAGAATTGGCATTGCAACGGGTTGCGCCAGTGTAAGCATGTTGTATGCTCAAATTGACATTGCCATGCATGACATCGTTCCAGGTGTAATCGGCACCCGCTGCCGCACTGAAGCGTGGCGTGCCAACTGGCTGTCCAGATAAATCCGGGCCATTTTGTACGATATAGTTAGCGTATTTTTGGTCGATGTATTCCAGATTGCCATACAATTTCAGACCACGCATCGGTGCCCAATGTGCATCCAGATCGATACCGGTCGCGTTCTGATCGCTATTGGTGACCTGATACGCCGGAATCGGTGCGCCTGGCGCTTGTACCAGTGTTAAGGACTGCAAGTTCGTGAATTTATAATGGAATAAAGATGCATTCAACATCAGCTTGGCTTCTTTGAAGTAGGACTTGATGCCGACTTCGTAATTCCATACGTCTTCTGGTTGAAATTGCGCACCCATAGAGACCGAGTTAAAGCCGCCGGACTGATAGCCTTTAGTGACTGACGCATAGCCCATGATGTCTGGTGTGTAGTGGTAATCAAGCACAACCCGGGGGCTGGTATCGGTCCAACTCTTCTTGATACTCATGGCAGTTGACGGTGCTGAACCATCAACAAAAAAGTTTTGCGTCAATGCAGCCAGTGCCTGACTTTGACCATTGAAAAAGCCATACTGATTTGCCGTTGTAATCACACTATCAAGACCAGGTGCTATCCGGTTAGGATAATTCCAGCTAAAGGTTTTACTGTCATGCGTTACTCGTAAGCCAGTCGTTAAATTCCATTTGGGTTGCAAGTGCCAGATCACGTCGCCATAAATCGCCTGAGATTGATAGCTGCCATTGTTCATCATGTTTTCTTGCCAGGAATTGCCTAAGAAATTCAAAGGCAAACCATTTTGCGCCGCCGCACCATTGAGCGTCGTAAAAAGCGGAAACCCCAACATATTATTGGTGATGGTATCGTAGCTATCGGTATTGGTATTGACCTGACTATCCTGATACGCATTTTCTTTATAAAAACTAATACCTCCTAACCAGTCGGCCGTGTCATTTTTACCAGCGATTTTAAATTCTTGTTGCCAGGTGGTATTGGTTTCTCTATTGGCTGTGTTTAAGAACGTCACATTGTTATTGGTACCGTCCTCATCTTCCTGATTAAACGACTTAAAGTGGCGATACGCTGTGGTCGATGTAAAATCGCCCCACGCGAATGGTTTTTCAATTTTCAAGGTGAAACCGTCGTAGCGACGGGTTTCTACATTGTTGGCATTGGTGTCGTTGTAGACGATGCCTCGACGTGGATCGAGAAAGGTCGATGGATCAGCCGGAAATGCTGGTGCAACACCGTTAGGGCTTGGCGCGACCAAAGAGATTGCCGGACGCGCCATCTGGTGTAAATCTTCATGTTCCCAGGTCAGCAAGACGCGGGTTTTTTCCGGTCCTTTCCAGAGCAAAGCAGTGCGCGTGCCCCAGTTGTCATTGTCTTTGTATTTCTGACCGTTGCCACTATCGGTCAACCAGCCGTTGCTCTTGTTATCAACGACATTGAAACGCAACGACCAATCAGAATTGAGCGGGATATTCAACAAACCTGCGGCGTATTTTGTACCGTAGTTACCGAGCCTCAATGTGGCTTCGCCCTCCAATTCATCCGATGGTTCATTAGAGACGATAGAAATGGCGCCGCCAGCACTATTGCGACCAAAAAGTGTCCCTTGTGGTCCTTTTAACACTTCTATCCTTTGCACGTCATTGAAATTCATCAACGCACCGCCGGTTTTGCCGCTATACACCCCATCAACATAAATCCCGACGGGGGCATCGGTACCGATACCAAAATCCTGCGTGCCGACGCCACGCAAGTAGAAGCTGGGCTGCGTTGGACGATTACCATCTACGGTCAGACCCGGAATATAACCATTCATGCTATCGAGATTGGTCGCCGCTAATTTGTCGAGCTGATCGGCTTTTAAAATCTGAAACGGAATCGGTACCGCCTGTGCTTCTTGCGAACGGCTTTGTGCTGTAACCGTCACCGTATGCCCGCTCTCGAGATCGTCGGCGCTGGCAATGATGGGTAGGCTACCGCTAAGTAGGAGTGCCTGCGAAATGCAGATCACGATTTTGCGCTGCTTGAATTTCATGTCTCTTCCTTTGGTCGGATTTCATTTGTTTTTGTATTACGTGAGCTGGCTCTTGTCCTTTGTACTCACTCGTCAAACATTTTTTTTAACTTCTGATTTACTTCCTTTTTTACTGCATAAATTGATGATGATTTGTTCTGCTCGGATGTTGGATTTACGCAGTGGCAGGAAAGACTGGCCACATGTCGACGATTTTTCCAGCGTCATAGACAGCAATATCGCCAAATTGCAAAAGCACGGCTTCGCTTTGACGTGGTCGGAAGATGACGACATCATCGACCTTTAAACCCTGTTGTCCTGACTCCACCAATAATTGTTGGTTTGACGAAGTCCCATATAAGCCACTGGCGCTTAAGCCCTCGGGCGATACCGGATCTGCAAGCCAGTTGCCTCCATAGATGAAGATGCTACGTTGTTGATTGACGTCCCACGTACGCGCTACTTCCCCCAGCCATTCAACGCCATACGGCATTTGAAATTGATCGCTGACTTTTAATACTGGTGTGGCAATGAAAGCGGCGGCTTGCAAATCGGCCAGACCCGGCAAATCAAAGTCGCTGGCTTTGACGAAGGCTGATCCGATTGATACTTCATTTTCTATGCCTGAACCATCGTATAAACGGTAGGTCGGCGATCCTGCGGCGTTAAAAGTGAGTGGACGTTTTGGTGCGTGGCTAGTGCTGTTTTTTAACGCATTGAGGGCATATTGAGCAAAGCTGGTGTAGGTCTGGTGAGCATGTTCATGTGCTGCTTTTTGCAGACCCGGTAAGTCAGGAATTTTCGCCACATGCGCGTCGTAACCCATCATGCCTGCAAACTGCAAACGTGGATCGCTTTGTAAAATCGCCAGCATTTGTTGCAAGGTGTCGGTGTGATTGATGCCACCGCGATGAAGACCAACGTCAATCTCAAAGTTCAGTAACAAGTTCAGATTTTGCTGACGTGCCAGTTCGCGATATTGGCTCAGACGTTCTGGCGTATCGACCAGCCATTGCAATTGCTGATCAGGGCGAAAGCCACTGCTTGCGACATCATGCTGACGATAAAATTGCGCGGCCGCCGCAATAGGCATAGGCTTTCCAAGCAGAATATCGGCATCCGCTTTAGACATGCTTTGCAATTGCGGCAAGCTGAATAACATCATGCGTTGGCTGCCAGACATGCCGGTAATTTCTTTAATCAAAGCGTGTGAAGGCAGAGATTTCACCACCAGGCGCTGCGCTACTTTGCCACCAATGTTCTGCATGATATTGCGTGCATTTTGCCGCAGACGATCGCGGTCAATGATCATCGTTGGTGTTGCTATGCCTGCATTCTTCATCGCCTGTGCGATGCCAGCGAAATACGCCGTGTGCGGTGCACCTTTCATACCTGGTTTGAGTGCAATGGCACCTGCTACGCCAAGACCAGCAAGGGCTAAAAATTTGCGTCGTTTGGTCGAGATCATGCGCTGACTCCAAACACTTGTCGTAAGTGGGGATTGAGCATGCGTCCGTGTGGATCACAATGTTCGCGGATCGCTAAAAAATCCTTCCAGCGCGGATACAAGTTCGATAAATCAGCGGCCTGATGTGCATGCAATTTGCCCCAATGCGGACGCCCCTGGTATTTTCTAAAGATAGGCGCAATGTCTTGCACCAGATATTGATACGCTTCTCCAGCGGCTGCATGTACTGCGATTGAGCAAGTTTCACGTTGATAAAATGGACTCAGCCATGCGTCATCGGCTTTGACAAAGCGGAACTCCAGCGGGAAAAATACATCATGCCTTTGCTCTAATTTTTGTATGACTTCACGTACGCAATTTATCCCATGTTCTTGTGGGACGTGGCATTCTGATTCATTGAATTTCGTTGGACGCGATGTCGATAACAGTTTCCAGGATTTATCCTGCGCCAGTTCAACTTGCTGCGGGTCTATTAATTTCTTAGCCAGCCAGCGACGTAAATCCGGGAAGCGTCCCATCCAATCGCGTAGCTGACGCAAGTCATGCAACATGGCTTCATCACCAGATTCCGGACGCACGATTTTTTCATCGTTAACAATGTTGTGGGTAATCGCGGCTGCATAGCCAGTGAAGGGCAGATAGTAGAATTCAAAATGCCGATGTTGATTCGCCAGATCATGCGCCATCGCTAACATGTCGTCGACTGGTCTTAACCATACTTTTCTTTGCAAGTAATATGCGGGAACGGCTTCTAACGTGACCTCGGTGATAACGCCTAAACTACCAAGTGACACGCGCGCAGCCTGTAGTAAATCGGCATTGGTATTGGCGTCACAAGTCAGAATCTCGCCGGTTGGTGTGAGAAGGCGCAACGCCTGCACTTTGGCGTGCAGCGCAGGTAATTCTTTACCGGTGCCATGGGTTGCAGTGCTGATGGCCCCAGCGAATGATTGCGCATCGATGTCAGGTTGATTATGCATCGCCAGACCGATGCCATCGAGTTCACGGGCTAATTGGGCAAGGCGGGTGCCTGCTTGCACACGTACCAGATGATCATGGCGATCAATGATGCCAGACATTTTGTCGAGTGAAACGATGGTGCCGTCGGTGGGAACTAAAGGTACAAACGAATGCCCGGCACCGACGCAGCGTATGGTGCCCGAACTTTGTTTGAATAAATCTGCAATCGCACTTTCATTCGCCGGGCTGTTGATGCCGAGGGGGTGGCAGCTTTGTATGCCTGACCAGTTTTGCCAGGTGATTGCGTTTGCTTTTCCTGCTGGTAAAGCTGGGGAAAGATTTGCTGGTGTTGCGGCCAGTTCTACCGGGACTTTAGCAAGTTCTGCCAGCATGCCCAGACCGCCGATAGCACCGACTGCAACGCCTGCTTTTAACAGTGCTCTACGAGAGCCGTGCGCAGTGTCGTGCGGATATTGCTTACTCATGAGTTGTCCTTTCCGGCTGGAATGGTGGTCGACATAAATTCAATCAGCTTTTGTAAATCCTGATCGCTACAGTCGCTGCAATAGCCTTTCGCAGGCATCGCTTTGTAGCCTTCACGCGCATGCTGTACCAGTGTCGCCATACCTTGTTGCAGGCGTGGTTGCCAGGCAGGTGCAAAGCCAACGATCGGTGCAGTGCTACTGACAGTGGTATGACAGCCTATGCAGGAACGTTGATAGATCCTGGCTATTTGAGGGTCAGCCGGAAGCGCGGTTTCGGCGGCACTGATTTGGCCGGCAGTAGGTGTGGCAGGTTTCGGGGTGCACGCCGCCAGCACCGTGGCAGCGCAAGCCGCCATGATGAGTGTTCTCAACATAGGTCATCCTTTTTTTCGCTGTTCAATCGTGTGAACTAGCTAGTCTCATTCATAGTTATTTTTATACTGCATGCTGGATATTACATAACAGCGTTTTTATTATATAACGTTGTTTTTTATTTGGGACGCAATTTTGTAGTTGTTGTTTTTGTGTCGGAAGTGAGTTTTATATGTGAGATAAGTGGGTTGTCAGAACCGTATCCAAAAGCACAAGCGGTGTGATTCGCATTCAGTTCTAAGAAAAAAAATGGGCGCCGTGAAGTTATCCACGGCACCCTGAGGCAAACGAAGCGTTAAATTTCTATCAGCGATTAGTAGCGTTAATCGTTTGTGTTTTCATGATTGTATTGAGGCCATCACTGAGAGATATTTGCACGCTACCAGCTTGAGTCAGCTTTGGCAGGCTCAGATTGATATTGCCTCCAGTGGCGCGCATGGCTAGTGTTGTACGGCTGCCGTCATTAGCAATGAAAATGGCGGTTAGCCACGGATAGTGGTTGTTATCCCACATCAGATGCAAATTGCTTCCGGACTGCTCAATCATTGCTGTGTCTGTGACAAGTGCAGATGATTTCTTCATTGGCACACTACTGATGGACGCCACTCCTGCTTGAGTCGAAACGACTTTAGTTGGCGCGGCTTTTGGCATGATTTTTCCATCTTTCATCACGTCGATACTGACAATACCCGGAATGGCAGGCAGCAATACGGAGATGTGCTTTTCATCCGCATGATCCAGCGATGCGGGAGAAAAACTGCGATACGTGGTCTTGCCATCAGCGCTGACAATACGCAACTGATACGCGCCACTTTCTGCATCTGCCTGATAACCGTTACCCAAAAGTTGCACCGGATCCAGACTGACATGGCCGTCTGCGGAAATGCTACCGGATACCATCAGAATTGCCTGAGGTGCTACTGATGCGGCGACGTTGGCAGGTTGCGCCTTATCTGCAAGCGTGGCGACCTGATAATTTGTTTTACCACGGATGTAATTCGCAATTTTTTGGTAACTGTATTCGGATAACCAGGTACCACTGCAATATCCCATCAGATCAGTAGTTCTGGAACCGACAGCACCTGGCGAGGACAACACATTGTTTTCCTGATCGTACAGTGGTGCCGCTGTTAATTGTGCGGTATCCGAATTCGCCCACGGTAGTGGATTGGTTGAGAAATAAGGATCGGTTCCGCTCGCACCACCGCATGGTGCATGCGACAAACTGAGGTTGTGACCGACTTCATGCACAATGACATTGTGCAGCGAATAATTCCCACCACGCATATCGTTACCGACTGCAGCCAATCCAGGTACATAACCTAAGCCCGCAGTACCATTAAATTTGACTGCCGGCACCATTGCGTAATAATGGGTTTGACTATTCTCTGTAGTCCGTAATTGATTGACCTGACCCAACACGTTCCCGTACTCACCGGTACCCGTTAAAGAGTCCGAAAATTGACCATTTGGAGACCATGGGGCATGAAAATTCACAACCACACTTGCCAGCGGCATGATTTGCTTGAAGACGCTGATCAATTGCGCCGAGGTGGGAACATTGGCAGTATTTGCATTGATGATCAGCGGAACGATTGTTAAATGCAAAGTATTGCTATTGTTGACGGTAGGTGTCGCACTTAGAGCCTGACCATCGGTCGTTGCAACGTCCAAAATCATGCCAGGTTGTACTTGATTACCTGGAATCGTGGCATAACATTGTCCGTTGAGGCTATACGAAATATTGATGTCGCCATCGTAAATTGGCAGCGTAGTCGGGCAGGTCATAGTAATCGGGCTATTGCTACCACGAACTTGTACCGAGACTACTGGTGGTGATGTATTGGAAGCATTGGTCGCGTACATGTATGCACGTACCAAAGCATCGCGACCTGGCGTCAGAATTTGGTAGGCACTGGCTGGTCGTTGCGCCAGGCTTTGTGCGAGTTCAATATGGGCAAGACGTGAGCTCGCCGTATTTTGTACAACGGTCAACGTATAAGTGGCGGCGGTTGCCGTATATTGATCTGAAGGCAGATTGGCAGAAATAATTGTTGTTCCCACTTGTAAAGCGTTTATGGCGCCACTCACGCTGTCTACTGTTGCCACGGCAGTATTGCTACTTGAATACCGGATGGCGGTGGTTGGCAATATTGTCCCGGTTCCATTTTGCGCCTGTGCGACTTGTAGCATATTGCCGGAAATTTGAGCTGGCATTGATTTACTCGAAGCCGGAAAGCTCAAACTCGCTGTTGTCAAACAATTGATATTAATCGTCACGTCGGTCGTGCCTGCAATACCAGATGGATCCGCGAGACTGCTGGTGCAGGTCTGACCATTGCCAGGCTGTTGTGTCACCGAGCCACTGTATTTTCTACTGCTTTGGGTTTTAATGAAGCTGGTGACTACGCCATTTTTTGACAGCGTTTCTATGCCATAGACACCACCTGCATCGAACCACCCGTTGACACGGAAGGAAATCGTCGCGCCGGAAGTGTTATCAAAACCACTGACATTCAACAAAATATTATCAATCGCATTGGTTGTAGCAGTGGCCGCAGGGCTGGCGGCGGAGCAACTGCTGGCATTACATGCCGCTACCTGATAACTATAGGCCGTATTGGCAACCAGGCCGGTGTCGATCAGACTCAATGCAGTCAAGTTTGTGCCACCAGTTTCGGTACCATTACGGGTCAAAACGTAGCGCGTTGCTCCGGCAACACTGGCCCATGAAACTGTTACGGTACTACTATTTTTTGCAACGGCACTAGGTTGCCCAGGTATCGGAGGCGCTGGCGTTACTGGTGGAGTTGGGGGCGTAGGCGTTACTGGCGGTGTTGGTGTAACAGGAGGTGTTGGGGTTACGGGCGGAGTCGGCGTCACCGGAGGCGTCGTGACGACGGGTGCCGCTGCAGTTTGTAAGTTGCCTGCCGGGCTCCAGGCTGAACAACCTGCGCTATTACAAGCTTGTACCTGATAAGCGTAACTCGTTGCCGGTGTTAAACCAGTATCCGTGTAGGTGAGCCCAGAAATGGTTGCTGCATTAGCGATCTGAAAGCCGTTACGCTGCAATTGGTAGCTTGACGCTCCGGGAACGCTCGCCCAGTTTAAAATAATTTGCGTACTTGTAATTGTCCCTGCGGTTGGTGCTACTGGTGCGTTAGGCACCGTAACAGGTGGGGCGCTTGTTGCAGCCGGAAAATCAAAATTGCTTCCGCAGCCGACATTAGAGCAGGCAATTAGACGGTAAACGTAATTGGTTCCCGCTGTTAAACCGCTATCGACATAAGAATTGGTTGTGACGTTGCCTAAAGATGTAAAACTGTTAGCATTTGCTATGCTGCGTAAAACTTCGTAATAACTTGCACCAGTGACGACTGGCCAATTGAGACTAATGCTGGTGGAGGAACTGCTCTGCACAGTTGCAGATGTGATTGTTGCTGGTGGTGTTCCGGTGTTATTGCTGGTTGTTTGCGTGCTACTACTGTTGGCGCTGCCCCCTCCACCGCCGCCGCAGGCAGCAAGGGCGAGTAAAGCGCAAAGAAGTACACATCTGCTGCGATTGAATTTCATACGAAGGTCCGTGCGAGATAGAAGTTAGTGATACGTTTGCTTGACGTTGGGGAATATTTTACTTTGATGTCGTTTAAATGTTTCTAAATGAAATTTCTTGTTACGTATTTGTCGATTTAACCATGAGTATTGCATGCTATTTTTTTGATAAATAATGGATCAAAATTGGATTTTTTAATCAGATGTGCAACGCTGTATAAAGAAGTATAAAAAAATCACTTTTTATTGGTCAGTAAAATATTTTTTGCTGCGCCGCAGATATTTTGATCATTCGGACGCATAATTCACCTATGAATTTTTTGACACAATATTGGCGTTTCAGGATAAACACTCTGATCGCAGGTAATTTCAAATCAACAACTAAGCGTCATTCCAAGCCAGGTATTCTCGGCTCGCGTGCTGTGCTTGTTGCTGGGTTGTGCTTTTCGTCTCCTCTGGCTTGTCATGCAGCGGCGACCGAGGTGGAACTCGATAATCTGACCTGGACGGAAGCGCAACATCGCATTACCAGCGGAAGCACCACGATTCTGGTACCGATAGGTGGGACCGAGCAAAGCGGGCCTTACGTAGCCTTGGGTAAGCACAATGTGCGTGCCTTTTTGTTGGCGCAAAAAATAGCGCAAACGCTAGGAAATACGTTAGTTGCACCGGTGATTTCTTATGTACCAGAAGGCAGCATCCATCCACCAGTTGCGCACATGCGCTTTACTGGCACCATTTCAATTCCGGACAGTGTTTTTGAATCTATGCTGGAAGGAACTGCACGAAGTTTTAAGCAACACGGTTTTAAAGACGTGATATTTCTCGGTGACCACGGTGGCTATCAAAAGAATATGCAAAAGGTCGCTGCACGTTTAAACCACGAGTGGGCGAATGATCCTTCTTGTCGTGTATCCGCATTACCGGAATACTATCAGGCAGTTTCAGTGAGCTACGTCAATACTCTGCGTAATCGCGGGTTTAGTATGGCGGAGATCGGTACGCATGCTGGTCTGGCAGACACCGCATTGACGATGGCTCTGGATCGCTCCTTGGTCAGAGCGGATGTGATGGCGCACGCAGCCAAACCAAGCGAGAGCGAAGGCGTGTATGGTGACCCTCGTAAGGCGACCGAAGAGTTAGGGCAAATCGCCGTCAAACAAATTATAGATGCGTCGGTTACAGCGATTAAACGTGTAACTGCCGCCCGATGAATTACATTTTGTTAAAGTAGTGAGTCTTAAGTATGCCTTTGAAATTTAAATATGTTGTTCGAACTGGTGTTATTGCTGCTTTGTCGATCGCTGGATTTCAGTTTCTGACCGCAGGTGCTGCACCTGCCATTCAGGCCGCTGCTACCGTCAATACTGTACCTGGTATGCCAGCAGTAGTGGATGCGCGTAACCTATACAGTGAAACTGGTGCCAGTCATTTGAGTCCTCAAGTGAAAGACGATCTGCAACGTGTTTACGTACCAAATTTGCGCTCGAATGACGTTTCTGTGATTGACCCACAAACGCTTAAAGTGGTTGATCGTTTTAAGGTCGGCAAAGCGCCTCAGCATATTGTTCCTTCATGGGATTTGCGTACTTTGTGGGTCGCCAATAATGCCGAACGTCTGGATTCTGGAAGCCTTACGCCAATCGATCCACGCACTGGTAAATCTTCCAAAGCAGTGCCAGTCGATGATCCGTACAACTTGTATTTCACACCGGATGGTAAATCAGCGATTGTGGTAGCTGAAGCGAAACACCGACTTGATTTCCGTGATCCCCAAACAATGGCAATGCAGTACTCGATTTCTACCCCGAAGTGCGGTGGCATCAATCATGCTGATTTCTCGATTGATGGCAGCTACGCGATATTCACGTGTGAGTTTGATGGTAGCATCGCCAAAATCGATCTGAAAAATCGTTCCGTCATTGGCTATCTGAAATTACAAATGCCAGCAGTACGTTTTAAAGACGTACCTAGCCTTGACGGTCCAGGGGCGACAGAAATTTGTTCGTCCAAAAAAGGTATGCCACAAGATATTCGCATCTCGCCAGATGGCAAGCGGTTTTACATCGCTGATATGGAAGCTGACGGCGTACATATCGTAGATGGTGACGCGTTTAAAGAACTCGGTCTGATCCCAACTGGCGTTGCAGCGCATGGCTTATATCCTAGTCGTGATGGTAGTAAGCTCTACGTTGCCAATCGTGGTTCACATTTAATTCATGGTCCACGCAACGGTAAAGGCAGTGTGACCGTGATCGATTTCGCAAGTGGTAAAGTGGTACAGCAATGGCCTATTCCTGGTGGTGGGAGCCCAGATATGGGTAACGTCAGTGCCGATGGTAAATACTTGTGGTTATCTGGTCGCTATGATGACGTTGTCTATCGTATCGATACTGCCAGTGGCGCAGTCAATAAAATCGCCGTGGGTCAGGAGCCGCATGGTTTAACTGTTTGGCCGCAACCTGGTCGTTATTCACTTGGGCACACAGGTAACTTGCGCTAGCATAGAGATAAAAAATGCTGACGACTTACTTCTTGTTCGTTTTTTTTGTAGAAGAAAATGAAACGCCGACAAATAGAATCTGTCGGCGTTTTTTTAAATCTTACACAGCCATGATTTACATTGACTACGTCAACATTTATTTTTTACTAGCGACTTCTGAAGTTTGACGTGGTGCTGTTGCTTCGCCAGATTTGTAATCGCCGCGGTCAAAAGTCAGATTTTGACCGAATACTAAACGCATCCATTCTGGGTAGTTGTAAGCGGAGCCATTTGAATGGTCAACAATTGCGCCGATACCGCCACCGAGAATAATATTGCCAAACATGCTGCCAGCAACTCTCGATACGACTGTCGCTGATGCTGGATCGTTAGCATCTTTTTTGCAGATGATGTTCAAATTAGCACTGGAACGATGAACCAAGACGCTACCAGGAGTTGTCACATTAAAACTTCCTGAATCGTTGGTTAAGCTGCATTGCGCGCCTTCAACAGTTTTCCCATCTGCTGTCAGAGTCTCCAGACGGATTGCTTGTGTAGTGCCATTCGATACTGAAGCGCAACCAACTAATTGCAATCCAAGTAATCCCGCGATACCTAATGATAATAACTTCATCGACTTCCTCTTATTTAATTGTATTAATTTTTTAAAATTTTTTTTGAAGCACGTCATTTTTATTTAAGACGTCTCATTTTGCAATTGAGGAAGTAATATAAAGCCGTGAAAATCGGGCTACGTGTTGGTTGTTTGCATCATGTCATTAGCATCAAATACTTGCGTATAGGATGTAAATGTGGATATTTCCCGGTTTTAGATGATCGAGGATAGTGGGGGCGGTGAACTAACTGGTTCGGAAAAGCGATTTTTCCGAACCCGTCAATTCGTTATCTTTTTTCATCCTTGGGGAAGGTTGAAAATCGACGATAAGATATTGAAATTATCAGATTTGTTGTTCCAATCAGTGCTTGCTACTCACTGATCATTCACACAATTACTCACCAATGCCATGCGCCTGTTGATCAGCATGGTAGCTGGAGCGTACCATCGCACCGACGGCGGCGTGAGCGAAGCCCATTTTGTAGGCTTCTTCTTCGTACATTTTGAACACATCTGGATGTACATAGCGGCGCACTGGCAAGTGGTGACCACTTGGTGCCAGATACTGGCCGATGGTCAACATGTCGACGTTATGCGCACGCATGTCGCGCATGACTTGTAAGACTTCTTCATCGGTCTCACCGAGGCCAACCATGATGCCGGATTTGGTCGGTGTGTTCGGGTGCATTTCTTTAAAGCGTTTCAACAGATTTAAAGAGTATTCATAATCAGAACCAGGGCGTGCTTCTTTGTACAGACGCGGTGCAGTTTCCAGATTGTGATTCATCACATCCGGTGGTGCCATGTTCAGAATTTCTAAAGCACGATCCATACGACCGCGGAAATCTGGGGTCAGGATTTCGATGCGAGTCATTGGAGACAGTTCGCGGATTTTGCTGATGCATTCAGCAAAATGGGCGGCACCGCCATCGCGCAAATCGTCGCGGTCAACAGAAGTGATGACAACATAGCTGAGTTTTAAATCAGCGATGGTTTTTGCCAGATTGGCGGGTTCATTGACATCGAGTGGATCTGGACGGCCATGACCCACGTCGCAGAATGGGCAGCGGCGGGTGCATTTGTCACCCATGATCATGAAGGTGGCAGTACCTTTACCAAAGCATTCACCAATGTTCGGGCAAGAGGCTTCTTCACAGACCGTCACCAGTTTATTGGCACGCAGGATGTCTTTGATTTCATAAAAACGGGTGGTTGGCGAACCAGCTTTGACACGTATCCAGTCTGGCTTCGGCAGACGTTCCATCGGTACAATCTTGATAGGAATACGCGCAGTCTTACTCGCGCCTTTTTGCTTTTCAGTCGGATCGTAGGCGGCAGTAGCCGCATTGCTGGTGTCAGCAGGAGAGACAGGAGTATTTTCGGTTGTCATGATACGGAGCGGTGTCGAAAAATTTCAAAAATTCAATCGGGTGCAGACAATAAGTCTTGCAAATTCTGTGCGAGGGCGTTTTGTACATCGGCTAAGGCAGCATGGACGCCCAGAGTTTTCATATCCACGGTTGCCAGTCCGGCATAACCACAAGGGTTGATCCATGAAAATGGTGCTAAATCCATGTCCACATTCAGGGATACGCCATGATAGGTGCAACCATTACCACGTACTTTGAGGCCTAATGCTGCAATTTTTGCGCCTTTAAATGCGCCATCGCTAACATAGATGCCGGGTGCGCCTTCTTTGCGTTCGCCAGCCAGATTATACGCTGCCAGCGTGTCGATCACGGCTTGTTCTATCTTGTGAACGAATTCCCGCGCAAATAAACGTGCTTTGGGGTGGCTACGACGCAAGTCCATCATGAGATATATGACAACCTGACCGGGGCCGTGGTAGGTAACTTCACCACCACGATCCGTTTGTACCACAGGAATATTGTGCGCCGCCAACACGTGCGACTGATCGGCACCCAGCCCCAGCGTAAATACCGGAGGATGTTCGACAATCCAAAATTCATTGGGCGTATTGGCATCACGCGCGTCTGTAAAGGCGCGCATCGCATCGAAGGTCTGCTGATAAGGCTCAGTGCCACGCTGCAGAATGATGGGCGTAGTGGAAGTAGAGGTGCTGTTTTGCATAGACCGCTAGTTTAACATTCCTTACCAGCGACTGCGATTTTTCGCAGAGGATAAACACCTACAACCAGCGTGTTTCGCCAGTTGTAGTGGGATTCAATAACATTAAGCAAAGACGTGCGTCAGTTTTTGAGACAGTTTTTGGAAGTAATTAGACACTGCGAATTCTGGTTGTTGCACGACGACCGGGCTGGTCACTGTTTGCAATTCGATCAAACTTGCTTTTTGATCGGCTTCTACGACCACCATGCGATTGGCTGGAATGACAACGGTTTCATCGTCAGTGAGCCAGAAATCACAATCTTCACCAGCAATGGTCAGCCAGACGCGACCACATACGACTCTGACTTTACGATCGACAGGGGACACGCCAGAAAGTGTTTTTCCAGCAGTGATCGTGTAAGATGGGTTTGCGAAATTATTTGTCATTTCCGTGCTCCTTGTTGTGCAGCAAAAAATCAATTTGAAATTGACTTATCAGGGGAAAATCCAATGCTGCATTGCGATGTATGCATTGTAGGCGTTTGTAATTCAGAAACAAAACGAGAAATTTTGGCTTTGCTTGCTAATAAAATTCACATTGTTATGTGTATTCTTGATGACGGATATATAAAAAATGGATATCAGAAAACTGCCTAATTTAGCGGCACTGCGTGCATTTGAAGCGGCAGCACGGCATCAGAATTTTTCTAAGGCGGCAGAAGAGATCCATCTGACCCATGGCGCCGTCAGTCATCAGGTACGGGCGCTGGAAGAAGAGTTGGAAGTTGAATTGTTTGCGCGGCATGGTAAGCGCTTAGTGCTGAATGCCGAAGGCGAGCGGTACGCGGCTGCGATACGTTTGTGTCTGCAGAATTTGGTCGAAGCCACAGAACAATTGCAAAAGCGTAACCAACAAAAACGTCTCGGTGTTACGTCATTGCCTTCATTTGCTGCGCGTTGGTTGTCACCACGTCTGGGGCGTTTTATTGAGCACTATCCGGATTTAGAGGTCAGTTTGCAGTCGAGTAATCAACTGGCGGATTTTTCGCGTGATTCTATTGATATCGGAATACGTTTTGGGCTTGGAAATTATCCGGGTCTGGTTTCTGAATTTTTGATGGGTGATTACTATTACCCCGTCGTCAGCCCGCGTTATCACGGCGGTAATTTGCCAATGACCCCGGCAGAACTGGCGGCATCCAATTTATTGCGTTGCGAAGAAGAGCCGTGGGAACCATGGTTTCGCGCTGCCGGTTTAAATAACGAAGAGCCGACCAGCGGCTTGGTGTATCAGGATGCATCGATTCTCGCACGCGCAGCGGTGGACGGGCAGGGCATTGCTTTAGGGCGGCATGCCATCGTGCAATCGGATATTGAAAGTGGTCAGTTAGTCAGACTGTTTGATGTAGAAATCCCTAGCCCGGTTTCATATCATCTGGTGTATCAGGAACAGTCACTCAAAAAGCCGCAAGTAAGAGCATTTCGTGAATGGTTATTAGCTGAAGTGGCATTGATAAAACGCTAGGTCGCACAGACTAAATCAAGCAAGCATGATTTTGGTTTTGATTTTGTCGAAAGTTGCATGCATTTGTTCTGGCACATCTTGATCGGTAAACAGCACATCGATTTGCGATAAGTGTCCTAATTTGACCAGGGCTGGGCGATCAAATTTGGAATGATCTGCCGCTAAAAATACGGTTCTGGAATGTTTGATAATTGCCTCGGAAACCCGTACTTCCCGATAATCAAATTCGCGCAGCGTGCCATCCATTTCTATACCAGAAATGCCGATGATGCCAAAGTCGACCTGAAACTGATTAATCACATCCACTGCCGCCTCACCGGTTAAGCCACCGTCGCGCGGGCGTACCACACCACCAGTCACAATCACCTCAATATCTTGGTAATTGCTCATGATGCTGGCAACGTTCATGTTATTGGTAATCACACGCAAATTGCGGTGATGACACAAGGCGCGCGCAATCTCTTCCGTGGTTGTTCCCAGATTAATAAACAGGGTTGCCTGATCGGGAATATGCCGCGCCACCAAAGCGGCGATCCGGCGCTTTTCTTCAGATAGCAAAGTCTGGCGCGTGTTGTACGCCATATTTTCTGCGCTGGAAGTTAATCCGACACCACCATGAAAGCGTCGCAATAAATTCATATCAGCAAGCAAATTGATATCGCGCCGTATGGTTTGTTGCGTGACCCGGTATTGCGCGGCGAGTTGTTCCACCGAAGCAAAACCTTCTCTCTGAACGTTTGCCAACATTTCTTGTTGTCGCAAATTGAGTGTTTGCGTAGATGTCTGGCTGTATGACGGCGGTAGCGTGGTCGGCATGTAACAAGCTTCCTTCAACGAAAGAGAAAATGTTCGAAAACGAAAATATGCATTGTAATCGAAGCATGTATCAAGCGTGTTTCAGAGAAAAATATGGGTGAGGGGCAGGGCGGATGCGACCCTCTGCATTGATGAGCTTGGATTTTCGTATGGGTTGAACCCTCCTTACTCTTTAGATCTAGCAGGTACGGGTATTGGGACCTATGCTGAAATGATGAGGCAAGAACAGGATTATTGGGTGAAGTTAAAATGTTCGAAAACGAACTTGTAATTATTCGTTTGGTGATTTATGATCGATTTAAAACAAAAAATTGATGATCAATATCTCAATAACATCTAATTCTTCGATTTTTTTAATCATTTATTAATTGCAATGGCGGCCTGACATCATGGCGAATGATCAACATTACGATTTACTGGTTGTGGGTGGCGGCATCAATGGTGCTGGCATTGCACGTGATGCTGCCGGGCGCGGTTTGCGTGTTTTATTGTGTGAGAAGGATGACCTTGCCGGACACACTTCATCAGCGAGTACCAAACTGATCCATGGTGGCTTGCGCTATCTCGAATATTACGAATTTGGTCTGGTACGAAAAGCGTTGAAAGAGCGCGAAGTACTATTGCGTGCAGCACCGCATATCATCTGGCCATTGCGTTTTGTGATGCCGCATGTGCCGCATTTACGCCCGGCGTGGATGATACGCATGGGCCTCTTTTTGTATGACCATCTGAGCCGACGTGAATTGCTGCCGGGATCTTGCGGCGTGAACTTAGATAAACATGCGCTTGGTGTTCCCTTGCAAGATAGTATGCACAAAGGCTTTGTCTATTCCGATGCATGGGTCGATGATGCACGTTTGGTCGTGTTGAATGCGATCGATGCCCAAGAACGCGGCGCGAAGATTATGACCCGCACCAAGCTGCAGTCGGCGCATCGTGAGGATGGTTTGTGGCAGGCTACGTTGGTTAAAGACGAGCGGACTGAAATCAGGATTTTTGCGCGAGCAATTGTGAATGCAGCGGGGCCATGGGCAAGCGAATTATTGCATCAGCATTTGCATCAGACCGCGAGAAATGATGTACGCCTTGTTAAAGGTAGCCACATCGTCGTCAAAAAAATGTTTGATCACGATCATGCCTATATTTTTCAAAATCCTGACAAGCGCATCATCTTTGCTATTCCTTATGAGCATGAATTCACGCTTATCGGTACTACGGATCTCGAATATAAAGGTGACCCGGGTAAAGTCAAAATCTCTTCAGATGAAGTCAGCTATCTGTGTGATTCTGCAAACCGCTATTTCAAACAAAGCATCAAACCGGCGGATGTGCTGTGGACCTATTCCGGTGTGCGGCCTTTGCTTGAACAGGAAGATGCTTCGAACCCTTCCGCAGTGACGCGTGACTATCATCTGGAGCTTGACGCCGCACACGACCAGGCACCGATCCTGTCCGTCTTTGGTGGAAAAATTACCACGTTCCGTTGTCTTGCTGAGGAAGCAGTTAACCTGCTTGAACAACCATTAAAAATCACTAAAACAGCATGGACAGCAAATGCGTCGTTGCCTGGCGGCGATATTCCGAATGCTGATTTTTTTGGATTTTTCCAGCGCTTTCAATCGCATTACCCTTGGCTGCCAAAGGCGCTTGCAGAACGTTACGCGCACAGTTACGGTACCCGCGCCTTGCGCATGTTGAGCGACTGTCGTGCACTTGCTGACTTAGGCGAGCAACTGAGCCCTGGTTTGTATGAAGCCGAAGTGAGGTATCTGGTGGAGAGCGAATGGGCACGTACAACAGATGATATTTTGTGGCGCCGAAGCAAATTAGGTCTGCACGCCACACCTTCTTCAGTACAGGTTTTACAGGAAAAGCTAACGCACTTATTAGCAGTGGCAGGTCAAGTGCCGTCAGCCGTTTCAACGAATACTGCAGCAACAGCGGCAGGTGTAACAAGCTTAGCAGCAGTTTCAACAACCTCAGAAGTCAGGTAGTCAAGCAGTCAGGTAGTCAAGTAGTCGAGCCAATCGTCAGTCAATATTGACGAATTAAAAATCTAAAAACGGAGACAAGATGGAGAAGACGCAAATGGATGGCAAATTTATTCTTGCATTAGATCAGGGCACGACGAGTTCCCGTGCGGTGCTATTTGATCGCACTGGTAGTGTGGTTGCGGTCGCGCAAAAAGAGTTTCAACAAATTTATCCGCAGCCGGGTTGGGTCGAACATGATCCACAAGAAATCTGGTCAACCCAGGCAGGTGTCGCAGCGGAAGCAGTCGCGCACGCTGGTCTGGCGGGTGGTTCGATTGCAGCGATCGGTATTACCAATCAACGTGAAACGACGATCGTGTGGGACAGAGAGACAGGCCGCCCTTTGTATAACGCGATCGTCTGGCAAGATCGTCGTACAGCAGAATTTTGCGACAAGTTAAAAGCCCAAGGTCTAGAGGAAAAATTCCGTTCTAAAACAGGTTTGCCTATTGATTCGTATTTTTCCGCGACGAAGATTTGCTGGATTTTGGAACACGTACCAGGTGCACGTGAACTCGCGAATCAAGGGAAATTAGCCTTCGGGACCGTTGATACCTGGCTGGTCTGGAATTTCTCTCAACAAGCATTGCACGTCACAGATGTAACGAATGCCTCGCGCACGATGTTATTCAATATTCATACTCTAGAGTGGGATGAAGAGTTGCTCGATATTCTGAAAATTCCACGCAGTATGTTGCCAGAAGTTCGCTCTTGTTCTGAAGTCTACGGCAAAACCAAAACAACATTGTTTGCTTCAGAAATTCCTTTGGCTGGTATCGCGGGTGACCAGCATGCCGCCTTATTCGGGCAAATGTGTGTCGAACCGGGCATGGTTAAAAACACCTACGGAACCGGCTGCTTCCTGGTGATGAATACCGGCGAAAAGCCAATCGAATCAAAAAATAATTTAGTGACGACGATCGCCTGGAAAATTGGCAATCAGGTGCACTATGCTTTAGAAGGTAGCATCTTTATTGGTGGCGCTGTGGTGCAATGGCTGCGTGACGGTCTGGGTATTATCCGCAGCGCCTCAGAAATTGAAGCCTTGGCCAAAAGTGTTCCTCACAGCGATGGTGTGTATCTGGTGCCAGCCTTTGCAGGCCTGGGTGCGCCACACTGGAATCCGCGTGCTCGTGGCACGATGTTCGGTGTCACACGTGGTACAACTTCTGCACATATTGCACGAGCTGCACTCGATAGTATTGCCTATCAATCAGTCGATGTTTTGAAAGCGATGGAAGCGGATCTGGATGGCCGTATTGCCGAACTACGCGTTGATGGTGGTGCCGTCGCAAATAACTTACTGATGCAATTCCAGTCCGATATGTTGGGTGTTGATGTCGTGCGTCCACAGATTACCGAAACCACTGCGTTAGGCGCGGCCTATCTTGCAGGACTCGCTGTCGGTTACTGGAAAGATTTAACTGAAATCCAGAGTCAGTGGAAATTAGATCAACGCTTTAAACCCGCGATGCCGCAAGCAGAAGTTAATGCCTGCATGAAGGGTTGGCAGCGCGCGGTCAATGCCAGCAAAGCCTGGGCTGACGAGGTTTAAAAAATAATGATACCCACCTAGCAAACCATGCATCTTAAACATAGAGATAGCGCTATGTTTGAACGTTGATGTGTGATGGCTGATCTTTGCACAGGTGCAGAACAGCTTGCCTGGCAAGCTGTGGTGGCTCACTTTCAAATATAAAGAAAGAGTAACAAATGAATCCTTTATTCGCTGAATTTATCGGCACCGCTATTTTGGTTTTATTGGGAAATGGTGTTGTCGCTAACGTGATTTTGAGTAAAACCAAGGGCTTTAATAGTGGTCTGGTGGTGATTGCTTTAGGGTGGGCGATGGCGGTTTTTGTGGCGGTATTTTGTACTGCGGCCGCAAGTGGTGGTCATCTGAATCCTGTAGTAACTATTGCTTTGGCCGTCGCAGATAAATTCCCTTGGGCGCAAGTGCCAGGCTATATTCTGGCGCAAATGGCGGGCGGTATGATGGGCGCGTTTCTGGTGTGGGTTGTGTACTACAAACATTTTGCGGAGACCGCATGTCAGGACACCAAGCTTGCTGTATTTTGCACCAGTCCCGCGATTCGCGGTACGTTTGGCAATCTGGCATCCGAAGCAATTGCCACCTTTGTGCTGGTGTATGCCGTATTGAATATGGCTGCGCCTAAAGTGGGGTTGGGTGCCATGAATGCCCTGCCGGTTGGTTTGTTGGTACTGGGGATTGGTGTTTCTCTTGGCGGTACGACTGGCTATGCGATGAGTCCTGCGCGAGATTTGGGGCCGCGCATTATGCATGCGATTTTGCCTATTCCTGGCAAACGCGATAGTGACTGGAAGTATGCGTGGGTGCCCGTCATTGGCCCATTGCTGGGTGCTGTTTCTGCGGCCCTGTTATTTACGCTGACCGCATAACTTCATTGAAGTTTTAACGGCTTAACAATGTAGTTGAGCAGACCAAAAAAAACAAACCCTGCTGCGCGCGCCAAAGATGACTGCGAAGCAGGGTTTGTTTTTTTGTGCTTAATTTTTACCGTATGATTAAAGAACCACTTTGACCATAGGGTGCGCCGACAACTCGCGATACAGGTTATCCAATTGCTCGCGACTGGTGGCCCATACTGTGACAGTTAAGGCCAAATAGCTGCCTTTACTTGATGGACGCATGTCCATTTTACCTGCATGAAAAGTTGGATCATATGTCGTAACGACTTCTACCATCGTTTGAGCAAATGCATCATGCATCGCGCCCATGATTTTGATCGGAAATTCGCTGGGATAAACGATCAGACTTTCTTCCGGCGGGATAGGTTTCATTTCCATTTTATTTTCATTTCTTTAGTCAGAGTCGCAATAAGATTTCATACAACGCCGAAACAGCCCGGTTTTGCCTTCTGCAGACCATCTTTGATCCAGACGGCCTTTGCTGAAGGTAGCAATATTGCATGAATTCCTTTGCAGTATTCTGTTGCTCACATTGGGAAATGAATGTGGATGGCAGAATGTTCAGTTCGCTTTGGCTTGCTGATAAGCCTTATACAATTGTTGGTAGATGGGGCCAGGTACGCCTTTTCCAATAGTCTGATCGTCAATCCGGACGACTGCAAGAACTTCTTTCGTGGCGGATGAAAGCATGACTTCATCGGCAGCAAAAACTTCATCGCGGGAAATTCTACGGGCTTCCAGGGGAATTTTCAGTTCAGCACATAATTCTTGAATCAAGCCGTAACGTATGCCTTCCAGGATCAAATTGTCTTTTGGTGGTCCCATCATGACGCCGTCTTTTACTATCCAGACATTCGAAGCTGATGCTTCCGTCAGATAGTCATCTCTGAATTGTATGCTTTCTGTGACTGCATGCTCGGCGGCATTTTGCGCTGCCAGCACATTGCCAAGCAACGAAATCGATTTAATTTCGCAATGCAACCAACGTTTGTCTTCCATAGAGACGCAAGCAACCCCTTGCTCACGCGCTATGGCTGTCGGCAGCACAATAGGATTAGTCATTATGAAGACGGTCGGTGTGGCGTCTTTGGGAAACGCATGCGCCCGTTTGGCAACGCCGCGCGTGATCTGAATATAGACCATTTGATCATCTGCCTCATGGGCTGCCATGACTTGATTGATCAAGGAAAACCATTCCTCTTTACTATGCGGATTTGTAATACCTATCGCATTCAGACTACGGAATAAACGTGCGAGATGTTGCTCAGCGCGGAACATTTTACGTTCATACACAGGAATGACTTCATAAATCCCGTCTCCAAAAATAAATCCACGATCGAGTACCGGAATTTTTGCTTCAGAGAGCGGTGTCAATGCACCATTGAGATAGACCAGAGGATCGAGCATGATTATGTTTCCGTCAGTTGAGTGAGGAAATCATTTTTGCATGAATCTCATGGGGGGATTATGCAAATTAAACATATTTAAGCAGTTGTCGAAATACAATGAGACCACTAAGTTCTTTAGCTGCAAATATTGGACTTAGTGGTTCTGCGAGGTATCAGTCGATAACAAATTTTATCTGTTGCTGCCCATACCTGCTGAGCTAGGAATGCTAGCGCTATTTCTCATCATATCAGCAGCTTGATCCGCAGACATTGTTTGCGTACGTTGCGGTCCACACTGACGAATTCGACTTCCTAAGACTTCTTCACAATCTTTAGATTTGCTCACCTTTTTTGGTTCAGATTCAGTCGTGGCACATGCAGTAAGACTAATGATAACTGTTGCTAATAAAATATTTAATTTCATAATGTCTCCGGTTGAAAAACGATAGATATTTAAAAAGGACTAATTTTTTCCAAATAATGAGTATTGACGCTACCTAAACAGAATCAAACTTTTTCTGACTATTTATTTTTATTTATCAATTTAGAAAGAAAGTAAAATAACATGAAATGTATCTGAACGTAACATTTTTTTTAAGTAAAGTGATAAATGCAATTTTTGTAAAAGTTCTACCGAACTTTTTTGTTTCTGCCCCTGCCTACCCACCAAAAAAAAGACGACAGTTTTTTATGCCGTCGTCTTTTTTAAAAATGAGGTTAAGTTAATTACTTAAACATTAATCGTACCGAATCCCAGGCTCGACCAAAGATACTTGCCTGGTCAACTTGCTCTAAGGCAGTTACCGGGAATTCTGCAACTGGTTTGCCATCAAGCATCATCTTTACTGTGCCCACTTTACTATTCAAAGCTATCGGCGCGATCAGTGGGTCTTTGCGTTCTAATGCTGGTTTCAGTTTAGCTGCTGAGCCTTTTGGTAAAGTCACATACAAATCATGATCAAAGCCGATTTTGACTTGCGCTTGAGAGCCTTTCCAAACTTGTGGCGTCTCCAGTGTCTGACCTTTGGCATACAACTTGACAGTGTCAAAGTTCAGATAACCCCAGTTCAACAGCTTTAAACTTTCCTGTGCGCGTATCTGGTCGCTATCTGCGCCAGTGATGACAGAAATCAAACGACGTTGACCGCTACCGTTGGGACGGTTTGCAGATGAAATCAGGCAATATTTTGCAGTTTCTGTGTGACCAGTTTTCATGCCATCAACTGTTGGGTCCAGCCACAGCAAACGGTTGCGGTTAGGTTGCGTAATTTTGTTGTAGGTATAGCTCTTGGTGCTGTAGTAGGTTTTATAAAATGCCGGGAAATCGCTGATCAGTCGTGAAGCTAAAGTTGACAGATCACGTGCCGTTGCATAATTTTCTGGACTAGGCAGGCCATGTGGGTTTGCATAGTGTGTAGATTTCATCCCCAGACGTTCTGCCTGGCGATTCATTTGCACTACAAAGGCTTCTTCGCTACCTGCCACGGCTTCAGCTAAAGCAACGGCGGCGTCGTTGCCGGAGTCGACAATCAAACCGTACAGTAATTCATTGATGGTGACTGGTTTATTTGGTTCAATGAACATTTTAGAACTGCTTGAATCCACTTTCCAAGCGTGTGTGGACACATTAACGCTTTGATTCAAGTCCAGCTTTTTTTCGGTCAATGCAGTAAACACCAGATAGGCCGTCATTATTTTAGTCAGTGAGGCCGGTTCAATGCGCATGTCTGGCTCTTGAGCAGCGATGATCTGACCGCTCGTCACATCGAGCAGCAGCCAGGATCTGGCTGCAATAGTTGGGGCGGGGAGAGATTGCGCCATCGCGGCTGACATCGTCAGTATCGAGGTGGCGAGTATAGCGAGAAATTTTTTCATTGGATGCAGCTTATAAAAACAAAAAAAGAGAAAATCGTTGTAGAGGTAAGTACGATGTTTTATCAGGACTTGTCCCACAAACTAGTGACCAACTGTTTGATATGGTGCAGACGGCGGTGAAAGAAGTGGTCAGCTCCGGGAATGACAGTCACCGGAATATCCTGAGGACGTAGCCAGTCGAGTACTGCAGAGAGCGGAATGGTGTCATCCAGCTCGCCATGAATCAAAATTGTGTCTGCGGGGATATCCGGCATCGCCCATTTTCCGGCTGCAGCGCCGATCAATACTAAACGTTGTGCGGCGTTGTTTTCGGCGATCAGACGTTGTTGCAGACTCGCTTGCACAAAGGTACCAAAAGAAAATCCGGCCAGTGCTACAGGTAAGCCGGGAAAGCGTTCACGCATGTGCAGCAGCAGCAAGGCCATATCGTCGGTTTCACCGACACCAGCATCATGTGTACCCGCTGACTCGCCGACACCGCGGAAATTCATTCTGACTGCGGCGTAACCCAGTCCGGTGAAGGTACGTGCCAATGTTTGCGCTACTTTATTGTCCATGGTTCCACCATACAAAGGGTGGGGATGAGCAACTAAGGCTAGCCCTATAGGCAATCCCTGGATTTCAGGATCAGGTAAATCGAGTGCGCATTGTAATGAGCCAGCCGCACCGGTGATCAAAAAATGTTCAGTTTGTGCATTCATTTATTCGGTAATTTTAAACGTTCAACCACACCGCCGCCGATCAGATCGACGTCAATAATTTCATCGATGTCGGACTGATCGACAAAGGTGTACCAGGTGCCTTGTGGATAGACCACCATAACCGGACCTTCATCACATCTATCCAGGCAACCAGCTTTATTGATACGAATTTTTCCGTGGCCATTCATATCGAGTTGTTTCACCCGACGTTTTGCATGTTCCTGCGCAGCCTGAGCGCCACGATCAGCGCAGCAAGGCCGACCATCGTCGCGTTGGTTCATGCAGAAAAAGACATGCTTTTGAAAATACAGTGGTTCAGACATGATGGGATTGATTTTAGTTGTTGCAGTGGAGCATGTCAGTAAAGACTGACTTGCAGAGTTAATCCATTATGATACTGCAAACCCGCATTATCCCGCGCGCGGCTTGCGTAACAGTGCCCAGACAGCAAGAAATGGCCAAAATATCGATAAGAACTGCGCAGCACCATTAAAGTTCAAAAATTTTCCTTGTACCCAGGTTTGCATTGTTACTTCAAAGTAAGGATTATCAGGTAACAGGTTGACGACCAGCATAGAGATGAGCAACAAAAGCAATGCTAAACGCTTTTGTACATGCACCGGCGCAAATGAAAAGCCGTACAACATTATCAGACTAATCAGCAAGCCGCCACGGGCACCGGGGGTAAACCACGCAAACGCATATTCAGGGTTGAACAGCAGTGCGCAGGCGAGAGATTTGCAGATTAACGCCATCAAGAGCAGTAACGGAGCCAGAATAAATTTCGGCGCATGGCGATTAAGTAAGCTCAGGCAAATCAGAATGGCACCCGTGCAACCGCAAGCTGTAATGAAGGCTTCCGCTAATAAATAGGCATCCGCATTGGGTTCGATTCCTTGTAAAAAGAAGGCGCTCAGATCGATGTCCATCTCAAAAAAATTGCTCAAATGTTGAGACAACAAGGGGGAAAATTGCCCCAGTCCGAACAGATACGCCTGTGGGTACAGTTGTGCCATAGGCCACAGACCCAAAATGACAATTTCCCTGCTAGATTCCTGGTACGTCCATTGTTTGCGCAGTAATTGCAAGCGCCCCTTTTCGAGTAACAAAGGGGTTAACAATGCACCTGCCAGCGCGCCTATCACCGCACCGCTGGCATTGGTCAAAAAATCCAGCATAGACGTAACGCGGGTAGGTAAAAAGTACTGTACTAACTCTGCAGTCGCTGACACCACCGATCCACATAAAATCGCGATCAATACCGCCCACCAACGATTAACTCGTGGGTACAGAGAGAACACGATCAGCATTCCAAACGGGACATAGCCGACGATATTGGTACTGACATCAAACACCGTCCAATAGTGCGGCCACTGCCGGATTACATCTGGCAGAGCTGATAGGTTGTTAGCACGCCAACCAGTAAATGGATACCAGCTCGCATACAAAATCAGAAAAAGGTAAGCGACCAGACTTGTCCGCGCGAAAGGTGAGCTACGCAGTAATTTTGAGGTTTCGGTGTGATTAATGTGATTCATTGTAAGATGCAAATCAGACCGCAGCCAATTGGCTCAGCCATTGTTGCATTTCACCGATCAACAAATCGCTCGCTTCCTGCATCGCGCGGGCACCGCCAGACGCATCGGCAGTTTTGCTTGGAGATTGCACACTAAAGTTGCGTTGGGCCAGTATTATTTTTCCTTTGCTCAGAACAGCCCGCACATTGATTTGTGCATGGCTATTCGCACTGGTCGTGAATACTTGCGAAAATTCATCAAGTTCAATCCGCAAAACGGGTTGGGTCACAATGCCATCACTGGCACTCATGACTTGCGTGCCACTCGCTAGCATCTGTATTTTCAGTCGTTGTGCTAATAGCTGTGCCGGTGGCATGCTCCAGCGCGCTTGTGCATAGGCTTTTAGTTGCTGTGCATTATCGTATTGCAATCGATACCACATGGCATTGCTGTCGAGCGCAGGCACCACTTGAATATCCGCAAGGCCGACCAGCAATCTGGACGACGCATTGGCAACCGCAGGTGTCGACGGTAGCCCAAAGTCATATTGCTGCCGTTGAATTGCGGCATTGCCTGAGCAGGCGCTGAGCACGCAAATGAAACAACTGGCGGTTAGTACAGGCAAATATGGTTTGTTAGCGATCTGAGTGAGGGGGCGAAAAAAGCGTGACATATAATTTCCTTTAGTCGGATACTGACGCAGGTGTAACGAACCCTGGCTCGCCCGGACCCGGTGCTGGTGCAGGGTTACCAAACAAGATGCTTTGTGGTCTGTCATTCAAATTTTCTGTCGTACGGTTGAGTGAGCGTAAGCTGCTACGGGCGTCGTTGGTCAGTGTTTGTATGCGCGGCAAGGTTTCAGTCGTAATACCATTACTGATCTGGTCTAAGGTGTTATTAAAATGCGCAATTGGTCCCTCGCTGGATTGCAATTGGCTACTGATCTGGTTCAGATTTTGGGTAAATTTATTCGCGTCGACGGACAGACTTTTCACCGAGCTCAGCGTAATTTGGGTCTGATCTATCAGTGCGGGAAGTTTGCTCAGGCTAGGAGCAATCTGTGCCGGAACGGTACCCCATTGTTCTGCGGCTTTGCCGACATGAGCTAATGTCGACATCAACGACGCAGGATTTTGCGGATCAAGTAAGCTGTTGACGCGTTTGGTGAGTTCTTCCGTCTGACTCATGATAGCAATGCCTTTTTGTTCCAGATTCTGCAAGACACTGGGGCGTAAAGGGATGCGTGGTAATGCGTCATCGTCCTGCGCGCTGGCAACGAAGGAGTGACCTGGCTGCTTATCATCATCAAGCTGAACGAAAGCTATCCCGGTGACCCCCTGATACGCCAGAGTCGCAAACGTGGCGCTGGTGATCGGCGTAGTGGGAATGACTTCAACTCGCAACATGATCTGACCGGGGACTCTAGGATTGAAGTTAATGTCCGTGACATTGCCGACTTTAATCCCTTTGTAGCGCACTGCCGCTTGCAGATTTAAGCCCGATACTGAAGAGTTAGTAACAATTTCATATGGTACACGTTGTATTTTATCGCGCCCTAAAAAAATCGCGAACATGGCAGTGATTACCAATAAAGCAATGGTAAAAAAGCCAGCAATAAGAGCATGAGATCGGTTTTCCATGGCTTTCCTAATGGGTTGCTGAAGTCATGACTTCCATCGCGCGCAGGCCACGCCCGCCGAGGAAGAAACTTTCAATAAATGGATTCGGAAACTTCACTACTTCTTGTGGTGATCCAATCACGATAACCCGTTTTTCTGCAAGCACTGCAATCCGGTCAGAAAGCGCAAACAAGCTGTCGAGGTCGTGCGTGACCATGATTACCGTCAGGCCAAGTTGCCGGTGTAAAGACAGAATTAATTTGACAAAACTATCTGAGCGATCCGGATCTAAACCCGCAGTGGGCTCATCCAGAAACAGCAGTTGCGGATCCAATGCCAGTGCACGCGCTAAGGCAATTCGTTTGATCATTCCACCGGACAAATCAGATGGCATTTTGCGTGCATGTTCAAATGCGATATCGACCATTTGCAGTTTCAGATAAACCAGATCAGTGATGAGTTCTTCTGATAATTTGCCAAATTCACGCAACGGTTGGGCAACATTGTCGAACACGCTCAAAGCCGAATACAGTGCCCCGTGTTGAAATAACATGCCAGAACGCTTGCGCAAATAATCCAGGTGTCCTTCTTTCGGTGCATGGATGTCTTCATTAAAGACTTTGATCGTGCCGCGCCTTGGTTTTTCCAGACCCAGCATTTGTCGCATCAACACCGTTTTACCTGTACCTGAGCCACCGACGATAGACAAAATTTCACCAGCGTTGACTTGCAGTTCCAGATTGTCATGCACGACGGTACGACCAAATTGTGTACGTAAGCCTTGAATGTCGATAATGTATTCGGATTTCATTAATCAATATCCTACTTTGCTAAAGATGATGGCAAACAGGGCATCTGCAATGATTACAACCGTGATGGAAATCACCACCGAACTCGTGGTGCCGCGTCCCAGGCTTTCGGTATTTGGTTCGATACGTAAACCAAAATGGCAGGCGATGAGGGCGATGAGCAAACCAAATGTCGCACCTTTTCCCAGTCCTATCCAGTAGTTTAGTAATGGTACAGCGTCTGGTAGTTTATAAATAAAAAATGCGGGAGACATGCCAAGCAACGCATCGGCCGATATCATACCGCCGATGAGTGCCATAATGTCTGTCCATATGATTAACAAAGGCATCGCGATGACTAAGGCCAGAACTTTAGGCATAATCAACCGGAAACCATGTGGAATACCCATTACGCGCATTGCATCCAATTCTTCGGTGACCCGCATGACGCCGAGTTGTGCCGTGATTGCGGAACCGGAACGACCTGCCACTAAAATTGCCGCCAACATAGGGCCGAGCTCTCGGATAATGCTCATACCTAGCAAATTGACGATGTATAAGTCGCCGCCAAATGCGCGTAGCTGTTGTGCAGACAAGTAAGACAATACGATGCCGATCAAAATGCCCACTAAGGCAGTAATGCCCAGAGCTTGCGCGCCCATCCGGTATATGTTGGCTGATAATTCTTTCCACGGACCTTTCCATGGGCGTCTTGCAAAATGACCCAGGTCCAGTACCAATTGACCGAGTAATACACTAAAGCTCAGCAGATGAGCAAGAAAACCGAGTACGACTGTGCCCAGCTTCATGGTACGAGTCAAGCGCGGTTTGGGCACAATGGGCAAGGGCATGGCGCTGACTAATTTCAAGCGCTCAAAAATACCTTCGTGTGCTGTCTGCATAATCAAATGCTGGGGACGTTTTTTTCCCCAGGCGCGCCACAAGATTTGCGCCCCGACATGATCGAGATTGTATAACTGGCGCAAGTCCCATTGGGCGTTTTTCAATGCCATTGCCTCGCTCAGTTGCACCTGCAATTCGTTAAGTCGGTTACCATGTGCGAGGGCATTGACTACCCATGCTCCCGCCACCGTGATCACGGGCTCTTCGGCGGTGCTAATGGTGAGGGTAGGCGGAATATCAGTTAGCATGCAGTAAGTGTAAGCGAGATAGTGTATTTCCTGCAATGAAGCGGATTCGGAGCGCCCCAAGCTAGCGTTTGGCAGCTCTTGCTGGAATAAGTTCGCTTAAATTTCACGAGCGCATTTCACCGGTATGTTTCACCAACCTCTATTTTCGATTTTTTTTCTTTTTCCGCACTGGCTTTTTAGTGATTACTTCGCGGCAAGAACCATTCATATCGGCATTATCATAGTCGACCCATCCTTTGCTATCGACAAAGCGGGTATGTCTTTGCAGTTGGCTATTCAAAATACTCCAATCTAGTTTTTCGTCCGGATATTGAATGTTGCCCATATCCAGTATTGTATGAAAGACATTTTCTGTTGATAGTTTAGATTTTTGATGTTTGCGTAACTGCTCAATTTTGTCTGGGAACTGTTCCTGATAAGCATCGGAATACCAAATGAAAGCGGGAATATGGAATTCAAATTGTGTGTTATGGCCGTGGAACGCCAATAAGCAATCACCATCGTACAAGGTTTGTCCATGGTCCGACACATACATCATCGCGCTGAGTTGTTTACTGCCTTTTAAACGTGCAATAAGCTCACCCAGTATCCAATCGGTGTACAGAATAGAATTGTCATAACTGTTATTTAATGCTTCTTTGTTTTTTAAATCCGTGTACTCAGGGTCAACGACGCCGAATAGTGACGGCTGCCAATGATCGTACTCTTTTGGATAGCGGTGGCTGTAATTCCAGTGATTACCTAAGGTATGCAAGACGATCAGCTTCTTGGGGCTCGGATCTTGCATTGCCTGGCTCATCGGTGCAAGCAACACATCATCAAAATTCGAATTATTGGTAAAGCCACCCAGATTCAGAAATCCGGTGACATTCGCTTCTTTGGCGAACGCTGATACCGGTGTATCAAATTTGCCGAAGCTCATCTGATTAGAAATCCAAAATGTCTTAAAGCCCGCTTCTTTATATGCTGTCAGAAACGATTTTTCTGAAAAACCTGCTCGCAAGCCCATCGTCGCTGGCTTGCGAGAAACAATAATCGGCACGGACAAGCGAGTTGCGGTGACCGGTGTGATCATGTCGCTTAGACTGACCAGATTGCTTTCGCCGGATAAGCGGGGGTTAGTGTCGCGTCGGTAACCATTCAGGCTCCAGCGGTCAAAACGTGAAGATTCGCCGATCACCACCAACACGGTTTGCGGTGTCTCCGGATCACCGATTAACTTTGCGTGAAAGAGAAAATTCCGGTTCTTTTCCGATAACTCTTGGAAATACCGGCGTTCATTCCAGAAATCGATCGCGTATGACACCAGTCCGAATGGCCAGGTTTGTGTCATGACTTCTTCGCTGTATGGTATTGCCGCCCAGGCGGGAAGTTTGCCAGGGCTGCTAGCGAGTCGCTGGCGCAGGCGTTCCAGATCCGGATTGGTTAGTGCCCGACCCTTGGTTTCAGTCGTGGGGGCGCTGCTGGCGGAATCATCTTCATCGCTGCTGTCGGGGTTGCTATGCGCAACAACTGGTGCTGCAGCAATGCCCACGCAACTTCCATATTGCCAGATAGCCGTACCGACCAACGCCAGGGCAATGACGATCCATCGCGAGAAGTGTCGCCATTCGAGTTCAGGGCTGGAACGTGCAGCTTTTAAGGTTGCGCCCCACCAGCCACAAATAGCGATGATGAATAGCAATAATAACCAAACCTTTTGCCCCAAAAATTCCATCGCTTCCTTTGGGCTGGTTTCAAACATAATTCCCAGATGGTGGGTTGAAATGCCCTGCCCAAAGTAAAGGCGCAAATAAACTTCGATGGGGACAGCCAGCATTGCCGGTAGCAGCAGATAATGAAACCAGCGCGGACGTTGGAATGCTGCCCAGAATATGACCCACGCCACAAGCTCAGTGAAGAACAATTGCCACGCATGATCAACGGGATTGCCAATCGCGAATGAAAAAAACGCCACGGACGACAGCAACGCATAGCTACCCAGCAAAAAGTAAGAGCCAGGTCGAAGTAATCTCAGCGGTTGTAGTGATCGTAGTGAAAATCGCGTCATCATGGCATTTGCCGTTGTCTGGCAGGTCTTAAAGTCAAAGAAGCACGTAAAAAACGACCCTGAGAGAGTGTGAAAAAGAATTCACCCAGTGATGGTTCGTTTTTTAAGCAAAGCGCGACAATATAAATGATTTGTGAACCTTGTGGTTACCACTTCGTAACAGCGATTGTCAAATACGCTAAAGATGTAAAAGCGACATGTAGTGATGTAGATGATTTAGTTCGAGATTTTTTTGAAAACACGGAAATACTTGATTTATTGAAGAAATTTTCTACCCTGAGAGTTCTTATCTCATCTATGCATTCGCAAACCCGCTCAATAAAAGTCGTTGACAGGCTTGCGCAATGGGGAATAAAATTGCGAGTTCTCGATTTTGGGTTTGCACTTTTTAGTCATTTGTTTGCATAACATTATGTGAATTGACTGCTTAAAAAGCGCGCAAATTCAGATAAATCGGGCTCGTCTGAATATAAACGGACGTAAAAAATGATTCTTAGTTCCCGGGCAACCGTTTCCGGGTTTGTGTTTAACGTTGTATTTTGTTGGATTAAAAACGATGCCAACCATCAATCAACTGATTCGCCAACCACGTGTTTCCGCACGTGTAAAGAGCAAATCGCCGGCGCTGGAAAACAGCCCGCAGAAACGTGGCGTTTGCACCCGCGTTTATACTACAACTCCAAAAAAGCCTAACTCGGCTTTGCGTAAAGTTGCTAAAGTTCGCCTGACCAACGGTTTCGAAGTTATTTCGTACATCGGCGGTGAAGGTCATAACCTGCAAGAACATAGCGTAGTTTTGCTGCGCGGTGGTCGTGTTAAGGATTTGCCAGGTGTTCGTTACCATATGGTTCGCGGCGCATTGGATACCCAAGGTGTTAAAGACCGTAAGCAAGCTCGTTCCAAATATGGTTCTAAGCGCGCTAAGGCAGTTAAGAAGTAATTATCTCGTAATTTAATCTCCGTAAAATTTACGGATCAGTGTCGGTTCGGAATGAGCCGAGTAAGTGACTGGCTATGATGGCCTGTCGCGAGTGCCAGTAAAGTGTTATTTGGTGCTCAACTGAAGATTGAAAGGAATTGAAATGCCACGTCGTCGTGAGGTCCCGAAACGGGACGTATTGCCGGATCCAAAATTCGGTAATGTAGAAGTAGCAAAATTTGTTAACGTATTGATGTTGTCCGGCAAGAAGTCTGTTGCTGAAGGCATCATCTACGGTGCATTCGATCACATCCAACAAAAATCTGGTAAAGACCCATTGGAAGTGTTCGCTCTGGCAATCAACAATGCAAAACCACTGGTTGAGGTTAAATCCCGCCGTGTTGGTGGTGCAAACTACCAGGTGCCTGTAGAAGTTCGTCCAGTTCGCCGCTTAGCTTTGTCTATGCGTTGGTTGCGTGAAGCCGCTAACAAGCGTAGCGAAAAATCCATGCCACAACGTTTGGGTGGAGAGTTGCTGGAAGCCGCTGAAGGTCGTGGCGGTGCAATGAAGAAACGTGATGAAGTCCATCGTATGGCAGAAGCCAACAAGGCCTTCTCTCACTTCCGCTTCTAAGAGTAAGAGTAGGGAGCCTTTGTATGATATTTATGCAACGGCTCTGGCAAGTATTTTGAATCAGGCCGGGCGCGATTTTTACAAAAAAATTGCGCTCGGTTTTGTCCATTAAAAGATTTAGGATTATCTATGGCCCGTAAGACCCCCATTGAGCGCTACCGCAATATCGGTATTTCCGCTCACATTGATGCAGGTAAAACGACGACAACTGAACGCGTTCTGTTCTACACCGGTGTAAATCACAAAATCGGTGAAGTGCATGACGGCGCTGCTACCATGGATTGGATGGAGCAAGAGCAGGAACGTGGTATTACTATTACTTCAGCAGCGACAACTTGCTTCTGGAGTGGTATGGCGAACAACTTCGCTCCTCACCACATCAACATCATCGATACACCAGGTCACGTTGACTTCACTATTGAAGTTGAGCGTTCTATGCGTGTTCTGGATGGTGCTTGCATGGTTTACTGTGCAGTGGGTGGTGTTCAGCCTCAATCCGAAACAGTATGGCGTCAAGCTAACAAGTACAAAGTTCCACGTTTGGCATTCGTCAACAAAATGGATCGTACTGGCGCGAACTTCTTCAAAGTGTACGATCAAATGCGTGCACGTTTGAAAGCTAACCCAATACCTCTGCAAGTGCCTATCGGCGCTGAAGACTTGTTCGAAGGTGTTATCGATCTGGTTAAGATGAAGGCAATCATCTGGGATACGGCATCTCAAGGTATGAAGTTCGAATACCGTGATATTCCTGAAAATCTGGTAGCTGAAGCGCAAAAATGGCGTGAAAACATGGTTGAAGCAGCTGCTGAAGCCAGTGAAGAACTGATGAACAAATACCTGGAAGAAGGTGATTTGTCTGAAGCCGACATCAAGCAAGCATTGCGCGCACGTACTATCGCTTCTGAAATTGTTCCAATGCTGTGTGGTACAGCATTTAAGAACAAGGGCGTTCAGGCGATGTTGGATGCGGTCGTTGAATACTTGCCATCCCCAGTTGATATTCCACCAGTTCCTGGTGTGAATGACGATGATGAGCCAGTTGTGCGTAAAGCAGAAGATACAGAGAAATTCTCTGCGTTGGCATTTAAAATCGCAACTGATCCGTTCGTTGGTCAATTGTGCTTCATCCGTTGCTACTCAGGTACATTGAATTCAGGTGATAGCGTTTATAACTCTGTTAAAGAGAAAAAAGAACGTATCGGCCGTCTGGTTCAAATGCACGCGAACCAACGTGAAGAAATCAAAGAAATGATGGCCGGTGATATCGCTGCGGTAGTTGGTCTGAAAGACACAACAACTGGTGATACGCTGTGTGATGAAAAAGCAATCGTTGTTCTGGAACGTATGGTGTTCCCAGAGCCAGTTATTTCTCAAGCTGTTGAGCCAAAAACTAAGGCTGACCAAGAGAAAATGGGCTTGGCATTGAACCGTTTGGCTGCTGAAGATCCATCTTTCCGCGTACGTACAGACGAAGAATCTGGTCAGACAATTATCGCCGGTATGGGTGAGTTGCATCTGGACATTATCGTTGACCGTATGAAGCGTGAATTCAACGTGGAAGCAACTGTTGGTAAGCCACAGGTTGCCTACCGCGAAACAATTCGCAAAACTTGCGAAGAGATCGAAGGTAAGTTCGTTAAGCAATCCGGTGGTCGTGGTCAATACGGTCACGTGGTATTGAAGATCGAACCGCAAGAACCAGGTAAAGGTTTCGAATTCGTTGACGCGATCAAAGGCGGTACTGTTCCACGTGAATACATTCCTGCAGTTGAAAAAGGTGTTCGCGAAACTTTGACATCCGGTGTATTGGCTGGCTACCCAGTGGTTGACGTTAAAGTTACACTGTTCTTCGGTTCTTACCATGACGTTGACTCCAACGAAAACGCGTTCCGTATGGCGGGTTCGATGGCGTTCAAAGATGGTTGCCGTAAAGCAAGCCCAGTTATTCTGGAACCAATGATGGCGGTTGAAGTCGAAACACCAGAAGACTACGCTGGTACTGTGATGGGTGACTTGTCTTCCCGTCGTGGTATGGTTCAAGGTATGGATGAAATTGCTGGCGGTGGCGGCAAAATCATTAAAGCTGAAGTACCTTTGTCTGAGATGTTTGGTTACTCTACATCCCTGCGTTCAGCAACTCAAGGTCGTGCAACTTATTCCATGGAATTCAAGCACTACTCTGAGGCGCCTAAGAACGTTATCGATGCAATCGTAACATCCAAAGCTAAGTAATTCGTATCAAATAAACCTACCCCCAGCGGGGTAGGTACTATGTTAATAAATCGTTCTTTTTGAAGGAAGAATAAAATGGCAAAAGGTAAGTTCGAACGCACCAAGCCGCACGTCAACGTCGGTACAATTGGTCACGTTGATCACGGTAAAACTACACTGACAGCAGCGATTGCGACAGTATTGTCCAAAAAATTTGGCGGCGAAGCAAAAGCCTACGATCAAATTGACGCAGCGCCAGAAGAAAAAGCACGTGGTATTACTATTAACACTGCTCACGTAGAATACGAAACAGCCGGTCGCCACTACGCTCACGTTGACTGCCCAGGTCATGCTGATTATGTTAAAAACATGATTACTGGTGCTGCTCAGATGGACGGCGCGATCCTGGTTTGCTCCGCAGCAGACGGCCCAATGCCACAAACACGTGAACACATCCTGTTGGCTCGCCAAGTTGGTGTTCCATACATCATCGTGTTCCTGAACAAATGCGACATGGTTGATGACGCTGAATTGTTGGAATTGGTCGAAATGGAAGTGCGCGAATTACTGTCCAAATACGAATTCCCAGGCGACGACTTGCCAATCATCCAAGGTTCCGCAAAATTGGCGCTCGAAGGCGACAAAGGTCCATTGGGCGAAGAAGCCATCATGAAATTGGCTGATGCACTCGACAGCTACATCCCAACACCAGAACGCGCAGTTGACGGCGCCTTCTTGTTGCCAGTAGAAGACGTGTTCTCCATCTCTGGTCGCGGTACAGTTGTAACAGGCCGTATCGAACGCGGTATCGTTAAAGTCGGCGAAGAGATCGAAATCGTTGGTATTAAAGACACAGTAAAAACAACATGTACTGGCGTTGAAATGTTCCGCAAATTGCTGGATCAAGGTCAAGCTGGTGATAACGTTGGTGTATTGTTGCGCGGTACTAAGCGTGAAGATATCCAGCGCGGTCAAGTGTTGGCAAAACCAGGTTCAATCAAGCCACATAGCCACTTCACTGGTGAGATCTATGTATTGTCTAAAGATGAAGGTGGTCGTCATACACCATTCTTTAACAACTACCGTCCACAGTTCTACTTCCGTACAACGGACGTAACTGGTTCGATCGAGTTGCCAAAAGACAAAGAAATGGTGATGCCAGGTGATAACGTGTCTATCACAGTAAAACTGATCAACCCGATCGCGATGGAAGAAGGCTTGCGCTTCGCTATCCGTGAAGGCGGTCGTACTGTTGGTGCGGGCGTTGTTGCAAAAATTATCGAGTAATTCGTAATTTTGTAGTACACTAGTCGGCTGCCGTGTTTTTAAGCACGTCAGCCGCTTTTCTTTAGTATTCGCTCTTTGTAAAAATCGCCACACTCACTGAGTAGTTGGCTCGTTCTTTATAGGAAATAGCATGTCCACACAAAATCAAAAGATCCGCATCCGTCTGAAAGCATTCGATTACAAATTGATCGATCAATCTGCTTTGGAAATCGTTGAAACAGCTAAGCGCACTGGTGCTGTTGTTAAAGGTCCAGTACCTCTGCCAACACGTATCCAACGTTTCGACGTATTGCGTTCCCCACACGTGAACAAAACTTCCCGTGATCAGTTTGAAATTCGTACACACCAGCGTTTGATGGATATCGTTGATCCAACAGACAAAACAGTTGATGCTTTGATGAAGCTCGACTTGCCAGCTGGCGTTGATGTTGAAATCAAATTGCAGTAATCAATTGCCAATTAAAGTTCGCCAGTTTTTTGTGTAATTGCAAATTGGTGAGTTTAAAAGGAATTGACATACCACAAATTTTTGAATTTTCAAATAATTTGCGTTGTAAATAAAAAATTTGTGGGCTATAATCGAAGGCTTAAATGTAGGTTAGCTTTCGCTAACCTTTTCGTTTAAGTTTTTTAAACATCAGCCTCACCCAATCGTAGGTGAGAATGGAGAAAATAATGAGCTTGGGCCTAGTTGGTCGCAAGGTTGGTATGATGCGCATCTTTACAGATGATGGGGATTCAATTCCTGTTACTGTTTTAGACGTGTCCAACAACCGCGTGACGCAAGTCAAAACTCCTGAAACAGACGGTTACTCCGCTGTTCAGGTTACTTTCGGTCAGCGCCGTGCATCCCGTGTAACTAAAGCGGCTGCCGGTCACCTCGCAAAAGCAGGTGTTGAAGCTGGTACTGTATTAAAAGAATTCCGTGTTGATGCTGCTAAAGCTTCTGAAATGAAAGCTGGCGATGTTGTGCCTGTTGGATTGTTCGAAGCTGGTCAAAAAGTTGACGTGCAAGGCGTAACAATTGGTAAAGGCTATGCCGGTACCATCAAACGTCACCACTTCGCTTCTGGTCGTGCTACTCACGGTAACTCCCGTTCCCATAACGTTCCAGGTTCTATCGGTATGGCGCAGGATCCAGGTCGTGTTTTCCCTGGTAAGCGCATGACTGGTCACTTGGGTGACGTAACTCGTACTGTGCAAAATCTGGAAATCGCTCGCGTAGATGCAGAGCGTCAGTTGTTGCTGGTTAAGGGTGCTGTGCCGGGTGCAAAAAATGGTCAGGTAGTAGTATCTCCTGCTGTTAAAGTTAAAGCAAAGAAGGGAGCCTAATCCATGGAACTGAAGCTCCTAAACGAACAAGGTCAAGCTGCAGCGAACGTCGTTGCTCCTGATACTATTTTCGGTCGTGATTACAACGAAGCCTTGATTCATCAAGTCGTTGTTGCATTCCAAGCGAACGCGCGTAGCGGTAATCGCAAGCAAAAAGATCGTGAAGAAGTCCATCACACAACTAAGAAGCCTTGGCGTCAAAAAGGTACTGGTCGTGCACGTGCTGGTATGTCTTCCTCTCCTTTGTGGCGTGGCGGTGGTCGTATTTTCCCAAATACACCAGATGAGAACTTCTCTCACAAAGTTAACAAAAAGATGTATCGCGCAGGTATCTGCTCGATCCTCTCTCAGTTGGCTCGTGAAGGTCGTCTGAATGTGGTTGATGATGTTGCTGTCGAAGCTCCGAAAACAAAATTGTTGACGGAAAAATTGAAAGCATTGGGTTGCCTGGATTCCGTTTTGATCATCACTGATGAATTCAACGAAAATCTGATGTTGGCAGCACGTAACTTGGCAAACGTTTTGGTTGTTGAGCCACGTTATGCTGATCCAGTTTCTTTGGTGTTCTACAAGAAAGTGTTGATCACTAAGCCAGCACTGGCAAAGATTGAGGAGATGCTGGCATGAGCGCATTAATCAAACATAGCGAAGAACGCCTGATGAAGGTGTTGCTGGCTCCTGTTATTTCTGAAAAAGCAACTATGGTTGCTGAAAAGAATGAGCAAGTGGTTTTCCTGGTTATGCCAGATGCAACCAAGCCAGAAATCAAAGCTGCCGTCGAATTGCTGTTTAAGGTTCAAGTTGAATCTGTTCAAGTAGCAAATCGTCAAGGTAAACAAAAACGTACCGGTAGATTTAATGGCCGTCGCAATCATACAAAACGCGCTTTTGTATGCTTGAAGCCAGGTCAAGAAATCAACTTCACTGAGGGGGCATAAGCATGGCACTCGTTAAGATGAAGCCAACCTCACCAGGTCGTCGTGGTATGGTGAAAGTAGTAACAGAAGGCCTGCATAAAGGTCGTCCGTTTGCTGCTTTGTTGGAAAAGAAATCCAAAACTGCTGGCCGTAATAATAACGGTCACATCACTACCCGTCATATCGGTGGTGGTCATAAGCAGCATTATCGTATTGTTGACTTCAAACGCAACACTAAAGACGGTATTCCTGCAAAAGTAGAACGTATTGAATACGATCCTAACCGTACAGCGCACATTGCTTTGTTGTGCTTCGCGGATGGTGAACGTGCTTACATCATCGCTACTAAAGGTATGGCTGCTGGTGATCAGGTAATGAGCGGCTCTCAAGCGCCAATCAAATCTGGTAACTGTTTGCCTATCCGCAACATCCCTGTCGGTACAACTATGCACTGCGTAGAAATGTTGCCAGGCAAGGGTGCTCAGATCGCACGTACAGCTGGTGCTGGCGTTGTTCTGATGGCGCGTGAAGGCACTTACGCTCAGGTTCGTTTGCGCTCCGGTGAAGTTCGTCGTATTCATATCGAATGCCGCGCAACTATCGGTGAAGTTGGTAACGGCGAACACAATCTGCGTAAGATTGGTAAAGCTGGTGCGATGCGTTGGCGCGGTGTTCGTCCTACCGTTCGCGGTGTGGTAATGAATCCGGTTGATCACCCGCACGGTGGTGGTGAAGGTAAAACCGCAGCAGGTCGTCATCCAGTTTCTCCATGGGGTCAACAGACCAAGGGTAAGAAGACACGTCGCAACAAGCGTACTACTTCGATGATCGTCTCACGCCGTGGTAAGAAATAAGGGATAAAACATGACACGTTCATTGAAAAAAGGGCCGTTCTGCGACGCCCACCTGGTGAAGAAAGTCGAAACTGCGCAAGCAAATAAAGACAAAAAGCCAATCAAGACTTGGTCCCGTCGTTCGACAATTATGCCGGACTTCATCGGTTTGACCATTGCGGTGCATAACGGTAAGCAACACGTACCAGTTTATGTTTCCGAAAACATGGTTGGTCACAAGCTCGGCGAATTTGCGCTGACCCGTACGTTCAAGGGTCACGCTGCCGATAAAAAGGCTAAGAAATAAGGACCGATGATGGAAACTAAAGCTAATCTTCGCGGTGTGCGTCTGTCTGAGCAAAAAGGTCGCCTCGTTGCAGACCTTATCCGTGGTAAAAAAGTAGATCAGGCATTGAATATCCTGGCATTCAGCCCTAAAAAAGGTGCTGCAATCATTAAGAAAGTGTTGGAGTCTGCAATTGCAAACGCCGAGCACAACGATGGTGCAGATATCGATGAGCTGAAAGTAAAGACTATCTATGTCGAAAAAGGTGCGATTCTGAAGCGTTTCACAGCACGCGCTAAGGGTCGTGGTGATCGTATCTCTAAACAATCCTGTCACATTTATGTGACTGTCGGTAACTAAGGAGTCACGATGGGACAGAAGATACATCCAACCGGTTTTCGTCTTGCGGTAACACGTAACTGGTCTTCACGTTGGTATGCAGGCAACGGCAATTTTGCTGCCATGCTCGGTGAAGATCTGAAAGTACGTGAGTACCTGAAGAAAAAACTGAAAAACGCATCTGTAGGCCGCATCACTATTGAGCGTCCAGCGAAAAACGCCCGTATTACTATTTACAGCTCCCGTCCGGGCGTTGTAATCGGTAAAAAAGGCGAAGATATTGAAGTATTGAAAGCTGAATTGTCGAAGATGATGGGCGTGCCAGTTCACGTGAACATCGAAGAAATTCGCAAGCCAGAAATTGATGCGCAATTGATCGCTGATTCGATCGCTCAACAGCTCGAAAAACGTATTATGTTCCGCCGCGCGATGAAACGTGCGATGCAAAACGCAATGCGTTTGGGTGCTCAAGGCATCAAGATCATGTCCGGTGGTCGTTTGAACGGTATTGAAATCGCACGTAAAGAATGGTATCGCGAAGGCCGCGTGCCTCTGCATACACTGCGTGCTGATATCGATTACGGTTTTGGCGAAGCATCCACAACATACGGCATTATTGGCGTAAAAGTGTGGGTCTACAAAGGTGATCGTTTAGCAAATGGCGACGCGCCTGTTATCGAATCGACTCCAGAAGACGACAAAAAACGTCGCGCTCCTCGTCGTGAAGATGGCAAGCCAAACAGCCGTCCACGTGCTAAGCGTCCTGAAGGGCAAAATACAACTGGTGCAGCAGCTCCAGCAGCAAAGCGCGTACGCGCAAAAGCTGACGCTGCAGCTCCAGCTGAGAAAGCAGGAGAATAATCATGCTGCAACCAGCACGCAGAAAATATCGCAAGGAGCAAAAAGGCCGTAACAAGGGGATTTCTCATTCCCGTGGTACAGCTGTCTCCTTCGGTGAGTTTGGCTTGAAAGCGGTTGGCCGTGGTCGTATCACAGCGCGTCAGATCGAAGCTGCGCGTCGTGCGATGACCCGTCATATTAAACGCGGTGGTCGTATTTGGATCCGTGTTTTCCCGGACAAGCCAATTTCCCAGAAACCTGCAGAGGTTCGTATGGGTAATGGTAAGGGTAATCCTGAGTACTACGTTGCCGAGATTCAACCTGGCAAAATGTTGTACGAGATGGATGGTGTCGATGAAGCGCTGGCACGCGAAGCGTTCCGCTTGGCTGCAGCTAAATTGCCGTTGATGACTACGTTCGTCGTCCGTCAAGTCGGCCAATAATAGGAGTTGTAAATGAAAGTATCTGAACTCCAAGGTAAAGATCAAGCGGCTTTGACCAAAGAACTTAATGATCTGTTGAAGGCACAATTCAGCCTGCGTATGCAAATCGCTACACAGCAACTGACTAACACTTCACAGTTGAAAAAAGTTCGTCGTGACATCGCACGTGTTAAAACCGTCATGAACCAGAAGGATGCCAAATAATGAACGATCAAGTTAAAGTGGCATTGAAGCGCACATTAATTGGCAAAGTTGTGTCAGACAAGATGGACAAAACCGTAACAGTGGTTGTTGAACGTCACGTCAAACATCCTTTGTATGGCAAGATCATCGTTCGTACTGCAAAGTACCACGCGCACGATGAAGCAAACCAGGCAAAAGCTGGCGACACAGTTGAGATCCAAGAAGGTCGTCCAATCTCCAAGACTAAAGCTTGGACAGTGACACGTGTGGTTCAAGTAGCACAAGTCGTATAAATTTATTGCACAAAAACTTTTTTGATGTAATAATGATGGGCTGTCATTTGCAATGTATGTAAATGACAGCCTAAATGTCTTTCGCAACACCCTCTCGTTGTGAAAGTGGTTAAAAAATCGTCCACCTAATCAGTTGGCTCGTGCATTGTAGGTTATGTAGGGGTTGGCTGGCGGGACCAAGACTGACTACAAATTTGCATTGTGCAAGTTATGTGGATTAAGTTGGGAAAGAGAACATTATGATTCAAACAGAAAGCCGGCTGGAAGTGGCTGACAACACTGGTGCACGTGAAGTTTTGTGTATTAAGGTGTTGGGCGGTTCCAAGCGTCGTTATGCGGGTATCGGTGATGTAATTAAAGTCACTGTGAAATCTGCTGCTCCACGCGGTCGTGTAAAAAAAGGTGAAATTTACAACGCCGTGGTTGTGAGAACAGCTAAGGGTGTTCGTCGTCAAGATGGCTCGTTGGTCAAATTTGATGGCAATGCTGCAGTATTGTTGAATGCAAAGCTTGAGCCTATCGGCACTCGTATTTTCGGCCCAGTAACACGCGAATTGCGTACTGAGCGCTTCATGAAAATCGTGTCTTTAGCTCCAGAAGTGCTGTAAGGAGTCGTGATGAATAAAATTCGTAAAAACGACGAAGTCATCGTCTTGACGGGTAAAGACAAAGGTAAACGTGGTCAGGTGCAAGCATGCATCGACAGCGATTACGTTGTTGTAGCTGGTATTAACGTTGCTAAAAAAGCTGTTAAGCCTAACCCAATGACTGGCGCAGTAGGTGGCATCGTTGATAAAGTGATGCCGATTCATGTGTCGAATGTTGCGTTGTTTAACGCTGCATCTGGCAAAGCAGACCGTGTAGGCTTTAAGGTCGTGGATGGTAAGAAAGTCCGCGTCTACAAGTCGACTGGCGAAGTTGTGAAGGCATAACATCATGGCCCGTCTACAAGCATTATATAAAGAAAAAATCGTTGCGGCGCTGACTGAAAAGTACGCGTATAAGTCTTCGATGGAAGTACCACGTATCTTGAAGATTACCCTGAACATGGGTTTGTCTGAAGCAATTGCTGACAAAAAGATCATTGAGCACGCTGTTGGTGACTTGACTAAGATCGCCGGCCAAAAGCCAGTCGTGACTAAAGCACGTAAAGCGATTGCAGGTTTTAAAATCCGTGAAGGCTACCCAATCGGTTGTATGGTAACTTTGCGTGGCGCTCAGATGTATGAATTCCTGGATCGTTTCATCACTGTGGCATTGCCACGTGTACGTGACTTCCGTGGTGTTTCTGGTCGTGCGTTTGATGGTCGTGGTAACTACAATATCGGTGTTAAGGAACAGATTATTTTCCCTGAAATCGAGTACGACAAGATCGACGCATTGCGTGGTATGAATATCAGTATCACGACAACAGCAAAGACCGACGAAGAAGCGAAAGCACTCCTCGCCGCATTTAAATTTCCGTTCAGAAACTGAGGTCGCCATGGCAAAATTGGCACTGATTAATCGTGAGCAAAAGCGTGCAGACTTGGTGAAGAAATTCGCTGGCAAGCGCGCCGAATTGAAGGCCATCATTGATGACCAATCAAAGACAGAAGAAGAGCGTTACATCGCTCGTCTGAAGTTGCAGGCTTTGCCACGTAATTCTAATCCGACCCGCCAGCGTAATCGTTGCGCTTTGACAGGTCGCCCACGTGGCACATTCCGTAAATTCGGTTTGGGCCGTATTAAACTCCGTGAAGTCGCCATGCGTGGTGAAATCCCGGGTATGACTAAAGCCAGCTGGTAATAGGAGAATAAGCAATGAGTATGAGCGATCCTATCGCCGATATGCTGACCCGCATTCGTAACGCACAAGTTGTTCAAAAAACTGTAGTTGCGATGCCGTCCTCTAAAGTAAAGATTGCAATTGCAAACGTACTTAAAGACGAAGGTTACATTGAAGATTTCGCAGTTTTGGAAACTGCAGGTAAGTCCGAATTAAAAATCGGCTTGAAATATTATGCAGGACGTCCTGTTATTGAGCGTTTGGAACGTGTTTCACGTCCAGGTCTCCGTATTTACAAAGGTAAAGACGAGATTCCAAGCGTGATGAACGGTTTGGGCGTGGCCATTGTGTCCACACCAAAAGGCGTCATGACTGACCGCAAAGCGCGCGCAACCGGTGTCGGTGGCGAAGTTATTTGCTACGTCGCCTAAGGAGTGAAAGATGTCTCGAGTAGGTAAGATGCCAATCGCTTTGCCGGCCGGTGCAGAAGTTGCAATTTCAGCAGAGCAGATTACAGTAAAAGGTCCTATGGGCGTATTGACACAAAGCTTAAACGGCTTAGTGGCAATTGCGAACGACAACGGCACTTTGAGTTTTTCACCAGCCAATGATGGCCGTGAAGCTAATGCAATGACAGGCACTTTACGTGCTCTGGTCAATAACATGGTTAACGGTGTTACTAAAGGCTTTGAAAGAAAACTCACTTTGGTCGGCGTTGGTTATAAAGCGCAAGCTCAAGGTGACAAATTGAATTTGTCTTTAGGTTTTTCACACCCAGTTGTACATCAAATGCCAGTTGGCGTTTCTTGTGCTACGCCAACACCTACTGAAATCCTGATCAAAGGGGTTAATAAGCAGCAAGTAGGTCAAGTGGCAGCTGAAGTCCGTGCATACCGCAGCCCAGAGCCTTATAAAGGCAAGGGTGTCCGTTATGCGGACGAAGTGGTTGTGATTAAAGAAACCAAGAAGAAGTAATAGGGGTTGACGATGGACAAGAAACAATCACGTCTGCGCCGCGCACGTCAAACCCGTGCCAAGATCGCAGAACTCAAAGTGAACCGCCTGGCCGTGCATCGCACCAACTTGCACATCTACGCAAACATTATTGGCCCAGACGCCAAAGTGTTGGCATCTGCTTCTACAGTAGAAGCAGAAGTACGTGCAGAGTTGGCTGGCAAGTCCGGTGCTGGTGGCAACACCACAGCCGCGACTTTGATCGGCAAGCGTGTAGCAGAGAAGGCAATCAAAGCAGGGGTTACCGAAGTTGCGTTTGACCGCTCCGGTTTCCGTTACCATGGCCGCATCAAGGCGCTTGCAGAAGCTGCCCGCGAAGCTGGCTTGAAGTTCTAAGGAAAATTTGTCATGGCAAAAATGCAAGCAAAAACAGCAGCCGACAAGCCGGATGATGGCATGCGCGAAAAAATGATCGCGATCAACCGTGTAACCAAAGTGGTTAAGGGTGGTCGTATCATGGGTTTCGCGGCGCTGACAGTCGTAGGTGACGGCGATGGCCGTATCGGTATGGGCAAGGGAAAATCGAAAGAAGTTCCTGTAGCTGTACAAAAAGCGATGGAAGAAGCACGTCGTAAGATGATCAAAGTGACTTTAAAGAACGGTACATTGCAGCACACCGTTACTGGTAAGCACGGCGCATCTTCCGTCATGATTTCTCCAGCAAAAGAAGGTACTGGCGTTATTGCTGGTGGTCCAATGCGCGCGATTTTTGAAGTAATGGGTATTGTGAACGTCGTTGCTAAATCCAACGGTTCCACAAATCCTTACAACATGGTTCGTGCGACTTTAAATGGTCTGGCTAAGATGAGTACTCCATCTGAAATCGCTGCAAAGCGTGGCAAGACCGTTGAAGAAATCCTCGGTTAAGGAGAGCGCGATGACTAAGACAGTAAAAGTACAATTGGTCAAAGGTCTGATCGGCACACGCCAGGATCACCGTGCTACCGTACGTGGTCTGGGCCTGCGTCGTGTCAATTCAGTTTCTGAATTGGAAGACACACCAGCAGTACGCGGCATGATCAATAAAGTCTCGTATCTTGTGAAGGTTGTAGCGTAAGTCGCAAGGCTTATGTTCGGAGCAAATTATGGAATTGAATAACATCCAACCTGCTGATGGCGCAAAACACTACAAACGTCGTGTTGGTCGTGGTATCGGTTCAGGTTTAGGTAAGACAGCGGGTCGCGGCCATAAAGGTCAAAAATCCCGTTCAGGCGGCTTTCATAAAGTCGGTTTCGAGGGCGGTCAGATGCCTCTGCAACGTCGTTTGCCAAAACGTGGTTTCAAATCACTGGCAACTCCGTTTAAAGCAGAAGTTCGTTTGACAGACCTGGAAAATCTGCCAGTCACTGAAATTGACATTTTAGCTTTGAAACAAGCTGGTGTCGTTTCCGAGCTCGCACGTGTAGTTCGTGTGATCTTGTCTGGCGCAATTTCCAAGAAAGTTACTTTGAACGGCTTGATCGTCACTAAAGGCGCTAAAGCTGCAATCGAAGCTGCTGGCGGTACAATCGCTTAATTCAGTGCAGACACCGGAGCAATAATTGGCAACATCTCCACAACAAGCTAAAAGTGCGGCAAGCGGATTTCCATGGGCTAGACTCTGGTTTTTGCTTGGTGCGCTGGTTGTCTACAGGATTGGTGCTCACGTGCCAGTTCCTGGTATAGATCCAACTGCATTGGCGGACCTGTTTAAGCAAAACCAAGGTGGTATTTTGGGTATGTTTAACATGTTCTCCGGTGGTGCATTGTCACGGTTTACCGTGTTTGCACTTGGTATCATGCCGTATATTTCGGCATCGATTATCATGCAGTTGATGTCTATCGTTTCTCCACAACTGGAAGCGCTGAAAAAAGAAGGCGAGTCCGGTCGTAGAAAAATTACTCAATATACTCGGTATGGCACTTTGCTATTAGCGACGGTGCAGGCATATTTTATTGCGTTTGGTCTGGAAGCTCAGCCTGGTTTGGTTCTTGATCCAGGCATGGCTTTCCGATTGACTACTGTAGTAACGTTGGTAACTGGAACGATGTTTCTGATGTGGTTGGGCGAGCAGATTACTGAGCGTGGTTTAGGTAATGGTATTTCTATCATTATTTTCGCCGGTATCGCTGCTGGCCTCCCGAATGCCTTGGGTAACTTGTTTGAATTGGTTCGGACAGGCTCTATGCATCCGGCATCAGTATTGTTGATTTGTGTGATTGCTGCGGCTGTAACGTACCTGGTGGTATTTGTGGAACGTGGCCAACGTAAGATCCTGGTCAACTACGCAAAACGTCAGGTCGGTAATAAAGTGTATGGTGGGCAAAGTAGTCATTTGCCTCTGAAGTTGAACATGGCAGGTGTAATTCCTCCGATTTTCGCTTCTTCCATCATTTTGTTCCCAGCGACTATTACGAGCTGGTTCACTAAAGGCGCAGGCGATTCTTCAAGCGGTTTCATTACCTTCTTGAAAGATCTCGCAGCGTCGATGGCACCAGGCGAGCCGATTCACGCTTTGTTGTATGCAGCTGCAATTATTTTCTTCTGCTTCTTCTATACCGCTTTGGTATTTAATAGCAAAGAAACGGCTGACAACTTGAAGAAGAGTGGCGCGTTTGTTCCGGGAATTCGTCCAGGTGATCAGACAGCACGCTATATCGATAAGATTTTGATGCGTTTGACACTGGCCGGTGCGGTTTATATTACGCTGGTTTGTTTATTACCTGAATTCTTGATCGCCAAGTGGAAGGTACCATTTTATTTCGGCGGCACATCGCTGTTGATTATTGTGGTCGTTACCATGGATTTCATGGCACAAGTTCAGAACTATGTAATGTCCCAGCAGTATGAATCGCTTCTTCGTAAAGCAAATTTCAAGGGCGGGATTCCTTCTCGGTAATTGCCTGAAGGAACAGCAGATCGAATGGCAAAAGACGACGTTATACAGATGCAGGGCGAGATTCTTGAGAATCTTCCGAATGCGACATTTCGAGTTAAGTTGGAAAACGGGCATGTTGTACTAGGCCATATTTCCGGGAAGATGCGAATGAACTATATTCGTATTCTTCCAGGTGATAAGGTGACAGTGGAATTGACGCCTTATGATTTGAGCCGGGCGCGAATAGTGTTCCGTACCAAGTAAATTAAATTGTATTAAAAGGGAAGAGGGCAAAAATGAAAGTTCTCGCATCAGTTAAGCGGATTTGCCGCAACTGCAAAATCATCAAGCGCAAAGGTGTTGTTCGTGTTATTTGCACAGAACCACGCCATAAACAGCGCCAAGGTTAATTAACGTTATTGAACGAGGAATAACGAATGGCACGTATCGCAGGGGTTAATATCCCAAATCATCAGCATACCGTAATCGGCTTAACAGCTATCTATGGTATTGGCCGTCCACGCTCACAGAAAATCTGTGAAGCAACAGGTGTTTTGACCAATAAAAAGGTTAAAGATCTGGATGACAACGAACTCGAGAAGCTTCGCGACGAAATCGGTAAATTTATCGTCGAAGGCGACTTGCGTCGTGAATTGTCCATGAACATCAAGCGCTTGATGGACTTGGGTTGCTATCGCGGCTTGCGCCATCGTAAAGGCTTGCCTTGCCGTGGTCAACGTACACGTACTAACGCACGTACACGTAAAGGCCCACGTAAAGCAGCTCAATCTTTGAAGAAATAATCCAGGCTAGCCCGGATCCAAGGAAATCATTATGGCAAAAGCATCTAACAACGCAGCAGCAGCACGTGCTCGTAAGAAAGTTAAAAAGAACGTTGCAGAAGGTATTGCACACGTTCACGCTTCTTTCAATAACACCATCATCACGATCACTGATCGTCAAGGCAATGCGCTTTCATGGGCTACTGCTGGCGGTGCTGGTTTTAAAGGCTCACGTAAATCTACTCCTTTCGCAGCGCAGGTTGCAGCGGAAGCAGCAGGTAAAGTTGCTGTTGAATGCGGTATCAAAAATCTGGAAGTTCGCATCAAGGGCCCAGGCCCAGGTCGTGAATCTTCAGTTCGCGCATTGAACAATCTCGGTATCAAGATTTCTTTGATCCAAGACGTAACACCAGTTCCACATAACGGTTGCCGCCCTCCAAAGCGTCGTCGTATCTAAGCAGTAGCATTTGCTGCTGGCGTTCTGACGGTTTTTCCGTTAGAATGCAAGCCCGCCATTTTGTTGGCGGGTTTTGTGTTGGGAATTTTTATTTCAGACATTAAAAGGCTAGTTAATTCTAGTACTTATGTCTTTAAGACCACTGTCTGATTGCAGGTGGATCAGACTAGCGCAGCTCATTCTGCGTCATTAATTAAAGGAAAATACTGTGGCACGTTATATCGGACCAAAAGCTAAGTTATCCCGCCGCGAAGGCACGGATCTGTTTCTGAAAAGCGCACGTCGCTCTTTAGATTCAAAATGCAAACTCGACGCTAAACCAGGTCAACATGGTCGCACTTCTGGTGCTCGTACCTCTGATTTCGGTAACCAATTGCGCGAAAAGCAAAAAGTTAAACGTATGTACGGCATCTTGGAACGTCAATTCCGCCGCTACTTCGCTGAAGCTGATCGTCAAAAAGGCAACACTGGCGAAACGCTGTTGAAATTGTTGGAATCCCGCCTGGACAACGTTGCTTACCGTATGGGCTTCGGCTCCACACGCGCAGAAGCACGCCAATTGGTGAGCCACAAAGCTTTCACAGTGAACGGTATCGTTGTGAACATTGCTTCCTACCAAGTTAAAGCTGGTGACGTCGTTGCAGTTCGTGAAAAAGCGAAAAAGCAAGTGCGTATCGTTGAAGCGCTGTCTTTGGCAGAACAAGGCGGCATGCCATCTTGGGTTGCTGTTGATGCGAAGAAAATGGAAGGTACTTTCAAGTCCATGCCAGATCGCAGCGACATCGCTCACGATGTTAACGAATCTCTGATCGTTGAATTGTATTCTCGTTAATATTAAGTTTCTCCGCCTGCCTGTTTCGCGACTGGCAGGCTTTTTCTTTAATGCCGTCAGCCTTATCGGTGTAACGAACCGAGGGTATTGAAAAGGACATTTCATGCAAAACAATCTGTTGAAGCCACGTATTATCGATGTGGAAATGCTGGGTGCTGGTCACGCTAAAGTGACGATGGAACCGTTTGAACGTGGCTATGGCCACACGCTGGGCAATGCTCTGCGTCGTGTTCTGTTGTCGACGATGACTGGTTACGCACCGACTGAAGTCACCATCGCTGGTGTCGTTCATGAGTATTCTTCCCTCGATGGCGTTCAAGAAGACGTCGTTGATATTCTGTTGAACTTGAAAGGTGTTGTATTCAAGTTGCACAATCGTGATGAAGTCACTCTGACTTTGAAGAAAGATGGCGAAGGCGCAGTTTTGGCTTCCGATATCGATCTGCCACACGATGTGGAACTGATCAACCCAGATCACGTGATCGCTAATTTGACTGCTGGCGGCAAGCTCGACATGCAGATTAAAGTTGAAAAAGGCCGTGGCTATGTGCCAGGTAACGTTCGTCGTCTGTCAGAAGATGCGAACAAAACTATCGGTCGTATGATTCTGGATGCGTCTTTCTCTCCAGTACGTCGTGTTTCTTATGCAGTTGAGTCCGCTCGTGTTGAACAGCGTACTGATCTGGATAAACTGGTCATTAACATCGAAACAAACGGTGTGATTTCTCCAGAAGAAGCAATTCGTCAATCCGCACGCGTGTTGGTTGACCAGTTGAATGTATTTGCTGCACTGGAAGGTACTGAAGCTGCTGCTGAAGCGCCATCCCGCGCACCTGCAGTTGATCCAGTTCTGTTGCGCCCAGTGGATGATCTGGAATTGACAGTTCGTTCAGCTAACTGCCTGAAAGCAGAAAACATTTACTACATTGGTGATCTGATCCAACGTAGTGAAAACGAATTGTTGAAGACACCAAATCTGGGTCGTAAGTCTTTGAACGAAATCAAAGAAGTACTGGCGTCCCGTGGTTTGTCTTTGGGCATGAAGTTGGAAAACTGGCCACCAGCTGGCTTGGAAAAATAATTTGGTCCCTCGGGCAGCGTAGCTGCCCGATTTAACAGTAGTACCGACCGGCCCGCGCTGACACAAATATACGCGTTAGCGATAGAAGAGCTGGCTTTTTTAAAACTTTAAAAGGAATTACCATGCGTCATCGTCACGGCTTACGTAAGCTGAATCGTACATCTTCCCACCGTTTAGCAATGTTGCGCAACATGACAGTTTCCCTGTTGCGTCACGAAGCAATCAAAACAACTTTGCCAAAAGCAAAAGAACTGCGCCGCGTTATTGAGCCGATTCTGACTTTGGGTAAAACAGACACCTTGGCAAACAAGCGTTTGGCTTTCTCCCGTCTGCGCGACCGCGAAATGATTGTCAAATTGTTTGCTGAATTGGGCCCGCGTTACGCAAATCGTAACGGCGGTTACCTGCGTATCCTGAAAATGGGTTTCCGCGTTGGTGACAATGCTCCTATGGCATATGTTGAACTGCTGGATCGTCCAGAAGTTTCTGACATCGCTGATGCACCAGAAGCATAAGTAATTGAAGGACCTGTGCCTTCATACAAGAAAACCGTTCAGTCTGACTGAGCGGTTTTTTTTCGTCTATGCATTTAATTTATTCTTCTATCAAAGGAATGCGTCACGAATCGCCAGTGGTTTTTGATTGACGCCTCTCTTAAATCGCGCACTCTTGTTAAAATAGCTGCTTAGGGGAAATATGAATCAGATTTTGTTAGTTATCACCAGTTGCCCCGACAAACAGACAGCAATGCTTATTGCTGAGAATGTGTTGGCGAATAAGTTGGCAGCATGTGTGAACGTCTTGCCGGAAGTTATGTCTCTATACACATGGGCGGGGAAGCGGGAAGCCACGACTGAAGTGTTGTTGCAAATAAAAACGACAAACGAAGCATTTTCGGCTCTGCAAAATTGCATTATTGAAGCTCACCCTTATGAAGTACCCGAAATCATAGCAATCCCCGTTGTGGCGGGTCTACCCGCCTATTTGCAATGGGTTAATGAACAAACAGGACGTCAATGAAACTGCAACGTACGCCAGCGTTTTTACGCATACAACATTCTTTTACCCTCTTGCTGCAAGTAGTGTTCATTGCGGCGTGTTTGCTAGCTAGCTCATTGGTGAAGGCTGAAGATTTTCTGGATCCCGAAGTTGCTTTCACTGCTAAAGCGAAAATGGTTGATGCTGGTACCGCCGAAGTGACCCTTAATATTGCCGAAGGCTATTACCTATATCGAGAACGTTTGAAATTCACGTCTGAAGATGCGCAGGTGGGAGAACCAGTTCTGCCAAAAGGCAAAGTTAAATTTGACGAGACCTTTCAAAAAGAAGTTGAAACTTATCGTCACTTCGTTGTGGTCAGAATTCCGGTCAAAGCGAGTCAGGAATTCAGCTTAAAGGTTGTACGTCAGGGTTGTGCGGATCAGGGGCTTTGCTATCCACCAATGGAAAGCGTATTCAAATTGCCGATTTCTGGCATTGCTGGCATCCAAGGAGCTGTTGGCGAGCCAACAAAGGCGAATGCCACTATTTCAGCGAATGCGGGCGCTGGCGACGCTGAGACCAGCAGCATTAGCGCGGCGTTGAAAAGCGGCAAATTGCCGGTGATCTTGCCGCTGTTTTTCGTGCTTGGTTTGGGCTTATCGCTGACACCGTGCGTATTACCCATGGTGCCTATTCTGTCGTTTATTATTGTCGGTGAAGGTGTTGGTGTTAGCCGCACCCGTGCGTTTTTGTTGTCGGTCGCTTATGTGTTAGGCATGTCGCTGGTTTATACCGGCATGGGGGTTGCGGCTGGACTGGCTGGTGAAGGTCTGGCAGCGACCTTGCAGAATCCTTGGGTTCTGAGTGCGTTCGCCGCTTTGATGGTGGTATTTGCGCTGTCCATGTTCAATGTGTATCAATTGCAAATGCCGGCCGCATTGCAAACTAAACTGACCGAAGTATCGGAAGGTCAACGTAATAGTAAGCTGGGCAAGTTGTTTGGCGTATTCTTGATGGGTTCGATCTCAGCGTTGATCGTCGGTCCTTGCGTTACCGGACCCCTGTTGGGCGCACTGGTGTATATCAGTCAAACTCGTGATGTATTTGTTGGTGGTGCTGCGATGTTTGCGATCGCGATCGGTATGGGCGTTCCACTGTTGCTGTTGGGTTTGTCAGCTGGTAGCTTGTTGCCCCGCGCTGGCGTATGGATGGAAAGTATCAAACGTTTCTTTGGCGTGTTAATGCTGGCGATGGCCTTGTGGATGGTGTCACCTGTATTGCCAGTATGGGCACAAATGCTGGGTTGGGCAGCACTGTTGATAGGCTACGGTGTGTATCAATTGTTTTTCCATCGCTCAGGTTTATTTGCCAAAGCCATTGCCGCGTTTTTTGTTTTGTTGGGTGCGACACAGCTTGTTGGTGTTAGTACAGGTGGTCGTGATATCTATGCACCACTCGCACATGTGTTGGGAACAGAAACCCAGAAAGTCGTCTTTACAAGAATTCGAACTGTTGCTGAATTAGACGCTGCCCTTGCACAAAATAAAGGCAAGATGGCGGCGTTGGATTTTTATGCTGATTGGTGCGTTTCATGTAAAGAGATGGAAAAATTGACCTTCACTAATCCACAGGTCAAGGCTAAACTGGACAACATGTTGTTGTTACAAGTCGACGTGACGGCAAACAATGCAGATGATAAAGCTTTGCTGAAACGTTTTAATCTGTTTGGACCTCCGGGTATTATTTTCTTTAATACTATGGGAACAGAGATTCCAGATGGACGTGTGGTTGGTTTTCAGGATGCAGAAAAATTCTTGCAATCATTATTGAAAAATGAAGGCAAATAACGAGTCTGTTGAATGGTTGTTGGAAGTTTTTGCTAGTTTGTAATGAAGTTGCAAACAGAACGCATTACCGTGATGAGTTTATTGTGTTTTGAGGCCATCTTATTTTTATATATTCAATAAGATATAAGCTTGCAACTTCTCTGTTCTTGAATCGTAAGTAAGCAAGTTCTATAGTCAAACCCTATGCTTTTTTGGAGAGAAACATGACTTTACGTTTAGGCGACACCGCACCAGATTTTGAGCAAGATTCTTCGATTGGACATCTGAAGTTTCACGAGTGGGCTGGTGATTCATGGGTAGTATTGTTTTCCCATCCTGCAGATTTCACCCCAGTCTGCACTACAGAATTAGGCCTGACGGCAAAACTAAAACCAGAATTTGATAAGCGCAATGTCAAAGCGATCGCTCTGTCAGTAGACGGCGCTGCTTCTCATATTCAATGGATCAAAGACATTGAAGAGACACAAAAGACCGTGGTTGGCTTCCCTATCGTGGCAGACGCCGATCGCAAGGTTGCGACTCTGTACGATATGATCCATCCAAATCAATCTGAAACAGTGACAGTGCGTTCCCTGTTTATCATTGATCCTAAGAAAAAAATCCGTTTGATCATCACTTACCCACTAACTACCGGACGTAATTTTGATGAAGTCCTGCGCGTGATTGATGCCTTGCAACTGACCGATGGCTACACTGTCGCTACACCAGGTAACTGGCGCGATGGCGATGACGTGATTATTCCTCTATCGATCAAAGATGAGGAAGTGATCAAGCAGAAATATCCAAAAGGTTACAGCGCACCTAAGCCTTATCTGCGTATTACACCGCAACCGAATAAGTAATTTTCGAAAAAAACCCGACGCTGAGTCGGGTTTTTTTTTGCCATCAACAAATTCAACGCGAAGGTGTCACATGCTCGGCATAGTCATACAGTGCACCTAAAATTTCTTCCGTGCGCTCATCGGCCTCTTCCGACAGTTGATCAATTTTCTCAAAATACTGCTCTACTGTTAAAGCATTGCCTATACCTTCGTGCAGGCGCTGAGCGCGGTGCTCTTCCCATTGTTCAAGCTCATCTTGATTCAAACTTTCAGGGAAGTTTCTGGCTTTGTAGCGGAAAAATAATTCTTCAAGGCGTGGATCTTGAAACGATGGCTGTATTTGCGCTAACTGCGCTGCCGACAGGTGCCTCAGGTCGTTGAGTACGCGACGGTCACCAGCGCCGATAAAGCCGTTGTAGAGGTCTTCATCGACATCATTAGCTGCGAGTTGCGGGCGATCAAATACGGCATCCCAAATGGCGCTCATATCAGGTGCCGTGGCAGCGATGTCTGCATGCGCCATGATGCGATCCATCGCGATGCCCCAATGCGCGGCACGTTCCGCGCTCAGGGTTTTTAAATTGCTGATGACGATAGGCGATTTGTTGATGTGGATGGTTTTGATTGGCAAACGCTGCACGCCTTCTGGCAGGTCGCTGGCTTTGCTGAACATACGCAATTGAATTTCATTGGCTGTCAGGGAAAATAATTCTGTAGGATCCGTTTGTAAATCCCAGACGATGATTTCGTTTTTATTGCTCGGATGCATAGCCAAAGGCCAGACTACAGTCAGGCAACCCTGTTCGACCGGAATCATGCCAGTGACGTGCAGTAAGGGACGTTTGACGGGCCAGCCTATCTCTTCCATCACGCGATCTTTTTTTCGTAAGCTCAAACAGAAATCAAACAGGCGTGGATTTTTCTCACGCAGCAAACGTGCAAACGCGATCGTCGCACGGACGTCGGATAAAGCATCATGCGCCGCTTCGTGGTTCAAACCATTGGCTACACTCAGATGTTCGAGACGGAAGCTGGTTTTGCCTTCAGCATTTTTTGGCCATTGGATGCCATCAGGGCGTAAAGCATAGGCAGTGCGAACCACGTCAAGGATATCCCAGCGGCTGCAATTATTTTGCCATTCCCGTGCATAAGGATCGATGAGGTTGCGCCAGAATAAAAAACGGGTGACTTCATCGTCAAAGCGTATCGTGTTGTAGCCAACACCAATGGTGCCGGATTGGGCAAATGCCGCTTCAATTGTTTGCGCAAACTGGTATTCGGGGACGCCGCGATCCAGACAGGTTTGCGGCGTGATGCCAGTGATCAGGCAAGCTTGTGGTTCAGGTAAAAAATCTGGTGCAGGCTGACAATAGACCATGATTTCTTCACCGATTTCATTTAATTCCGCATCGGTGCGTATCGCAGCAAATTGTGCCGGGCGATCACGGCGCGGAACGGCGCCAAAGGTTTCATAGTCGTGCCACAGAAATGTGTAGTCTTGCATGCGTTAAAGTCTGTTCGTTATTAATTACAGGGGGAGTATTTAAAAATATCTATACGAACAAAGCTCGTCAGACCATTTTTAAGTGATACTCCAACCCTGTATTAATTGGTATGTAAAACTGATACTGAGGAATTCCGGACGATCATTCCGAGAGAAAACAAAGATATCAGGCAAGTGCCAATGATACCGACTTGTGCCCACTGTGGTAAGTGCACAATGCCGAACCACATTGGGCTATATAACACCATTGCTGCACCCAGCATCAGGCGCAAGGATTCCAGAAAGATGAATTTTCTCTTTTGTTCCAATAAACCCCCAACGATCCAAAATCCCGCGAATAACCAGATGGCATACAACCCACTTGATGTTAGGTTTGCAGATGGTGCAGAGAGTAAAAAATGCGTGGTGGTGTGCATTGTCATAGTAAATTGGGCAAGGCAATACCACAGCATGCCGGTACTGAGCGGCGGATTATAAATGGGGTGGTTTAAGTTAAATGGAGTAGATTTATTCCGACTGGCCAGATCTGCAGGTAACCAGCCTGGTGGCATCAGCCAGATTTTGAATTTGTCGCTCCAACGTTTGGTACGCCACGCATCTAAAGCAACGGCCTGATAGACTTCCAGATTCGCCCACAGCGGGTTCCAGCTCTGCAAGGGTTTGCGTGTGCCGAAGACCGCTGGATGGGCATCTTGTTCTTCTGCATAGGTACCAAAAATCCTGTCCCAGATAATTAAAATGCCGCCAAAATTTTTATCCAGATACAAGTCGTTAACGGCATGGTGTACCCGATGATTGGACGGCGAGACAAAAACACGATCAAACCAGCCAAGCTTATTGATCTGCTGTGTGTGTATCCAGAATTGGTAAATCAGATCGATCAAAGCAACGACGACATACACTTGTAGCGGGAAGCCCAGAATTGCCAGGGGCATATAAAAAATCCAGCCAAACAGGGGTCCTGTGCTGGTTTGCCGTAATGCCGTCGATAAATTGTATTCTTCGCTTTGGTGGTGCACGACATGTGCAGCCCACAGCAAATTCGTGTGATGCCCCATGCGGTGCAGCCAATAATACAAAAAGTCGTACAACAGTAAACCGCTGACCCAAACCCAGACTGAATCTGCCGACAATTGAAAAAGCGCAAAATGGCGCGCGACCCAGGCATAAATGCCAATCACAAAAACTTTTAAAAATACCGCGGAAATCTGGCTCATGATGCCCAGACTGATGCTGCTGATTGCATCGTTGATCCGGTAAGTGTGACGCTGACGACGTAAGGCGACGATGAATTCAGTCGCAAGCAATACGAAAAATACCGGGCTCGCGAAAAGGATGATTTTTTCTTGCATGTGCTGCCCCAGAATGAAGATCTATCAAGGACATGCTAATCAGCTTTGTGTTCGAGGGCAAGACGAATTTATTTATATGATTTATCAATATGATAGAAAATCGCTTAAATGCAGTGAAAACTGTATGAATGGAATACTTTTGTAAAGACAAAGATACATCAAAAAAGCATCAAAAATAAAAGCACAGAATAAAAGTGACGAAAACCGTAATGGCTTTCTCTAGCTTTTATTCTGTGCCTCTCTACTTCGGCGTCCAGGCGCTAGAAGGTTTTGATTTTTTTGAAACGAAATTAATCTGGATGTTTCAATAAACGCGCAATATCACGTGCAAAGTAAGTCAGTACACCATCGGCACCAGCGCGTTTAAATGCCAGCATGGATTCCATCATGGTCTTGTTGTGATCGAGCCAGCCATTTTGGGCAGCTGCTTTGATCATCGCGTATTCGCCACTGACCTGATAAGCAAAAGTTGGTACGCGGAATTCATCCTTCACGCGACGGACGATATCCAGATACGGCATACCTGGCTTGACCATGACCATGTCAGCGCCTTCTTCCAGATCGAGCGCTACTTCACGCAAGGCTTCATCACTATTGGCTGGATCCATCTGATAGCTGGCTTTGTCGCTTTTGCCCAGATTAGCAGCGGAACCCACTGCATCACGGAAGGGACCGTAAAACGCCGACGCATATTTAGCTGAGTAAGCCATGATGCGTGTGTGGATGAAATTGTTTGCTTCTAAAGCATGACGGATTGCGCCGATGCGACCATCCATCATATCGCTAGGAGCCACAATGTCTGCACCCGCGCGCGCATGTGTAAGCGCCTGCCTGACTAACATCTCGGTGGTTTCGTCGTTCATGACATAGCCGTTCGCATCCAGCAAACCGTCCTGGCCGTGGCTGGTGTAAGGATCAAGAGCTACGTCACTTAAAATGCCTAATTCTGGGAAACGGCTTTTCAATTCGCGGATTGCGCGTGGGATCAAACCATCAGGATTCGTCGCTTCAATGCCATCTGGCGTTTTTAAGCTGGAATGAATTGCCGGAAACAGTGCCATCACTGGAATACCCAGCGCGACGCAATCTTCCGCCACACCTAACAAAATATCGATAGAGACACGCTCAACACCTGGCATAGACGCGACTTTTTCGCATTGATTGACACCATCGATAACAAATACCGGATAGATCAGGTCGGCAGCGGTCACAATGTTTTCACGCATCATCGCACGTGAGAAGACGTCCTTGCGCATGCGACGCATACGCACAGCGGGGAATTGGGTAGTTTTATGAGGGGACATAATTTTAAAAAAAAGAATTGAGGCCAAAAAACAAATAATAATCGAACTTCGATGAAACTTTTTCCGACTTACTGCATCTGATCGCTTAGGTTAAGAGCGTCTCCTGACCTACTGCTTCTTTTCCCTGAGCAGGCACCGTTGGTCCCTATGCTAAACGGTGTTATTGCCCCGATTCCTACATGAGTCGGGGCTTTTTTACTTCAATTAATCTGCCTCAGGACTACCTTGGGCTTTACCCTCGGTGTCAATTTCTTCAGAAACATGGTCAGCATCAACGATGTCTGCGCCGTCATCCAGCATTTCTGGCTCACGGTCAAGTCCGACCAGTCTTTGTATCGTTGCGTCCGCTTCTTCTATGCCGATTCGTTTCAGGGCTGAGAATAATTGGATCGTGAACGGGAACAAAGGTCCCTCATTATCAACGTACTGAGATAACACTTCTTTGGCCTGGCGCAAAGCATTGGTGCATTCATTGCGGTTTAATTTGTCTGCTTTGGTCAAAATGCAGTGGATCGGGCGGCCCGTCGGCGCAAACCACTCCAGCATCTGAATATCCAGATCAGTGAAAGGACGGCGGGCATCCATGATTAACACCAGTGCTGCCAGTTGCGTACGGCGTTGTACATACGCACCGAGCAATTGGTTCCAGTGTTGTTTTGCCGCTCCTGGTACTTCCGCATAACCATATCCCGGCAAATCCACGATCAGCGCACGGATCTCGTCAACTCGTGTTTCGTCTTTACGATGCTGACCGACGTGGGCGCCACCGATGGAAAAATAGTTAATGTGCTGGGTTCGTCCAGGAGTTTTTGATGCAAAACAAAGTTTCTTTTGATTACATAGTGTATTAATGGCGGTCGATTTGCCAGCGTTAGATCGGCCGGCGAATGCGATTTCCGGTACGTGGGTACGCGGTAGATCACGTAAATGATTTACCGTAGTAAAGAAGCGGGCTTGCCAGAGGATAGACATAGAGGAAAGGAAAGATTGAAAAATGCAACAGTCAGCGGTAAAAACGCTTAAAAGCTATTGTACAATAAGGGGTTAGATATGGGCAGAAGTAAACAAGTCCAGTCCTACTCTGGATATCAATATCGGTTTGATTCGCATCAAGCCAAATTAGTAGCTACGTGTCGCCATCAGGGCCGATTTCTATTACTTAGTCTCAGGGTGTATGAATGAACCGTGCTTTCTTACCAGTTTTGAAATCCATTAGCATTGCCATTTTGGCTATGTCTTCTATTACTTCTGTGGCGTATGCCAACGAAGCAGCTAAGTCAGCCAAAGCCGATCCGGCCAAAGGCGAGGCTTTATTCACCAATGGTGATGCAGCACGTGGCATTGTTGCCTGCGTCTCTTGCCACGGTGAGCACGGCAACTCTACTATTTCAGTCAATCCTAAACTGTCGGCACAGCACGAAGCCTACATTTCTAAGCAATTGCATGACTTTACCGGCGCTGATCGCAATAATCCGGTTATGACAACATTTGCCAAAGCAATGACACCGGAAGACGTCAAAAACGTCTCCGCTTATCTGTCGCTGCAAAAATCTGCACCAGGTGCCGCGAAAAATAAAGACATCGTTGAACTGGGTAAACAAATTTACCGCGGTGGTATTGCTGAGAAAAACGTGCCTGCCTGCGCTGGTTGCCACAGCCCTAATGGCGCTGGTATTCCTGCACAGTTCCCACGTATCGCTGGACAACATCAGGATTATACCATTGCGCAGTTGACCAACTTCCGCACTGGCGCTCGTAAAAACAGTGCACAGATGGTTTCCATCGGCAAAAAAATGTCTGACGACGAAATGAAAGCCGTTGCGGATTACGTCGCTGGCTTAAAATAATTCAAAAAAGTCGGAATATTACCTCTTTCGCTCGCTGTGACCCAGTTGCAGTAGCTGCCACAGTTGCTGTAGAAAGATTGAGTAGGGGTTATCCGCTATTTTTGACATGCAATACGGAGGGGGTGGCGAAATGCCATCCCCTTTTTTTTAGGTTATTCTCGGAGCAGTATGGATAATAAGATCGATGCCGAACTGGCGACTTCCACCGGCGGCATACACATCAACACCCGCAAAGCCTGGTTGGCGGATGCCATAGAATTGCTGTCGTCGATGCGGTTTGCGATTAGTTTGCTGACGCTGATCGCGATTGCTTCAGTCATCGGTACCGTGATGAAGCAAAATGAACCAATGCCAAATTACGTCAATCAGTTTGGACCGTTCTGGTTTGAAGTGTTTAAGTCGTTTAGTCTGTACTCCGTATATTCTGCCTGGTGGTTTTTGACCATCATGGGCTTTCTGGTTTTATCGACCAGCTTGTGTCTGATTCGTAATGCGCCCAAGATGTTGAAAGACATGCGCAGCTGGCGTGAAAATGTGCGTGAGCAGTCACTACGTAATTTTCATCACAAAGCTGAATGGCAAGCAAAAGAAACCCGCACCGCAATAGTTCCGGCACTGACAGCCCATCTGGCACGTATTGGTTATCGCTTTAAATTGATAGAGAAAGACGCCGCGACATTGATCACCGCTAAGCAAGGGGCGGCAAATAAATGGGGTTACATTTTTGCCCACAGCGCGATCGTTATCATTTGCATAGGTGGGATGCTCGATTCCGAAATGCCTATCCATTTTCAGCAATGGTTTATGGGCAAGGTACCGTTTGACGGCAACGGCATTATTGCTAAAATTCCTGAGCAACATCGATTGTCGCTCGCCAATCCTACTTTCCGCGGTAATACCATGATTCCGGAAGGCGCGAGCAGCGACACCGCGATCATCCCACAACAAACCGGCGTGTTTATTCAGGACTTGCCGTTCACGATTCGCCTCAAAAAATTCACCATCGATTTTTATACAACGGGCATGCCTAAGCTCTTCGCCAGTGATGTAGAAATTGTGGATCACGAAACCGGAAAAAGCTTTTCTTCAACGATCAAGGTGAATCAGCCCTTGATCTACAAAGGCATTGCCGTCTATCAGTCAAGCTTTGAAGATGGCGGTAGTCGATTGAAGCTCGCTGCCTTCCCTATGTCCGGTGGACAAGCAAAACCATTTGAAGTCGCTGGAGAAGTTGGCGGTTCTACGCCATTGTCAGGCCTGGATGGTAACGACATGACGATAGAATGGTCAGGATTCAGACCGTTCAACGTCGAGAACATGGCACGCAATGGCGCAGATGTGCGCGCCGCCAATGCCAAGCAAACGTTTAATGAGCAATTCAGTACCGATTTGAATAAGCATCTGGGCTCAGCTGGTAAAAACGCCAATAACAAAGATTTAAAAAATGTCGGTCCTAGCGTGCAGTACAAATTGCGTGATAAGACCGGACAGGCAAGAGAATTCAGCAACTACATGCAATCGCTGTTGATCGATGGCGATTATATGTTCCTCGCTGGTACGCGCGACTCTCCTGCTGATGCATTCAGATACTTGCGTATTCCGGCAGACGATAACGATACCGTCAATGAATGGATGCGCCTGCGTGCCGCCATGAATAACCCGGTTTTACGTGATGCTGCTGCGCAACGCTATGCGGCACGTGCGATGTCATCTTCTGTGCCGAATGCAAAACAATTGCAAACCCAACTAGCAGAATCAGCCAGAAAGAGTTTGTCGATTTTTGCAGGTGATGAAAAGCAAGCAGGCTTTGTCGCCATTTCTAAATTCCTGGAGCAAATTCCCGCCAACGATCAAGCCAAAGCGGCCGATGTGTTCATGAAAATTTTGAATGGCAGCATGTGGGATTTATGGCAATTAGCGCGCGCCCAAGACGGTTTGCCTGAGCTGGAATTGGATGATAAACATGCGCACTTTTTACAATTAGCTACCGGTGCGATGTCCGATGCATTTTTCTACGGCGCTCCGGTGTATTTGCAACTAAAGAGCTTTGAAGAAGTCAAAGCCTCGGTATTGCAAGTGACTCGCTCGCCAGGTAAAAAAGTCGTCTATCTTGGTTGTTTGTTGTTAGTATTGGGCGTGTTTTCTATGTTCTATATCCGTGAGCGTCGTTTATGGATCTGGCTCAAAGACGATGCCGCTACAACGACTATACTGATGGCCTTAAGCTCACAGCGCAAGACGCTGGATTTTGAGAAAGAATTTCAGCAGTTAAAAATACAATTAGGACAAATCGTTCATCACGGACAAGCTTGAGAACGAAATCCCAATGATCGACTACACTGACAGCCAGGATTGGCTGTTTGAGGATATAAAATGGAAATGACACAGAACTACACGCCGTATCAGGGCTTTTTCAAGCGTCTGACAGTGCTCGACTGGCTGTATGCCGTTGCCCTGAGTATGGCGTCGCTGTTTGCTTTAAGCCGTTTTGGCGGCTTTATGGATGTGTACGAAAAAGGCGTTTTACTGCTCGCCGCACCGACCTTTGCGTGGCTGGGTTGGCATTGGAAGCCAGTGCGCTGGCTGATTCCTTTATTAGCTTTGTTAAGTTTTTTTGCGATTCATCTTTACGGTGGTTCGCTGGACATGGCGAATCAGAAATTTTTCCTGAAATACTTGTTGTCGAGCCAATCGGCGATTTTGTGGATGGGAACGCTATTCTTTTTATCCACGCTGTTCTATTGGGGCGGTTTGATTGCGCGTTCCAATTTTGGCTCATCGGTCGGTTCGGTTCTATGCTGGGCGGCCGTGATCATGGGTTTTACCGGTATGTTGGTGCGCTGGTTTGAATCGTATCTGGTGGGGATGGATGTCGGGCATATCCCGGTTTCTAATCTGTATGAAGTGTTTATTTTGTTTTCGATGATCACGGCTTTGTTCTATTTGTACTATGAACAACAATACGCCACCTTGCAACTCGGACCTTTTGTCTTGCTGGTGATCTCTGCCGCTGTCGGATTCTTGCTGTGGTACACGGTGAGCCGTGATGCGGCGGATATTCAGCCCTTGGTACCAGCATTGCAAAGCTGGTGGATGAAGATACACGTGCCAGCGAACTTTATTGGTTACGGTACGTTTTCTTTGGCATCAATGGTTGGTTGGGCATACCTTTTGAAGTACGAGAAAGCAAAAGTCTTATGGATTGTGCTCGTGGCTGTACCGCTTTCTCTTACCGCAATAGCATGGTTTTTTGCATTTATACTTAACGTATCCCCAGTTGTGAATGCGGCAATTCTTTCTGCGACAAAATTTGTTCTTCCTTTGGTTTGTGTTTTTGGGCTGACAACCTTAATCAGAAATCGAATTATCGACAGATTGCCAGATTCTGATTTGCTGGAAGATGTGATGTACAAGGCGATTGCTGTAGGCTTCGCATTCTTTACTATCGCCACTATCCTCGGTGCGTTATGGGCAGCAGAAGCATGGGGTGGATATTGGTCGTGGGATCCGAAAGAAACCTGGGCGCTCATCGTTTGGTTGAATTATGCGGCATGGTTGCATATGCGTCTCATGAAGGGCTTGCGTGGCCAAGTCGCCGCATGGTGGGCACTGGTGGGCTTGCTGGTCACGACGTTTGCTTTCCTTGGCGTGAATATGTTCTTGTCAGGTTTGCATTCTTACGGAACATTATAAGTAGTTGGGTCTATAGGTAGCGTTTCTAAATAGACTTCAAACTCCTTAATGCAGAGGCTCAGAGGAAAAATTAGTTTTCTCTGAGCCTCTCCTAACATCAACACTGCTGGCATTGGTCTTTTGCTACGGTGCTTGCTCAAGACTCCCCGAAAAATGTAAGGTTCAGCAGAGTTCCCCGACTCATGAGAAACTAAGTAGCAAAACAGCGGTCAGTACGATGACTGTTTTGCCTGGTATCTCAACTACGGAGTCCAACATGCTGATTAAATCTCGCCCTGACGGCATCGATCTGCCGCTTTCTTCCGAAATCACACCGCGCGCAATATTCGAGTCGCGACGTGACTTTATCCGCCAATTAGCCGTTGGTTCGATCGCTGGTACTTCTTTGTACGAAATGGCCAATCGTGAAGCCTTTGCGCAAACACCGGGCGCACAAAAAATGGCTGCCACAGTCAATCCTGCGTATGCGCTGATCGAGAAAAAAACGGCGTACAAAGATGCCACGACCTACAATAATTTTTATGAATTTGGCACCGATAAGTCAGAGCCTGCCCAAACCGCTGGCAGCCTGAAAACGCGACCATGGACGGTCACGATAGAAGGTGAGGTCAAGAAACCGATCACGCTGGATATCGATAGTCTGATTAAATTGGCTCCGCTTGAAGAGCGCATTTATCGTCTTCGTTGCGTAGAAGGTTGGTCGATGGTGATACCTTGGATTGGTTACTCATTATCGAATTTGATCAAAAAAGTTGAGCCGACAGCGAATGCGCGTTACATAGAATTCATCACCTTGGATGATAAAAAACAGATGCCAGGTTTGCGCAGTCCGGTGCTCGAATGGCCGTACGTCGAAGGCTTGCGTCTGGATGAAGCAAATCACCCATTGGCTCTGCTGACCTTTGGCATGTACGGCGAGGTATTGCCAAACCAAAATGGGGCGCCAGTTCGAATCGCTTTGCCTTGGAAATATGGCTTTAAATCAGCGAAATCGATCGTTAAAATCCGTTTTGTAAAAGACCAGCCGCGCACGGCCTGGAATAGTGCGGCTCCTCGTGAATATGGCTTTTATTCTAACGTCAATCCTGAGGTCGACCACCCGCGCTGGTCGCAAGCCACCGAACGCCGGATTGGCGAAGATGGCCTATTTGCACGCAAGCGTAAAACCCTGATGTTTAATGGATATAGCGAAGTGGCATCCTTGTACTCTGGCATGGACCTGAAAAAATTCTTCTGATATGGCACTCTCACAAAAGCAAATTTCCGGCACCAAAGCAGTTATTTTTCTGCTGGCGCTGCTGCCATTTTTTCGTCTCGTGGCATGCGCGTTTCTCGATAAACTTGGTGCCAATCCAGTTGAGTTTATTACCCGCAATACCGGTGACTGGACCTTGTATTTCCTATGTATTGCTTTAGCAGTGACGCCGGTACGCAGGCTGTTGAATTTGCCGTGGTTATTAAAGCTGCGCCGTATGTTGGGCTTGTATGCGTTCTTTTATGCGAGTCTGCACTTTTTGACTTTTCTGTGGTTTGATCATTTTTTCGATGTGCAGGAAATGTGGAAAGATGTCCTCAAGCGGCCGTTCATTACCGTGGGTTTTATTGCATTTGTGGGCTTGCTGCCGCTTGCGCTCACCAGTACCAACGGCATGATTAAGCGTCTGGGTGGCAAACGTTGGCAGTTTTTGCATAAGCTGGTGTATATCATTGTTCCAATCGGTGTTTTGCACTATTACTGGATGAAATCCGGCAAGCATGATTTGACACAGCCATTGATGTTTGCTGCCTTGGTTGCCACTTTGTTGCTGGTAAGGGTTTGGTGGCATTGGTCCGCGACAGCGCGCAGTCAGGCCAACGCATAGGGAACGTGGGGCGGGGCACAGAAATGCTGCACTGCTTTTGCTTCACGCGATGTTACACGGCATAATGTCCAGCTCTCATTTTATTCGGCAAGAGCGGCTGACCAAGTATGACGACATATCAACTACAAAAAGAGCAAGCGGAGACCCTCACCCAACGTTGTGCTATCCGGGTGTTAAGCAGCATAGGCTGGAAAGTGAATTACCGGCCATTACCAGGACCTTTAGGGGTCATTATCGTTTATCCACATACATCTAATTGGGATTTTGCTATCGGTATTTTAGCTAAACTCGCGATAGGGATGCCATTTCATTTTATTGCTAAATCGAGCTTATTTGAAGGAATTACCGGCGCCACTATCGGCCGCATCATTCGCAAGTTGGGTGGTGAACCAATAGAGCGTGGCGTATCTACAGGTGCTATTGCCAGATTGGCAGAGAAAATTAATCGTTCCAATTGGTATTGGTTAGCTATTACACCAGAAGGTACGCGAAGTTTCCGTCCTTACTTACGCAGTGGTTTTTATCACATTGCGCTTGCAGCCAAAGTTCCATTGGGCTGCGCATATTTCGATTTTGCGCGCAAAGAAATCAGTCTGGTCGATTACATGGAACTAAACGGTGACACAAACACCGATTTACAAAAAATTCGTGAGGTCTATGCTGGCGTTCAAGGTTACCGGCCAAAACAGGCTGGAGCCATACAATTCCGTGAAAATTAAATTAGGTGAGACCTGGAAGTAAAAAACACCTCTTTGACATCAAGTGCATGAACTGACCCCATTTAGTTGGACAGTTTAATTGCTAGGCTAATAAGGGCTGATTTCTGTATTGCACAGGACTCAGCCCTTTTAATTTCATCTTGATGCGGTCATGATTATAGTATCGAATATAGGTCGCCAATCCCTTCTCGAGTTCTTCGACGCTTTTAAATTTGTTCAGGTAATAATATTCTGACTTCAATACACCAAA
>JBMPPG010000005.1:0-280436 GCA_049339905.1 Undibacterium sp. SXout11W
CCATCCCGAACAGGACCGTGAAACGACTCTGCGCCAATGATAGTGCTGCAACCAGTGTGAAAGTAGGTTATCGTCAGGCTCTAAATTGCAACCCCTCTCTGTGAAAACAGTGAGGGGTTTTGCTTTTATAAAAGTATAGATACGTCTTTTATAGATACCTATCTTCGTGAAGATGTGAATAAGAAATGTAAATATGTGAATTTGGTAGTGCGGTTCTAACACGCACTGAAGTATTTGCAGAATAGTATTTGGCGGGTCGCACCCGCCCTACAAAATTCGATTTTTTGTATTTCTCAGAACAGCGAAAATACAATGAATCACCCAGTTATGCCTGATGACCATAGCGAGTTGGTACCACCCCTTCCCATCCCGAACAGGACTGTGAAACGACTCTGCGCCAATGATAGTGCTGCAACCAGTGTGAAAGTAGGTTATCGTCAGGCTCCAAATACTAACCCTCGTTACTTAGGTAGCGAGGGTTTTTTTATAGCTCTTGAGTGCTTCCTGTAAAAATGATCGAGTATGATGATCAATTCAGCATGACCTTGATCTGGATCACAATTGACTTTGAGGATGCGAATACCATAGAGACAGCAGGAATTTTCCTCATCTATTCAGGAGTTATTATGCAAGTTGAACATCACCAATTGGCTGTTGATTTTCCAGAGTTCAAAGAACAAATTCATGACCTGAAATCGAGCGACGCGCATTTTGCAAAATTGTTTGATGAGTATGAAGCAACGGATAAGGCGGTTAACCGTGCCGAGAACGGTGTTGAGCACTTAGGCGACGTCGCTCTTGAAGCACTCAAGAAAGTGCGTATTCACTTGAAAGACCAGTTATTTCAAAAGTTGCAGGCAACGGCGAAGGCTTAACGCTTTAAAGTAAACCAGTTGCGAAATCTTGCAGTGAAAAATAAGCGGTCAAAAATTGGCCGCTTATTTTCTTTGGCGTGGTGGTCGGAAAACGCTCTGATCCGCGTAAAACACGGGATTTTGCTCTTCCCACCAACCAGGAATACCTAACACTGGTAGCGGCGTGTAATCAGCAGTGGTCAATCTATGGGTCAACAATTGTTGAGATACGAGTTGGTCGATCTGCATCAAACTATTATCACGCGATAAAGTAAAGTGCTCTGGTTCAACTCTGAGCACACAACTATGCGCAGTGATCGCCTTATATGGATTGACTAATTTTTCCATTAAGGCGTGACCAAAACTCCATATCTTGGCGCAGCGATCAAATTTTGCGCGCTGTTGTACAAAAGCGGATTCCCATTGATGCAGACGTAATGCCTCAATTAATTCGTCCCCAGCTTCAGAATTTTCAACGACCAAAAGTGCTGCATTTTCATCAAATATGGTCGCAGCGTCACGCGCAGGTCCGCGTGATTTTCCTATCCCCAATGCGGCAATTTGTGCGGCTTGCAATGCATTGAGCTGACGCTTAATTTCTGGAAAACTCAGCCATACTAAGGCATTAAAAAAGTCATGCAGATTTTCCCGCGTGGGCACTTTCCCCGTCGCGCTGATATGCGCTTCATATGCTGTTCCTTCCGGCAATTCTTCTTGCGGAATAAACTGAACCGGCAGCCCGAGGTGATTTTGCAATTGTATTCCACCTGCGAGCTGGTTCAGGCATGCACGCCAATCTTGCGCAGCGATCAATTGCTGCGCATAGGGACGTACGGTATCAAACCAACGGGCAGACCAGTCTATCTGGTCAAAAAAACGTTCAGACATCCGGCTTAGGCGCTGACTGCCTGCAATTTCCAATGTAAGGTTTCACCGCTATTGAGCGGCACGATGCTGGCATCGGCGAACGGCAACTCATCAGGCATTCTCCATTCCTGGCGCAGTAACTGAACTTTGTCAGTATTGCGTGGCAGATTGTAAAAATCGGGACCATTGAAGCTGGAAAATGCTTCCAGTTTATCGAGTGCACCAGCTTGATCAAATGCTTGTGCATATAGCTCCATTGCATGCAGAGCGGTGTAGCATCCGGCACAGCCGCAAGCGTGCTCTTTTGCACCTTTTGCGTGTGGTGCTGAGTCAGTACCAAGGAAGAAGCGCGCGCTGCCTGATGTTGCTGCTTTTAATAAGGCCTGGCGATGGGTTTCACGCTTTAAGACTGGTAAGCAATAGAAATGCGGACGGATGCCGCCTTTAAAGATCTCATTGCGGTTGTACAGCAAATGATGTGCAGTAATCGTTGCTGCAATCGTACCAGACGCCTCGGAAACGTAAGCGGCAGCATCACTGGTAGTGATGTGCTCAAAAACGACCTTAAGCTCTGGCATGTCTTTGCGTAAAGGTTGCATTACGCGATCAATAAACACAGCTTCACGATCGAATAAATCGATGTCTGAATCAGTGACTTCTCCATGAACCAGAAAAGGCATCCCAACTTCTTGCATGACCTCCAGTGTTTTGTAGCATTTTTTCAGATCGGTCACACCGGCGTCTGAATTGGTCGTTGCACCAGCCGGGTAGAGTTTTACTGCGTGGACAAAACCGCTATCCTTGGCGCGGCGGATTTCGTCTGGCGGTGTGTTATTAGTCAGGTATAAAGTCATCAATGGTTCGAACTTCATCCCTGCTGGCAATGCTGCCAGAATGCGTTCGCGATAGGCTGCTGCTTGTTCCGTGGTCGTGACTGGTGGCTTCAGGTTAGGCATGACGATTGCACGCGCAAATTGGGCTGCGGTGTGCGGTAAGACGCTCGCGAGTGCGGCGCCATCGCGCAAATGTAGATGCCAGTCGTCTGGTCGGGTAATGGTCAGAGATTGTGAGGATGGTGTGGACATGATCGCTTTCGGTGTCAAATTCTCGATAGCCATCATTTTACCTTTCTGCACGACAGGCTGAAAGGATAAAAATATACTCCACCATAGTATGTAATTTCCTCCCATATTTGATAATGACAAATAAGGTAAAAATTAAAAATATTGGGGGAGTATATTTAAAGGCGGTGTGAAACCGCATCCACATTTGTCATCCGTGATGAACAAACGCAGAAACAGGTTTCACATTTGCTGATCCTTGCTTAATGCGCGATGATCTTCGCCAGGAAATCGCGGGCCCGATCTGAGCGGGCATTGGTAAAGAAATCATCTTTAGGACAATCTTCGACAATGACACCTTTGTCCATGAAAACGATGCGGTTTGCTACTTTTTTGGCAAAACCCATTTCATGCGTCACCACCATCATGGTCATGCCTTCTTGTGCCAGACCTACCATCACGTCCAGCACTTCATTGATCATTTCAGGGTCAAGTGCTGATGTCGGCTCGTCAAATAACATGGCGATAGGATCCATCGATAAGGCACGGGCGATCGCCACACGTTGTTGCTGACCACCGGACAATTGACCTGGAAATTTATCTTTCTGATTCAACAGCCCGACGCGGTCCAGATATTTCAAACCACGTTCTGTTGCTTCATCTTCAGAGCGTCCCAATACTTTGATCTGACCCAGCGTCAGGTTTTGCCGGATAGTTAAATGCGGGAACAGTTCAAAGTTTTGAAACACCATACCGATGCGAGCGCGCAGTTTGGATAAATTCGTTTTCGGGTCACCGACTGAAATGCCATCAACAATAATCTCACCTTTTTGGAAAGGTTCTAAACCATTGACAGTCTTGATCAGTGTTGATTTGCCAGAACCTGAAGGTCCGCATACAACCACCACTTCGCCTTTGGCGACTTGGGTACTGCAATCGGTCAATACCTGAAACTGACCATACCATTTGCTGACGTTGTTTAATGTAATCATGTTATCTCCAAAATCTTTCAGGGGAATGGTAGTACGCCCATTCCTAGCGAATAATCGCGACTTTTTTCTGTAATTTTTTAACCAGGCTGGACAAGCTAAAACATAAAATGAAATAGATGACGGCTACAAAGGTATACATTTCTACCAATCGCCCATCACGGTGCGCGATGGCATTGGCGGAGCCGACAAAGTCCGGAATTCCGAGCACAGACACCAGAGAAACGTCTTGAAACAACACGATCGTTTGCGTCAATAAGATAGGAATCATGTTGCGGAATGCTTGCGGTAAAACGATATACGCCATCGTTTGCCAGTAGTTCATTCCTATCGCATATCCGGCGGAAATCTGACCACGCGGAATCGATTGAATACCGGAGCGCATAATCTCGCAATAGTAAGCAGCCTCAAACAAGATGAAGGTGATCAGGCAAGATGAGAAAGCGCCAACTTGCACTGGTTCATGCGCGCCGATAATCCATGCGCCGATATACGGGGCGAGGAAATAAAACCAGAAGATCACCAATAACAGTGGCACCGAACGTATCAGGTTGACGTAAGTAGTCGCAACAAAAGAAATCAGACGATTGCTCGATAAGCGCATCATTGCCAGCACGGTACCGAGGATGATACCTCCCAGCATGGCGACCAACGTTAATTTAACCGTGAACAGCAGACCTTCAAAAATCAAATGCTGCCAGGTACGTTGAATCACATCAAAGTCGAAAGAGCCTAACATGATTAATTCCCTTTCACTTTAGCTGAGCCTGAGGTAATGAAACCCGGGACTGCGGTAACGCGTTCAAGCAGATTCGACAACAAAATCGCGATGACGGAGATACCAAGATAGATCAACGTCACAGCCGTAAATGCTTCAAATACTTGTGCTGAAAATTCTTGCATGGAACGGGCACTTTGCATCAGTTCAACCACAAAAATACTCGATGCTACCGAGCTGTTTTTAATGATCGCCGCGACTTCATTCGTCAGTGAAGGAATGATGATGCGAAACGCCATCGGTAGCAGCACGTAACGATAGGTTTGCGGCAAGGTTAAGCCGAGTGCAGTCCCCGCCATGAGTTGACCGCGTGGCAGCGCATTGATACCTGCTGAGACCTGAACTGCAACGCGGGCTGAGGTAAAGAAACCCAGACTCAACGCGGCAGTAATGAACGCCATATTGGGTAACGATTTGAGCCAGTCACCAAGCGCGGTTGGCACAACTTCAGGCATGACAAAATACCAGAGGAACATTTGTACTAATAAAGGGATGTTACGGAATAATTCCACATAAGCATTGGCCGACTTTGCCATCCATTTATTCGGTGCCGTGCGCATGGTACCGATGACCGCCCCTAATACCAAGGCAATCACCCAACCCGTTCCCGCGGTCGCTAATGTCCATTGCATGCCAGAAATCAGGGAGTCAAGATAGGTGCCAGTGCCATCCGGCGCATCCTCCCAAAAAATTTTCCAGTTCCAGTTGTAATTCATGTTTGTCTCCTCACTACCATCTCTTGATTTGTACTTCTGATTCTCGACTACTACAAAATAGCACGCATGCTATACATGCAATTTTTTATTTTGGTGAAAGCGGTATTTCAACTATTCCAAATAAAAGGGGAGGTGAACTCACCCCCCGCTCATCGACAAGTATCGAACACGCCCGCTACCAATTACTTGGTGGCATTTGTGAAAAAGTTATTTTTTCTTTTTCAGCACCGCTTTTTGTGCTTCTGGAACAGCTGCATACGCAGATGGTTCACCGGAGTCAGTTGGTTTTGCAATCACTGCTTTAAATTGGTCGGAGATTGGCCAGTTCAAAGTAATATTTTTTGGTGGAATCGCTTGCATGAACCATTTATTGTAAATGCGATTGATATCACCCGAAGTCAGGATATTGCTGATGGCAGTATCCACTGCTTTTTTGAATGCAGGATCGTCTTTACGCAGCATGATGCCATATGGTTCTACCGATAAGGCTTCTTTACTGATTTCGTAATCGGATGGGGATTTAGAATTTGCCGCCAGTGATGCGAGCAAAATATCATCCATCACAAACGCAGCAGCGCGGCCAGTTTCTACCATCAGGAAAGCCTCAGCATGATCTTTCGCTGGCAAAATATTGATACCCAGATTTTGATCCGCGTTTAAGGTAGTTAATTGCTTGAGGTTTGATGTCCCAGATGTAGAAACTACGACTTTGCCGCGCAAATCTGCGAGAGATTTGATATTTGCAGCTTTCTTAGAGAGAATACGATTGGCCGTAACAAAAGTAGTAGGTGCAAATGCTACCTGTTTTTGACGTTCGAGATTGTTTGTTGTAGAACCGCATTCCAGATCGATCGTACCGTTGGCCATCAAGGGAATACGTGTCGCAGAAGTCACTGGGTTCAGTTTTACATTCAATGTGCTCAAGCCCAATTGTCTCTGCACTGAAGTCACAATCTTCATACACAGGTCAACAGAGTAGCCTTGATAGGATTGTTTATCGTCAAGGTAAGAAAATGGAATAGACGAATCACGTACACCTAAAATAATTGTTCCGCTGTCCTTGATTTTCTTGAGTGTTCCTGTTTCTTGCGCTTGCACAGCGTTAGAGATTGCACCAACACTTAGCATCAAAACTAAAGTTTTTAATAATTTCATACTGTCTCCAAAATTAAACGACGAACATCGTATAACAGAGTGTATCAAAACATATGAATTATGCATTCATATTTTAAGACTAAGTTATAAGTAATTTTTTAAAGCTTTCAACACCATATTACAACGACACAACGTGTAGTGCTACCTGATGAGTAATCCACAAGGTAGTCCATGAATATTTCCATTGTTGCTCATCTATTAATCAGCAACTTTGTCACTTGGAAAACGAATGTTATCGCGCAATAAGAAACCCATAGGCATGTTTAAATTGATGCCTTTAGGCGCAATTGGTTTCTTAAACCATTTATCGTAGAGTTTTGTGAATTCGCCATCATTCATCAGTCTTGCCATTTCGCGATCTAACAGATCTTTGAATGCTGGGTCATCTTTGCGTAACATGATGGCATAAGGTTCGGTTGATAACGCATCTCCGGCGATGATAAATTTATCTGGATTGGCGTTATTTGCTCGCAGGCCATAGAGCAGGACATCATCAATCACGAAGGCGTCTGCTTGAAATTTTTCTACCATTGAAAATGACTCAGAGTGATCGCTGCCCTCGAGAAAACGCACATTGAGTCCACGCACCTTATCCCGGTCGTTAAGTAACTTAACCGTTGTGGTTCCTTTTGTCGTGACAACCTTCTTATCTTTTAAATCCGGCCAATTTTTAATGCCAGCATCACTGCGCACTACCATGCGGGTCGCCGCAAAAAAATGTGGGATGGTAAAACTAACTTGCTTACGACGTTCAGCATTGTTGGTGGTCGATCCGCACTCTATATCGGCTTTTCCATCAATAATGGCTGGAATGCGATTATTTGATGTCACCAATAAGTAGTTGATCTTTAATTGCGGGAGTTTCAGCTCTTTTTTGATTGCGTCTACGAATTTAAGACAAATATCCATGGAATAGCCTACAGGCTTACCATCGACTAAATATGAAAAAGGGACTGAAGATTCACGATGTGCGATCGTGATCGTCTGAGTTGCTTTGATATTGCTGATGGTGTCCGCTGCGCATGAAAGCGGAATTCCGAAAGCCAGAATGCAAGGCAGACCTGCCTTCAACCATTTTTGCACTACTTTCATAAGACCTCCGAGTTAAGTAGCTCAGGATGGTAATGACAAACAGCTTAGTTGTTCAAGGGAAATTGCAAATTCTTTCAAAATTTTATAAGGAGAATGTCGTATTTGGCTTCTTGTTATAAAAATAAATAGTGTTTTAAATGAATTTCTTATTGATAATTAGTTCTTTAAAAGATAATTATACAAGCGAATAATTACATAAGAATTATCCATTTGTACCCACCTTTTATTGTGATAATATTAATTTTATACGCTCATTCCAGGCAAAAAGGCCCATCTACCTGACGCACAGAATTTATCTGAGAATTACTCAATTCCAGCTTAGGTGATGGGCGTTGCACTTACTACGATCCAGGCAAAAAAATCTTCCTGTGTGACGATGCTTTACAGTTTATGGATACAGGCCACGTACTTCACGAGCTTGCAAGACGCGTGAACAACCAATGATAAACGCTGCAGTACGCAGGGATACCTTCTTGTCTTCAGTTACTTGCCATACTGATGTAAATGCTTCTTTCATGATACGGGTCAGGCGTTGATTGATTTCATCTTCAGACCAGAAGTAGCTGGAGAAATCTTGTACCCATTCAAAGTAAGAAACAGTCACACCACCAGCATTAGCGATCACGTCTGGCACCACCAACACACCTTTGTCGCGCAGAATGTCATCCGCTTCTGGTGTCGTTGGGCCGTTTGCGCCTTCCAGAATGATTTTGGCTTTGATCTGATCCGCGTTTTTGGTAGTGATTTGCTGTTCCAGCGCAGCTGGAATCATAATGTCGCAATTGACTGACCAGAATTCGTGATCTGGTAATACCGCTTCAATACCCTCGAAACCAGCGACGCTACCTTTAGCTGCAACGTGTTCTAACAGTTTATTCACATCCAGACCATTGGAATGGAAAATTGTGCCGCCATGATCTTGCACTGCGATGATTTTTGCGCCTGCTTCTGCAAACAAACGTGCTGCGATACCACCAACGTTACCAAAACCTTGCACGGCGATTTTTGCACCTGAGATGTTCAATCCACGTTTAGCTGCGGCTTCAGAACCTACTACAAATACACCGCGGCCAGTTGCTTCACGACGACCCAGACTACCACCGAGAGAAATTGGCTTACCAGTCACAACGCCAGTCGCAGTGCGGCCTTCATTCATGGAATAGGTATCCATCATCCATGCCATGGTTTGCTCGTTGGTATTGACGTCTGGTGCCGGAATATCTTTGTCCGGTCCGATGATGATACCGATCTCAGACGTATAACGACGTGTCATACGCATCAATTCGCCCTTAGACAGGGTTTTAGGATCAACACGGATACCGCCTTTGGCGCCACCGTATGGAACGTTAACCGCGGAGTTCTTGATCGTCATCCAGGCTGATAAGGCCATTACTTCAGACAAAGTCACGTCTTGGTGGAAACGTACGCCGCCTTTACCTGGGCCACGGGAAGTGTTGTGCTGTACGCGATAGCCTTCAAAATGCGCAATTGTGCCGTCGTCACGCTCGATAGGCACATCCACTACCAGAATACGTTTTGGGCGCTTCAGCGTTTCTACCCAACGCGACAAGTTGCCGAGATATGGGGTAACGCGATCGATTTGCTCGAGGTAAACAGACCAAGGACCGGTCTCTGTCGGGGTAAGATAGGACGGTATCTGGTGTTGGCTGGACATGGCATCTCCTGATGATTTAAACAGAAAAGACAAAAAATGGCTTCTTTTGGTGCGTTATTCTTAAATTCGCACTAAAAAGGTGAGGCATAGTAGTCGTTCTGGCTATTGTTCAGCCAATGCTTTGTTTGCATTAATCTATGCATGAATTGCATAACTATGAAAGTGGACTGGCGGGATATAGTATCGTCAGGCGTGTGCAACCTGCCAAAATTGTATGATCGCAATTAATTACATAGCGGGCACGCTACCCTCGCTTTGCCGACTTTTGCCCTTTTTTATTTTCCGATGCCTGCAATTGTTCCAGATAATCCCACAACCGTGAGACGATCATTTTGCCTGGTCTTTGTAATGATGGGCGCTCGCGGTAGAGGCGAATTTCCATGTTGACTTCCCATGCGCCGGTGCCGTCGTCGGCACGTGCGAGTTGTTTTTGTTTGATCTCACGAGTAACTGCTGATTCTGGCAAAAAGGCGATACCGCGACCTTCGAGTGCCATCATTTTTAAGCCTTCTGCCATATCGGTTTCGTAACATTTTTCCAGATGCAAAGGCGTACGGGTGTCGTTCAGAATCAGATCCACCATGCGCCCCAGATACGCGTTGTTAGCATAGGCCAAAAACGGTAAAGGTGTGTTTTCATTTCCCGGTAGCAGCAATTCGGGATTGCCTTGTTTGTCGCAGCGGGTGTAGGCGCGTAATGCTTCATGACCCATGCTGATCATGTCGTACTGACTTGCGTCGAGCAGCAAAGGTTGGCGCGGATGGTGATAGCACAGCAGTAAGTCGCAACCACCTTCGACCAAGGTCATGACAGCGTCATGCACATTCAAAGCCAGCAAGCGGCTATGGATTTCTCCAAACGCTGTTTCAAGACCCGTCAGCCAGCGCGGTACATAGGTGAGAGATAGCGTATGCGGAACTGCAAAATCGATCGTGGTCTGGGTGGTGGTGCGCTTACCACGCAACAAAGCGCGGGCGTTATTGATTTGCCCCAACATCGCAATCGCTTGTTCGTAAAACACTTCACCTGCATGGGTTAAGCGTGTCGGATATGATGTGCGGTCAATCAAATCACTGCCTAACCACGCTTCTAAAGATTGGATACGACGAGAAAAAGCCGGCTGCGTTACGTGCCGTAATTCTGCCGAACGGCTAAAGCTATTGGTTTCTGCGAGTGAGACAAAATCTTCTAACCACTTGGTTTCCATTTACACCCCTGCTACTTGTAATTGCTCGTCTTCGGTATTGCCGTCATTGTCAGTAGTACCGGTTTGTTGACGTTCCCACATTTGTGCGTAAGCGCCCTGTAAATTTAGCAGTTCCTGATGTGTGCCGCGTTCAATAATTCTGCCATTGTCCATGACCAAAATTTGATGTGCATCGACAATGGTCGACAAGCGATGCGCAATCACCAGGCTGGTGCGGCTGCGAGCAATTTCTTTCAACTGCGTTTGTATCATTTGCTCAGAACGCGAATCGAGTGCCGAGGTCGCTTCATCAAAAATGAGGATAGCTGGATTCTTCAGTAACGTACGCGCAATAGCCACACGTTGCTTTTCACCGCCAGATAATTTTAAGCCGCGTTCACCCACCATCGATTGATAACCGTCGGGTAGTGATTCGATAAATTCATGAATAAACGCCGCCTTGGCAACGGCGACGATTTCTTCTTTTGTTGCACCAGGTTTGCCGTAGCCGATATTGTATTCAATCGTGTCGTTAAACAGCACCGTATCTTGCGGTACGATACCGATCGCAGCGCGCACTGAGGCTTGTGTTACCTGACGTAAATCCTGTCCATCGATGCTGATGGTACCAGCCTGAATATCGTAAAAACGGAACAGCAAACGCGACAAGGTTGATTTGCCAGAACCACTATGTCCAACCACCGCCGTGGTGGTGCCGGCGGCAATTTTAAAGTCGACATCAAACAAAATCTGACGCTTGCTTTCGTAGCTGAAATCGACGTGGTTGAAGACAATTTCGCCACCCTGTTGATGTTTGATCATCAATGGTTTGGCACTAATTGGATCTGCGATTTCCTGATTCTGATCAAGTAAGGAAAACAGTTTTTCCATGTCCGCCAGACTTTGTTTGATTTCGCGATAGAGCACGCCGAGAAAATTCAAAGGCATATACAATTGCAGCATGAAAGAATTGACCAGCACCAGATCACCGATGCTCATATTTCCGTCGATGACACCTTGTGTTGCACGCCATAAAATCAAGGTCACGGCGGTGGCAATGATCATCGATTGGCCGGTATTTAATAAAGACAAACTGCTCTGTGATTTGACTGCCGCTGTTTCGTAATTTTTTAAACCCTGATCATAGCGTTGTGCTTCGTATTCTTCGTTACCGAAATACTTCACGGTTTCGTAGTTCAATAACGAATCGATGGCTTTGGTACTGGCTTTAGAGTCGAGGTCATTCATGGTGCGACGGAAATGCGTGCGCCATTCGGTGACGGAAATCGTAAACACGATATAGGTCGTGAGCGCGACAAACGTGATGATACTAAACCACTTATCGTAATGGGTACTTAGATAAATTAATACCAGCGTGATTTCTAACAAGGTCGGAAAGATGCTGAACAGTGCATAGGCAACTAATGAAGAAACGGCACGCGTTCCGCGTTCGATATCCCGCGTCACACCGCCAGTTTGGCGGTTCAGATGAAAACGCAAAGACAACGCATGGAGGTGGCGGAATACCTTGAGCGCAATGTTGCGCACCGCTCTTTGCGTTACTTTTGCAAATACAAACTCGCGTAGCTCGGTAAAGACGGTCGTCGACAAGCGCAACGCGCCGTAAGCAATAATTAAGCTAATCGGTAACACGACCATCGCAGCCGGATGCGTCGGTGTAATGGTCATACTGTCCACTAAGCGCTTTAACACCAAAGGCACGCCTACCGTAGCTAATTTTGCGCCGACCAACATACTCAAAGCGAGCAGGACGCGTAGCTTATACGCCCACAAATACGGTAACAGCGTCTTGATGGTTGCCCAATCACTACGTTGATGATTTACAGGTGCAGCGGGTGGCACGCTGTTGCCGGTGTTTTCTCTGCGATTGCGCATCGTAAGAGTCTTTTCTAGAAGTAGTTTATGATGTCAGCCCTGCTGGCAAAAGCTGGCGTATGTGTTCCGGGAAATTTCAGTTCAAAAGCAAGGCGGTGAAAGCCTTGCTAAAGGACGATCTTTACTTTGTCGATTTGCGAGCTAAGCTAGGATTAAAGCTTGGACTTTAGCTCCAGATTGTAACCGTTAGCAGCGTGTGCTGTGTATTGTCTGTGCGGACAGCCTCGCAGGAATAGTTTTTGCATTCATTTGCACCAAGTTCAAACGATTTAGTTTTAGAAAGATAATGATGTCAAACCATACCCAAACCACGCTTCCTCCACACATGCCTACTTTGCGTGTGATGCCTATGCCTTCTGACGCCAATGTTCATGGTGATGTGTTTGGTGGTTGGATTATGGCGCAGGTGGATATTGCGGGTGCGATTCCGGCTGCCCGACGTGCCAATGGCCGTGTGGCGACCATTGCTGTGAATTCATTTTTGTTTAAACAGCCAGTATTTGTTGGTGATTTGTTATCATTTTATGCAGATGTGGTTAAAGTCGGCAATACCTCCATCACGATTTCAGTCGAAGTTTATGCTGAGAGAAACCGTCTACAAGCTGACACGGTGAAGGTGACCGAAGCAACCTTGACCTATGTAGCAACCGGTGAAGATCGCAAACCACGTCAGATCCCGCCTTTAGAAGCAATCCAGGCATTTTCTGCCAGCAAATAAAATGTGGTCGCGGCGTCAATTTTTGCAGCGGTCTTTACAACTTGGTTCGCTAGCAGCACTGGCGCAGGCTTTTCCTGGATATGCCGCTGAGAAAATATCCGGTGGTACGCCATCCTACCCATTTACTTTGGGTGTGGCATCAGGTTCACCGCGACATGATAGCGTGGTGCTGTGGACCCGACTATTGCCTGGAACTTTGAATTCGTTACTCTTGCCGCCGGTGGCGTATAAAGTGCGTTGGGAAATCGCGGAAGACGAAGCGTTTAGGCGCATTGTCGATAAAGGCGAAGCGTTTGCTTTGCCCGAGTTGGCGCATAGTGTGCACGTAGATGTGACCGATTTGCGTGCAGATCGTTGGTATTGGTACCGATTTATGTTTGGCGATGCGGTGAGCCCGCGCGGACGCACCCGTACCTCGCCAGCCATTGATGCGCAAGGTAGCAGCCTCAAATTAGCTGTCGCTTCTTGTCAGCATTGGGAATTTGGCGAATACGCTGCACACCACCATATTGCGCAAGCGACGCCGGATTTAGTTGCTTTTATCGGCGATTACATTTATGAATGGGGACCTTACGATACCAAGCACCCCCTAAAACCGCGACGCCGCGATATAGAGAGTTTCAGCTTAGCAGAATACCGTTCCCGTTATGCTCAATATAAAACCGACCCCTTACTACAAGAGGCACATCATGCCGCGCCGTGGATTGTGACGTGGGATGATCATGAAGTCAGTAATGATTACGGCAATGATCGCGACGAGCGCTTAGACCTGAATTTCTTGCAACGACGCGCTGTCGCTTATCAGGCATTTTATGAACATATGCCTGTGCGCCTGCAACAGCCGACCACCACTTCTGAACAATTTTCCCATATGCGGATTTATGATCGCTATGACTGGGGACGGTTAGCTCGTTTTCATGTGGTCGATGACAGGCAGTACCGGTCTTATCAACCTTGTGTCAAAGCGGGGCAGGGTGGTTCCAGCATCGTTAGCCGTGCTGAATGCAGTGATTTGCGTGATCCTACCCGTACTTTGCTTGGTACTGAACAAGAGCAATGGCTCGCGCGTGGCTTTGCCAGTTCCCAAGCGAAATGGAATATTCTGACGCAACAAACCTTGATGGCACAATGTGATGTAGGTGCTGATTTTCATACGTCAGAAGCAAAATTCTGGACTGACGGTTGGGATGGTTGCCCCGCCGGACGTCAACGATTATTGGAAGATATTCAAAAGCATCAGCCCGCCAATCCTGTCGTCATTTCAGGCGATGTACATACGTTTTATGCGGCAAATCTGAAGCGCGATTTTGATGCCAAAGCATCGGCGAGCAATCCGGTTATTGCCACTGAATTTTGTGGGACGTCGATCACGTCCAATTCACGCCCGCAAGAGAGTACCGAGCAAATTCTGGCTCGAAACCGTCACATCAAATATGGACGTAGTGATAAGCGCGGTTATATGTTGATGGAAATTGCGGAGAAAAAAATGCTGACCCACTTTGTGGCGCTGGACGATGTCTTGAGGGCGGATTCGGGGATTAGTACGTTGCAGACTTTTGTGGTGGAAGATGGAAAAACTGGTGTAGTCACAGCCTGATATTTTACTGACTAGTTTTTTATTATAAACGTTACTTTCATTGCTTATTGTGCGGGTGCAACCCCTCATATCGATGCAATAACCTATCAGCGCAGCTAGCACCCGCACAAAATAAAATGGAAGGCGCGTTGCCTTCCATTTTATTTTTTAAGCAGCTTTTTTCTCGTCACGTAATTCACGGCGCAGAATTTTACCGACGTTGGTTTTCGGTAACTCCATGCGGAATTCGATGTACTTCGGTTTTTTGTAGGCGGTGAATTGTTCTTTGCAATAATCCATGAGTTGATCAACGGTCAGATTAGGATCTTTGCGTACCACAAACAATTTCACCGCTTCACCAGAATTAGCATCTGGCACACCGATACAGGCGCATTCGAGTACGCCTGGATGCAGCGCGACTACGCCTTCGATCTCATTTGGATAGACGTTAAAACCAGACACCAGAATCATGTCTTTTTTGCGGTCAACAATCGTCGTGTAACCGCGGAAATCCATAATGCCGACGTCACCAGTTTTGAAGAAGCCATCCGCTGTCATCACCTTGGCTGTTTCGTCCGGACGGTTCCAGTAGCCAACCATGACTTGTGGACCACGAATTGCGATTTCACCTGGATGACCCAGTGGAACTGGGTTGCCATCATCATCAAGGATCAGAATTTCTGTCGAAGGAATAGGCATGCCTATGGTGCCGGAAAACTCTTTGGTGTTCGCCAGATTTGCCGTTGCTACTGGTGAAGTTTCAGACAAACCATAACCCTCTGCAATCGCACAACCGGTGACATTGAGCCACTTGTCGGCTACTGCTTTTTGCACTGCCATACCCCCGCCACTGCAAATTTCCAAGCCTGAAAAATCGAGCTTAGCAAAGTCAGGATTGTTCAACAGACCGTTATATAAAGTATTTACAGCAGGGAAAATATTGATTTTGTAATTCTGCAATTCTTTAACAAAACCCGGAATGTCACGAGGATTTGGAATCAACAAATTCATCGCACCGATGCGTGTTCCAAGCAAGCTGCATACTGTCAACGCAAAAATATGGTAAAGCGGCAACGCGCAAACGATCACTTTGGATTCGTGTTCATGCCCCGCCATACCAGGTGACAACCATGCGTCGTTTTGCAAAACATTAGCAACAACATTGCGATGGGTCAGTGTCGCCCCTTTTGAAACACCAGTCGTGCCACCGGTGTATTGCAGAAAAGCCACATCCGTGTGCAAAATCTCTACAGCTTTAAAATTTAATTGACGTGCCTCGGACAACATTTTGTTGAAACGAATCGCGGTTGGCAGTTTAAATGCAGGCACCATTTTTTTGACGTTACGCACGACAAAATTGACCAAGGCGCCTTTGAAGCCACCCAACATGTCACCCATGCTGGCAACGACAACATGTTTAACCTCTGTTTTGGCAATCACATGCTCTAGCGTGGTAGCGAAATTTTCGAGGATAAAAATCGCTTCGGCGCCGGAATCTTTTAGCTGATGCTCTAATTCGCGCGGAGTGTACAGCGGGTTCACGTTCACTACAGCATAGCCAGCACGTAAAATCGCCGCCATCACTACTGGATACTGCAGCACGTTAGGCATCATGATGGCAACGCGGGCACCTTTTTTGAGGCCGCGCTGTTGCAACCAGGCTGCTACCTGACGCGACATCGTATCGAGTTCGCCATACGTCAATAATTTTCCCATACAAGCATAGGCATTACGTGCGGCAAATTTTTTAAATGCTTCTTCTAACAACTGCACCAACGATTGATACTGCGTGACATCAATTTCTGCAGGCATCCCTTGCGGGTAGGATTTAAGCCAAAACTTATCCATAAATTTCCTCGTCTCTGTTCGTTATTGTGTTTGTAATGGTCGCTATTTTTGCCTGATTTGAAACGTCAAAAAAAGCATGGTCGTTCTTTTTAATGATTGCAGTATTTCAGCGCTTGATCGTATCGCCTAAATCTCGTCAAGGCAAGCATTTTGCGTGCGAATGGGTGACTTACTCCAAGATAGAAATGGCATGCGATAGAATAACAAACAGCAAAATCCGGCAGAAGCTTTGATTGCTTAATGGAAGATAAGTCTGAGACAATACGTATTTTGCGTCGCAATAATTATCAACAATGTCCAATGCCAGTATCAATTAAAAAAAATGTCGGCTATCTCTTGCTTATACAAGGTGGAAACTATATTTTGCCGTTGTTGCTTTTTCCTTATCTCGGCAGGATTTTAGGGCAGGAACAGTTTGGTGTGCTGGCGTATTGTCAGGCTATTGCACAATATTTCATTATATTTACAGATTTTGGCTTCAGTCTGACTGCTACCCGTCGTATTGCCATTGCACGTTCAGATTCGCAAGAATTATCAGTGGTTTATTCTGCCACCATGTACGTCAGGATACTCTTTACCGTCGTCGCTTTTTTTGCCTTGTTGGCGAGTGTTTTCGGTATCGCCAGAATTCACGAATATGTTTGGATTTTAGCGGGCACTTTTATTGGTGTGATTGGCTCAGCCTTGTTTCCCATCTGGCTTTTTCAAGGTTTGGAACAAATGAAAACCTTGATGCTTGCCAATATGATGTCGAAGGTACTGACTTTTGCTACTGTTCTGTTGTTCGTGCAGTCGCAGAACGATACGGCACTTGCTGCCGCATGCATAGGCTTGGGCAATTTGAGTATGGCGCTCATGGCAGCATGGATCATTTGGCGCAAAAAACTAGTAAAATTCCAATTTCCCGGATGGCTTGAATTAGGTAAAGCTGCACGCGATGGTTGGCCGATATTTTTGTCTACAGTCGTTTCCAGTAGCTACATGAATTTGAATGCGATTCTGCTCAATGAAGCTCATGGTAGTGCTGCCGTCGGTGTCTTTTCAATGGCAGATAAAATTCGGCTGGCAGTTCAAGCAGCTATATCGACGATAGTACAAGCCTACTATCCTCGCATTAGCTTGCAGATGCATGAAAATTTACAACAAGCACTGGCATCGCTTAAAAAGATTTTTTTTATTGTTGGAGGCATGTCCCTGTTGGCCTGTATTGGCTTACAAATATCGGCATCCTGGTTGATTTTGACTTTTATTCCAAAATTTGCGGCATCGATCCCTTTGTTACGATTAGAGGCAATGCTTTTGCCAGTGATCAGCGTTGCACTGGTTTATGGCCATTTGGGATTACTGACATTGGGCAAGGCTAGTCAGATTAGTCGGGTTTATTTACTCGTAGGCGTTCTACACATTTTTTATGCGATTCCCTTGACCAAATACGCCGCAGCCAGCGGGACGATTTTATCGTTGTTGATTACGGAGTCCTTAGCATCGATATTGATATGTTGGTACTTCCATCGTGTCAAATCACACTTAAAGACGATAAACACATTATGAGTCAGCAGATCAAAAAAATTATTGCAGTTATCATCACCTATCGGCCAGATTTGGAATTGCTATATAAAAATTTTCAAGCGATGGCCTCACAGGTAGCGCAAGTAATTTTGATTGATAACTCGGATGACTCTCAGCATGGACAGCAGATACAAGCCCGTTTTAAAGATCATCCTGAACTTGTTTATATATCCAATGGTGGTAATCAAGGCATTGCACATGCCTTGAATCGAGGCGTTGAATATGCCGAACGGACTGGTGCAGATTGGATCTTGACGATGGATCAGGATAGCGTACTGCCTGAAAATTATGTTGCTACATTGTCAGAGGTTATCACTACTGGTGGCGATAGAGTCGCATCAATAGGGACGCCGTTTCAGAGCGGTGGAAGAATTTTTGCCGAGACCGAGAACGGTGGCGAAGTTCAACACTTAATTACTTCTGGTAACTTGATCAATACAGAAGCGGTCATCAAAGCAGGTAAATTCAGAGACGAATTTTTTATTGATTACGTAGACATTGAGCTGTCGTTTCGTCTGAGAAAATTAGGCTACAAATTGATCGAAACACAAAAAATTTTGTTTACTCACCATTTGGGTGAACCAGTCAGAAGAACCCTGTTCGGAATTCCGTTTACGTGTACGAATCATTCCGCTCTTCGTTGCTACTACATGAGTCGTAATCGTATGGTTTTTTTCTACGAGAATTTTCTATTTGATCCTAAGTTCGTCTTCCGTTGTTTCCGGGACATGATAAAAGAAATGATAAAAATCATCATTGCTGAAGATCATAAACAAGCAAAGTTGAAAGCAATTTTTGTCGGCATCAAAGACGGTATTCTTGGGCACATGGGAAAATATCAGGGAAAATTTTAATGCCAACTATTGATGTCGCGCTGGCAGCGTATAACGGTGAAAAATATATCGAGGCGCAGCTTGATTCTATACTCTCTAATCAGATAGATACTGAAGATTTTATATTGGGATCGTTACTCATATCGGACAATGCATCAACCGACAAGACGGCCTCGATTGTAGCGGAATATGCCAAGTGCTATCCAAATATTGAACTGATGACTAATAAAGAGCGTGGTGTCATGAGTAATTTTGCCCATGCTCTGGCCAAGACTAAGGCTGATTACATCATGTTGTCTGATCAGGATGATGTTTGGTTAAACAATAAAATACAGGTCTCTCTTCAAAGGCTTCTGGAGATCGAGACGGAATTCGGTAAGCAATGCCCAATTTTAGTGTTTACTGATTTATTTGTGACTGATGATCAATTGAATATACAAAGTAATTCATTCTTTCAGGCTCAAAAAATCTGCCCAACTGATTTTGAATCACCAGCGCACTTATTTCTCGCCAACATTACGCCAGGGTGTTCCATGTTGTTTAACCGGAGTGTACTCGAGATGGCATTACCTTTCCCAGAAGGGGCAGTGATACACGATTGGTGGTTGATGTTGGTCGCAAGTACATTTGGAAAAGTGGCTTTCATCGATGTACCTACGATCATGTATCGGCAGCATGGGAACAACCAGATCGGCGCTCCGACCAAACGCTATAGGGCGATGTTAAAGTCACCGATCAAGCAGTTCCAAATATCTCGTTTGCGTCTGGCAAATGCAACAAGACAAGCGCAGGAATTTAGAAAACGCTTTACTGGTTATCCTGAGCGGTGTTCGTCCGCTATTAACTTTATGGCAGATTTTGGAACGCTGTCGAGAGTGGGGCGTTTGAGAGGATTAGTCGAAAAAAAAATAGCCAACAGAAGTTTATTGAAGACTATCGCATTGTATGTTCTCGCAATCGTGACGTAGAACCCGGATTCCAAAAAGGTTTCGTATAAATGACTCCATAAGCAACAGCCTGTCTATATAAGTTTTACTCCGGCATATTTTTATGTCGCTCTGACCGAATTCCAGAATTGCGACTTTCAAGTTCAAGCAGTGCTGCGGAATGATCAGCGCCCGGATGACTGGCCATCAACTGTTCGAAAATATCCGCTGCCTGATTGGTCAAAGGTAATTCAAGCTCAAAATTTTTTGCAGCATCCAGTATGTTACGCATATCCTTCACTTGCGATTTTACTTGCCCGCCAGGAGTAAAGTTGCGGTCGAGCATGCGTTGACCGTGTACTTCGAGTATCCTGCTTTCGGCAAAGCCACCGCGTAAAGCTTGTCTTACGGCGGCTGGATCGGCGCCCCCGGCTTGCGCTAGTAACAGCGCCTCGGCCACAATATTGATGGTGCCGCCGACAATCAATTGATTGCATAACTTGGCTAATTGACCGCTACCCGGTTCACCGACACGTGTAACTTGACCAAAAACTGATAAGACTTCATTTACCTTAGAAAAACTGGTTTCACTTGCCCCCACCATGACGGCAAGCTTGCCATTCTGCGCACCGATAACACCACCTGAGACTGGCGCATCTACAAAACTGATACCTTGCTTTTTCAGTAATTCGTGAAAAGTGAGTGCTTCTGATTGCTTGGTTGAACTCATGTCAATGAGAATACTTCCCGTGCTTAGTGCCGGTAATATTTGTTTCAATACTTGTTCCACAACCGGGCCGGAATCGAGCATGGTAATGATGATATCGGCACGCCATTGGTCGTTGCTGACAGCTGCTGTAGCGGAGTTAGTGACCTGTGCTCCTAAATCAGCGAGCGGTTGCGCTTTTGCGTTGGTGCGGTTCCAGACCGAGAGTGGATAGCCTGCTTGCAATAAACGGATTGCCATCGGCAATCCCATCAGACCCGTACCTAAAAAGGCTATATGTTTTTTATTTTGCATAATGAGTGTTGTTGCAAGGTCGCGCTATGAACGCGTTCTTATCGATTTCTTATGATAGCGCTTTTTAATCTAGGGTGATGTTGCTTGTGAAAATCAAATTTATGTTATTCTGTAAAGCTGCTATCTTGATAACGTGTAGACGAAACATATGAAAATCTTGAATCGAAAAATGATTGTAGCCGGATTGGGATTGGTGCTGTTGCATTTGAATGCATCCGCAATCGATTCAGTATCCGGTGAGTTTGCTTCTGGCAACCGCTCTCAATTTGTGCGTGCTGGTGGACAGTGGAACTGGGACAACCAATGGTATAAATCGAATGGAAACTTTATTGGCGGTTATTGGGATGTAACATTGACCCAATGGCGCAACAATGCCTATAAAGGTGTTGAGGGCAGTACGCAAAATATTACCGATATTGGTATCACCCCAGTTTTCCGCTGGCAAAATGACAACCGCAAAGGTCTGTATGGCGAAGCGGCGATTGGTTTCCACTTGTTCTCACATATTTATAGTAATAATAATCGTCAGTTTTCGACTGCATTTCAGTTCGGTGATCATTTGGGCGTAGGTTACGTATTTGATAGTGGCTGGGATGTGGCGTTGAAGGTGCAGCATTTTTCAAATGGCGCAATCAAACATCCTAACCCAGGCGCAAACCTGGCTGTGATCAAAGTGGGTCATAGTTTTTAATAAAAAAGCGGATTGAGTTTTGTGGCCGGCTGTAACCCGTCAAATTCCGATTCGCACTGATGATCTGTGTGGGTTGGATCAACCCTGCGAAGTGCCATTCTGTCGATAATAAAAAAGGGAGCCGCTGCTCCCTTTTTTATTGCTTATCCGTTGATTGAATTATTGCTCGCGTACCCAAATTTGTGAGCGCCCCAAAAATGGGGTGCCTATATAACCGCGCACATTGAGTTTTTTGTAGTTTTCTACCGGCGTAATTTTGCTGCTATACAGTTTGCCATTTCCTGGGTCAAGAATTTTCCCACCTGTGTATTCATCACCGTCTTTCTTCAATCCAAACAAAATTGTCATGCCAATAATCGGCTGATCCTTATTGACGCCTTCGCACTTATCGCACTTAGGATTTTTTTCTGCATCTGGCTCAAGAAACAAGCGTTCGATTTTTCCTTGCAATTCACCGCTGTTGTCGATGATACGAATTAAGGCTTTCGGCTTGCCTGTTTTGTCGTCGATATTTTTCCAAAGACCAACTGGAGAATCTTCGGCATGCGCGAATGGCGCGAGACCGATAGAGAAGAGGATGGCGATCAGCCCGAGTTTTTTCATGTTGTCTCCGTTGTTGATATAGTTTTTGTTGATGGCCAGTTTTTCTGATTTAGCCAGCATATTCGCTCAATTAATTGTACGTGGTGAAGCTGATCACCACGTACAAAATTTTAGAGCAAGTACTTTAACAACGGATGCACTGCTGGCTTAGGCTACCGGCAGTTTTGCCAATTGCTCGCGCAGTTTGACCAATGTTGCAGAGAAATTCGCCATTCTTTCTTTCTCTTGTGCCACTACCGCTGCTGGTGCACGGGCCACAAAACTTTCATTGCTGAGTTTGACTTCCGCTTTAGCAATTTCCGTTTCCAGACGCGTAATTTCTTTCGATAAACGTTCACGTTCGGCAGCAACGTCAATCTCAACTTTTAACATCAGTTTGGATTCGCCAACAATAGAAACCGGTGCCGGAGATTCTGGCAGACTATCGACCACGTCCACTTCGGACAATTTTGCTAATGCTTGCAAATACGGCGCAAAAGATTGCAGGCGTGCTTTGTCATCAGCGTTTGCAGCTTGCAACAACAGTGGAACGCGCAAGGCTGGCGATAATTGCATTTCACCACGCAGATTGCGACATGCATCCGTCATGGCTTTCAGAGCATGCATCCAGGTTTCGGCAGATTCATCAATATTAGCTGCTACTGCGATTGGATACGGCTGCATCATAATCGAGTCACCTGCTGGATTGAGTTGCTTGCCAGCCAGTGGTGCGACGGTTTGCCACAACGCTTCTGTCACAAATGGAATGACAGGATGAGCAAGACGCAGTATCACTTCCAAAACGCGCAATAAAGTGCGGCGCGTAGCACGTTGCTGCGCTTCGGTACCATGTTGAACTTGTACCTTGGACACTTCCAGATACCAGTCACAGTATTCATCCCACACAAATTTATAAATTGCAGAAGCAATATTGTCGAAGCGATATTCAGCAAAGCCTTTTTCGATTTCTGCTTCGGTGCGTTGCATCGCAGAGATAATCCATTTGTCTGCTTGTGAATAATCGAGATCTGCATCAGTAATATCAGCGCTAAAACCACAATCTTTGCCTTCGGTATTCATCAGAACAAAGCGGGTTGCATTCCACAATTTATTACAGAAATTACGATAGCCTTCGCAGCGCGCCAGATCGAAGTTTATGTTTCGACCTAAAGATGCATAACTCGCCATGGTGAAGCGAATCGCATCCGTACCATACGCCTGAATACCATCGGAAAATTCTTTGCGTGTGGCTTTTTCAATCGATGCTGCTTGCTTAGGATTCATCAAGCCTGCAGTACGTTTAGCAACCAGATCATCAACCTTGATGCCGTCAATCAGATCGATAGGATCGAGCGTATTGCCTTTGGATTTAGACATTTTCTGGCCGCTGGAATCGCGTACCAGACCATGGACATAGACCGTGTTAAATGGGATTCTGCCTGTGAAGTGCGTGGTCATCATAACCATACGCGCGACCCAGAAGAAAATGATATCAAAACCTGTTACCAGCACGGAGGATGGCAAGAAGTGTTTCATATCTGGCGTTTCTTCTGGCCAGCCCATCGTGGAGAACGGCACCAGTGCTGACGAGAACCAGGTATCAAGCACGTCATCATCACGTTTCAATGCGCCCGTGTAGCCAGCTGCTGCTGCTTTGGCCTTAGCGTCTGCTTCATTACGAGCAACGAATACTTCACCGTTGTCGCCATACCATGCCGGAATTTGATGGCCCCACCACAATTGGCGTGAGATACACCAGTCTTGGATATTGTTCAGCCATTGGTTGTAGGTATTAGTCCAATTTTCCGGTACGAATTTGATTTCACCGGAAGCGACTTTTTCAAGTGCTACTTCAGCGATAGATTTGCCAGGGAAGTGTGTCCCTTCTGGCGCGGGCTTACTCATCGCCATAAACCATTGATCAGTCAGCATCGGTTCGATGATCACGTTAGTACGGTCGCCACGTGGCACCATCAATTTGTGTGGCTTGACTTCTGCCAGCAAGCCTTGTGCATCGAGGTCGGCAACGATTTGTTTGCGCGCGACGAAACGATCCATGCCTTGATAAGCGGCTGGTGCATTTTCATTGATCTTTGCATCGAGTGTCATGATGCAAATCAGCTCTAGTTGGTGGCGCTGACCTACTGCGTAATCGTTCAAATCATGCGCAGGCGTAATCTTGACACAACCAGTGCCAAATTCTTTATCGACATAGCTGTCAGCGATGATAGGAATTTCACGATCGGTCAGCGGCAATTTCAGCATCTTGCCAACCAGATGCATGTAACGTTCATCCGTTGGATCAACTGCCACGGCAACGTCGCCCAGCAGAGTTTCTGGACGGGTGGTGGCGACGGTCAGATGTCCGCTGCCATCCGCGTAGGGGTAGCGGATATGCCACATAAAGCCATCTTCTTCTTCCGATACCACTTCCAGATCAGAAACTGCGGTGCCGAGGACTGGATCCCAGTTGACCAGACGCTTACCGCGGTAGATCAAGCCTTGTTCGACTAAGCGAACAAAAACTTCAGTCACTGCGGTAGAGCGTTCAGCATCCATCGTGAAATATTCACGATCCCAGTCGGCTGACGCACCCATGCGGCGCATCTGGCTGGTAATCGTGGAGCCTGATTTTTCTTTCCACTCCCAGACTTTTTCTAAGAATTTTTCACGTCCAAGGTCATGGCGCGAAATTTTCTGTGCATCGAGTTGGCGTTCAACGACGATTTGGGTGGCAATACCAGCATGATCAGTGCCCGGTACCCACGCCGTGTTGTAACCACGCATACGGTAGTAGCGAGTCAAACCATCCATAATCGTCTGGTTGAACGCGTGCCCCATGTGCAGCGTGCCAGTCACGTTTGGTGGCGGTAGCAGGATAGAGAAAGATGGTTTGCCATCGTCCATGCTGGCTGCGAAATAGCCGCGTTGCTCCCATTCAGAGCGCCAATATTGTTCGATTTCTGCTGGTTCGAAAGACTTCGCTAGTTCCATGATGATCTGTGATGAGTGTGCTAAACCGTTGATTATAAATGACTGAGCAGTTGTTGACGCCGCTATCGCCGGGGATTTCTGGTAAAAATTTTTTTCATGTCTGTGGGACTTTAGCTACTCTTTTTCAATCGTATAAATGAAAATCTTGTATTTGCTGTCATTTTTTTCAACTTTCCTTATATAGTGTTAGGATAAACAACAAATTCATCGCCGCTCCTTTGTTGTTAAACTTATTATTAAATTTACTGCCAAATTTACTGCCAAATTGATCCCTATGGTGAATAAAAACTTGCTGGCTATCGTGCGTTTGTGTGTTTGCACTTTGTTGGGAGTGATGCTGCATGGACATATTGCCCACGCGAACGAGGCATTGGAAAAAGAGCAAATTGCCAGCATCCTGACCTTGGGCGATAGTGATAACACCGAGGCGTTGAAGCGTTTGTTGGCACTCAAAGAACAGCAAAGTGCAGTAACGCCAGTTCAGATCCGTCTGGAGACTCTTGAGGTCTTGGTCAGTCTTTATTATGATGCCGGAAAAATTAAATCCAGCGAAGCGACGATTAACGAGCTCCTGGTTCTTGCAACAGCAGAAAAAGATGTAGACGGTATCGGCATTGCCAACATTATGGGGGCATATAAGCTGATTGAAGATGGCAAGCCCCAAGAGGCTATCAATAAACTCAACGTGATAAACAGCTCTTTGCAGGCCAATGCATCCGCCGAGCTGAAAATGCGTCTAAATAGCGCAATGGGAACGGCTAGCTACGTCCTTGGAAATTTTGATTCCTCGTTGAGATATTTTCTGGAAGCACTGAAGCTCACGGATGAATTGCCAACGCGAAAAGTGGAAAACCGCATTCGCCGGCTTGATTCCATCGCGAAACTGTACATCAGTATGAAGGACCCCGAGAAGGCACTGGCAACCGTTGATGAGGCATTGGAAATCTCTCCTCTGGCACGTGCACCTAAAATTTTGGCATCACTGAGTCTGAGCCAAGGGATTGCTTACGCGAACCTGAATCAAGATGATAAAGCGGTGGATGCGTATAAACGCGCATTAAAAATAGCCCGCGAAGCGGGGATGGCAACTTTTGAAGTAATTTGCCTGATTGACATCAGCGATCATTATTTGACGACGAATGAATATAAGAAAGCCGAAGAGTGGGCAAAGCTCAGTCTTAGGCGTGCCGAGGTTCTCGGTGATAAGGGCTCAACCGATGTCGCTAAAATCAATCTGGGGTTTGCATTGGCAGGGCAAGGACGGATCGCAAATGGGGTTGAATTGGTCAACGGCGTGATACATGATTTCCTGCAGTCCGGACGCAAGACAGATGCAGAAAACGTTATCGGCGAACTAGCCAATATGTACGAAAAAGCCGGCATGTATAAAGAGGCATTAGCAACGTTGCGACAACAGCAAAGCTTAAGTAACGAGTTATTCAGCGCAGATCGTTCAAAAGCAGTTGCTGCGTTGCAAGAGCAATTCAATGCCAAGCAGCGCGAAAAACAAATTGAATTGCTGGGCAAAGAAAATGCATTAAAAGATGCGGATATCCGTAATCATAGCCTGCAACAAGTCATTACCATGCTGGGCGCAATGGTAACGATTATGGTCGGTATTTTCATTTACTTGCTTTATCGCCGTGTCCAGCGCATCAACCAACAATTGCGGGAAGCGAATAGCCAATTAGAATTCCATGCAATACGTGATCCTCTGACTGGTTTGTATAACCGTCGTTCCTTCGTTGAACTGATGAAAACCAGAAGTGTGCAACTCGATGCAGACCGGCGAGAGGACAGAGAGGGCAATCCCGATTGTTTGATTTTGCTCGATATCGATCACTTCAAACACATTAATGACACTTTAGGTCATGCAGCGGGGGATGCAGTGCTGATTCAGGTGGCACAACGACTGCGTAAGGTAGTTCGTGACACAGATATGGTCTTACGCTGGGGTGGTGAGGAATTTTTAGTCTACTCTCCGAAATCAAATCCGTCACAAATTGCAGGATTGGTCGACCGCGTCTTACAGTCTGTTGGAGGAACGAGTATCGTTACCGGAGAGCATGAGGTTCAGGTGACCATGACTGCGGGATTTATTTCACTGCCATTTTCAGATATTTCTGAATTAAAACTGGACTGGGAAAAAGCACTCCAAATTGCCGATATGGCGCTTTATCTTGGCAAGGCAAATGGCCGTAATCGCGCCTATGGTATTGCAAAAATCATGGTTGATTCAGAGTCAGCATTGCCGTTTTTAGAGGAAGATCTGGCGGCCGCCGTGAGTTCGGGTATGGTGGATCTGATTGAGGTTCTTGGTCCTGCAAAATTAGATTTACCTGTTTCAAAATAAATGGCGTGCATAATCTTTTTCTCGGAATCTTGAGATAGCGCTATAATGCCGCCACAAACGCAGAGTTACCAATCATCGTAGCGCTGCCAAGTTAAACAATGCTAGGGGTCCTGATATCGGTTTTTGATATCGGGTGAGAAATACCCTCGAACCTGATCTGGATAATGCCAGCGAAGGGAAGCCGCTAAAAATCGTGCCAGTGTCGTGTTTTGTGTTTGCTTTATCCGACATCCCGCGCATCGTGTTTTTAGAAACTCCTTTGCTGGCTCCATGCCAACAAGCAAAGGAGCCAAAATTAATGAATGCCAATCCTAAATTTCTGTCCGCGACAGCGACAGTTGACGAAGCCGCCATTGCGCCGCTGCCAAATTCCCGCAAAGTGTATGTACAAGGTAGTCGCCCTGACATCCGCGTGCCTATGCGCGAAATCAGCCAGTCGGATACGCCAGCCTCTTTTGGTGCTGAAAAAAATCCACCGATTTATGTCTATGATACTTCAGGTCCTTACACCGACCCGAATGTCAGTATTGATATTCGCTCTGGTTTATCTTCTGTACGCGGTGCGTGGATTGCTGAGCGCGACGACACTGAAGAACTGTCTGGTCCAAGTTCCAAATATGGTCAGGAGCGTTTGAACGATCCGCAATTAGCAGAGTTACGTTTCAATTTAAAACGTTTACCACGCCGTGCTAAAGCTGGCAAAAATGTCTCGCAAATGCACTATGCGCGTCAAGGCATGATCACGCCGGAGATGGAGTACATCGCGATCCGTGAAAACCTGCAACGCAAAGAATATTTAGAAAACTTAAAAGCCTCTGGGCCTATGGGGAATAAGTTAGCTGACATGATGGGACGTCAGCATCCAGGTCAATCATTTGGTGCGTCTATTCCAGCAGAAATTACACCAGAATTTGTCCGTTCTGAAGTTGCGCGGGGCCGCGCGATTATCCCGGCTAACATCAATCATCCAGAAGTCGAACCGATGATTATCGGGCGGAATTTTCTGGTCAAAATTAACGCTAACATTGGCAACTCAGCAGTTACATCGTCGATTGGTGAGGAAGTCGAAAAGATGACCTGGGCAATCCGTTGGGGTGGTGACAATGTGATGGATTTGTCGACGGGCAAACACATCCACGAAACGCGCGAATGGATCATCCGCAATTCACCAGTACCGATCGGCACTGTGCCTATTTATCAGGCCTTGGAAAAGGTGAATGGCAAAGCAGAGGATCTGACTTGGGAAATTTTCCGCGACACTTTGATTGAACAAGCTGAACAGGGTGTCGATTATTTCACGATCCACGCTGGTGTCCGTTTGCAATACGTACCGCTGACGGCAAAACGCATGACGGGGATCGTTTCCCGCGGTGGCTCTATCATGGCGAAATGGTGTTTAGCGCATCACAAAGAAAGCTTCTTGTACGAGCATTTCGAAGACATTTGCGAGATCATGAAAGCCTACGACGTGTCATTTAGTTTAGGCGATGGCTTGCGTCCGGGTTCAATTTATGATGCCAACGATGAGGCTCAACTTGGTGAACTGAAAACCCTTGGTGAGCTGACCCAGATCGCCTGGAAGCATGATGTACAAGTAATGATTGAAGGGCCTGGTCACGTACCGATGCACCTGATCAAAGAGAACATGGATTTGCAATTGGAACAATGCCACGAAGCGCCGTTCTATACTTTGGGACCATTGACGACCGATATTGCACCAGGTTACGACCACATTACGTCTGGCATTGGCGCTGCCCAAATCGGCTGGTATGGCACGGCGATGCTGTGCTACGTGACGCCAAAAGAACATCTGGGCTTACCAAATAAAGTCGACGTTAAAGACGGCATCATTACCTACAAAATTGCAGCGCATGCCGCTGATCTGGCGAAAGGTCATCCGGGCGCGCAGATTCGCGACAACGCCTTGTCGAAAGCACGTTTTGAATTCCGTTGGGAAGACCAATTCAATATCGGTCTTGACCCGGATAAGGCACGTGAATTCCATGATGAAACTTTGCCTAAAGATTCAGCTAAAGTTGCGCATTTCTGCTCTATGTGTGGCCCGCATTTCTGCTCCATGAAAATCACCCAGGAAGTGCGTGACTACGCGGCAAAGCAAGGCATTTCAGAGATCGCTGCATTGAAGCAAGGGATGGAAGTCAAGGCGGTTGAGTTCGTGAAAAATGGTGCAGAAATTTATCGCAAACAGTGAATGTTTTATGAACATTGAATTAAATGGAAGCCCCTATCCGCTAACTGAAGGAAACACCGTCAACGATTTAATCGCCATTCTAGATCTCAGCCAAAAAAATATTGCTGTGGCTGTGAATCGGCAGATTATTCCTCGTCATGAGTGGATTAGTCAGTCATTACGGATCAACGACAAAGTCGACATCGTCCGCGCCATTGGCGGTGGATGAGACAGGACACGAAGAGCATGCTCTTCGTGCCTGACGAATCTGAGTCGCTTGCAAGCGACGAAGTGGACGAGACAGGAAATCAGAAGATGCTCTTCGTGCCTGACGAATCTGAGTCGCTTGCAAGCGACGAAGTGGACGAGACAGGAAATCAGAAGATGCTCTTCGTGCCTGACGAATCTGAGTCGCTTGCGTTGTTGGTAAAATTAAAAAAGGAATTTGAAATGCAAACCGAAATTGGTTTAACGATTGCCGGAAAATCCTACCGCTCACGCCTGTTGGTCGGTAGTGGTAAATACAAAGATCTGGAACAAACACGCTTAGCAACAGAAGCTGCTGGCGCAGAAATTATCACGGTGGCGATACGTCGTGTGAATATTGGTCAAGACCCAAATGCTCCGAGCTTACTTGATGCGGTGCCGCCATCGAAGTACACCATACTCCCCAATTCTGCTGGCTGTTATAACGCTGAAGACGCGGTCTACACCTTGCAATTGGGGCGTGAATTATTAGGTGGACATAAGTTATGCAAACTCGAAGTATTGGGTGACGAAAAGACCTTATTCCCGAATATGCCAGAAACCTTAAAAGCCGCTAAAACCCTGGTCAATGAAGGTTTTGATGTAATGGTGTATTGCAGCGATGATCCGATCCAGGCAAGAATGTTGGAAGATATCGGGTGTGTTGCCATCATGCCTTTAGCTTCGTTGATTGGTTCGGGGATGGGTATTTTAAATCCTTGGAATTTATCGCTGATCATCGAGCAAGCGAAAGTGCCCGTACTGGTAGATGCAGGTGTTGGCACGGCGTCAGATGCCGCGATTGCGATGGAGCTTGGTTGTGATGGGGTGTTGATGAATACCGCAATTGCCGGTGCTCGTGATCCCATTCGTATGGCACGCGCGATGGGGTTGGCGGTAGAAGCAGGACGTGAAGCATTTTTAGCGGGACGTATGCCACGCAAATTCGCAGCCTCGCCTTCATCACCGATGGCTGGACGTATCGTTTGATGCAAGCTGAAAAACGTCCTTGCGTGTTAGTTTTCGCTGGTCACGATCCCAGCGGTGGTGCCGGAATTCAGGCTGATATCGAAGCGATTGCGGCGCAAGGCGCTCATGCCTTGCCTGTGATTACCGCTTTGACGGTGCAGGATAACGACCATGCCTATGCAGTGCATGCCGTTGATGCGCAAATTATCTTACAGCAAGCGATGACGCTGGTTGCTAAAATACCAGTCAAGGTCGTCAAGATTGGTATCGTCGCGCATAAAAAAAATGCAGCAGCTATTGCCAGCTTTATTTTGAAACTGAAACAACAGCAGCCAGATTTGCAGGTGGTACTTGATCCGGTATTGGGCAGTGGTCATGGGGATAGTTTGTCGCTCGATGATGCGGTGGCGGCGATTCAGCCTTTGCTTGGCGTAGCGAGCTTGATTACGCCTAATCTTCCGGAGTTGTCTCGCTTGTGTCCATCCATTGACGGTTATGTCGCACAGGCACAGTGCTTGCTGCAAGAGACGTCAGCTGATGTTTTAGTCAAAGGTGGTCATGGCGCTGAAGATCAGGTCAAAAACTGTTGGTATCTGGCACAATATTTACAGCCAAAACAAGAGTGGTTGTGGCCAAGATTACCGGGTGAATTTCACGGCAGCGGTTGTACTTTAGCATCGGCCATTGCTGGGCGTCTGGCTGTGGGGGAATCGCTGGGGCAGGCGTTGAATGCAGCGCAAATCTATACACAACATTGTTTACAGCAAGCCTATGCAATTGCTGCCGGGCAGCTAATTCCGCAGCGAAATTTCAAATAATATAATGATGAATAATTTACGTGGATTGTATATCGTCACGCCAGATTGGGATGACACCGAACAACTATTGAATGTCACAGAACAAGCACTGCAAGGTGGTGCCAATATTGTTCAGTACCGTCATAAAACTGCCAGCGTGGGTTTGCGCAAAGAACAGGCGCTAGCACTGCAGGCATTGTGCCGTCAGTACCAAAAGCCATTTATCATTAATGATCATCTGGACTTATTTTTAGAACTGGATGCAGACGGTTTGCATGTCGGTGGCATGGATATTTCTGTTGCACAAGCCCGAGCACAAATTGGCCCAGGTAAAATATTAGGTGCCTCCTGTTACGGTGATCTGGTGCTGGCGCGGACAGCGGTAAGTAGCGGCGCAAGCTACGTCGCGTTTGGTGGCTTTTATCCTTCGCGTATCAAAAAATATGCGGTGACGACAGCTGCGACTATCGTTGCCGATGCCGGCAGGGAATTTCAATTACCAAAAGTGGTGATTGGTGGCATGACCTTAGAAAACTGTCAGCCGCTGGTACAGTACGGTGCTGAGATGGTGGCAGTGATCAGTAGTGTATATATGGCTGTTGATCCAAAATTGGCAGCACAACAATTTACTGCCTTGTTCGCCTGAAATATCTTACGTCGATCTGACAGAATTCGAAGAAATTAATGCTGTCAGAATGATTTTCTGAGCCTCGTATATCTCAGTGTGCTTCTTCCCATGCCAGATTTTTTGGTGTCTTTGCTAAAGAACACCACAAGTTTTTTGCATTCTGTGCAGCATTGTTTTAGACTGATCTTTAACGCTTGCACAATATATCCTCAACTGATTGCTAGCGGCAGGTTGTCAAATTTTGTACGATTTTTCTCTTTAATTTGTAATTTTCTTTGCTGAGAGAATTTTACATTAGCTTTTAAGTTGATCAAATTGGTGTACCTGGAGAGTCTGACTTTACCTGACAAGATGTCGCAAGACTAAGATAAGCATTTTCAACATACAGCATATCGGGGATACATTGCTTTACCTACGTTTGATCTGTGGCAGGGTACTCATCTTTGTTGCCTTCTTGTTGTTGGCGGGTATTTCCCTGTCGCAAGCATTTGCGCAAGAACATCTAAAAATCACACTCACCGAACAAGAATATCCGCCACTTATTTCATATAACACCCAGGTCGGCGGTCTGCTCACTGACATGGTGCGTGAATCGTTTAAGTTGCGCGGGGTTGATGTCATATTTGCGGCAGTACCCAATAATCGCGCCATTACTGGTTTAATGCAGGGCTTGTATGATGGAAGTTATGGTTGGACGCATAGTCCAGAGCGGGATAGCAAGTTATTGTATTCATCCAAGCCTATTTATTTTTTAAAAATCGTCTTTTTTCAACGTAGTAACGAAGAATTTAAATGGGAGCATTTGATAGATTTGAGTCCTTACAATATCGGTATTACCCAAGGGAATTATTACTCAAGTGAATTTTCTGCACTGATGACATCTGGGAAATTAAAAATCGATCCAGCTCCCAGTGACATATCCAATTTTAAAAAATTATTGCTTGGCCGCATAGATATTTTCCCTATCGATCACGATGTCGGACTATATTTTTTAAAAAATAATTTTTCAGTAGAAGAGCAGCGTAGAATTAAATTTCAGAATAAAGCTATTTCTATCGTTCCAGTTTATCTGGTCGTGCGTCGTACATTGCCTAATGCCAAGGAATTTATTGCCCGTTTTGATCAAGGTTTTCAGCAACTCTCTGACTCAGGTCAGTTAGAGAGAATGATAGAAGAATATAAGGCTCAATTAGCCACATCCACCGAAGTTCAAACAATCAAGCCATAGTATAAAACGCTTATTTACCGGCCTTTTAACGCTTATTTCAGACCAAAGACTCGATCTCAAAACATCCACTTATCATCGATAGTAGGAGTTTGTCATGGTACCGATCAGTTTTCATCCTTTCTCTCTGGGTCGTATTTCTTACTTTTTTTGCGTGACCGCGGCGTTGCTTGTTCGTTCCTCCTGGGCTGTGGCGCAGGAGGTGCAAAAATCTGTGGATGCTACGATGCTGGAAAACACTGGAAAAAATACCCAGGAAGTCGTGATTACCGCTCAAAGGCGGACAGAACGATTGCAGAATGCACCGCTCAGTGTGACGGCATTGGATGCTGAAAAAATCGAAAAAATGGGCATAGAAAGTGTGGCGGATGTGGCACGCATGACGCCAGGCTTAAACGTCGTCTCATCGGGCCCCGGACAAAACATTTTGGTCATGCGAGGCATTTCGTCGTCCGCAGGTACTGCCGGAACAGTGGGTTATTATCTGGATGATATTCCTATCGCCGCGTCGAGCAATGCCTCACTATTGTCTTTACGCGGCGTCATTGACCCCTCAGTATTTGATATCGATCAGGTTGAGGTATTGCGTGGTCCACAAGGAACTTTATACGGATCGAGCTCTATGGGTGGCACAGTCAAGTATCTGACTAAGCAGCCTAATTTTAGTCAATTTCAATTCAATGGAAGCGCTACAGTTTCAGAGACTAAAGGTGGTGGCTTGAATTGGGGTAGTAATGCGATGCTAAACATTCCTTTGGTCGACAATAAAATCGCATTTCGTTTGGCTGCGTTTGAACGGCATCAGGATGGCTTTATTAATCGCTACCAGATTGATCCTAATAATTATCTTGGAGCGCTCACTAGCGGGTCTAAGCAAGAAAGCGCTAACTCAGAGAAGACGACCGGGGTAAGGGCGATTGTGTCATTCAAGCTGGAAGATCAGCTCACCATTACGTCGTCGATATTTAATCAACGCACATTTTTAGCTGCCCCATTTCAGATCGATGTACCGCCCGGCAGCACCAGTTCTTTGATGCAGGCGCGATTGGTACCTGAGCCCAGTACGCAAGTCTCGACCTTAGCGAATATTTCTATCCGTAAAGGATTTGATCAATTTGATTTGTTATCGTCGACTTCGTATTACGACAGGAACGTAGAAATCGATGAAGATTCATCGAAGGTGTTGTATTACTTTTATTCCCCTAAACCACAAACTTACGTCTATCCCTCCGTCATGAAGGGTGATTATGTGAATCGCGAGTTCACGCAGGAATTCCGTTTCACGTCAGATTTTAAAGGCCCTTGGCAAATTATCGGCGGCGCATATTATCATCATGTGAATGCGCCGTTGGCATCATCGATTCCTACCCCAGATGGTTACAATGCTGCGTTTGGAACGCATATAAATACTTTTTTTACCGGCTCACGAGAAGCAACGGTGAGTGAAACTGCCTTGTTTGAAGAAACCTCGTACCAAATGACACCTCAGCTCACTGCCAGAGTTGGATTGCGCAGTTTCAGAGTGAATCAAACCTTTGTTCAACAGACTGACGGTGCTTTTGTCGGAAACGTACCTACGACTGTGCAAGGTAGCTCATCGGACTCTGGTCTGAATCCGAAATTCAATCTGGGCTGGCAAGTGAATAAGGATATGTTGTTATATGCAACGGCATCAAAAGGTTACCGTCCTGGTGGGCCGAATAATCCGGCACCGGCTGCGGTTTGTGGTTCCGAAGTAGCTAATCTGAATCTGAGTCCAAGTTCTTTGGTGAAATTTGCGCCAGATACCGTTTGGAATTATGAATTGGGTACCAAGTCATCGTGGCTGGATGACAAATTATTTTTGAATGGCTCGTTGTACTACATTAAATGGAATCAGGTGCAGCAGCAAATTGTGTTGCAATGTGGATTTAATATTACGGCCAATTTTGGCTCGGCGACCAGCAAAGGCCTTGAATTAGAAGTAGTTTATCATCCAGTGCGCGCATGGAATTTTCGTATTGCCGGTAATTTTACACAGGCTGAATTAGGTAATGACGTGCCTGGTACCAATGCCAAAAAAGGCGATCAATTGGTTGACGTGCCGCGCTGGACGATGTCTGCATCCGCCGAGTATTCAGCGGTGATGCCAAACGGTGTTCCAGGCTACGCGCGGCTTGATTACAGCTATACCGGAACGACGAATTCTTTGTATGACCGAGCCAGTCCTTTTTATCAACGAGCAGCGTTTGGCATGTTTAATCTGCGCTTGGGTGAAAATCAATTGTCTGCCAATAGCCACTGGGGTTGGGCATTTTTTGTTGATAACCTGACCAACAAAATTGGCGAAACCGGTTTACCGGTGGCAATCTCCGCTGATTTGCCAACGACACGACGGCTTGGCATCGTGCGGCCCAGAACGATGGGGCTGATACTTAAATATTCGATGTAATGGATGTAATACGTCATGTTTCTTACCTTTAAAATATACTGGTAGATAGTATGTAATCATCACCTTTATTCCTTCTTGATAATTAAGTGATTTATTTAAATGAATAGGGGAGTATATGACGTTGGCCTTGACCTTTGAGTAAGTCTTGCTGTCCTGCACTGCCAATAGAGCCGCGCAGCAAGCTTGCAGTCCCGTATAATCGGGGTATGCAAAATTTACTTCATAATCTCAATCCCGAACAGCTCGCTGCTGTTACTCTGCCGGCGCAGTCGGCTTTAATTTTGGCTGGTGCCGGTTCTGGCAAGACGCGCGTGTTGACGACCCGCATTGCTTGGCTGATTCAAACAGGACAGGTTTCGCCCGGCGGTATTCTGGCGGTGACATTTACGAATAAAGCTGCAAAAGAAATGATGTCGCGTTTGTCAGCCATGTTGCCCATCAATACGCGTGGCATGTGGATCGGCACTTTCCATGGTTTGTGTAATCGCTTATTGCGCGCCCATCATCGTGATGCAGGCCTGCCGCAGACGTTTCAAATTTTGGATTCTGGCGATCAGTTATCGTTTATTAAGCGCTTATTGAAAGCGAATAATATCGACGATGAAAAATTCCCACCTAAGACGCTGATGTATTTCATCAATAGCGCAAAGGATCAGGGCTTACGTGCAGCGCAGGTCGACGCTTACGACGATTTTAATCGCAAGATGGTTGGCTTATACGATTTGTATGATGCCCAATGTCAACGCGAAGGCGTGGTGGATTTTGCTGAATTATTGCTGCGGACCTATGAATTGTTGAGCCGCAATCAGCCATTGCGTGAACATTATCAGGAGCGCTTCCGCCACGTTTTGGTCGATGAGTTTCAGGATACCAATGACCTGCAATACAAATGGCTCAAACTCATGGCTGGTGCAGGTAATCGCAGTGCTGGCGCAGTATTTGCGGTGGGTGATGATGATCAAAGTATTTACGCCTTCCGCGGTGCGAATGTTGGAAATATGTCGGCATTTGAGCGCGAATTTGAAGTAAAAAATCTCATTAAGCTGGAACAAAACTACCGTTCCCATGGTCATATCTTAGATAGCGCCAATATCCTGATTGCGAATAATAGCAAGCGTCTCGGTAAAAATTTACGTACCGATGCCGGGCATGGCGAATTGGTCAGGGTCATGGAAGCCAGCAGCGATATTCAGGAAGCCAACTGGATTATCGATGAGGCAAAAAGTTTGATTCGCGAAGGCTCTTTGCGTAGCGAAATTGCGATTTTGTATCGCTCCAATGCGCAGTCTCGCGTGATTGAACATGCCTTATTCACCGCCAATATTCCGTATCGTGTGTATGGCGGTCAACGCTTCTTTGAACGTGCTGAAATTAAGCATGCAATTGCGTACCTGCAATTGATGGACAATCCGCACAATGACTCAGCATTTTTGCGCGTTGTGAATTTTCCAACTCGTGGTATCGGTGCGCGTTCTATTGAACAATTGCAGGATGCTGCCAGAGCGCAAGGTAGCTCTTTGTATGCAGCAGTGCGGCATGTCGGCGGTAAAGCTGGAACGTCGCTGGCGAATTTTGTGAAGCTTATTGAAGGTGCACGTTTTGAAACACAAAATTTACCTTTGCCTGAAATGGTCAAAATTGTGCTGGATCTGAGTACCCTGATCACGCATTATCAAACCGAAAAAGAAGGCGCAGACCGCATAGAAAACTTGGAACAGTTGGTCAATGCGGCAACGCTGTTCGTGTCGGAAGAAGGTTTTGGCAAAGAGGCGCCAGCTTTCAGCGGCCCCGCTAGCAGCGCGGCAGTTTTGCTGGAAAATGGTGACGGCACAACGATCATCGATGCGGATGCAGCCTTGCCGACTCTGATGTCGCCGCTGTCGGCTTTCTTGTCGCATGCCTCTTTGGAGGCGGGTGACAATCAGGCGCAGGCTGGGCAAGATGCGATGCAACTGATGACGGTGCACTCGGCTAAAGGTCTGGAGTTTGATGCGGTATTTATTACGGGACTCGAAGAAGGTTTGTTCCCGCATGAAAATAGCGCACAAGAAGAATCCGGCGTTGAAGAAGAGCGACGTTTGATGTATGTGGCGATTACGCGTGCGCGCAAGCGTTTGTATCTGAGCTTTTCGCAAACTCGCATGTTGCATGGTCAAACGCGCTACAACATGCGTTCACGATTCTTTGATGAATTGCCAGAAGAGTCCTTGAAATGGCTGTCCCCAAAAATTCAACCTAGCTGGTTTGGCAATAGCAAAAAGTCGGCCTGGGATGATGCGCCGATCGAAGAATCAAATCGTATTGCGCAACAAATGACCAAGCAAAGTCCGTCTATGAGGTGGCGTATTGGGCAAGGGGTTACTCATCCTAAATTCGGTGAAGGCGTGATTGTCAATATCGAGGGCAGCGGGACGAATGCGCGGGCGCATATCAATTTCGGGCAATTTGGGATGAAACTGCTCGATTTAAGCGTCGCCAAGCTGGAAAAAATTTAAACACAGGAACGCCAGTGAGATTGTCTGTGCTGGTTTGAGTGCAGTCAGCAGGGTTTTTTATAGCCATATGGTTGGTGTTCCGGTACAGGTAAACGCAGGTAAGTTTTAGGGCTTACTTCAGGTCACTCTGGTCGTTTTTACGCAATTCGAGATATGAACAAGGAAGGTTTATGGCAAAAGAACAGTTATTGCAATACATTGGTGCGGGTCTGTTTTTCATGGCAGTACTGCACACTTTTTCTACCAAATATTTCTTAAATCTCGCTCATCGCAGCACACGACATGCAGGCTTGTGGCATTTGTTAGGTGAGGTGGAGGTGGTGTTTGGATTTTGGGCGCTGTTGCTGGTCTGTGCGATTGGTTTGCTGAGTGATCAACATAAGGCGATTGACTATCTCGAAGCGCAAAACTTTACTGAGCCTTTATTTGTTTTTGTAATTCTTGTCATGGCGGGAACGCGTCCTGTGTTGTGGACGGTGCAGGAATTCGTCTCTCGCATCGCCAACATACTGCCATTCTCGCGCCAATTGTCCTTGTATTTGTTGTGCCTGACCTTGGTGCCTTTGCTCGGATCCTTGATTACTGAGCCGGCTGCGATGACCTTGGGTGCGTTGATGTTGCGCGAACGCTTTTACAAAAAAGCGATTTCTAACCGTATGAAATATCTGACCCTCGGCGTGTTGTTCGTCAACGTGTCTATTGGCGGTGTGCTGACACCGTTTGCTGCACCTCCAGTATTGATGGTGGCAGAAAAATGGGGCTGGGATATTGCGTTTATGAGTAGCACTTTCGGCTGGAAAGCCGCACTGGCAGTGCTCATGAATGGTTTAATTGCAACCTTGTGGTTCAAGCGTGAATTGCTGCGTCTTCCTGCTGGGGAAGAGACAGAGACGAGCACGAAAATGCCTGTTCCCATCATCGCAATTCATATTTTATTTTTGGCATTGACCGTTTGGTATGCGCACTACCCAGTGGTGTTTTTAGGCTTGTTTTTATTTTTCTTAGGTTTTACTGAAGCCTATGAACGTTATCAAGATCGATTGATGCTCCGGGAAGGCCTGCTGGTGGCATTTTTTCTTGCAGGCTTGGTTGTATTAGGCGGGATGCAGCAGTGGTGGTTGCAACCGATACTTGCTGGCTTAAATGACATCGTTTTATTTTTTGGTGCAATGTCATTGACGGCAATTACAGATAATGCTGCGCTGACCTATTTGGGGTCGTTAGTTAGTGGTTTATCTGATAGCGCAAAGTATGCGCTAGTGGCTGGAGCAGTCACAGGTGGTGGCTTGACGGTGATTGCCAATGCACCGAATCCAGCTGGTTATGCGATTTTGAAAGAATGCTTTGATGAAAGCGCGATTAGTCCTTTAGGATTATTTTTATCAGCATTAATACCAAGCGCGGTGGCAGCTTTCTTCTTTCTGGTGTTTTAAAGAGCGTTTCGTTTGTTCTCTATTTGAGCTCCTCTGGTAGCTCGATGAATGGATGGGCCATGCACGTGCGTGCGATCCAGAATAAAGACGCTGACGGCTTGCTCTAAACCTTTGGCCTCGGCGGCCAGATTCGCCGCCGACGCTGCAGCTTGTTCAACCATTGCAGCATTCTGCTGAGTTATATCCTCCATCTGCGATACGGCATTGTTCATTTGTTCAACACCGACGCTTTGCTCTCCGCTGGCAGCACTGATTTCATGAATTACCTGGGTTACTTTTTGCACGGATTCAACCAGGGTTTGCATGATATTGGTCGTGTCATTGACCATGTGATTTCCTTGCGTGACTTTGCTTACTGAATCATCAATTAAAACTTTAATTTCTTTTGCTGCGGACGCCGAACGTTGTGCCAGATTGCGCACTTCGCTGGCGACCACCGCAAATCCCCTGCCTTGTTCGCCTGCGCGTGCAGCCTCTACTGCTGCGTTCAAGGCTAAAATATTGGTTTGAAATGCGATGCCATCGATCAGACTAATAATACTTTCGATCTTTTTTGCTGAAGTATTGATTTCTTGCATAGTCACACCTACTCGATTAACCATCTCGCCACCTTGTTTGGCAATTGTCGAGGTTTGATCGGCAAGTTGATTAGCCTGGTTGGCATTGGCCGAATTCTGTCTTACGTTGTCAGCAAATTGCGCCATACTGGCGGCGGTTTTTTGCAAACTGGAGGCTTGCGATTCTGTGCGGCTTGATAAATCCAGATTCGCATCGGCGATTTCTTGTGTGCCAGTAGAAATAGATCCGACATTGGTTCGGACATCACCAATGATAGAAACTAAATTGATATTCATTTGACGCAAGGCATGTATGAGTTGTCCCATCTCAGAGTCATCTCCGAGGGGGATGTTGCGTGTTAAATCACCACCGGCAATCGCTCTGGCACTATCGAGTGCGGATTGTATAGGGTTAAGTAAGGTAGTTTGAATAACGAACCATTGATAAATCACCAGTGTAATACTCGCGATGAGACCGCTGATATTCCATAAACTGACGCCTTCTGCAGCGATATGTAAGCCGCCCCAAACGACTAAGAATAGCAACGTAATTGACATGCCGAGCGCCAGACGGTGGTGGGCCGGCATTTGTAAAGCATTCAGAATTTTCCCGCCAAGGGTGGTGGAAAGTATTATTCCATGTTTAAGCTGGAGGTCTTCTGCCTGACCGGTACGCATGCGGTGGTATAGATCTTCAGCCGCCTTCACTTCAGCCCGTCCAGGCTTGGTTCTGACAGACATATAACCGACCACATGGCCATTTTCTATGAGGGGAGTGACGTTAGCGTTAACCCAGTAATGATCACCATTTTTACAGCGATTTTTGACAATACCGGACCACGGTAAGCCTTCTTTTATCGTGCTCCACAAATCAGCAAAGGCTGCTTCTGGCATATCTGGGTGACGCACCAAGTTGTGTGGCTTGCCGATGAGTTCGGCTTGTTCATATCCGCTGATTTCAATGAAATACGGATTGCAGTAAGTAATAATGCCTTTGAGGTCAGTCTTGGAGACGATAGATTGTCCATCGCTCATGAATTGTTCAACTCCTGAATTGGGCTGATTATTTCGCACGTGAATTGTCCTTGGTTTTTACTTGACGTATTTGTTGTGCATTTTTTCTTAAGAATAGAGCACGCAAAATGAAAAACAAAGGATTATTAGTGAGAGCTGCAGCGTATTGCGGCGCAATGAAGAGACGCTGTCAGCCTCATGAACGTCATCGTGACATCGTGCCTTCATTGCCAGGTGTCATGTTGTTTAGCCGGTAGGGGAAGGATGTTAACTCAAACGTAATATGCCGTCGTTGTCATGATCTTTGCCATCAACTTCATGCCAATTCGCACAGGCAAAGGCATCTCGCTGGCGCCAAGCGATTGTGCTGCAGCGCCGTGGGCTACCTCATCGACGCGCATTTGCTCAACAATGGCGCGAGATTTAGCGTCATTTTGAGGCAGTGTTTGCAGGTGACTGGCAAGATGGGCTTCTACCTGGCGTTCAGTTTCAACCACGAACCCCAAGCTTGCTGCGTCGCCGCATTTGGCAGCAACCACGCCACAAGCATAAGCACCAGCGTACCACAACGGACTTAACAGGCTGGTGCGAGAGTTTAATTCTTTCAGTCGGTTTGCAGTCCATGCCAGGTGATCCTCTTCTTCCACACAAGAATGCTGCAGTTGGCGCGCAACGACAGGCGTATGTGAAAAGCTACTTTGTGCATCATACAAGGCCTGAGCGCAAATTTCGCCAACATGGTTAACACGCATTAAGCCTGCGCTATGTTTTTGTTCTTGTTCGCTGAGGTTGTCAGTCACGATATGTGCAGCCGGATTGGGGCGTGAGCTTTTGGCCTGGGCTGAAACGGTACGCAAAGCGCGATCAAATGCCAGGAGCAGGCGATCTGGGTGAGGTAATGACATAGAGTGAAGTGATTTGGCAAAGAATAGCGCTATTGTAGATCACTTAGCTTCAACTGCGGCTTGCTCAGCATTTGAGCCAGAGTAAGAGAGCACCGAACTTTTGCTCAATAATTTTTTATCTTCATTAGTAAATAGAAACTTTGTTGCGACCTCGCCACATTTTATTCGTTTAAACACGATCGTTCGTAAATTTGCTTTGCTCAAAAGCAGCGAGTTTGTTTCAATCAGTCTTAGCTTCTGAATCTTTACGTTTCGAAGTTTTAGCAAGTCAAAGACAAAAAATGGCCACTTAGAGCCTGTTATTCAGTTGCATCATCAGCCACGTAAACTGACCAATTTGGAGACTTAAATAATGAAAAAATCACTAATCGCTTTTGCCGTTCTCAGCGCGTTTGCAGCCAGCGCGTCCGCACAGTCTAACGTAACCATGTACGGCATTATTGATGCTGCGACGATGTACAACACGAATCAAACCGCAAGCGGTGGTAGCAAGCTCACTGTGGATGCTGGTCAATTATTGACGTCTCGTTGGGGTTTTAAGGGGAGCGAAGATCTGGGCGGCGGCATGAAAGCCATCTTTAACCTCGAAGGCACCTTAGCCAATGATACTGGTGCATCTGGCGCCGGGTTCGGTGGTACAGGGGCGCAATCATTTACACAGGCTGGCAGTGGCACTTCATTGTTTGATCGCCTTGCCTGGGTCGGGCTTTCAGGTGATTTTGGTACAGTCACCGCTGGTCGGAATAATATTTTGGGTGTGGATTCTGTTGGTATGGCTGATCCTATAGGCTTAGCGCATGCAGGTAGTAACCCTAACGTCATGTTCAGTGCGCTGAATTCTGGCGCCACGTATGGTGGTTTTGGTACAAATCAGGGGGGAACAGCGTTACGTCAGAATAATTCTATTAAATATGTATCGCCTTACCAAAATATGTCGGGTTTTGGTGTTGGTCTGATGTATGGTTTTGGTGAAAAGGCTGGAGATACTTCTGCAAACCGTTACATGGGTGCTTCAGCATTTTTTACTGATGGTAAAAATGGTGCTGCAATGTCGTATGCCAAGTTGACTGATGCTTCTGGTAATGCATCCTTGTCAGGCATTGCGCTTGGTTTGCGATATGTTGCTACGCCTGAATTCAGGCTTAACTTCACGTATTCTCAAAATAAAGTCGATGGTACTATTTTGATTCCTGTCGCAGCCAATCTGGCTTTGAATGCCGATCAACGCAAGATTGCGATCATTGGCGCGGGTGTTGATTATACGTTCTCACCGCAAGCAACGATAACTGCCGCCTACTACGATACCAAGCGCTCGGGAGATGTTGGCGGTGCATTGGATGGCAAGGCTGATCAGTATATTCTCTTAGGTAAATATGCGTTAAGTAAGCGTACGACAGCCTATGCATCATTAACCTACGCAAAAGCCGGGTCATCCAATCCACAAGATACTGGGTTGTCACTGGGTATAATTGCTGCGGGAAATTCCTCAGCTGTACGTACCGCTGTTGGCGTTCTGCACTCATTTTGATTAGCATTTAATTCTGTAAAATTTTATTTTTCCAAATATAAAAGCCTCATTTTTGAGGCTTTTATATTTTAATTTTGCATTCTATATTTTCGCTATTTTTCGGGTGATATTTTTTGAAACAGGTTTTTGAGTGTAAAGAGTAAGAATGAATGTGTTTTTGATAATTTTCGTTGCGAATGCGAGACAATTTATCGATCTGTAGTACTTTAAAGCTCGATTTCACTTGGCTATGAACCGCCATATTTGGTCAAATACGTTAACTTCTGTTTTGTCGAAATTAGTTGTTTTCAAGTATTAGCGCGTTTCGTGCCATCTTTTGTATGCGATCTTCGCGTTTCGTGCTTAAGGTAGTTAGGTTTTAATTTAAATCCTTTGGAGAAAAAAATGAAAAAAACACTTATCGCTCTGTCAGTATTGGCAGCAATGTCTGGCGCAGCACAAGCGCAGTCTAACGTCACTATCTACGGTGTTGTTGATATGGCTTTCCAAGCTGAAAGCAACGGCGCAGGCAAAAAATACGCAATCGATAGCGGTGAGCAAAACGGCTCCCGTTTGGGTTTTAAAGGCACTGAAGATCTGGGTAGCGGTTTGAAAGCGATCTTCGATATCGAAATGGGTATTTTTGTTGATAGCGGCGCTTCACAACATGCATCTAAACCATTCGGTCGCCAATCATGGGTTGGTCTGACTGGTGACTTCGGTACAGTGAAAGCTGGTCGTCAATACACACCACAATTCTACTTCTTCGACGCAGTTGATCCATTTGATCTTGGATTCACATCTGGTCACGCTGGTGCATCGACATCTACTGGTGGTGTATTTGCATTCCTGGCACCAAATACTGCATGGCGCGTAGATAACAGCGTTAGCTACCAAACTCCAGGTGGTTTGAATGGCTTTAGCGCAATGGGCTTGTACGCAGCTGGTGAAGCCGCTGGCGATAACTCCAAAAACCGTTCTGTTGGTTTGAATGGTCAATATGCTGCAGGTCCATTCTATGTTGGCGCTGCTTACTACAAACAAAATGACGCTGTTGCTGCAGGCAATGGTTTGAAATCCGCATTCGTTGGTGCAACTTATGACTTCGGTGTTGCTAAAGGTGCATTCGGCTATGCCAAAGAAACATCTGATGACAGCAAAGTCGACACTAAAGGCTTCACATTTGGTGTGACAGTACCTGTTACTCCTGCTGATTCAATTTTGGCAACGGTTGCTCGTGTTAATAACAACGCTGTTGCAACAGCAAATACAAGCACACAATTGGCAGTTGGTTTCACTCACTCCTTGTCTAAGCGTACTAACTTGTACGGCTCTTTGTCACGTACATCTAACGATGCAAACGTCAATGGTGGTGGCTTGGCTGCAGGTAATGGCTTGAAAGACTACCTGGCTAACTTCGGTATCTGCCATACATTCTAATTGTTGACAGGCGCAAGCCTGTTAGTAAGATGAATCATATGTTGAACAAAAAAGCACCTTCGGGTGCTTTTTTATTGTCAGCAGATTTGATTTAATGAGGTAGTCTTGCCGCCTTCCGACTTAAATCCAAAAAGGCTGCTTAATTGTTGTTGGATAAATGACTGGGGGCGCTCACACCAAAATGTTCATACGCAAGCGTTGTCGCGATACGTCCGCGTGGGGTGCGCTGTAAATAGCCCTGTTGTATCAGGTAGGGTTCGAGCACATCTTCTATCGTGTCGCGTTCTTCACCAATCGCAGCTGCAACGTTATCAAGTCCCACTGGCCCGCCGCCAAATTTAAACAGAATCGCTTCCAGCAGCTTTCTATCCATCAAATCAAAACCAACCGTATCAACATCGAGCATTTTTAATGCCGCATCAGCGATGTCTTTGGTGATATTGCCATTGCCTTTGACTTCAGCATAGTCGCGTACGCGGCGTAACAAGCGATTCGCAATACGCGGTGTGCCGCGCGCACGATTAGCAATTTCTCGCGCTCCCTCTTCGTGGATAGGTGCATTTAACAGCGATGCTGAGCGTGTAACAATACGCGTCAGCTGTTCCGGTGTGTAAAACTCCAGTCGCGCCACGATACCAAAACGATCACGCAAAGGATTGGTCAGCATGCCCGCACGCGTCGTGGCGCCTACCAACGTGAATGGCTGCAAATCGAGTTTGACCGAGCGTGCTGCCGGCCCTTCACCGATCATAATATCGATTTGGTAATCTTCCAGCGCCGGATATAAAATTTCTTCCACCACTGGCGACAGGCGGTGTATCTCGTCGATAAACAAGACATCGTTGGCTTCCAGATTGGTCAGGAGCGCGGCCAGATCACCGGCACGTTCTAACACCGGCCCTGAGGTCTGTCTTAAATTGACACCCATTTCGCGGGCGATGATGTGGGCTAAGGTTGTTTTACCCAAACCTGGTGGGCCAAATAATAGCGTGTGATCGAGCGCTTCTTTACGTTGGCGCGCGGCGGTGATGAAAATCTCTAACTGGGCGCGGATTTTTTCCTGACCAACATATTCGTCAAGTTGCTTAGGGCGTAACGCACGTTCTATCGCTTCTTCTTGCGAAGACACCGGCGTCGCAGAAATGATCCGGGTTTCAGCTGGTTCAGAAAACAGATTATCAGTTTGTATGCTCATTGCTTACGCCTTAGACAGTGCTTTGAGTGCCAGTTTGATACCGTCAGAAACGCCGGTACCAGCCGGGACAGATTTCATGGCGATGGCTGCTTCTTTGTCAGAGTAACCTAAAGCGAGCAGAGCATTTAAAATATCACCACTATGGTCACCTGCGGCAACCGCTGCGCTGCTGGTGAACAGATCCGCCCCTAATTTACCTTTGAGTTCGAGCAACAAACGTTCAGCCGTTTTTTTACCAATACCAGGAATGCGTGTCAGGCGTCCAGCTTCTTGCAAAGTAATCGCTTGTGATAAATCAGCAACTGACATACCCGACAAAATTGCCAGGGCAGTGCGCGAGCCGACGCCGCTGATTTTAATCAATTGACGAAAAGTTGCACGCTCTTCTGGACTGCCAAAACCAAACAAGACATGTGCATCTTCGCGTATCGCCAAATGCGTCAGCAAGGCTACTTTTTCACCCAACGCAGGTAAATTGTAGAAAGTACTCATCGGTACGTCGACTTCATAGCCGACACCCTGGCAATCAATGAGCAATTGTGGAGGATTTTTTTCTAGCAATGTGCCTGAAATGCGACCTATCATGAGACGGCTTTCATACTGTATGAATAAACAGTGATAATAAACGATTCTGTCTTACTTGACGAGGACGTTTGGAAGGCAATGCAGAATCAGCCTATCAGACGTCCACCTTTGACGCGCAACCCCTTTTTCGCCAGTTCTGGGGCAATGGCACTTAAAGTTGCTAATGCTTCGCCACTATGTGCATGACAAATCGCCACGCCTAAGGCATCGGCAGCATCTGGACTAGGTTTGCCAGAAAGTTTCAACAGCCGTTGCACCATATCCTGCACTTGCTCTTTTTTTGCACGGCCATGACCAACCACGCCTTGTTTGACTTGCAAAGCTGTGTATTCGGCCACCGCCAGATCTGCCGCTACCAGCGCACAAATTGCCGCGCCACGTGCTTGCCCAAGCAGTAAAGTCGATTGCGGATTGACGTTAACAAAGACGATTTCTATCGCGGCGCAGTCTGGTTGGTAGGTGCTGACTACTTCAGAAACGCTCGCGAGGATGGTTTTGAGCCGCGCAGGTAAAGAGCCTTCTGTGGTTTTGATGGTGCCAGAGGCGACGTAAGTCAGCTGATTACCTTGCTTTTGTATGACCCCGAAACCGGTGGTGCGTAAGCCGGGGTCTATGCCTAATATTCTCATTGGAAGTTATTTTTCCTGGGCGAGCTGGATGTGTGGGGTGTAATTAGATCGACTAATGATATCTGAATCCAATGTCGTTACGATAAATCTTCATTCAAAGCACAAAAAAATGGCCTCCAGTTTGCGCCGGAGGCCATGTCTTTCAATGTATTTGAAACTAATTTGAAGCCTGAGTTGAAGCCTGAGTTGAAGCCTGATTAATGACGGAAATGACGTGTCCCGGTGTACACCATGACCACACCGCGTTCATCCGCAGCATCAATGACTTCCTGATCTCGCATAGAACCACCCGGGTGAATCACGCATGTCGCACCAGCATCAACCACAACGTCCAAACCATCACGGAACGGGAAGAAAGCGTCAGACGCGACCGCTGAACCAGTCAGTGTCAGACCTGCGTTTTGTGCTTTGATCGATGCGATACGGGCAGAGTCAATACGGCTCATCTGGCCAGCACCAACGCCGAGTGTCATTCCATTGCCACAGAATACGATGGCGTTGGATTTAACGTATTTTGCAACGCGCCACGCAAACATCATGTCTGCCATTTGTTGTGGCGTTGGTTGCAGTTTAGAGACCACGCGTAATTCTTCTTGCAATACGTTTTTGGCATCAGGCGCTTGCACTAACAAACCGCCACCAACGCGTTTGACATCGTATTGATTAACGGCGTTACCTAAAGAAATTTCCAGCAAGCGTACGTTTTGTTTTGTGGCGAAAATCGCTTTTGCTTCCGCTGTAAATGACGGCGCGATCAAGACTTCAACAAATTGTTTTGCAACGATTTCTGCTGCTTTGCCATCGAGTTCGCGGTTGAACGCAATAATCCCACCGAACGCAGAAGTCGGGTCTGTTTGCAACGCTTTGCTGTACGCTTCAAATGGTGTCAGGCCTAAGGCTACGCCACAAGGATTGGCATGTTTAACGATCACGCATGCAGATTCATTGAATGATTTAACGCATTCCCAGGCTGCGTCGGCATCAGCAATATTGTTGTAAGACAGTTCTTTGCCTTGCAATTGCTTGTAGTTCGCCAATGCACCATCAACCGCTTTCAGATCGCGATAAAACGCTGCGGATTGATGTGGGTTTTCGCCGTAACGCATTTCTTGAACTTTATCGAAATGCAGGTTCAAGGTTTGTGGATAGGCGCTACGTGTTGTGTGCGCTTTATCTTCACCGAGGCTGGTCAGGTAGTTGGTGATCGCACCATCGTATTGCGCGGTGTGTGCGAAGACTTTTTTTGCCAAAGTGAATTTGGTATCGTAGCTGACGACATTTTGATTCGTCTTCATCTCTGCCAATACTATTGCGTAATCACTAGGATCAACGATGACTGTGACGTCTTTGTGATTTTTCGCGGAAGAGCGCAACATGGTCGGGCCGCCGATGTCGATATTTTCAATCGCATCTTCCAGTGAGCATTCTGCTTTGGCAACGGTTTGCTGGAACGGATACAGATTCACGACCACCATATCGATGGTAGGAATCCCGTGTTGTTCGAGCGCTGCCACATGTTCAGGAAAATCACGACGTGCCAGAATGCCACCATGCACTTTGGGATGCAAAGTCTTGACGCGACCATCCAACATTTCCGGAAAACCGGTGTAGTCGGCCACTTCCGTTACTGGCAGGCCATTGTCAGCCAACAGTTTAGCGGTACCACCAGTGGACAGCAGCTTGACACCGAGTGCCGACAATTCACGTGCAAAATCGAGCACACCAGTCTTGTCTGAGACGGATATGAGGGCTTGTTTGATCATGATGAGAATGAAAGAGTAAGGAAATCGGTGTCAGAGCCAGCCATGTAATTACAGCAAACCGTGATGCTGCAATTTTTTGCGCAAGGTATTACGGTTAATGCCTAACATGTCTGCTGCTTGTGATTGATTGCTTTCAGCACGCGTCATCACCATTTCAAGCATAGGTTTTTCAACGGCTAATACAACCATATCGTAAATATTGGAGGCGGGTTGTTCACCCAGGTCACGGAAATATTTTTCCAGATTTTTGTGGACGGCGTCTTGAATGCTATCTTTGCTCATATTTTTTTGTCACTGTTCGGTTATGCCGGGCGGCGGAATAGTCCGTGTTTACGAACCATCAGGCAATATTGTTGTTACGGTAGTGCTACGCTGTTACAACATTTGCCTTAGGCGGCCATTTTTTCTTCAAAGGGGCGGTATTGTAACCGTTCCCCAGCCATGCGATCAAAAAAATGACTGACGGCGGCTAATTGTTCATCACACGAGGTCAGTAAATTCATTTGTTGCCGGAATTCCTCACCACCCACCAGATCTTGTACATACCAGCCGATATGCTTACGCGCCGTTCGTACACCCAAATAATCACCGTAAAACGCGTAATGCTCTTTTAAGTGGCTATCCATCAGATGCCTGACTTCGCTGATCAGTGGTGGAGGTAAATGTTCCCCTGTCCTCAGGTAATGCTCGATCTCCCGGAAAATCCACGGTCGGCCTTGGGCGGCGCGACCGATCATGATGGCATCCGCACCGGTGACTTCCAAAACGTATTTGGCTTTTTCCGGTGTTGTGATGTCGCCGTTGGCGACCACAGGGATATTCACCGCGGCTTTGACCGCAGTAATTGTTTCGTATTCCGCATCACCTTTGTAACCATCAGCGCGTGTGCGACCGTGCAAGGTCAGCATTTGTATGCCGGCAGACTGCGCCATACGTGCAATATTCAGGGCGTTTTTGTTGGCTCTGTCCCATCCCGTCCGGAACTTCAGTGTCACAGGCACATCAACTGCTTTGACTACCGCATCCAGAATTTGTCCGACCAGAGTTTCGTGCTGTAACAGCGCAGAACCACACCAGGCGTTACAGACTTTTTTGACCGGGCAACCCATGTTGATATCGATGATTTGCGCACCTTTATCGACATTAAATTTGGCACAATCTGCGAGCATGACGGGATCAGCACCGGCAATCTGTACTGCCTTCGGTTCCATTTCACCTTCGTGATTGGTACGGCGGGTGGATTTTTCGGTTTCCCATAATTTGGGATTCGAGGCTGCCATTTCAGAAACCGCATAACCCGCACCTAACTCTTTGCATAATTGCCGGAACGGCCTATCAGTTACTCCAGCCATAGGAGCAACGAAAATATTATTACGCAAGACGTAGGAACCGATTTGCACGATGAGGCTTTGGGGAAAATTTGAAGAAGCGCTATTCTACCTGAAACCTGCCTAAATAATTGGCAAAATTCTGTGTGATTTATAGGAATATTTATTGCTATGAATAGATGTTTTCGATAGATTTAGACTTGAAATTCTAAAAGTCGGTGAAAACGGATTCAACTTCGCATTTCTTACACTGATTTTTAAAATAATCTGCGATGGCGTAGAAAGATATTTGGTATGTCTGGTATAAATTTGACATACCAATTTTTATTGGCGCGTAAGACAATAACTTTTATGTCTTATTTTTACGCATCATTTTTGGGCATTAATTTCATCCACCGCATCAGCATCCAGATGCGCGATGTCGCCCCAAGAGACTAATTGCAGGCGACCTTGATCGTAGCTAAAACGATTGATGCTGGCGTTGTAGATGGTCACTTCTCGTGGTGCATCCAAAGGAAGATCCTTGGCGGCGCGGTATGCGCATTCCAACACGCCACCGTGCGCGACGATGGCAATTTTTTTACCTTCGAATTGTTTTGCGTAATGAGTGATGTGCGTCATGATGCGCTGATGAAACTGACGAATGGTTTCACCTTGGCTTTCACCCGGTGGAAATTCTGCGTCTGGATCATGTGCTCGCCAGGCTGCGTGTTCGATAGGAAATAAGTGCGGCAAGTCACTGTAAAGTTGTCCTTCAAAGCCACCAAAACAACGCTCACGCAAACCCGCATCGAGGCGCGTGCTGACTCCCTGCAAGCGAGCGATTTCACCCGCAGTCTGCACTGCTCTTTGTAAGTCGCTGGAAATCACGGCGTCTAATTTTTCATTTTGCAATGCATAAGCTAGTGCTTTAGCCTGGCGCGTGCCTTCGGCATTGAGTGGAATATCGAGGTGACCTTGCAAGCGTTTGACGGCGTTCCAGGCGGTTTCGCCGTGGCGTATTAAAAGTATTTCGGTCATTGTGTTCTGGTTGTTGTTAAATACGTTGAAGCCATTACGTTGTAGGAGGCGGGGTAGGGCGCTTAGTTTCTAACCAAAACGTGACCGGACCATCATTGGTCAATGAGACTTTCATGTCTGCCCCAAAGCGACCACTCGCCACCACCGGATGCTGGCGCTGAGCTTGTCGGAGAAAATAGCCGAATAATTCTCTGGCGACCTCCGGCGGTGCTGCAGGGGTGAAAGACGGGCGGGTACCGGAGTTGGTATCTGCAGCGAGGGTAAATTGTGGCACTAGCAATAGGCCGCCGCCACTATCTTTCACGCTCAGATTCATCTTGCCAGCAGCGTCAGAAAACACACGATAGCCGAGCAATTTCGTTAATAACCCATCGGCTTCTTTTTCTGTATCACCACGCTCGGCACACACTAGCACCATCAAGCCAGCGTCAATCGCACCAATGGTTTCTCCATCGACAACGACACTGGCTTGCGAAACGCGTTGCAGTAAAGCGATCATGCTGCCAAAGTCACACGGGCAAATTTACGTTTGCCCACTTGCAGTACAAATGTACCGGCTTCGAGCTTCAAGCCTTTATCGCTGATGACATTGCCATCAACACGCACACCGCCTTGTTCTACCATACGCAATGCTTCTGATGTCGATGCACACAAATTAGCTTGCTTGAGTAATTGTGCAACGCCTACTGGTGCGCCGTTGAGGCTGACTTCTGGAATATCGTCAGGGATACCACCTTTGGAACGATTCACAAAATCTACCAATGCGTCTTCACCTGCTTGTTTGCTATGGAAGCGTGCCACAATTTCTTGTGCCAGCGCGACTTTGATATCGCGTGGGTTCTGACCTTCGGCGACAGCTTTTTTGTAGCCTGCAATTTGCTCGATGGAGGTGAAGGACAATAAATCGTAGTATTTCCACATCATGTCATCCGAGATGCTCATCACCTTGGCGAACATGGTGTTAGCGGGTTCTGTGATGGCGATGTAGTTATTTTTGGATTTTGACATTTTCTCAACGCCGTCCAGACCTTCCAGCAAAGGCATGGTCAGAATACATTGTTGTTCTTGTCCGTAATCTTTTTGTAATTCACGACCGACCAGCAGATTGAATTTCTGATCTGTTCCACCAAGCTCCAGATCTGCTTGCAAAGCGACGGAATCGTAACCTTGCATTAATGGGTACAAAAATTCATGCACTGAAATAGGGGTGCCGGCTTTAAAGCGCTTCGTGAAATCGTCACGCTCCATCATACGAGCGACGGTGTATTTGGAAGATAGCTGAATCATGCCGCGTGCGCCGAGCGGATCGCACCATTCTGAGTTGTAGCGGATTTCTGTTTTTGCCGCATCCAATACCAGACTCGCCTGTTTGAAGTAGGTTTGCGCGTTTGCTTCAATTTGCTCACGTGTCAAGGGCGGGCGGGTCGCATTACGGCCAGACGGGTCGCCGATCATGGAAGTAAAGTCACCAATCAAAAAGATCACGGTATGGCCCAGATCTTGCAATTGACGCATTTTGTTGAGAACAACGGTGTGGCCTAAGTGCAAATCTGGTGCAGTTGGATCCAGGCCGAGTTTGATACGCAAAGGCTTGCCAGTTTGCTCACTACGCGCCAATTTTTGGGCAAATTCGGATTCAATTAGTAATTCGTCAACGCCGCGCTTAGTCACTGCAAGAGCGTGCTGTACAGCGTCGGAAAGTGGCAATAATGCAGGGGAAGAATTGGAGTGTTGTGCAGAAGTCATATTTTATTTACATCAAATTTTTTTGTAACAGCGCTGGTCAGGATTTCTATTCTGAATCCATAATCAGCGTTTGCCAAATTCTGGGTGTTGGTTTCTTGATGGGACCCGGCAAACTTGTTTTATAATCCCGTCTTTGTTCGTCACTGATATGTAAGTTTACTTGCAAATCATTGCACCAAAATGGTGTTAATGACTATGTGTTGATGCCGATGTCTAAGTCGTCGCGCCACATTGAATCATGACAGCAATAACGAATTTTCGACTCATTTTCGTTTAACACAGTTAATTTTAACTTATTGCATGCGTCCAATAGATAAATTCCTTCATATCGCTACTGGCAGAAGGCAGTTGTTCGGTTCCAGTCGCGTTTCCCGTGCGGTGTCGATTTCGGCTTTGTTCTTTTCAGTATGCGCGATTGGTGCCGCAGCCGTTGCCCCATTGGCTCCAGATGCCGCCGATTTACCAGTCAAAAAACTGACGCAAGAATTACCGTTGCCTACGCTTGATGAACAAATCGCCGCCATTGAAGCAAATGAACAACACTTTGTGCGTGAAGAAACCGTACGCCGTGGCGATACGCTCAGTGCTTTATTGTTACGTCTAGGTGTTGAAGACGATGAAGCCGACAAGTTCATTAAAACTGATAGCGTTGCTCGTAGCTTGTTGCAATTGCGCACAGACAAAGCGGTTCGCGCTAAAACCAACGAAGAAGGTGAGCTGGAGTGGTTGCAGACCACCGTTGTGGATGGATCTGATAAACCCGCCAGAAATATAGAAATTACCCGTGATGCTAACGGACATTTTAAAGCGGTGGATACGCCTGCCAATTTAGAGCGTCGGGTTGAAATGGCATCTGGGAATATCATATCGTCGCTGTTTGCTGCGACTGATGATGCAAATATTCCGGATAACGTCGCGTCACAAATTATTAGCATGTTTGAAACGAATATTGATTTCCGTAAATTACAACGCGGTGACCAATTCAACGTCGTCTACGAGAGTTTTTGGCAAAATGGCCAAAAAGTAAAAACGGGTCGTGTGTTGGCAGGTGAATTTACCAATGCTGGAAAACCATATCAAGCCGTCTGGTTTGATGAAGCAGGTGGTCAGGGCGGTTATTACACATTTGACGGTAAATCACTCAAAAAAGCATTCTTGAAATCGCCGCTGGCATTCACGCGTATTTCTTCCGGATTCTCCATGCGTGTTCACCCAATTTCCGGCCAATGGAAGCAACATAAAGGTGTTGATTTTGCAGCTGGTATTGGTACACCAATCCGTGCTACTGCAGACGGTGTCGTTGATTCTGCTGCGATGAGCGGCGGTTATGGCAATCTGGTGGTGATTAAACATTGGGGTGGGTATAGCACTGCTTATGCGCATATGCAACGTTTTGCTCCGGGAATTCGTAAAGGAAGCCACGTTTCTCAAGGTGAGGTGATCGGATTTGTCGGTTCCACGGGGTGGTCCACTGGTCCGCACGTACATTACGAATTCCGTGTGAATAATGATGCGCGTGACCCGCTTTCTATCGTAGTACCAAATGTGCAGGCATTGTCGAATGTTGATTTGCCACGTTTTAAAGCGGTAGCCAACGATATGCATCATCGTTTTGATTTACTGCGTCCGGAACGCGTGGCGCAAAATAGCAAAACGACCGCCAGCTAAAGGCAATCTATTCTTCAGGCCGAACCTCATGTTCGGCCTTTTTTTTATTGAGCTTTGAGATAACAAAAAAACGATATGTTGACAACAAAGAATCCGGATAAAAATTCTGTTTACATAGGACTGATGTCAGGAACTAGTCTCGACGGTGCCGATGGCGTATTGGTTCGTTTGCCTGCAACGGAACAGGAACACATGGAATTGCTAGGTTCTGCATACATCCCATTTAACGAGGAGTTACGGCAACAAGCTTTGCAATTACAGCAGTCAGGTGACAATGAAATACATCGCGAAGCGTTGTTGGCAAACGCGCTTGCTCATTGCTATTCCGAGTGTGTGAAGGCTTTATTGGAACATCATCCGGAAGTCTCCGTGTATGCGATTGGCGTCCACGGTCAAACCATACGTCACCGACCTGAGCTCGGTTACACACGGCAAACCAATAACCCAGCCTTACTCGCTGAGTTGACGGGAATCGATGTCATTGCCGACTTTCGTAGTCGTGATGTAGCAGCTGGTGGGCAAGGCGCACCCTTGGTACCTGCTTTTCATCGTGCCGTTTTTGCTGCAAAAGAGCAGTGCCGCGTTGTCGCCAATATCGGCGGCATCAGCAATATCAGCATCCTTGCAGCGGATGGCACTACCACTGGGTTTGACACAGGACCAGGTAACGTATTGATGGACTATTGGATCAAACAGCACCAAGGTTTGAGTTATGACGCCAACGGTACATGGTCTGCACAAGGGCAGGTCAACCAAAGCTTGCTGGCGAGTTTGATGTCAGAACCGTATTTGCACCTGGCACCTCCAAAAAGCACCGGGCGTGATTTATTTCATGCTGATTGGTTACAGCAGCATTTGCAGGCATTTTCGATGCTGGCCGCAGTGGATGTGCAGGCAACGCTATGCGCCTACACCGCACAAAGCCTGGGGCAAGCAATACTCGCTAACGCGACCCAAACACAGACGGTGTATGTGTGCGGCGGCGGCGCTTACAACACGACATTGATGAACATGCTACAAGCTTCCTTAAAAAGTGCGGGTTCAAACGCTCAAGTACAAAGTACGGCACAATTAGGTGTCGCACCAGAACACGTAGAGGCATTAGCATTCGCTTGGCTGGCTCAGCAATTTTGCTTACGTCAGGTGGGTAATTTGCCGCAGGTTACGGGTGCAAAAGGCTTGAGAGTGCTCGGCGCTTTGTACCCGGCGTAGTGTAGGGCGGATGCAACCCGACGCGAGTTACGCTGAAAGTATCCGCGTGGGTTTGCACCCATCCTACAAAAAATTAAAGTAAAGGAACCTATGCCCCATTTTATTTATATCGCCGACCCGATGTGTTCTTGGTGTTATGGCTTTGGGCCTGAATTACAGGCGCTGCTCGATGAAACACCGAACGCCAGTCTGGAAATTATTGTCGGTGGTTTACGTGCCTACAATCAGGAAATAATGGGCGAATCACAGCGAACGACGATACGTGAACATTGGCATCATGTCGCAGAAGCCAGTGGCTTGCCGTTTTCTGATGTAGGAATGACACAAGTTGGTTTTAAATACGATACTGAACCCGCATGTCGCGCCATTGTCGCGGTAAAAACCATCGCTGATCATTTAAGCGGACAACAATTTTTGGAAATTTTTCATGCAATCCAACATGCGTTTTATGCACAAGGTCTGGACGTGACTCAACCAGCAGTCTTAGCTGAAGTTGTGGTGACGACACTCAATAAAATTGATGGTCACGACAGTTTTGATGTCGACAGTTTTCTGGAAACACTTCTGTCACCGCAATGTATGTCCGATGTCCGCGATGAATTTGAACAATGTCAGCGTTGGGGAATACGCGGCTTTCCTGCTTTGTTGATTGTGCACAATGAAGCTTTGCACATGATCGCTGCTGGCTATACAAAAACTGCCGAGTTGCGCGCTGCGATGACACAAGTAGTAAGTTCTTAAAAATCAAACCTGTATAGAAATACGATGAATCAAACCACCACCGTGCCACGCATAAAGATCGCCCCGGAAGGGCCAGAATTTTCTCGCATCGTGCTTGGTTTGTGGCGGCTTGCGGATTGGAATATGACGCCACAAGTGCGCGTTGAGTTTTTGGAGCACGCATTAGCACTGGGTATCACTTCGATTGATCAGGCTGATATTTATGGCGATTATCAGAGTGAATCTTTGCTCGGCGAGGCGCTACGTCTGGCACCGTCTTTACGTGACAAATTCCAATTTGTCAGCAAGTGCGGAATCAAGCTCGTATCAAAAGCGCGGCCCGCACACGGCATGCAGCATTACGACACTAGTCGTGCACATATCATCGCTTCAGCAGAAAATTCTTTGCGCGCCATGCAGATTGAACAGCTCGATTTGTTGCTTATCCACCGTCCTGATCCTTTGATGGATGCAGATGAAATGGCCGAAGCGTTTCAGCATTTGCAGACCAGTGGCAAGGTCAGGCATGTTGGTGTATCCAATTTTACGCACGCACAATTTGAATTGCTCAATTCACGTTTTCCATTAGTGACGAATCAGGTCGAACTATCATTATTACATTTGCAGCCTTTGCATGATGGTACGCTGGATCTGTGTCAGAAGTTGCGCATTGCACCAATGATCTGGTCGGCGTTAGGTGGTGGCGATTTGCTGCGGGATACGCCAAGCAGCAACCCGCAAATTCAACGTATTCGACCGGTTTTAAATGCCTTAGCGTCAGAGTTAAATTTACCTGCAAGTACGGTTGCATTGGCTTGGATATTGCAACATCCATCACGACCTTTGGTGCTGACTGGTTCTGGTCGGATTGCGGCTTTGCAAGAGGCGGCGCTCGCTTGCCAGCATACACTGACTCGCGAGCAATGGTTTAGTCTGTGGTGCGCGGCCGCTGGTAAAAACGTCGATTAAAAAGCGGCATGTAAACTTACGCGACGTAAAACAGCACGGCAAAATATTGACACATACTACCGGCGAGAACAAACAGGTGCCAGATGCCATGCCCGTGTTTGAGTTTTTCATCCGTCGCGTAAAAAATGATACCGACTGTATAAAATAAGCCGCCCAGTGCTAGCCAGATAAAGCCGTTTTGCAGTATCGTCATCAGCGGTACGATGGCGGCAATTGCCAGCCAACCCATGACGACATAAATCGCCAACGATAACCAACGTGCGCCTTTGGCAAACAAGATTTCCTGCACAATACCGATGATAGCAAGGCTCCATTCCAGGCCAAATAAGACCCATCCAGAATGTTCGCGAAGGGTCACTAAAGTGAATGGAGTGTAGCTACCGGCGATCAATAGATAAATCGCGCAGTGGTCCAATTTTTGAAATACGTTTTTGGCCTTGCCTTTGAGACTGTGGTAGAGCGCCGAAATAGTGTAAAGTAAAAACAGCATTGCGCCGTAAATACTGAAGCTAACGATTTTCCAGGGGTCGCCAAGACGTGCGCTGATGGTAATTAGCACTGCAGCACCGCCAATAGCCAGCGCGGCGCCCGCAATGTGGCTGATGCTGTTAAATTTTTCTCCGTAATACATAAATACTTCGCTTCTTTGAATAAAGTGGTAGCCCGTATTGTGCACTATGTAGAAAATCGACGTGCAATGGCAACTGATCCGGTGCTTGCCATCACTAAGATGGCAGCAACGTAAAATAAGTTCAAGAGGTGTTGTTGAGGGAGCTTGGTATGAGTGTGCAGAAGTCCTTTTGAGAACTTCTACACAAGGTTTTCAGTTTGTTGATGCGCTTGGTGTCGCTTCCATTTTCTGAAACGTGGATTGCATCCAGTTGATGAAAATTTCGACTTCCGGACGCAAGCTAGGTTGCGCTTCATGCACCAGATGATACGCGTGTGGTGGGGTTGCAAGTTGGGTATCGAAGAGTCGAACAACTTCTCCACTTCTGATCATGTCCTCGGCAAAATGTTGGCGCGTCAGACCGACACCGTGACCGTGTTTTACCGCTTCCAGCAAGAGCCCAAGGTCGTCAATTCGTAATCCATTGCTTGGTTCAGGAGCGTCCAGTCCGGCGACTTCAAACCATGGTTGCCATGGTTCTAATGCTGAACGTAGTAGTTTTGCATGGCGCAAATCTGCCGGTGTTTTAATGGCGGGTATGGTTTTGAGATAGCCAGGACTGGCGACCGCAAAACTCGGTTCTACAAACAATTTTTTAGTGACCAGATTAGGATATTCTCCGGCACCAAAACGCACCTCAACATCGCTCTCGGATAAGCTCAGGTCATAAAGAGGCACAAACAGATACACTTCAATTTCTATATCTGGATGTTTTTCAGAAAAATCTGCCAGCCGCGGCATAAACATGTAGCGAGCGAACGTCGGTGGTACCGTGACTTTAACCTTCATCTGGTTCTGCGTGACTTTGTTTGGCAAAGGGAAATCAGACAAGGTTCTTAATGCCGCTCTGACCACATCCAAATAACGGCGACCAAATTCAGTCAACGTGACGCTGCGTCCTTCGCGCACAAATACGCGCTCACACAAATGTTCTTCCAATAAGCGAATACGATGTGACAGAGCTGAGGGTGTAATGCAGAGCTCCTCCGCAGCGACTGCAAAAGAACCAAAACGTGCGGCTGCTTCAAAGGCGGAAAGTGCATGTACCGGGGGGAGTCTTGTTGCCATTCTATGTCCTGATTTTATACATCACGCCAGACAAGATTTTTGTCTGAATTGCCTGGCAATATTCAATTGTCTGGTTCGGTTCAGCGTTACACAGTACTCAAAGTCAATTGCTGATGGCATTCGCTTGCGAATACAACTTCGTAAAATATTAGCAGTGGGCGACAGTTATCAGCATCGGGTGTCTCGTCTATGCTCTCTATTATGATGCGTTCTTGCCGGTTTTGGCTTATGCTCTGCGACTTCTTTCCAAATTATATTTGCTATGGGTAATCGACTCTCTAAAATTGCAACACGTACTGGTGACGCAGGAACGACTGGGCTGGGTGATGGTAGTCGTGTGGATAAAGACGCATTGCGGGTGCACGCAATGGGTGACGTAGATGAGCTAAATTCGCATATTGGTGTGTTGTTGTGCGAAAAGTTGCCAGTAACAATGAAGCATGAATTGGCGTCAATACAACATGATTTGTTTGATATGGGCGGTGAATTGTGTATTCCAGGCTACACCATGATTACTGATGCACAGGTAGCGCGATTGGATGCATTGCTGGAAAAATACAACGCCGATTTACCACCGTTAAAAGACTTTATTTTACCAGGTGGTTCCAGAGCTGCAGCGATTGCACACGTTTGCCGCACCGTATGTCGTCGGGCCGAACGTGCTATTGTCAGTGTTGGCAAGAGCGAAACAATCAATGACCATCCACGCCAATATATGAATCGTTTATCTGATTTGCTATTTGTGTTGTCTCGTGTCTTGAATCGCGTTGATGGGGGCAGCGACGTATTGTGGGAAAAAGATCGTACTCGTTGATACGTGAGGGCGTTATACAGATTGAGTACTTACTTCTCGTCACCAGATTGGCGGTGGCGGGACAGTAAGCGGGTCAACGCTGCACGTAAGTCGGCGTTTTGCGCGGTCTTTTCTATATTTTTTTCTAGATTGCTCAAGGCTTGAATTGCAGTTTCTGGAATAGCTAATTGTTTTACCGGCAATGGTTTTTCGATAACCCGCTTAACTTGTACTTTGATACGGATTGCGTTAATCTGCCAGCCACGTTCTTGTAACTTTAATTGTAATTTCGGGCATTGCTGCTTGAGTTTTGTCGCAATAGCAGCGTTGGAGGCGGCGAGTACCAGTTGGCCATCGGCCAGTTGCATGACTTCACAGAGCTCAAAGAGAGAAGATAAAACCGCTTCGCAGTCTCTTTGCAGAGCAAGATTTCGTTGTATTGCAGGTAATAATGCGGCAATCTTATCGTTTGCACGCAGAAAATCACTCGCACCGCTGGTAACGGAAACCGGGCGACCACGTTTGATATGAAGACGATGCGGAGGTATTGATGATGCAGACATGGGCATTACATTACCACAAACCGTGCATTTCCATCCTTGTTTGCGACGTATTTACAGAGGGAAAGTATTGATGCAGATAATATTAATGCATTCTCGTTTCACCCAGGCAAAGTCGGTCACTTTGTCTTCGCGTCACGTTTTTCTGGCCATTATTGCGTTTTTCATCCTCATGGCTGTGAGCGGCGCGTTGATGGCGACACTGACTTTGCGTCTGGCTAGTGCTGATCTTCCTATTTTACGAAGTATTTTACCAGCTTCAGTGTCGTCACCTTTATCGGGTGACACGAATGGAAAAGATCGCTACTTGAAAGAAAATTTAGCTGCCATGGCGGTTAAATTAGGCGAAATGCAAGCCCAATTGATGCGTTTGGATGCCCTTGGTGAACGGGTGCAGGGCCTTGCTGGTGTAAAACCTGAAGAATTTAATTTTAAAGAATTACCTCCACGCGGTGGACCAGAAATTTCCAGTGCACCCTCCCGTGAATTGAATTTGGCAGAGCTGCAAGCGGCATTAGATGCTTTTCAAAAAGACGTAGAACATCGTTCAGACTATTTAAATGTGGTTGAAACGAATTTGATGAGTTTTAAGATCCAGTCTAAATTGTTGCCAACTATTCAACCTGTGAATGTGACTTACAATGCGTCAGGTTTTGGCTGGCGACTTGATCCTTTTACTGGACGTAATGCTTTTCATGAGGGGGTTGATTTTCCGGCGCCGACTGGCACACCTATTGTGGCCGCCGCCGGAGGTGTGGTGATTGCTTCGGAATTTCATCCGCAGTTTGGTAATATGTTAGAAATTGATCATGGCGGAGAATTAATTACCCGTTATGCGCATACCTCCAAAATTTACGTCAAACTTGGTGATATCGTTAAACGTGGACAACATGTTGCCGATATTGGCTCGACCGGGCGTTCGACCGGTTCACATCTACACTTCGAGGTAAGGATCAAAGATGTTCCTCAGGATCCGAATAAATTCCTCACTGCTGGTGCTAATCAGGCAAAGCTTGCTGCGCTTAAACAAAAATAGCCTTGTTTTTGCGTATTTAGTCACCAAATCATCAATGCTGTAGGGATTTGATCAGTGATTTACTGGTGAAGCCCTTGCAGCATGGTAAAATCGTGAGTTATCCTATATTGTTGCTGTGCAAGCAATTTTTTGCCGCGGCGTTTTTCAGAATTTAACTTTCCGTTCATAGCATGTCATTCCTGACCAAGATATTCGGCAGCCGTAATCAACGGCTCTTGAAGCAATACCAAAAGACGGTGCGTGAGATCAACGCATTGGAACCCCAGCTGGAAACTTTGTCGGACGAGGCTTTGCAAGCCAAGACTGCTGAATTTAAAGCACGTGTGGCAGAAGGAGCGACGCTCGATAGCATTTTGGTAGAAGCCTTTGCCGTATGTCGCGAAGCGAGTAAGCGTGTCTTGAAAATGCGCCACTTCGACGTGCAAATGATTGGCGGTATGGTTTTGCACTACGGCAAAATCGCTGAAATGGGCACTGGTGAAGGTAAAACCCTGATGGGTACTTTGCCAATCTACCTTAACGCTTTGTCAGGTAAAGGTGTGCACGTGGTGACAGTCAACGATTACCTGGCACAACGCGATGCTGAGTGGATGGGACAGTTGTATAGTTGGTTGGGTCTGAGCACAGGTATTAACTTGTCACAGCTCGATCATGACGCGAAACAAGTGGCTTACGGCTCGGACATTACTTACGGCACTAACAACGAATTCGGTTTCGATTACCTGCGCGACAACATGGTATTTGAAGCAAAAGATCGTGTACAACGAGGCTTGAACTTTGCCGTCGTTGATGAAGTTGACTCGATTTTGATCGATGAAGCGCGTACACCTTTGATCATTTCAGGTCAGGCAGAAAATCACACTGAGTTGTATTACAAAATTAACGAGGTACCTAAACTATTGACTCTGCAAGTCGGTGAGGAAACTCCTGATGGCTCAGGCAAAATTGAAGTTCCTGGTGACTACACCAAGGATGAAAAAGCGCATCAGGTATTGCTGACCGAAGCTGGCCACGATAAAGCAGAAAAAATTCTGACGCAAATGGGTCTGTTGCCAGAAGGTGCGTCTTTGTATGACGCCGCCCATATCACGCTGATTCATCATTTATACGCCGCTTTGCGCGCGCATGCACTGTATTTCAAAGATCAACACTATGTGGTGTTGAACGATGAAATCGTCATCGTCGATGAATTTACTGGTCGTATGATGACTGGTCGTCGCTGGTCTGATGGTTTGCATCAGGCGGTAGAGGCCAAAGAAGGCGTGCGGATTCAAAATGAGAATCAAACGCTGGCATCGATTACTTTCCAGAATTACTTCCGTATGTACACCCGCTTGTCGGGCATGACAGGTACGGCGGATACAGAAGCCTACGAATTCCAGGAAATCTACGGTCTCGAAACCGTGGTCATTCCGCCAAATCGTCCTTCACAACGTAAAGACCGTCAGGATCAGGTCTACAAATCCGCCGAAGAAAAATATGGCGCGATGCTCAAAGATATTCAGGATTGCTACGAACGTGGTCAGCCAGTATTGGTTGGTACGACTTCGATCGAAAATTCTGAATTATTGTCTGGCATTCTGACCAAAGCAAAATTGCCACACAATGTATTGAATGCGAAGCAGCATGCACGTGAAGCGGAAATCATTGCTCAGGCAGGTCGTCCGCAAGCAATTACGATTGCGACCAATATGGCTGGTCGCGGTACCGATATTGTGTTGGGTGGTAATGTTGCTAAGCAAGTACAACTAATTGAAGCAAATGATGCTTTAACTGAAGTTGATAAAGCCGCACAATCGCAAAAATTGCGGGAAGAATGGAATTCTCTCCACGAACACGTTGTGAAAGCAGGTGGCTTGCATATCATTGGTACTGAGCGCCATGAATCTCGCCGCGTAGATAACCAGTTGCGCGGCCGTTCTGGTCGCCAGGGTGATCCAGGTTCCAGCCGTTTCTATCTTTCTTTGGATGATCAGTTGCTGCGTATTTTTGCTGGTGACCGCGTCCGTGCCATCATGGACAGATTGAAAATGCCTGAAGGCGAACCAATCGAAGCTGGCATCGTTTCACGTTCTATTGAATCGGCACAACGTAAAGTAGAAGCGCGTAACTTTGATATTCGTAAGCAATTGCTGGAATACGATGACGTTGCCAATGATCAGCGTAAAGTGATTTACCAACAGCGTAATGAATTGCTGGAAGCGCATGACATGACAGAACTGATGTCTTCATTGCGTCACGGCATGTTTGCTGACATCGTTCATGCGCATGTGCCATTGGAATCAGTGGAAGAACAATGGGATTTGCCAGGTCTGGAAGCGGTATTGTCTGCTGAATGGGCAATTGATCTGCCATTGGTAAAAATGGCGGCGTCCGAGCCAAGTTTGACTGGTGAAGATATTCTGGATCGCGTACATCAGGTCGTGAATCAGGCGTATGACGCCAAAGTGGCCATCGTTGGTAAAGAGTCTTTTGCTGGCTTTGAACGCAGCGTGATGCTGCAAAGTATTGACACCCACTGGCGTGAACATCTGGCAGCACTGGATCACTTACGTCAAGGTATTCACCTGCGCGGTTATGCACAGAAAAATCCTAAGCAAGAATACAAGCGCGAAGCGTTTGAATTGTTTGCACAAATGTTGGAGATGATCAAAAACGATGTGGTACGTACTGTGGTGACTGTACGTATTCAATCGCGTGAAGAGATTGAAGCCGTTGAAGAACAAATGGCTTTGCCTCAGGTTGAAAATGTCCACTTCCAACATGCAGATTTTGATGCCAGCGCGTCGCCAGAGGAAATCATGGCGCCAGCAGCAATAGCGGCAGGAGATCAACCAGAAATGAGTTACGCATTGAAAGTAGGTCGCAATGACCCATGCCCATGCGGTAGCGGTAAAAAATTCAAACAGTGCCATGGCAAATTAGCCTGAGCATTATTGAAATGATCGTAAAAAAGGGGTGGAGAAATTCACCTCTTTTTTTATTTGTCTGTAGGGCGTGGGTAATCCGCGCACCTTTTCTATTTATTTATTTTGATTGATTCATGGCTTTAGTCAACATTGTTACTCTTAATAAATATCACCACTGATTGCATCAATAAAATTCATTTAAAGGGTAATCGATCTGCAACAAAAATGCCCTACAATGACGGCTTGATTTCAACGCAAGGAAGCTACTATGGCCGTCAATTCTCCACTCCCTGTCGCTGCTGATTTAAAACCAGTAGCGGGTATTCGTCTCGGACATGCCGAGGCCGGTATCCGTAAAGCGAATCGTAAAGATGTCTTGGTCATGGAGTTAGCTCCTACCGCGACAGTTTCTGGAGTTTTTACCACCAATCGTTTTTGTGCTGCACCGGTGCAAGTTTGTAAAGCGCATCTGGAAGGCTTACACATGAGCTCTGGCCCGATTCGCGCCCTGGTAGTCAATACCGGTAATGCGAACGCAGGTACTGGTGATGCCGGATTGACTGCAGCAAATAAGACTTGTAGTGCGTTGGCTGAGTTGCTGGGTTGTGAGGCGGCGCAAATTCTGCCGTTTTCAACAGGTGTGATTCTTGAGCCACTACCGGTTGATCGTTTGATCGCTGGTTTGCCACAAGCCATTGCCAATTTAAAAGAAGACAACTGGTTCCTGGCCGCCGAGTCCATTATGACTACGGATACCCAACCAAAAGCCGCCTCTGCGACCGTGCAAGTAGGTAGTCATACCGTGACCATGACTGGTATCAGTAAAGGTGCTGGCATGATTAAACCTAATATGGCGACCATGTTAGGTTATCTGGCAATGGATGCCAAAGTCGCGCAACCAGTTCTCGATCATCTGATTAAACAAGCCGCAGACAAGTCATTTAACTGCATTACGATTGACGGCGATACGTCGACAAATGACTCGTTCATTCTGATCGCAACTGGTGCTGGCAGTCTCGAAGTCAATGATATCGATACACCAGAATATGCGATTCTGGCGAAAGCGGTGATCGATTTGTCGCAAAAATTAGCGCACATGATTATCCGTGATGGTGAAGGCGCAACCAAGTTCATTTCTATCGCAGTCGAACAAGGACGTGATTTGGAAGAGTGCCGCAAGATTGCCTATTCGATTGCCCATTCCCCATTGGTAAAAACCGCTTTCTTTGCCTCTGATCCAAATCTGGGACGTATTTTGGCAGCGATTGGTTATGCCGGTGTTAATGATCTTGATGTTAGCAAGTTAGACCTCTATTTGGATGATGTATTGGTTGCTAAAAATGGCGGCCGCAATCCAGAATACCGTGAAGAAGATGGTCAACGTGTGATGAAACAAAGCGAAATTACCATCCGTGTCAAACTCGGTCGCGGTGATGTTGAGACGACAGTCTGGACTTGCGATTTGTCGCATGACTACGTGACGATTAATGCTGATTACCGTTCTTAATCAAATCCACGATGACCCAGCTTGATCAGTTTTTGGTACGTGCCGAGCATGTGCTAAGTCGACTTGAGGCGCTATTGCCTGGAACTGTTGCTGCACCTGACTGGCAATTGGGTCATGCTTTTCGCTGGCGTAAGCGCGGTGGACAGGGCTACTTGCAGGTAGTCCGTCACGCTTCCGTGATAGGTTTGGGTGATTTACACAATATCAGCCAACAAAAACAGTTGATAGAGCAAAACACGCTGCAATTCGTGCACGGCAAACCAGCCAATAACGTGCTGCTGACTGGCGCACGTGGCACCGGAAAATCGTCTTTGATTAAAGCCTGCCTGAATCAATTTGCAGATCAGGGGGTGCGGCTGATCGAGGTCGATAAAGCTGATCTGGCAGATTTGCCGGATATTGTCGACTTAATCGCTGAGCGTCCAGAGCGCTTCATCATTTTTTGCGATGATCTCTCTTTCGAGGAAGGTGAAGCAGGTTATAAGGCGCTCAAAGTCGCACTCGATGGCAGTATTGCTGCGCAATCCGACAATGTGCTGATTTACGCAACGTCGAACCGTCGTCATTTGATGCCAGAAAAAATGTCGGACAATGCAAGTTACCATCATGCCGATGACGGTGACTTGCATCCCGGCGAGACGGTGGAAGAAAAAATTTCTTTGTCTGAACGGTTTGGATTATGGGTATCGTTTTACCCATTCAAACAAGACGATTATCTGGATATTGTTGCACACTGGCTGCGCAGTTTCTCTTGCACTGAAGATCAGATTAGCTCTGCTCGTGCTGATGCTTTGCGTTGGGCGTTGCAGCGCGGTTCGCGTTCTGGTCGCGTGGCATGGCAGTTTGCACGTGATTATGCAGGTAAATTAATGGATAAAGACCATGTTTGAAGTCGCGTCAAAAAATATCAAACCAGTGGATGTGGCAGTCGGCATTTTGATGAAGCCAAATGGTGATGTCTTATTGGGGCAGCGTCCCACTGGCAAACCTTATGAAGGGTATTGGGAATTTCCCGGCGGTAAAGTCGAAGCGGGCGAGCCGATACTGGATGCATTAAAACGTGAATTCGTCGAGGAGCTTGGCATACGGATACTGAGTGCTGAGCCTTGGTGCGGTGTAGAGCATGTCTATCCACATGCGCACGTACGCTTGCACTTCTACATCAGTCGCGAATGGGACGGCGAGCCGCAAAGTCTCGAAGGTCAGGCATTTGCCTGGCAAGGTGAGGTGGGCGTAGAGCCGCTGCTGCCTGCGACAATACCTCTGCTCGAATGGCTGGATATATTGCAAACCGACGCCAATAATTCAGTCATATAAATTCAGCTACATAAATTCAACAACTTAGCACTGTTGTTCGAATTATTCATACCAGCGTGATACCTCCTCAGGTTTCACGCACTTAAGATGCCACTCGATGTATCTTTCTATGCTGTCAAGTCAGGTTTTTTCTGTCTTTTTATTGCAACTCACTCCGTACTTCTACTTATTGCCGGATGCTTTTCTGGCTGCGACTATCCTTACTCGTTTTGATTATAATATGTATTGAAAATCATACAGTGTATTGTTTTGTGTACACTGTGCAGTTTTTGATACGATGTAGAGGAAACACTCGGTAATTATTGGCTGTGCAATCAAATTGCATGTATTGAATTGCATACACTCTGCGTTCAGAATTTCAGTATTATTTTGTAAGTCATTGAATTTGTTTGATAAAAATTAGTGGCACGGGCATTGCTAGGGTAAGGCAAACTTTTCTCTGTAGCGATGGAGTGCTAAAAACTATGCAACAAATAGCAGAAAGAACTGGAGCTGTACTGCGCATCGATTTGCAGGCAGTTCGATATAACTACCGACTACTCCGTGGTCGCCTGGGCTTGGCTCAATGTGGCGCAGCGGTGAAGGCGGACGCCTATGGCTTGGGAGCCGAGCAAGTAGCACGGGTGTTATACGAAGAAGGATGTCGACATTTCTTTGTCGCTCATCTGGAAGAAGCGATCGCTTTGCGTCCTGGATTACCCGCAGATGCGGATTTGATCGTGATGCACGGTTCGCCAGTGGGTTGTGATGCAGAATTTGTTCAACATGGGTGTATGCCAGTGTTGAATAGCATCCAGCAAATTCAGGATTGGGCTGCACTTGCGCGAGAACGGCAACAATTTTTGCCGGCCATCGTGCAAGTCGACACGGGTATGGCGCGCATGGGGCTGTCCGCGCAAGAAGTAGAAGTCTTACGTGATGATCCAGACTTATTGCGCAGCATTGATGTACGGTATGTGATGAGTCATCTGGCTAGTGCTGAAGATCAGGCAAATCCGATGAATCGTCAGCAGTTGGAAAAATTTAATGAGCTGCGCTCCTTATTCCCGCGCAGTAAAGCCACTCTGGCGAATTCTTCTGGCGTGTTTTTAGGCAGTGAGTTTCATTTTGATCTGGCTCGTCCCGGTGCTGCTTTGTATGGTGTGACACCGGTTGTCGGTCAGGAAAATCCTTTACGTGCAGTAGCGCATTTGCAGGGGCGCATTATCCAAACGCGTGAAATTCCGGCGGGAACGGGTGTGGGTTATGGTTCTACGTGGCGTAGTAAGGAAACAAGTCGCATTGCGACGATTGCTGTTGGTTATGCTGATGGGTGGTTACGTAGTCTGAGTAACCGTGGGGTGGCGCATATTGCAGGATTTGCAGCGCCGATGGTGGGAAATGTTTCTATGGATACGATTACTCTGGATGTGACTCAGATCGCACCAGAGCATTTGCTACCGGGCACATTAGTAGATTTGATTTCGGCAACGAACACAGTGGATCAGGTCGCAGCTAAAGCGAACACCATTGGTTACGAAATTTTGACGAGTCTGGGCGCGCGTTATCACCGCGAATATTCAGACCAGACGTCAGACAACTAGTCTTACGCTAAAAAATACATCCCAATTCAATCATCAGTATTAACGAAAACAGCATATCAGGAGCAACAATATGAAAGTCATCATTCTCGGCGCAGGCGTTATCGGTACAGCATCAGCCTATTTTTTGGCAAAAGCAGGTCACGAAGTAATAGTCATTGAGCGCCAACCAGGCGCAGCTTTAGAAACCAGTTACGGCAATGCCGGTGAAGTATCACCTGGTTACTCGGCACCTTGGGCAGGGCCTGGTGTGCCTATGAAAGCTGTCAAATGGCTGATGATGAAACACAGTCCATTGGCAATTCGTCCAACATTTGATCTCAATACCTGGCGCTGGGTAACCCAGATGCTGATGAACTGCACCACAGCACGTTATGAGACCAATAAAGGTCGCATGCTGCGTATGGCCGAATATAGCCGCGATGTATTGCAGCAATTACGTGCTGACACCGGAATTTCATATGATGAACGCACCCAAGGTACCTTGCAATTGTTCCGTAATCAGGCGCAATTAGATGGTGCACAGGCGGATATCGATATTCTGAAGCGTTACGATGTTCCCTATGAGACTTTGGACAAAGCTGGCTGTTTAAAAGTGGAGCCAGCATTAAAGAACGTTCAGGATAAATTCGTTGGCGCTTTGCGCTTGCCTGGTGATGAAACAGGCGACTGTTTTAAATTTACACAAAACCTCGCCAAACTGGCGGAAGGTCTGGGAGTGAAATTTAAATACGGCGTCAGCATTCAAAGACTGGTGCACGAAGGTGACAAAATTACCTCCGTCATAACGTCTGAAGGTGAAATGAAGGCCGATACCTACGTACTGGCCTTAGGTAGCTATTCGCCAATCATGTTACGTGAACTTGGCATTAAGATCCCAGTCTATCCGATCAAGGGATACTCAATTACTGTACCGATTACCGATGCCCAACGAGCACCGGAATCAACCGTGATGGATGAAACTTACAAAGTGGCAATCACACGTCTAGGTGACCGCATTCGCGTCGGCGGCACCGCGGAAATCACAGGTTACAACCTGGATTTGCGCAAAGATCGTCGCGACACACTGGAATTCTCAGTCACTGATTTATTCCCGGGTGGTGGCGATGTGAGTAAGGCTGAATTCTGGACTGGACTGCGTCCTATGACGCCGGACGGCACTCCAGTCGTTGGCCCTACACCCTATCGTAATTTATTCCTGAATACCGGTCATGGCACCTTAGGTTGGACCATGGCTTGCGGTTCAGGTCAGTTCATTGCGGATCTTGTTTCAGGCAAGCGTCCGGCAATTTCAACCGAAGGTTTATTTATGGATCGATATGGCAGTATTAATCGACCAGTTTTTGTCCCCAAGGAGTAGGCATGACCCAGTTTGAACAATTGCTTTCATCAACGCAGGTGTTCGCAGATGCAAATCTGAACGCCCGTTTTTATACTGCCATCGAGTTGTTGGCGCAGACTATGATGGTGATGCCACGTGCAACCACGGTCGATAGTCTGGCATCTGCAACAGGCAAAACCCCGCGTGTGATCCGTTCAATACTGTCGACACTGAGCAAGGATGGTCTGGTTGGTCGTGATGTGAAAGACAAAGATGCATGGCATTGCCGCGACTGCAATGGCATCATTACTTTGGCTGATGTGTATCGTTGCTTTGCCGATGCTGAAGAACGCGCTCAGGCCAAAGCAGCGAAGAAAAACGCAGAGAGTGCAAACAACGCAGCTAAGCCAGGCGATGCGGATGAGGTTGAAACAGAAAGCAATCCACTGCGCACTTCCAGTCAGCACAGCGTCGATTTATTGATGATGCAAGTGAAAATGACAGTCAATCGCGCAGTTGTTCAACAATTGGAGCAATTTGATCTGAGCCGCTTGCGCGGCTTGGCAACTACGGCGGCGTTCCGCACTCAGTATGCGCGTCCACGTGGTTATATTCCTGAGCCGTACTGATCTTCAACGCAACAATAAAGCCCTTTCATGCGTATTAATATTCAGTTCAAGGACAGGGTAGGGATTGCTCACGAAATCCTGGCGGTATTAGCCAAACGTGGCCTCAATGTTGTGGCGGTCGAAGTTGATCCACCCAACATCTACATTGATAGCCCCGAATTACTCGAATATATGCTGCCTGACTTGCAAACCGATTGCCAGCAGGTCAGAGGCGTAGGTGAAATTCAGGTTCTGGATGTGCTACCCGGTATACGGCGCCGTCTGCATCTCGATACCATGATGGCTGCGATGGAGGATCCGGTACTGGCGATCGACGCGAGTGGTCGGGTCATGGTTGCAAATGCGGCAGCAGCAGCTGTTGCGGGGGCGACTGAAGCGGCGCTTTGCGGTATGAGCCTGAGCCAGTTATTAGATGATCCTGATACACAGAATGAATTGATCAAGGCTGGCTTTCGGATGCCTAGCCGCGAAGTGACACTCAAGGGCGAGCCTTTTTTTATGGAAGTGACGCCAGTATCTGAGCCACTTTTTCAGGAATTATCACCAAGCGGACGCTCTGTCGGCGCAGTATTAAGTTTCCATACGCCAGCCCGTATTGGAGGGCGTTTGCATGCACTACAAAACTCCGCAGGCAATGGTTCTGATTTAATCATCGGCGAATCTGAGCAAATTCGTGCTTTGAAAATCAAGGCCGCCCGCGTTGCTTTGGTCGATGCGCCATTACTGATTACGGGTGAGACTGGTACCGGCAAGGAATTGTTGGCGCAGTCTTGTCACGGCATGAGTCCCAGAGCAAACGCCCCTTTTTTGGAGCTTAACTGTGCGGCGTTACCGGAAAGTCTGGCTGAGAGCGAATTATTTGGCTACATGTCGGGGGCATTTACTGGTGCCCAACGCGGCGGCAAACCTGGGTTATTTGAAATGGCCGACGGTGGTACAGTATTTCTTGATGAAATTGGTGAAATGTCCTTGTACTTACAGGCTAAGTTGTTACGTTTCTTAAACGATGGCAAGTTTCGTCGTATTGGCGGCGACAAAGAAGTCAAAGTCAATGTCCGCATCATTAGTGCCACGCACAGAAATTTACGTAAGATGGTGCAGGAAGGTTTGTTCCGTGAAGATTTGTTTTACCGGCTGAACGTCTTGCATCTGGAGGTGCCAGCCCTGCGAGACCGTCCAGATGACATCTTGCCCTTAGCACGGCACTTTATTGAGCGTGCTTGTACGCAGTCACAAAAACCGATTTGTCGCCTCAATTCGTCGGCTTGTGCTGTTTTAGTGTCGAATCGCTGGCCAGGGAATGTGCGGCAATTGCAAAACGTGGTATTTAGAGCGATCACGATGTCGGATCAACGCGTGTTAGATGCCGCTGATCTGGATTGGGCAGAAGGCAGCATTAGTGCTGATGAAGTGAATCTGGATACGACCGAAAATTGGGAGTTGTCGGTGAGTGCCTTTGAGCAATCTTTGCTTGAGCGGCTCTATCCTCAGTATCCATCTAGCCGCAAGTTAGCGGCCAGATTGCAAACATCGCACTCTATGATTGCTACGAAATTGCGCAAGTATGGGATTCCGGGTAAGCGTTGAATTCTGACTGAAGCTTGCATTAAGGATTGCCAATGACGGCATTAATGCAATTCTTCGCCTTCAGGATCTTCTGGTAAGTTGACAGCGGGAATCGTGTATTTCTCTTCAGCCCATGCTCCCAGATCAATTTGCTTGCAACGTTCTGAGCAAAATGGACGGTAGCGGTTTTCAGCCTTCCATTCTACTTTGGTGTTGCAAGTCGGACAGTTTACAAAGGTAGTCATGTTCAGGTGTTTCGGTAGTCAAAATCGGTGATCAAATTCGGATGATCAGAAGTTACACAGAGTCAGATCGAACGGGATATCGTTTTCAAATGCTTTTGGTTTCATATCGCCATCTTGCGACATATAGCGTATCCACAGCATATACTTATTGGCAGAAATTTCTGGAATCGCCCCCAACTCACGCGCAACGCTGACCCGCAATAATTGGTAGACCTTGCCTTGCAGCATTTGCTGGTAGCTGCCAGCCTGTGCAATCACTTTGGTGGTTGTGCCGGATTCACGTAATAAGCGTAAAACGACATTGATAGCATCAAATAAGGGTGCAATTGGTGCAAACCAAGCAGAAATATCTGCAAAGCGTTTTTCTGATGAATTTTTCTGCCAGGCATGATAGCTCGGTAAATCAAATTCGCAGGCGCCGCCCGGGATGATGGTGCGACCACGAATACTCATCAGCCATTCATTATCACGGATATTTTGCCCGGTTTTTCCGGTGCAGGCGATCAGCGAAGTACTGGCGCGATCGACATCTTCCAATACTTTATCGAGCATTTCCGCTTGCACATTGGGATTCGATTTAAAGCCGATGAGGGTATGTTTCTGGCGTTCGAGTTCTTGCAATAAATCAGATTTCAGGTCAGCACGACCTGCCACTTCCAACATTTCGAAAATGGTTGCGAGCGCAACATGATGTTGCAACGGATCGGATTGATGCAGGAAAAATATAAATTTTTCGTACAGGTCTTCCAATCGCAGTAGCGTGCGAATACGCTCATTGAAAGGGTATTCGTAAACAATCAAAATAATGTCCCTGTTTTAAATTTATGCAATTCTAAGCTTCACGTGATTCTGAACCATACTGTTAAAAATTACAAACGTCGCGTGAAGTTTTTTTTCGCAGATTTGTCGTTTCTCTGTTTTAGCTGCCGTTTGCTGATCTTTAACGGGCGGACGCTAAACCCATCCATTGCCTGTGTAATTCTTGTACTTGCCGCTTAGCTGCACTTAAGTCGCTCTCATTCACAATAATATCATCTGCCGCGGCAAGTCTTTGGTCGCGGCTGACCTGGGCTCGCATGATAGCCAAAACCTGCTCCTGACTTAAGTTGTTTCTTGCTATCACGCGGGAAATCTGCGTTTGCTCCAGACAATCAACGACAGCAATGCGATTCACGCGCTTGCGCCAATTGCCAGATTCGACTAATAGAGGAACGACGAAAATGACATAGGCACTCGTCGCAAGAGCGGCCGCTTTTTCACATTCCTGACGAATTAAAGGATGTAAGATGCGTTCCAGTTTTTGTTTTGCACCGGAGTCGGAAAAAATCAACCCTCGCATCCAGTTTCTATCCATTGCCCCATTAGAAGCAATCGCAGCATCACCAAATTCTTGCCGTATGGCAGGTATGGCTAATCCGTCTGGCGCGCTTAAGTGATGGGCAATTGCATCGGTATCAATGACGCTAATCCCATATTCCTGAAAGAAGTTGGCAATTGTGGTTTTGCCGCTGCCTATGCCTCCCGTCAGTCCGATTGCATATGCCGATGCGCGACCTGCTGCCATTAAACAAATCCCAAATAAAGTTGCGTTAACTGCTTACCCCAGATCAGGGCAATTAAGCCGGCACCAGCAAGATAGGGACCAAATGGCAATGGCGTGTCTTTTCCCATTTTTGTCAGGACTATCATCGCTACACCAATCACGGCGCCCACTGCTGAAGAAAGCAAAATGATGACAGGCAACATGCTCCAGCCCATCCATGCACCCAGGGCGGCGAGAAGTTTGAAGTCACCATAGCCCATGCCTTCTTTGCCGGTAATAAGTTTGAAAAGCCAATAAATTGACCATAAACTCAGATACCCTGCGATGGCTCCGATGACCGCTGAAGGCAACGAGGTAAAGGTACCAGTCAGATTGATCAGCAGGCCTACCCACAAAAGGGACAGTGTTAAATCATCCGGCAATAAATGCGTATCGGCATCAATCATGGTCATCGCGATTAGCAAAAAGCAAAATAGCATGGCCGATAAACCTGCAATACCGCTACCAAAATGCCATATCATCGCCGCTGCTAGCAGACCGCTTACCAATTCAACAATTGGATAGCGGATAGAAATAGGTGCTTTGCAGCCGCGGCATTTTCCACCTATTGCGAGGTAACTTATGACGGGAATATTTTCCATCGCACTGATCTGACGACCGCAGTGTGGGCACGCAGAACGCGGCACAACTAGATTGTAAGTAGTGGTATGTGGAAGAGGTTGACCAGTTTCGTGTGCAATATAGTTGTCCGACTCACGCTGCATCATTTTCGGCAATCTGAAAATGACTACATTTAAAAAACTACCGATCAATAAACCGAAAATCCCCAGCACAACTGTGCTGAAGGTATTTCCGGGTAACTTAAAAAAGATATCTTCTAGCATTAAACCACGTTGCCTAATTTAAAGATTGGTAAATACATGGCGACGACGAGACCACCAATAATGATACCCAAAATTGCCATAATGATTGGTTCCATCAGGCTGGAAAGTGAGGCAACTGCCTCGTCGACTTCTTCTTCATAAAAGTCGGCGACTTTACCTAGCATGCCGTCTAATGCACCTGACTCTTCACCGATGGCAACCATTTGCGTAACCATGCTTGGAAATAAATTAGTATTTTGCATTGCCACAGTAAGGCTGGTACCGGTACTCACTTCAGTTTGAATTTTTATTGTGGCATCGAGGTACACCGCATTGCCTGACGCGCCACCGACTGAGTCAAGTGACTCGACTAGTGGTACGCCCGCTGCAAACATGGTGGCCAGGGTTCTTGTCCAGCGAGCAATTGTTGCTTTTCGTATGACTGCGCCAAAAATTGGTGCCTGCAACAAGAGCCTGTCCATGGTTCTTTGCATTTGCAGCGAGCGTCGCCATGTCTGAAAGAAAAAATAGATTGCCCCAAACAGCCCACCAAAAATCAGATACCAATAACTGACAACAAAATCTGAAATCGACATCACAATCAGGGTGGGGGTAGGAAGATCCGCGCCAAAGCTGGTGAATACCTGTTTAAATGCAGGTACCACAAAGATCATAATGACGGCAGTCACAATAAATGCGACAGAAAGAATGGCAATTGGATAGGTCAACGCCGACTTGATTTTCTTTTTGATCGCCTGGGTTTTTTCTTTATAAATTGCCAGTCGCGTCAACAAGTCCTCCAAAATACCCGCTTGTTCACCTGCGCCTACCAGATTGCAAAATAAGGGATCAAAATACAGTGGAAACTTACGAAATGCCTGATTCAGACTGGTACCTGTTTCCACATCGCCACGGATATCCTGCAATAATTTGGAGACGGAAGGGTTGGCATTGCCCTTCGCTACAATATCGAACGACTGCAATAACGGAACGCCCGCTTTCATCATTGTCGCTAATTGTCGGGTAAATAGAGTTATGTCAGCATCGGTGATCTTTTTTCCCGAGCTATAGCTCTTCTTTTTTAGTTTAGTAACTAAAATGCCCTGGCGACGTAAGGTAGCGTTAACAATAGCTTCGCCGCCAGCACGTAGTTCTCCCGTTACTGTTTTGCCAAATTTATCTTTACCTTCCCAGGCATAAATAACTTCTTTTGTGGGTTTGACTGGCTTGGCGATATTTGTTGCCATGTGACTGCTCTCCGATTATTCGTTGGTACATCCAAGGACTTCTTCTAAGCTAGTGAGTCCTTGTTTGACTTTCATAAGACCTGATTGGCGCAAATTTCTTACGCCATCTCGCTGAGCTTGTTCTTCAATTTCCATAGCACTTCCGCTGGCCAGGATAATCCGCTCTATCGCATTTGATATTGGCATTAGTTGATAAATACCAACCCGGCCTTTATAGCCATTGCCGCTACAGCGCTCACAGCCCACAGGTTCGTAGGGCTTCCAGCTACCATCTAGTTCTTCTTCTTTAAAGCCTGCCTGTAGAAGTACTTCATCCAAGATTTCTGTTGGTCGTTTGCAGGTACAAAGTCTTCTTGCCAAACGTTGAGCCGTGATCAAAATAACAGACGATGCAATATTGAACGGCAAGACGCCCATATTCATGAGGCGTGTTAACGTTGATGGCGCATCATTAGTATGTAAAGTTGAAAATACCATGTGACCAGTTTGCGCTGCTTTAATCGCAATATCTGCGGTTTCAAGGTCGCGAATCTCACCCACCATGATGACGTCAGGATCTTGGCGCAGAAAAGATTTCAGCGCAGCTGCGAAAGTTAATCCTGCCTTGTCATTGACGTTAACTTGATTGACGCCAGGCAAGTTAATCTCTGCCGGATCTTCCGCGGTCGAGATATTAATACCCGGCTTATTGATGACATTTAAACAGGTATATAACGAAACCGTTTTTCCTGAACCAGTTGGCCCAGTCACCAGCACCATGCCATAGGGGCGCTGGATTGCATTCATCAAAATTTCTTTCTGATCAGGATCATAACCAAGAGCGTCAATCCCCATTTGCGCTTGTGACCCATCAAGAATACGCATTACAATTTTTTCGCCGAACAAAGTTGGCAAAGTGCTGACACGGAAGTCAATCGACTTATTAGCGTTTAGCAGCAATTTCATCCGTCCATCTTGTGGGACGCGCTTTTCAGAAATATCTAATTTTGAAATAACTTTGATGCGCGAGGAAAGCTTGTCTTTGATGGCTAATGGCGGTTGTGCGATCTCGCGTAGCTCGCCGTCGATCCGGAATCGGATACGATAAAATTTTTCAAATGGCTCAAAATGTAAATCCGAGGCACCCATGTTAATAGCGTCAATTAACATTTTTTGCAGAAACTTGACGATAGGCGCGTCGTCCACTTCATTCGCTTGTGCATCCGTCGCAGCTTGCCCGGCATCGTCTTCTTTAAATTCAAACTCAAAATCATCACCAGCTAAATCGCTCAAACTTTGTTCTGAAGTTTTTCCGATTTTCTCTAATAACTTAACGAGTACGTCATGTTGAACCATGACGAGTTCTATCGCTAAATTAGTTTGAAACTTAACTTGATCAATTGCCGAATTGTTCGTTGGATCAGAGACCGCCAGTGATAGCTTATTGCCTTTTTTTGCAATAGGTACCAGACGTTGTTGCTGCATCAGCTTTTGATCGACCAGCTTCTCAGGGAGCATCTCTTCATTGATTGCTGAGAGATCTAGTAATGGATAGCCGAAAGTTTCCGAGCAAAAGGTCGCCAGGTCGCGCGCGCTGATAAACTGACTCTGCAATAAGCCATCAATGAACTGCAGTTTGTCGACTTGATTTTTTTTCTGAATCGTGTCGACTTGCGCTGCGGTAAGCAGATTTCCTTGCATCAGGGCGCGAGCGAGTCCTGGGGTCAAAACGGGTGCTGCAGAGTTTGGTGGGGCTGCGGACATAGTGACTTTAAGTGAAGGTTGCAAAAAACAATCGTTGCTTCGCGATAATGCAACTGATGGTGGATTTTGTAAAGACATGCTACTTTTTTTTACACCTCTGTGCGTAGCAAAAGTAAGAAAAGTCGCCTTTATGTCGTGTTACCAGGAACAATTACAGAATTTAACTGATTCTTAGTTTTTTTTGTTCTTCACTTTTTTGCGATTTGCCGCAATGCATGATTGTTTGAGATGAAGGGTTGCTACTGATTAATGCAGGAGGATGAATGAACGGCTTTTCTGCCGCTCATTTTTATACTTTTTTTCCAGAAAAATTAATGATTCCGGTAGACGGCAAAGTGACTGAGCGTCAGTAGTGCTTCTTTATATGGTGAATCTGGCAGTGAATGTATCGCAGCGGAAGCGCGTTCAGAAGCGAGTACAGCTTGTTTCGTTGTGTAATCTAACGCTCCAGATTGAGTGATAGCAGTTAAAATAGCATCGAATTGGGATTCATCGCCCTGTTCAATACACAAACGAACCAATTCTTTTTCGGTATCAGTGCCATGTTTCATGAGGTAAATCAGGGGCAGCGTTGGTTTGCCTTCGCGCAGATCATCGCCGACATTTTTGCCTATGTCATTAGCATTGCCGGAATAATCGAGGACATCATCAATCAGTTGGAACGCCGTTCCTAAGCAGCGTCCATACTCAGCGGCTGCACTGACGTGCTCATCGCTGGCGCCCGCAATCAACGCACCGATCTCTGCGGCGGCCTCAAATAATTTTGCTGTTTTTGAGCGAATGACTTGTAAATAACGTTCTTCAGTAACATCCGGATCGTGCATGTTTAGTAATTGCAGTACTTCGCCTTCCGCAATAACGTTAGTCGCATCAGCCAGAATTTGCATAACGCGCATGCTGTTAATCGACACCATCATTTGAAACGCGCGCGAATACAGAAAGTCACCAACTAATACAGAGGCTGCATTGCCAAATAAGGCATTGGCCGTCTGACGACCGCGGCGCAATGATGATTCATCAACGACATCATCATGTAAAAGGGTTGCTGTATGAATAAACTCGACGATGGCAGCCAAGTCGTGATGGTGCTTCCCTGTATAGCCATGTGCATTGGCCACCAGCAATACCAATACCGGGCGGATACGCTTACCGCCAGCGTTGATAATATATTCGGCGATCTGATTGACTAATGCGACGTCAGAATGAAGTTGTTGGCGAATAACTTGGTTAACCGCCGACATATCCGTGGCAATAACGTCGGTAATAGGGTTCTGTTGTACGGTGGCAGACAAGGGGTAATCCTGCTATTTAATCCAAGACCCCAAGATTATACGATGTTGTGATCAAAATTGCTCTGCCTAAGAAGGCAGAAAAGCACGACTTTTGATGCTTTAAGTTAATATTTATGAAATTTTTGCTTTAGACCCCGCTCGACTGCTGAAAAAATATGCAAATTGTTTTTGACGCTGCAGATAAGTCTATGTATAATTTGGGGTTTTCCCGAATTCCCAAGCAATGAAGTTCAAATTTGTTGGGCGGGGAGAAAATCCTTTTATTTATTCGATGAGGTTTCACATGTACGCGGTCATAAAAACCGGCGGCAAACAATATAAAGTTGTCGCTGGTGAAAAACTTAAAGTAGAACAGATACCTGCAGACATTGGCTCCGAATTCACCATTGATCAAGTACTCGCTATGGGTGCTGGAGAAACCATTAAGTTTGGTACTCCGTTGGTTGCAGGTGCTACGGTGCTGGTTAAGGTAATAGATCACGGTCGTCACGACAAAGTGCGCATTTTCAAAATGCGTCGTCGTAAGCATTACCAGAAGCGTCAAGGCCACCGCCAAAACTTTACTGAACTGCAAATCGTATCTATCAACGGTTAATCGTCAGATTAACTGTTAATTACCAGTATCCAAGGAGCTATTAAATGGCACACAAAAAAGGCGGCGGCACCACGCGCAACGGCCGTGACTCAGAGTCAAAGCGCTTAGGCGTTAAAGTTTACGGCGGCCAGGCAATCAATGCTGGCGGTATCATCATTCGTCAACGCGGTACACGTGTACACGCTGGTGAAAATGTTGGTATGGGCAAAGACCACACTTTATTCGCTCTGATTGACGGTAAAGTACAATTCGCAATTAAAGGTGCTAACAAGCATCAATACGCGATTGTTGTTGCAGCTTAAGTTTTGAAGTAATTCAAAACCAGGCGCAAGCCAATACGACAAAAAGGCTCTGCCATTGGTAGAGCCTTTTTAGTTTCGAGAGATCCTGTATAAATCGGTTGTTCTCCCATTTCTGTATGCAAACGCGTACATAATTAAACTTTGCATTTGCTGTTGCCCTACTAAAATACGGTCTTCAGGTTCTGTTTGCATCTGCTGTTTTAATTCTAAAATGGAATCCCATCTGGGTAGCAAGGATTTATACAAGCTTTTTTAGGTGCTTAAAAATGAAATTTATTGACGAAGCCAGAATTGAAGTCATCGCCGGTGACGGTGGTAATGGTGTTGCCTCTTTCTGCCGGGAAAAATTCCGTCCATTTGGTGGTCCAGACGGAGGCGATGGTGGTCGTGGCGGTAGTATTTGGGCGGTCGCTGATCGTAATATCAACACCCTGGTTGATTATCGCTATTCCAAATTACACAAAGCTAAAGATGGTGAAAATGGCCGCGGCGCTGACTGTTATGGTAAAGGTGCAGATGATATTTTCCTGCGTATGCCAGTCGGAACCTTAATTGCGGACCGCAATACTGATGAAGTGATCGCTGACTTAACCGAACACGGCCAGCAGGTTGAGTTGGTCAAGGGCGGAGAGGGCGGCTGGGGTAATATCCACTTTAAGACATCGACGAACCGTGCGCCGCGCCAACGTACCGAAGGCAAAGAAGGCGAGCGCCGTGAATTGCGTCTGGAATTGAAGGTATTGGCTGACGTTGGCTTGTTAGGTTTACCAAATGCAGGTAAATCCACATTCATCACAGCTGTATCGAATGCACGCCCAAAAATTGCCGATTATCCATTTACTACCTTGCATCCGAATCTGGGTATGGTTCGCGTTAGTCACGAAAAGAGCTTTGTGATTGCCGATATTCCTGGTTTGATCGAAGGCGCTGCTGATGGCGTTGGTCTGGGCGTTCAGTTCTTAAAGCATTTGCAACGTACGGGCTTGTTATTGCACATCGTTGATCTGGCGCCGTTTGATGACAATGTTGATCCTGTCAAAGACGCGAAAGCACTGATCAAAGAATTGCGCAAATACGATGAAAGCTTGTACGACAAGCCACGCTGGTTGGTGTTGAACAAGCTTGACGTATTGAGCGAAGACGAACGCAAGAAGAAGGTCAAAGACTTCGTCAAGCGCTTTGGCTGGAAAGGTCCGGTATTTGAGATTTCAGCGTTGAATCGCGAAGGTTGCGAAGACTTGGTGATGGCAATCTATAAAGATATCGAAGAAAAGCGCACGCAAGAACAACGTTCACAAGAAACCCAGATGAAAGAAGAAGCTCAGGGGATCTTGTCGATTGATCCAGATGATCCGCGTTTTAAAGTGTGGGAAGACTAAAACTTTACACCGTTGAAATAAAAACCTGATAGCAATGCTGTCAGGTTTTTTTTTGTCTGATTTTAGCGTATGGTTAAAAAATGTTAATTATGACAATAATTCGATATATTCACGAAAAAAAAATTAATAAGCCTAAATTAAATTTAGAATATTCATCATGTATCGACATAAAGTATAATTTTAAGCTTTCTTGTTCATACAAGGTCGCGTCTTTACTATGCATTCTGTGATTCAACAAGCCAAACGGCTGATTGTCAAAGTAGGTTCCTCTTTAGTCACCAATGATGGCAAGGGATTAGATAGTCACGCCATACAAAAATGGGCAGCACAAATCGCTGCTCTGCGTGCGATGGGTAAAGAAGTTGTATTGGTCAGTTCTGGTGCCATCGCTGAAGGACGTCAGCGTCTTGGATTTGAGAAACGTCCAACCGGTATTCACGAGCTTCAGGCTTGCGCTGCCGTTGGCCAGATGGGCTTGGCGCAGATCTATGAAAGTAGCTTTAGGGCGCACAATATTCGTACTGCGCAAATTTTACTCACCCATGCTGATCTGGCTGATAGGGAGCGGTATCTGAACGCACGTTCGACCTTATTTACTCTGTTGCGCTTTGGCGTTGTGCCGATTATCAATGAGAATGATACCGTGGTGACAGACGAAATTAAATTTGGAGATAACGATACGTTAGGTGCATTGGTCGCGAATTTAATTGAAGCTGATGCCTTGATAATTTTGACCGATCAACGCGGCTTATATACGGCTGATCCGCGTAAAAATCCCGATGCGCATTTTGTGCATGAGGCTAAGGCTGGAGATCTTGCTTTGGAGGCGATGGCTGGTGGTGCTGGCTCTAGCTTTGGTAGTGGCGGCATGCTAACCAAAATTTTGGCAGCTAAACGTGGTGCAAAATCTGGTGCGCATACGGTCATAGCCTGGGGGCGTGAAGAGGATGTTCTGCTGCGTCTCGCTCGTGGCGAGGCCATTGGTACCCAATTGATCTCTGAGATGGAGCCACTTGCTGCACGCAAACAATGGATGGCCGATCACTTGCAAACGGCCGGACAAGTGAAACTCGATGCTGGCGCGGTACAAAAACTGACCATGGAAGGTAAGTCCCTATTGCCGATTGGTGTGCTCGATGTTACGGGGGAATTTGGTCGCGGGGAGTTAATTACGTGCGTTGATGAGAGTGGACGTGCTGTTGCACGCGGTTTATCGAACTACAGCAGCACTGATGCACGTAAAATTAAGCGGCAACCATCTTCGGAAATTGAGGCAATACTGGGCTTTGTGGAAGAGCAAGAATTAATACATAGAGATAATTTGGTTATTGTTTAATTTTATTGAGCTGCAACCAATATAAATTTTTATAAACTTTTTGTAAATATTCTGCCTTTAAACAAAAGAGGGATGCGTCAACACACATCCCTCTTTTGTTTTGTTCAAAATATCGACGTAGCGTATTTTACCGGCCAATAAATGGTGAGCCTTTTCCTTGCAGACGACTCAATAAAAACGGCGCTTTTCCAGCAACCGTAGTACCTTCACAAAAATATTCAGTAAATAAAATATGATGTTGTTTATTTGCACCAGTATTTGTGATTCTGTCCCATCGATTGAGGCGAGAATTAGACCACGAGCCATCGCTACGTCCGAAAGCATACAGTTTGTGCTCATAAGTTTCGCAACGTATTGCTTCATAACTAATGTTTTTGGCACCCGCGTTACTGGTTGATACCATCGTGTAACGTATCGTCTTGTCACTCGCAACACTGAGTGATAGTTTATCAATGGCAAATGATTGACTATCACTCTTGTAAAAATTGACCAGGTTTTCAGTTTTTGGAGCAGCAGGTAATTGCAGGTCTACCTCCGTCCATTCTTTCCCAGGTTCCTCGTCCGGTGCGGTAGTTTGTGTCGCTTGTCCCGCGTTCGTTGTGGACGACAACACTATTAAACTGAGACCTGCGAATACTGCGCGGCCTATCAATTGTTTAGCAGAGCTAGGTAATGTGGAATAACGCATAAATTATTTATGTTCTTCCTGTTCAGTTTTTTGAGACTCCACAGCTTTGTTTTCCAGCTTAGCGGGAGGGCGTGAATGACGGTGGCGACCTCCACCTGAATTCTCATTCCGGTTGATGTAGCGTGATAGTTCTTGCAAGGCAAGCTGATATACGCCACGCTTAAATTCGATCACCACGTCTAATGGGACCCAATATTCATGCCAACGCCAGGCATCGAATTCAGGATGGTTGCTGGCGCGTAAATTCACGTCGCAATCGCGACCAACCATGCGTAACAAAAACCAGATTTGTTTTTGCCCACGATAATGCCCACGAATTTCGCGTTTGATAAAATGATCTGGAACCTCATAACGGAGCCAGTCACGGGTGCGGCCGATAATTTTGACATGCTCCGGCAGCAAGCCTGTTTCTTCTTCTAATTCACGAAACATCGCTTGCTCAGGAGATTCGCCATACTTAATCCCGCCTTGTGGAAATTGCCACGAGTGCTCGCGCACACGCTTTCCCCACCAGACCTGATTGTTGGCGTTAAGCAAAATTATGCCAACGTTAGGGCGAAAGCCTTCACGATCTAGCATATCTAACCTCAAAACTTTCTGTGGCTAAATGGCCTATCTCTGCAATTGAACGTGTAAAAAAGCGTCGTTACGTCAAAAAGTGAGCCCAATTTTCCGCGGGCAGCAGCCAGATTGGCGAACAAATCGCGGTTTCCTTCATCAAATGTGCAAAGAGTGGGCGCATTAGCCAGCTAATCCTTTAAAATTGAGTTGATTATAACCTTCCATTTAAAAAGAATCACTGTCATGCGAGCTACTCGATTTTTTATTTCTACACTTAAAGAAGCCCCTGCCGATGCCGAAGTCGTCAGCCATAAACTGATGATGCGTGCCGGCATGATTAAACGCCTTGGTTCTGGCATCTATAACTACATGCCTATGGGCTTGCGGGTGATTCGTAAAGTGGAAAATATTATCCGCGAAGAAATGAATCGTGCTGGAGCCATTGAAATGCTGATGCCAGTCGTACAGCCTGCCGAATTATGGCAAGAAACCGGTCGTTGGGACAAAATGGGCCCTGAGTTGATGCGCGTGAAAGATCGCCATGGTCGCGATTTCATTATTCAACCGACTTCTGAAGAAGCGATTACGGATGTTGTGCGTTCCGATATTCGTTCGTATCGTCAGTTGCCGGTGAACTTTTACCACATTCAGACCAAATTCCGTGATGAACGCCGTCCGCGTTTTGGATTGATGCGTGGTCGCGAATTCACCATGAAAGATGCGTATTCCTTCGATCGTAACGTTGAAGGCTTGAAGCAATCGTATCAAATCATGTTTGATGCTTACACCCGCATTTTCCAGCGCTTTGGCTTGCAATTCCGTGCAGTGGCAGCGGATAATGGTGCAATCGGTGGCTCCGGTTCGCATGAATTCCACGTGATTGCTGAGACTGGCGAAGATGCTTTAGTGTATTGCCCGACTTCTGACTACGCGGCCAATATGGAAGCAGCAGAAGCGTTAGCGCTGAATGCCGCTCGCCCAGCAGCAAGTGCAGCCTTGACCAAAACAGCAACCCCAGGCAAAGCCAAGTGCGAAGATGTGGCTGAATTGTTGAGCATTCCTCTGCAAAACACCGTGAAATCTATCGTTTTGACGGTAGAAGACGAAGAAAAAGGCGAAGCTGGAAAACAGGTCTGGCTGTTGTTGTTGCGCGGCGACCATGAATTGAACGAAGTGAAAACGGCAAAGGTTCCGGGTCTGGCGAATCACCGTATGGCGACCGAAGCAGAGATCGTTGAATGGTTTGGCACCAAACCAGGCTATTTGGGTCCTATCAATACTAAGAAAGCAGTCCACATCGTTGCTGATCGTACCGTAGCCAATATGGCGGACTTTGTCGTCGGTGCAAATGAAGCTGATTTCCATTTTACTGGTGCAAACTGGGTGCGTGATATTCCCGAAGGGCTTGTTGCTGATCTGCGTAATGTCGTTGATGGCGATCCCTCACCAGATGGGAAAGGCGTATTAGCGATTCAACGCGGTATCGAAGTTGGTCACGTATTCCAGTTAGGTACCCGCTATTCACAAGACATGAAGGCCACTTTCCTGGATGAAAACGGCAAGCCACAATTATTACAAATGGGCTGCTACGGTATCGGCGTAACGCGTATTCTGGGTGCTGCTATTGAACAGAATTTCGACGATAAAGGTATCATCTGGCCAACTTCGATTGCGCCGTTCGAAGTTGTGATCTGCCCGATGGGAATGGATAGAAGCGAAGCCGTTAAAGCAGAGACAGAGAAGCTTTATCAAGCTTTGCTGGCCGCAGGCGTTGACGTAATTCTGGATGACCGTGGTGAGCGTCCTGGTGCGATGTTTGCTGATTGGGAGTTGATCGGCGTACCACATCGCATCGTCATCGGTGACCGTGGTCTCAAAGATGGCAAGCTGGAATACGTTGGTCGCCGTGATGCCGAGGCAACGATTGTTCCAGTCGAAGAGATGCTGGCATTTGTTAAAACGAAACTGGCAACCTGAGCCTGTTTTTTTTGGGTGATAAGTATACCGCTGCTTTAATTCACGGTTGGAGTATTTGAAAATCCCTTTTGCTGCTGATGAAAATATGATGAACAGCAAGGGGATTTTTCATCGACCGAGTTTAACTGGCGGCGCGGGCTTCACTAGCCCGAGATTATCTTTCAAGCGCAGGTTGGATATCCTGCCGTTTCAGGTTTAAGTTAAATTCAGATGATTGCAAAATACGCCTCCCTTCCTTTGGGAAATATTCGAAAGTGAAGTTGATCTCCGCACGTTTTTTTGGCCTCCTGATAAGTATTGCGCTACTTGGTTTGGGGCCATCGCCTCAGGCATTGGCTGGTAACCAACTAGAGGAAGCAATGGCTGACTCAGTGCGTCTCGCGCTGTCAAAAGCTGTTTCTGATGCTAGTCCACCCAAACCCAGCTTCACTAATATTGATGAACGTATTAAATACCTGAACTGGTTGGGTGAAATGTCGGTACGTTTAAAACGCCGCATCCCCGATTATCAAACCCGTATAGAATTTCTGGAAACGGTTTGGTACGAATCAAAGCGTGCTGGTCTTGATCCGGCAATGGTATTGGGACTCATGCAAGTCGAATCGGGATTTCGTAAATACGCGACGTCTGTTGTGGGGGCGCGTGGCTATATGCAGGTTATGCCATTCTGGTCGCGCGTGATCGGCGATGGCAACGCCAAAATGCTATTCAAAATGCAGACCAATTTGCGTTATGGATGCTCGATTTTACGTATGTATATCGACATGGAAAAAGGTGATTTGTACCTGGCCCTTGGCCGCTATAACGGCAGTCGTGGCAAACCCGAATATCCGAATGCGGTGCTCGCTAACTGGAAGAACTGGGAATACAAAAAATGACAACAGTGAATGCAATAAGTCCATTTTCACCTGGTACCGAAAATAAATTATTGCATTCACTGATTTTTATCCTGCTAGTCGTCGCGCATATGGCGATCATCAGCTTGACTCCCAAGGTTAATACTTATCTGCAGAGCCAAAAATCGTCACGCTCAACCAGGTTGATCTGGTTGTTATCACCAACCACGCAGACAACAACACCAGCAGCAGATAAGCCCCTTCCCGCCAAAGCGCGCTCAGCTCATATCGAGGCGCAGAGAAACGTGCCCACTAATCGAACTGTAGAGTCTGCTGCCAATATCGTTGCGCCATCAGAAACGATCACTGTTGAGTCTGTCGCCGAACCTGTTCCACGGATGATTAATCGTGATGTCACGCAACTCGCCAAAGACTTGGATAAAGATCTCAGAAAAGATTTTCCAAACCGGATTCCACAAGAACTTGTCGCCGCCAAAGGTTCGTTTGAAGCCTTTAAAAAAAATATCGCTGCCGCCGCCAAAAATCAGGAATTGATCTATCAAACCTATGCGACTGCTGATGGGACATTAATCACCAAAGTGACCTCCGGCTTAGGTTCTTACTGTGTATCAGCCCCAAATCCCGCAGGGGGCGCAACCATCATCCAGCGTGAGGGGCAGGGGATGCGGGTGATGACATGTCCGGGGTCGATGAGCTTTTAAACAAACGTAAAGATGCTGCTTTAAAAACAAAAATGCCCGCGCGATGCGGGCATTTTTGTTTGGGATGGGACACTACCAGCTTCCCTTTAAGTCTCCCAAAGCAACTTTAGTAACCGGAACTAAGAATCAGGACAGGTGACCAGAAATGAGTTTAGTCATTTCGAACATGGAAACTTGCTTTTTGCCGTCGAAAACAGCTTTCAGTTTGTCATCCGCGTTGATGTTGCGTTTGTTTTCTGCGTCTTGCAGATTATGCTTCTTGATGTATTCCCATACTTTTTTAGTGACTTCAGTACGTGGAATTGGTGCTGCACCGATCACTGCCGCCAAAGTTGGGGAGATAGTCATTGGTTTCATGAACGCTGCGTTTGGCTTGCGCTCTGCTGCTGGTTTAGCTGCTGCTTTTTTAGGCGCTGCTGCTTTTGCTGCTACTGGCTTTTTGGCCGCTGCGGCAGGTTTTGCTGCTGGCTTAGCTGCTGGTTTAGCGGCTGCTTTTGCTGCTGGTTTTTTTGGTGCTGTTGCCATAAATAGCCTCCTTCACAAATTTCGTGGACGGAGCTTTGATCATAGTTGAAAAGCTCCTGCATTGCGTCACTTTACGCATTGCTAATAGTGGTGGGCTTTTTACACTGATGCAAGTGTTTTTTGTAGCTTTTTGATGAAAATATGCAGGAAATTAAGCTTCGTTGGATTTAAGTACGAAAAAAAGCCGTTTCAGAGCGCTTTCCCCTCTGAAACGGCAATTTTTTCTGATATGTTTTTTCACTGAAAAATCAGCGCTTTCCAGGCATCATACCCTTCATGCTGCGTAACATTTTCATCATACCGCCGCCGCGTAATTTCTTCATCATGCTCTGCATTTGTTCAAATTGTGCGAGCATGCGGTTGACTTCCTGAATCTGAACACCAGCACCGGCAGCGATACGGCGCTTGCGCGAAGCTTTGATTAATTCAGGCTTGGCACGTTCCAAAGGGGTCATGGAATTGATCATGCCTTCCATGCGACGGACTTGTTTTTCGGCCTGATCCATATTGGCGCCAGCCGCTGCCTGTTGCATTTGAGCAGGCAATTTATCCATCAATCCAGATAAACCACCCATGTTTTTCATTTGCGACATCTGCATCTTGAAATCATTGAGGTCAAACTTGCCACCATCTTTAAGCTTATGCGCTAAATTTTGTGCTGCGGCAACGTCCATGCCTTTTTGCGCTGATTCAACCAGTGCAAGAATATCCCCCATACCCAGGACGCGATTTGCCATGCGGGTGGCATCAAAGGACTCCAGACCATCGAGTTTTTCAGCAACACCGACAAATTTGATCGGTTTGCCCGTCACATGGCGCACAGATAATGCTGCACCACCACGTGAATCCCCATCAAGCTTAGTCAATACGACACCAGTTAATGGCAGAGCATCATTAAAGGCTTTGGCGGTATTGACCGCATCCTGACCCAACATGGCATCGACCACGAACAAGGTTTCAATCGGTTTGACTGCCGCGTGAACCGCAGCAATTTCTTGCATCATCGCTTCGTCAATACCTAGGCGACCAGCAGTATCGATAATTAAGACATCGTGATAATGCTTTTTAGCAAAATCTAACGCTGCCAGCGCGATATCGACTGGTTTTTGATCTGGCGTGGATGGGAAAAAATCGGCACCAACTTGTTCTGTCACAGTCTGCAACTGTGCAATCGCAGCAGGGCGATAAACGTCGGCGGAAACGGTGAGAACTTTTTTCTTTTTCTGTTCGCGTAAATATTTAGCTAATTTACCAACGGTCGTGGTTTTACCTGCGCCTTGCAAGCCAGCCATCAAAATGATTGCAGGTGGTTGGCATGCAAAACTGAGTTGCGATGCTTCTTCACCCAGATCAGCACCCATTAAGGCTGCCAATTCTTTTTGGACGACGCCGACCAGTGCTTGTCCTGGTGTCAGAGAGGAAATAACCTCTTCGCCCATGGCTTTTTCTTTAACACGGGCGATCAGTTCACGGACGGCAGGTAAGGCAACGTCGGCTTCCAGCAATGCCATGCGCACTTCGCGCAGCATGTCAGCGGTATTGGATTCAGTCAGGCGGGCTTCGCCGCGCATGGTCTTGACGACTTTGGCGAGGCGTTGGGTAAGATTATCAAGCATAGCGAAGAATAGATTTTCTTTGAAAAATAGCAATGATTGCCAAGACAAGACGATGTAAAGCGATATCGTCAGCATTTTATTCGATAGTGTATCGAATGAAATGCCAGCTGTTCGCCGTCTGCTTATGCAAATTAATCTGGCATTTTACCTGATCAGCGTGATTTGCCGTCGCAATTCGCTTTGATCGATGGGCTTTTTGTAGAAGTATCAACTTTGAATGGAGTTCAGCTATCATACTAAGACAGTAAAATAAGTCTGCAGAAATGCATGTGTACGAATAATTGAGACAGGAGATAGGCATGTTTAGAAAAATATTGGTCAGCGCATTGATGTTGGCTGGGATCACTAGTGTCGCATTGCAGGCGCAAGCACAAGAAACTGTGCGCTTAGGAAATCTTAAATTTGCCCATTACGGTGCCGTGTCGTACATCAAAGAGATTGCACCGAAATGCGGTATCAAAGTCGACGAACGAGTGTTTCCAAAAGGCCTCGATGCCATGCAGGCGGTAATTGCTGGTGAACTCGATGTTGCAGCCGTCTCCTCAGAAGCAGTCATCTCTGCGCGCGCCAGCGGCACGCCGATTTATTTGGTTGCAGGTTTTGCCAAAGGTGGAGTACGTCTGGTCGGACGTAGCGATTTGCCTTTGAAAACCGTGAAAGATTTGAAAGGCAAAAAAGTCGGCGTCACGCGTGGTGGTATTCAGGATATTTTGCTGGCCGCCGAATTATCGCAAAACGGTCTGACGTATTCAGATCAACCAGGAAAAGATGTACAAATTATTTATCTTGGTTTTCCGGATTTGAATCAGGCACTGATGGGGAAAAATATCGATGCCATGATGCAATCTGAGCCATATTCGTCGCAAGCTCTGAGCAAAGGATTTGGTAAAGAAATTATCAAACCGTATGACACGCCGATCGGTGAACCAGTACGGACGATGGTGATGACTGAAAAATTTTATAAAGAACATCGCCCAACCGCTGAAAAATTTATGCGCTGCTTTGTTGAATCAACTAAAACCTTTATCGACAATAAAGCACTGGCAGAAAAATATGTGCGTGAAAACATGTTCAAAGGTCAGGTCAATCATGAAGATTTTATCAATGCGATAGAAAATTCTCCTTATAGCTATGACATCACGCCGGAACATATCCAGATCACCACGGATCTGATGCAAAAATATGGTGTTGGAAAAATGGCGAAGCCGCCTATCGCTAAAGATTGGGTAAAAACCGATCTATTAGAACAAGCGAAGAAAACTCTGAATATTCAGTAATACAGACGATGTTGAAAAAGCTGACGGCAACTGCATGCTTTTCAGTTTTTTTAATCATGACAGGAAATTGATATGAAATTGAAGTGGCGTGAAATTGGCGCTGGACTCGTTGTCCCCGTTGTGCTGATCGCGATATGGCAAGCTGCCTGTAGCCTCGAGTGGGTGAATCCGCAAGTCTTGCCGTCGCCATGGGCGGTGCTCATCAAGTGGTTGGAATATGCCTCGCCGATGACACCTTACGATTCGACAAGTGGTAGTTGGTGGACGTGGTTACTCTCGGGTGAATTGTTGCGCGATACGATGGGTACGATGTACCGCGTGATTGTTGGCTTTGTCGTTGGAGCAGGCTTGGCTTTACCTTTGGGGTTACTGATGGGATCGAGTGCTCGCGTCTACGCATGGTTCAATCCTCTGTTGCAGGTGCTGCGTCCTATTCCGCCAATCGCGTATATTCCTTTGTCGATATTGTGGTTTGGATTGGGTAATCCTCCGGCCATTTTTTTGATTTCGATTGGTGCTTTTTTTCCAGTACTGATGAACACCATTGCGGGCGTTCATCATGTCGATAGTATTTATATTCGTGCTGCGCGAAATTTAGGTGCAAGTCAGTCGACCATGTTTTTAAGAGTTATGTTACCGGCCGCCGTGCCCTATATCTTGTCGGGTGTGAGGATTGGTATCGGTACCGCTTTCATTGTCGTGATTGTGTCAGAAATGATTGCCGTCAATAACGGTCTGGGTTTCCGTATTCTGGAAGCTCGCGAATATTTTTGGTCTGACAAAATTATCGCTGGCATGGTTAGTATTGGTCTGTTGGGCTTGGCGATTGACCTTGCGATGAATAAGTTGAATAGACATTTACTGCGCTGGCACCGTGGATTGGAGAATTAAGATGACGATGTCTACGCACATTGAGATCAATGCAGTAAACAAAATATTTAAGACTGCTGATAAAGAAGTCGTTGCTCTGCGTGATATTAATTTGGAGATACCCGAAGGACAGTTTGTTTGTCTGCTAGGGCCATCCGGTTGCGGCAAATCAACTTTGCTAAATGCGATTGCGGGCTTTGCTTTACCCTCCGGCGGTAGCATCATCGCTAACGGTAGAGAGGTCAAAGAACCAGGCCCTGATCGTGGTATGGTATTCCAGGAATATGCTTTATTTCCGTGGATGACGGTGGAAAAAAATATTGCGTTTGGTCTTGAAATCAAGGGAATGAAAAACATCGATATCGAGCGACGTGTCAGCAATTTATTGCAGATGCTGGGTTTGTATGAATTCAGGCAACGTTACCCTAAAGATTTATCCGGTGGGATGCGCCAACGAGTCGCCATTGCTCGTGTGCTGGCGCTGGATTCACCGATTATGCTGATGGATGAACCGTTTGGTGCACTGGATGCACTGACCCGTCGTAATTTGCAAGATGAGCTGTTACGCATCTGGTCTGAGTTGAAAAAGACCATTATCTTTGTGACCCATAGCATCGAAGAGGCAATCTATCTCGCCGATAGGATCATCGTGATGACTTATCGTCCCGGCACCGTAAAGAAAGATATCGTACTGGATCTGCCACGTTTGCGTGATCCGTCCTCTGCAGAATTTAATGCTTTGAAGCGTGAGTTAGGTCAATTAGTGATGGAAGAGCAGCAACGGCATCACAACGATGAGTTGAAGCTGGCGGTTGTTGATTAATATTGGTTAATACTGATTCATACCGATGAATCAACTTGGCACCGTCGTTGATGCGCTGTTGTTAAATATTTTTAGTTTCCCCAAATTGGGAGCCCGGTTGAAGAATGAAAATTGTCGTTTATATTACAGCAGCGTTCGCCATCTTTTTTTAAACGTTGCATACTGCCCCATAGTATTCGAAATATCCATCGAGTTATAAAGGATATTTGATGCAATCTCTATAACGCCAGGGGGAGTATATTGTTTATGTTGGCGTTGATATATTGCGTTACAACTTGGCTGCAATATCGAAACAAAAAGCACCGACAATGATAAAAAATACTTTAATTAATTTTATCGTCGGTGAAAAATTAAAAAATTGATTGACGATTTTCGACTAGTGAGGCAAAAGCTTGTCATGATGATATCTGAGTTTTTATGGTGAATATAAAGATAGGAATCAAGGTTTTAAATTCGTTATGAGAGTTTAAAACTTCGTATAACCATCATTCATCTGTCGAATTGAATCATTGATGTCAATAAAACTCGCATATTTCTGAGTTAATGTCTAATATGAATATGTGAAAAAAGGTTGAGGAGTTTGTGATGGATGTTAGCGCGATTGCTCTTTCCGGGCAAGCAAATGTGGCTATATCGTCCCCGTCCATTCAATATGGTGGGGGGGGGACGGCTGCTGCGGGCTCATCAGTTAGTACAAGCTCTTTGCCAGCTGTTGGTGATCAAACATCTATTTCGACCATCCCTGCCAACGTTGACCCAGGGAGTTCATCTTCGAAGGCAAATGAAACAGATTCTTTAAGAAAGTCCGCTGCGGCTTTGAATCAGAATTCCCAGCCACAGTTTGGTAGTATCGAGTACACGGTCGATCAGCAATCCGACAAAATGGTGCTGAGAGTTGTTGATCAGGAAACGAAGCAAGTTTTATTGCAAATCCCTTCCAAAGTAGCATTAATTCTTTCCGAAACCATAGGCAATGGTGGCGCAGGCAATCTGATTCACGAATCAGCATAAGCTATTACATCGACCAAACCCGGTATTTTTTAATACGGGCGCACTTATTTTTTTAATAATATGCGCGGCAACTCAGAGCGTATCAATAATTTCTATAATTCTATCTAGCGCCAGCACTGCTTCAGCGATCATGTTGTCGGCGGTCGTTTTTTCTTGTGCCGACACGAGCATCGGTGCACTAACACAAAGTCTGAGTGCGCTGACTGGGACGCCAATTCTTTCTCCGCATAACACTGGTTGACCAAGTTGAAAGCGACGATGTTGTTGTACATCAGCAGGACGCTGTAGTTCTTGATAAACCTTTGCCGATTCACTCCTGCTCAAGGGTTGTCTTTCCCCACTGCTTGTAACGCGATAAATGATGAATGGAAAAATGGATTGTTCTTCATCCCAGTTTCCTACGCTGCCAATTTCGCTGCGATCAAGCATAGGATTGCTAACCGCTTCAAAGTGGGGATCTTGTTGTATACGATCGCTGACTGCTTTATGGAACGCTTGTAAAAATGGACGAATCTGTTGCTCGTTCAATTGGGCAAATTCACGCAGTTCTGCAATGGCAGCTTCCCAGCGCAGTAGCAATCCAAAGTTAGTGCCGGGGTGCAAATTCAAGGAAGCTTTATAACCCCTCGGCCAGTCGGCTGCGTGCGAGTATGCACGAGCACCTTCATGTAAAACTTGATCTTGGCGGGCATTCGCGACCGAATGGGGAATGAGTAAGGCACCAGAAAAAGTTGGCCCCCCTAAAAATTTTGATCCTGTCAATGCAATGCAAAAATCGTGAGCCAGATAGGCACGCAGACTTTGTTTCGATAAGCGAAATTGACACGCATCGACCACTACCTGAATTTTTTCAGGCCAGCGTTGTTGCAGCTTTTTAATGCTTGCAATGCCAGGAAAAATCAAACCTGTTTTGCACACGTCAGTCAATATCAATAGCAGACGTTTATTTGCTTTAATAGCTTGCTCCACAATATCGAGTAATTCAGCATCAACACTGGCAATATCGCGTGGCTTTCCATTTTTCTCGCGCGCGACCAATGTCTGCAGTTCGCCTTGCCAGTCGCTGACAGACGTACTCTCCGGAGCGCCTCCGGCGCAGGTTGAGTCGCTACTAAAATGCTTGCCTTGTAAGGCGGCTGCAAGGCCACTGCCAGTTTCAGCAGGATCTATCATGACCGTCAGATCAGGCTGCAACCACTGCGCTATTAATAGGTGAATGTCTGTCCCGGAGGCGGCAAACAAAGCGTCAACCTTATCCTCTTCGCTGAGTCCACATAACGACAGCAACTCAGATCGTAAGGCTTGCATTTGCTGGTCGTAAACATCTTGCAGCGTATGGCGGCGAGCTCGTTGTGCGCAACGCTCACGTAAGACTTGCGCCGCGTTCATGCCACGCAATGAAATGATGGAAGCGGTGGAAGAACCTAAGGCGACTATCTCATTATCTGGCATTGTGCTACAGCCGTATTTATTCAGTCCAGTTTGTGGATTCGGCGTAATTCTTGAGTCTCCTCCAGAGACGAGTAAATCAATGGTTGCCGGAAATTCTGTCATGGATTTTCTACGTTCGCTGTTGTTGCCTCGGCCACATTTATAGCGTGGCGGGAATTTTCCAGCATTTGTCTAAAGGCATTGAAGACTTTTTGCATTGCTGGTTTTTTGTACGGATAAATTTCTACGGGATCCATTGCATGTACAACCATCGCATTGTCGATTTCAAAAATCAGTAAATTTCCATCCTGAGTTTCCGCACAATCGATGCCCAGATATTGCATGCCCATACGTTGGTGAATGGATTCTAAAGCCACAGCATGACGCTTGGCGAATTCTTCATCGAAGTGCGCCATGCAATCGGCTTCTTCGGCACGCTTTTCGGCGCTCTCCCCCATCCCTGCGTTCAGATAATGAATCATCCAATGTGAAGAGATCGCAAAATGGCAAACATAAGATTTACCTTCGATTATTGCAATCCTGTATTTGCGAAATAAGCCATCAATACTGCGATAGTCAACAAAGCGGGAAAGATAAAAGTACTCTGTGGGGATACGTTCCAGATAGTCATTCAGACTTTTTGCATCTTCAATTTTTTCCAGATCTTTGCCTGCATGCGAACCTAATGGTCGTACAATCAACGGAAAGCGATCACCGGGAAGTAGGGTGTCTACGTTAATTACTCCGGCGCTCAATTGGCCGAGTGTCGTGCGATCGGTACGCACTGTGACGGGCATTTCAATACCAGCGCAATTGCGCAACGCAGCGCACACGCCGTCGCGTGAGGTTTGTGCAATATATTCCGGCAAGTTGATGACGGGACGTGGCCAGTTTGCAATAAACAGGCCAACTTTTTTCAACAATGCTTGATTGGCTTCCGATTCAGCAATGCCGACTAACATGACATCATGTTCAGGAACTATCTCTGGCCAATCGGTATGGAGTGATAGATATAAAATATCGAGTGAAACATCCGAGTCTTCTATTAAAAATTCTATCGGTGTATTGGACATCAAATCGCCTGGCCCCATGATCACCAATAGTTTGATACCCGGCGCTGATTTTTTTGCTGGAATCGAATATAACGCCTGCGTCTTGATTGCCTGTGCTTGCATTGCTAAGGCCAAATCGTGATGTCCGATGATTTGTAGATACACTGAGCAATCCATTAACGCATTGGCATCAGTGATATTTTCTTCTGCCCGTTTGAGCAAGGCTTCACCGATAGGTTTTATATCTTCATTGGCGAAAGCGAGGCGCATCAAAGGTGCAACACCAATGAAGGGGGCAAATGCTTGCGAGGCAAACTCAAGGCGATCGGACATACACTTCCTTTGCGGTAATTGTTTTGTCGCTTATTGGGGTACTTTTTCTTTCAATTTTTCTTTTACTCAGTCGCCTTATCAGTGCGAATTTTACCCAAAGCAATGACTGCATTGAGCATCGCATCAAGATCGCCACGATGTGTGCGGTGATTCACAATCGCCACACGAATCGCGAGCTGTCCTCTGACTGTCGTAGTGGAGGGAACAGCGATGCCGGATTCATGTAAATCTGCCACGATGTCACGATTCAAGTCATCAAGATTGCGTTGACTTGAATTGTATTTGGTTTCACCCAAATAACGGAAGCACACCACATTGAGCGCAACAGGTGCGACTAATTCCAGCGATGAATGTTGGCTGATTTGCTGCACCAGATATTGCGCCAGATCACAGGTTTGGGAAATGATGTTGCCTAATTTGTCCGTGCCATAAACCTGTAAAGTAAACCAGGTCTTTAACGCGCGGAAACCGCGCGATAAATCTGGCCCGAAATCGCATGGCCACGGCGATCCGCCTGCGAGGCCACGACTCTCGCGGCGAAGGTAGGCGACAGGTGCTGCAAAAGCATCCATATGCTGGGCCGCATCGCGTACTAAAAGGAATCCAGCATCGTATTGCACTTGTCCCCATTTATGAAAATCAAATGCAATCGAATCTGCACGCTGTATCCCTTGCAATAGCGGCGCGACTTTCGGGGACATCATGCCGAGCGCACCGAAAGCGCCATCGACATGGAACCAACAATTCTGGCGAGCCGCGATATTGGCAATTTCATTGAGCGGATCAACCGCACCAACATCGACGCTTCCTGCTGTTCCAGCAATGAAGAAGGGTTGAAATCCAGCAGCGCGATCAGCTTCGATAGCCGCCTCCAGTGCTTGTGTATCCATCTCGAATAAATCATTGCTAGGAATCCGACGCAATGCGGCGGTACCAAAACCGGCCAGATCCATTGCTTGCGCTACGCAACCATGTGCTTCCACCGAGGTGTAAGCGGTCAGTTGCATCGCAAATTCTCTCAGACCTTGTTGACGTACCGATTTGCCCAGAGCCACGGTTCTGGCAACTAACACCGCCATCAGATTTGCCATTGAGGTGCCAGTCACAAAGACGCCGCTGGCAGTTTCAGGAAAGGCAAACAATTCTCGCATCCAACGCACAATTTGTCGTTCGACTTCCACTGGCATTTGATCTCGACCGCCAACATTGGCATTTAAACCAGCTGCTAACATGTCAGCCAACATCCCGACGGGCGTGCCACCGCCCTGTACCCAGCCCATGAAGCCGGGATGACTATTTCCAGGCCCATACGGCAAGATATCTTGCATGAAAGTCTCATGCGCACTTTCGAGGCTTTGACCTTGCTGTGGCAGTGTCACCTGAAATTTAGCGCGGGATGTTTGCGGAATGGGTTGCCAGACCGGGCGTTCACGCAAATGTTCTACAAAATCCAGCATGTCGTCGAGCATACGATGACTCTGCTGGCGAAATGCACTCCAGTCTTCCGGGTCCAGACTCTGGTGTGCGTCTTGGGGGTGATCCGTAGTGGGATCTTTAGGCAACTTATCCATCAATTTGTCTTGAAAAAACAATGCCCGATTATCTCACTTGCGAAAGAATTTGCGCAAACTTTCCATTTTTTCATCAAAAAATGTGGCTTCCGATGACGGGTCTAAGAATTGTTTAAACAAAAAATCAGAGGAAAGCATGTTTGTTGCTCTGTCAGACTGCGATTTAATCTGGTTTGCTGACGTTGAAAATTGATTTCTTTACTTCTGAAGTGTCTGACCGGTGCTTTTGCTGTTTTGTTGATTGCTTTGGCTTCCAAATCCCGTTACGTTGAGTTGGCGGGCCTGGTTCCTTTATTTCCGACATTCGCATTGATTGCTCACGTCGTGATAGGAAATAGTCGTTCCGTGACTGCTTTGCAAACCACGGCTTTATTTGGTTTGTGGTCTTTAATTCCTTATGCTGCTTATCTTAGTGCCATCTATTTTTTGAGTACGCGTGCTTCATTGAGCATGACTTTGTTTTCTGCGGTTGTGGTGTGGGTCGTCTAGGCGGCATTGATGTTAGTAGTATGGTTTCGGGTATTTTCGCAGCAGTAAATCAGTAGGATGGGTGCAACTCGCATAGGCAATGTCTCCGATAATGTTGGTGGTTTGCGACAGCGATATGCAGTTTCGTCATTCGTACAAGTATCGGATAACAGTATTTTTAGGATGAAAATCCATAAAAAAAAGCGCCGGATTGTTATTCCCGGCGCTTTTTGGAGAAGCAAAGATGCGAATCAATACAAATTATTCAGCGTGCATTTCTTTAATCAAACGATCATATTTTTCTACATGCTTCATATTCCACAAGATGTAGCGAATATCAACCTGAATCGAACGGGTGTTAGCCTTGTTGAAATCCCAGTCAGAGATAATGGAATCGAGTGTGCCATCAAATGCCAGACCGATGAGTTCCGCCTTGGAATTCAACGCTGCTGAACCTGAATTGCCGCCAGTGATATCTAATGTCGCCAAGTATGCAACAGGCACCGTTTTCAGTTTTGGATCTGCATATTGACCAAAGTCGCGTGCTTTAATTGCGGCTAACTCGGCGGCTGGTGCATTAAATTCACCGCTACCAGTAGCTTTTGGTGGAATGCCATCAACTGTCGTAAAGGCAGACCATGCGAGTCCATCCGCAGTACCATGATCACGTCCTGCAACGTTACCAAACGTTACGCGTAAAGTGCTGTTGGCATCAGGATAAACGGCCTTTCCTTTGCTTTGCATGAAGGCGATTTTTGCTTTCATGTAATTTGCATACGCTTGTTGCAGATTGCCCGCTAGTTCTTCTTCATGCGCTTCGCGCTTCAGTCCGCCGTCGTACATTGCTACTGCAGCTTTGATAAAGCTATCGTCACTGGTCTTAAAATCAGCCGGTTTACTGCTTAACCATGCAGTCCGGGTTGCTTTATCACTTAATTTACTACCGGCATACATTTGATCCAGTAATGCTTTCAAATCAGCTTCAGACATGCCATCTTTGATGCCCATCACCGCATCAAAGTCAGCATTGCGCTCGTTCTTTGCTTGTGCTGCGTATTGCTTCAAGTTGTTCAGCACCAATGCTTTGTCGATGTTTTCAGCATAGCTGCGTTCGACAGATTCAACACTTGCCTTGATGCGTGGCAGATCACGGGTCTGGTAGCCAGCCTTGCGTTCAGCGTCTGGCTTAGCGCTTTCATTAGCAAGGCGATACATTACGCGAGCAGAATTGAGCAGACGTGGGAAAGAGCGATCCAGATAGAAATCACTTTTCTCTTCTGCATCACGTTTGGCAATTAATTGTTCAACCTGTGCAATATCCTGTGCATATTCTTTGACACGAGCAGGGGTGCTATTGACCCATGCTTTGAGCTCTTCATGCTCCTTGGTTTTTCGGGCCAGGAAGTCGCTCTTGGCATAGCTATCAAGCATGCCCTGACGGTTTTTGTAGTAATTATTGATACCTGCAACCTGGCTTGCGTACTTCAGCTTCGCATCCGGATCATTGGCAGTCTCTTTTGCAATGATTGCCAGCGATTCGCCTGAGGACTTCACAAACGCCGGGTAATTCCAATCGAAGGTGTAAGCGACTTCGGATGGCAGTCGATGACGATTGGTGCGGCCCGGGTAGCCGAGTGCCATGACGAAATCCCCTTCTTTGACGCCTTCTTTTGCCAGTTTCAGATAAAACTTAGGAACGTAAGGTACGTTGTCTTTGCTGTAGTCCGCAGCCTTGCCATCCTTGCTGACGTAAGCGCGGTAGAATCCATAGTCACCAGTATGGCGTGGCCACATCCAGTTATCCGTGTCGCCACCAAATTTACCTACGCCTTCTGGTGGTGCATGAACCAGACGCACGTCACGAATTTCCATTTGTTTAATCAGGTAAAATTCCAGGCCACCATAGTAAGGGTAGACATTGCAACGATGACCAGCATCCTTTTCGCAATCGGCGACGATGGCTTTTGCGTTTTTCTCGATCGCGTCTACGCGTTTTTTGCCAGTCAGTTTAGCAACGTCTGTATCAATGATTTTGTTACTGATATTTGTAACGTCTTTGGTCACAAAGATGCGGGATCCGGGTGACGCGGGTAGTTCTTCGTCCAGATTTTTAGCAAAAAAACCGTTGGCTAACAAATTATTTTCTGGCTTTGAGTTGTAGGCAACGCTGCCATACACGCAGTGATGATTCGTGATAACCAGACCTTGTGGTGATACAAATGAGGCTGAACAACCGCCGAGGCTGACGATCGCTCCCATAGGGAACTCGGTTAATTTTGTCAGGCTTGCCGGATCAAGTTTGAGGCCATCTGCTTTTAATTGTTTGGCGACTTGTGGCAATTGTTGTGGCATCCACATACCTTCATCGGCGTAAGCGACATTGTAGATACTGAAGACTGCGAGCGTTATGAGTGTCTTTTTCATCGTTATTATATGGGTTGAATTGATTAGATAGGTGATGGCGTAGTTCTTAAAATCGCTGCTAAATAGGCATAGTTCGACGGAAGCGGAGATCTGTTTCACTTTTCGTACTTCTTATAACCGCAGCGTTTAGTGCGTAAAAAGTTTAAAAAGTTCAAAAAAACCTGAAAATACAGTACTTAACTCACTTTCTACATCTTAAACCACCGCAGGACTCTGATCGATGTTTCCGAGTCTTCATTTCTTCTTTTAGTGTGTGTTTTAACTTTGATAAATGTCAATGGTTTAATCCAAGTTCAAAAAAAATATCTACATAGTGTAAACTTGAATGATGCAAATCTATTTACCATTTTTAGCTGCGGCGCTTTATCTAGCCGTACTTACTGTTCCATCCGGTCAGCGCACCTTGGGTTTGAGCCTCAGCTTGCTCGCTTGGCTGGTACACGGTGCAACATTATGGGGCAGTATTTTTTTGAGCGATGCTTTACGGGTTGGTTTTGCCGTCATGCTTTCATCTGCATTATGGGTAACAATCTCCGTTTACTTACTGGAAAACCGTAATTTTTCACTCGAAGGCTTAAAGTTTTTGTTATTGCCTCCTGTTGCTCTGGCGACCGTTTTGCCGGCATTTTTCCCGGGGGCTTTGATTTTACTTGCTGGAAAAACAGTCATGTTTCCGTGGCACGTTGCGGTCGCTTTGCTCGCTTACGGAACGCTGACAATTGCCGCTTTTCATGCGGTGATAATGACGTTGCAGGATAAACATCTGCACAAACTTCGGTCTAAACCGCTCAGTCCAGGTCTCAATCAGATGATTGATAATCTGCCACCTTTGATGAAAATGGAAAAAATTCTATTCCGTTTAATCTCATTGGGATTCATTTTATTAACCATGACTGTGTTGTCTGGCGTCGTTTTTTCTGAGCAAGTTTTGGGGATGGCTTTCAGGTGGGATCATAAAACCATCTTATCTTTATTGTCCTGGATGTTATTTGCGGTGTTGTTGGCTGGGCGCCATTGGCGTGGCTGGCGTGGCAAGACTGTGCTTAGCTTTACTTTATCGGGCTTTTTGACCTTAATGCTGGCGTACGTTGGTAGCCGCTTTGTGCTGGAAGTCTTGTTACACAGGGGTCTGGCATGAAATTAGTTGTATGGATAATCTTTATTGTTTTGGTGATATTGGCGATAAGAAAAAAAGCCAGGCCTTTGGTCACTTCTATGTCAGACGAAGCCAGTGCGGCTCCTCAGGAACCCGTGGCCGAAAACATGGTCAGCTGTGCGCATTGCCATGTCTATCTTCCCGCCTCGGAAGCGGTACATCGCGGAGCAGATGTTTACTGTTCTGTTGCGCATGCAGATCTGCACTAGTATCGGAATAAGCTCGTGAATATGTCGGTTATTTTTTCTAATTTCTCTGAACCGACCCCTTCTTTCTGGCGTTCGTTGCAAACACTGAATGTATCGCGCATCATTGTTGCGCTATGTTTATTGTTTCTGTTGAATCTGCGCAGCCTGAAAGACGTGTGGATATACACCCACTTCTTTGCTCAGGATATTTGCCTGGTTTATCTGATCACGAGTATCAGTTTTTTTCTTTTGAAGATTGTACATAAACAACATTTTGTTTTGCAGTTGTTGTCTCAGATTGCGCTTGATATTCTGATCATTTCTCTGTTGTATCTGGGGTCGGGTGGGGGAAAAGGTGGATTGAGTATCCTGTTTTTATTTCCTCTGGCGGGTGTGGCAATTTTGACCCCATTGTTATGGGCCTTCTTTTTTTGCGCCATTGTTAGTCTGCTGCTATTGATTGAAGGTGCATATCGTTCTTTTGAGTTGGGTGATGGCAATCTGATTTCACAAGCGGGTTTATTTGGGGCATCGTATTTTGCCGTCGTGTATCTGGTTAACCGTCTCGCCAGCAATTTGATCAGCCAGGAAAAATTAGCGACACAACGCGGAAACGAGCTGGCAATGCAGCAGGCTATTAACCGATTGGTGATTGCCGATATGGGTGATGGGGTACTGGTTCTCGATCATTCCGGTCGTATGTTCGAGATCAATCCGGCGGCAGAGCGGATGTTAGGTGGTAATTTAACGAAAGAGATGGTCGGTATTAAACTGTCAAATATTGTTGCATTGCGACCAATGATAGAAACCTTGACCGAGATGCAGTTACGGAGTGCCGAAAGAAGCAACACGGTTTTTGATGAAGAAGCATCTTTTGTTTCTATCCCGTGCTATATCGATGATACCAATACACTGAGTAAATTGAATACAGAACCCGGTAATGTGGTTGGTCGTGCAGAGCGCCAGCAATTTGTGACCCATCTCAAGTTACGTTTTATTGTCGTTAAAGATGCAAATGTTCTGCATCTCAACGAGCCACCTGGTGATTACACCATTATTTTCATGCAAGATGTTTCCGATATTGAAAATCAGGCACAGCAATTGAAATTGGCATCTATGGGACGTTTAACCGCGAGTATCGCCCACGAAGTGCGTAACCCTTTATCTTCTATCTCGTATGCGGCGTCATTATTAAATGAAGACATTGCCAATATAGAAGACAATAAGGTGCAGGCAAAACGTCTTTTGAAAATCGTCGATGATAATGTCACGCGTTTGAACCAGTTGATTGAGGATATTCTGAAGTTGTCGCGCAAAGCTAAAAACGATGTCGAGCCTTATTCTTTGATGCGGGCAATCAACGCATGTGTTCAAGAGTTTGTTGAAATGCGAAAATTGCCGTCCGAATTAATTTTTGTGAGTGAAGAAATCGATTTCCAAGTACGCTTTGATCCTGGTCACTTGATTGAAATCGTTACTAATTTAATGTCAAACGCGATTCGGTATGCGAGCGGCAAACCAGGCAGCGTGCGCTTGTACGCCATGTTGAACGGTACCGGCAGGCAGGAATTGCATATTCAGGATGACGGACCACCTATCAGCTATGATGTGAGGGCGCATCTGTTTGAGCCGTTTTACACGACCTCGCGCATGGGAACCGGATTGGGTTTATATATGGCACGTGAGTTGTGCTTAAATAACCGTTCTTTGTTGGATTATGAATACCGTGTCGATGCTGGCGATGTCGAACCTAGCGGCAGATTTGTAATTAATTTTTCTGGATTTAATGTGTAACGATGAGTGCTACCACTGCCTGCCCCCGTATTCTTGTCGTTGACGATGAAGCCCACTTGCGTGAGCTACTCGAAATTACGCTCATTAAAATGGGGCTGGACGTGGATAGTGCAGAAAATATTAGCCAGGCACGTTCTTATCTGGCAAAGAAGGCGTATTCCCTGGTATTGACGGATATGCGCTTGCCCGATGGTTCGGGTATGGAGTTAGTGGCTGAGGTCAATTCGCTATATAAAAGTACCCCGATCGCCGTCATTACAGCATTCGGAAGCGCTGACAACGCAGTGGTGGCGCTTAAAGCTGGTGCGTTTGATTATGTTTCTAAACCGGTTGCTTTGGATCAGTTGCGAAAATTAGTCAGGTCAGCGCTGGATATGAACGAAGTGGCACTTAAGGCACCGCAAACGCCAGAAGCGACTCAGGTGATACCTGATTCTTTCCTGATCGGACGCTCTGTCGGTATGCAGGTGGTTCGTGAGCAAATTGGCCGATTGGCACGTAGTATGGCACCCGTCATCATTACCGGTGAATCAGGTAGTGGTAAAGAACTCGCAGCCCGCGAAATCCATTTTAGTAGCGCGCGTGCCAACAAACCCTTTATCGCGGTCAATTGTGGTGCAATTCCTGAGACCTTGATGGAAGCCGAGTTTTTTGGTTATCGCAAAGGGGCATTCACTGGTGCAGCAGATGACAGGGAAGGTTTTTTTCAGGCTGCGAACGGTGGTACCTTGATGCTCGATGAAGTTGCTGATTTACCGCTGGCGATGCAAGTGAAACTCTTGCGCGCCATTCAGGAGCGTAGTATCCGCAAAGTCGGCGCGACTACTGAAGAAGCAGTCGATGTTCGTATTATCAGCGCGACGCATCAAAATCTATCGACATGTGTTGCGGAAGGACGCTTTCGGCAAGATTTGTATTATCGTCTGAATGTCATTGAATTGCATTTGCCACCTTTGCGCGAGAGACTGGAAGATATTGCCGATTTGTCTGCTGCGATTTTGAATAAGTTGACTACGGAAACAATACGCATATCAGATGCGGCCTTGCATGCTCTGTCTGGGTATGATTTTCCGGGAAACGTCCGGGAGTTAGAAAATATCCTTGAGCGCGCGTTGGCGTTTGCCAACGATGCCTGTATTCAGGTCGTCGATCTGGCAATGCGTGGTAAGCAAAAAATAGATTATCCTTCGCAAGAAGATTTAAACATTGCAATACCAGAACGGGCGGAAAATACCCCACAACCACCTATTACCAACTTACTTTCTTTAGCAGAACTTCCATGTTCATTGCCTGCTTTTTTAGAAAGCATCGAGGCAGAAATGATACGTCGTGCTTTGCTTAAAACCAATAACAACCGCACTCAGGCGGCAGAATTATTGGGAATCAGTTTCCGGCAATTGCGCTATCAGATTCAAAAATTAAAAATCCAGGAGTAGTTTTCCGGCTACTTTATTTTGCACGCAACCATGTTGAGACCTGGCTGCGCTGGCTTTGTGGCGAATTATTTTCTTGCGCCGGTGTGACAAAAAAGCGGTAATCAAATTTCTACTTATATCGGTACGGTCCAGATTTTTGCGATTAGAAATCAAGGTGGCATCCGGTTATTTAAATTTTCCGTTAGTGCTTACTTACGCATTCTGCTGCGGATTCCTGTGGCTCCCTGAAAGTCAATTGCTAAATTGGAATTTTCGATAAAAAATAAATCATTTTCATGTCCAAATAGCGGTTGCATCTGATTTGGTGGGGCACTAGAATTAGGGTTATTCAAAAAATGTGCACTATATGTAGTGGTTTTTTCTTGTTTTACCTTTCTTGCTTTTTGCTCCCCCTTCGTCTTTGCAATTGATTTAAAAAATAAGAAATAGCACGACTTTTAGCGAAATTTAGCGAAGTTTAGCTATTTGTAGTGATGTGCAATACCGATTAAAACCGAGCGTGGCGATGGTCTTTTAAGTGAGTTTTAAACAGACTGGCTGCGTATCAAGATATAACTGACACCGGAGGCTTAATGCACTCTTCAACTGAAACATCAACGACATCTCTTATTGAATCTGGCTCCTTATTGGCTGCTGCAGGTTCTCCCACTGGTACGCTCGCTGTGAACTACGCTGAATATCGCGTGATTCGCCGTAACGGGTCTGTGGTGGGATTTGAACCATCCAAAATTGCCATTGCAATGACCAAGGCCTTTTTGGCGGTGAATGGTGGTCAGGGCGCGGCATCGGCACGTGTTCGCGAATTGGTCGAGCAATTGACTGCGACAGTGGTCGCCGCCTTGGTGCGTCGTCAACCTACCGGTGGTACTTTTCATATTGAAGATATCCAGGATCAGGTTGAGCTGGCATTGATGCGTTCCGGCGAACACGATGTGGCACGTGCTTATGTTTTGTATCGTGCCAAACATCAGGAAGAGCGTCGCATACAACGTGAAGCACAGCAAGCGTCACAAGCACAACTGCCGAAAATCCATGTGTTGATCGATGGCGAACGCGTTGTTCTGGAAATCGATAAAGTACGCGCTCTCATTACTGCTGCTTGCGTTGGTCTGGACAAATTGGCAGATGCTGAAGCAATCCTGACAGAAACACTGAAGAACTTGTACGATGGCGTGCCAGTAGAAGAACTGCACAAATCCGCCATTCTGGCGGCACGTGCGTTGATGGAAAAAGAGCCTGCATACAGCCTGGTGACTGCGCGCTTGCTGTTACACACGATCCGTAAAGAAGTCTTCGCAAAAGAAGTAGCGCAGCAAGATGCCGCTGCAGAATATGCCACCTACTTCCCACAATTCATACAAAAAGGTATCGCTGCAGAATTGCTGGACGCAAAATTAGCTGAGTTCGACCTGGAACGTCTGGCGAAGGCGCTGGTTTCTGATCGTGATTTGCAATTCAGTTACATTGGCTTGCAAACTTTGTATGATCGCTACTTCCTGCATGTTCGCGGTACTCGTATTGAAATGCCACAGGCTTTCTACATGCGCGTAGCGATGGGTCTGGCTTTAGAGGAAAAAGATCGCAATGCCCGCGCAATTGAATTTTACAATCTGTTGTCAAGCTTTGATTTTATGAGCTCGACACCGACTTTGTTCAATTCAGGTACACAACGTTCGCAACTGTCTTCTTGCTACCTGACTACGGTTGCTGATGATCTGGGAGGCATTTACGATGCGCTCAAAGAAAATGCGTTGTTGGCGAAATATGCTGGCGGTCTGGGTAATGACTGGACACCAGTACGTTCACTCGGTGCACATATTAAAGGAACCAACGGCAAGTCTCAGGGTGTGGTGCCTTTCCTGAAAGTTGTGAATGACACTGCAGTAGCGGTTAATCAGGGTGGCAAACGTAAAGGAGCAGTCTGCGCCTACCTCGAAACCTGGCACATGGATATCGAAGAATTCCTGGATTTGCGTAAAAATACTGGCGATGACCGTCGCCGTACGCATGATATGAATACCGCCAACTGGATTCCTGATCTGTTCATGAAGCGTGTCATGGAAAAAGGCGACTGGACTTTGTTCTCGCCATCTGACGTGCCTGACCTGCATGATAAATTTGGCAAAGCGTTTGAACAAGCTTACCTGGGTTACGAAGAGAAAGCGGCTTCCGGTGAATTAGAGCTGTCTAAGAAAATCCCTGCGCTCGATCTGTGGCGCAAGATGCTGTCGATGTTGTTCGAAACTGGCCACCCATGGATTACTTTCAAAGATCCTTGCAATATCCGTTCACCACAACAACACGTGGGCGTCGTTCACTCATCGAATTTGTGTACAGAAATCACCCTCAATACCAATGAATCTGAGATCGCTGTATGTAATCTGGGCTCGGTCAATATGCCAGCGCACATGAAAGACGGCAAGCTCGATCACGCTAAATTGCAAAAAACGATCCGTACTGCGATGCGTATGCTTGATAACGTCATCGACATTAACTACTATGCAGTACAGAAAGCGCGTGAGTCTAACTTGCGTCATCGTCCGGTCGGCATGGGCATCATGGGTTTCCAGGATTGTTTGCACATGATGCGCGTTCCTTATGCATCGATGGAAGCAGTGCAGTTTGCTGATACTTCGATGGAAGCAGTGTGTTACTACGCTTATCTGGCGTCGACAGAATTGGCCGAAGAGCGCGGCACTTACAGTTCATACAAAGGTTCTTTGTGGGACAGGGGTATTCTGCCGCAAGACTCTCTGAAAATGCTGGCAGACGAACGTGGCGGATATCTGGAAGCAGATTTTTCTGAAACGATGGATTGGACCGTTGTTCGTGATCGTATCAAACAACACGGTATGCGTAACTCGAATTGCGTCGCAATTGCACCGACAGCAACGATTTCTAACATCATTGGCGTATCGGCTTGTATCGAACCGACCTACCAAAACCTGTATGTGAAATCGAATCTGTCCGGCGAGTTCACAGAAATTAACGAACATCTGGTTCGCGATCTGAAATTGCGCGGTTTGTGGGATGAAGTCATGATCGCCGACCTGAAATATTTTGACGGTAGCCTGGCACGTATTGATCGTATCCCTGAAGATCTGCGTGAGTTGTATGCAACTGCATTTGAAATCAGTCCATCCTGGTTGGTTGAGGCTGCGTCCCGTCGTCAGAAATGGATCGATCAGGCGCAGTCACTGAATATATATATGGCAGGCGCTTCGGGTAAAAAGCTGGATGAAACCTATAAGCTTGCATGGTTGCGCGGTTTGAAAACGACTTATTACCTGCGTACCATTGGTGCAACACATACTGAAAAATCGACATCAAAAACTGGTGCATTGAATGCAGTCGCGGTTGATGGCGGTAGTACTGGTTTCAATGCTGCATCTGCGGTTCCTGCAGTCGCACCAGTAGCACCAGTAGCACCAGAAGCGGAAGGCGTAGCTTGCTATCTGCGTCCTGGCGATCCTGGCTTTGAAGAATGTGAAGCTTGCCAGTAATCATTAAATTGTGAGCGAATGGCAACATGTTGATTCGCATGTTTGCCTTTCGCTCTTTCTGGTACGCGTTGGCATGGAATGAAAAGTAACCATGCCTGATCCAATTTTGTAAGGAATAAAGAAATGTTATCTTGGGACGATGAAGTAACTCCCGCCGCACCGGCATCGAAACCGGTGCCACAATCCGATGCTCTGATCACCACAGCAGTTGCTGCAAAGGCTGAAGTGGTTAGTGCAGAAGATATGGCTCGTCGTGTGAACGCTGCGGATAAACGCATTATTAATGGCCAGACTGACGTCAACCAACTGGTTCCGTTTAAGTACAAATGGGCATGGGACAAATATCTGGCAGGTTGCGCAAATCACTGGATGCCACAAGAAATCAATATGCAACGTGATATTGAATTGTGGAAAAGCCCGAATGGCCTGACTGAAGACGAACGTCGCCTGGTCAAGCGCAATCTGGGTTTCTTTGTGACTGCCGATTCTCTGGCCGCAAATAATATCGTATTGGGAACCTATCGCCATATCACTGCACCTGAGTGCCGTCAGTATTTATTGCGCCAGGCTTTTGAAGAGGCGATTCATACGCACGCTTACCAGTATATTGTTGAGTCACTGGGCTTGGATGAAGGAGAAATCTTCAATGCCTACAATGAAGTTGAATCGATTCGCGACAAAGATCAGTTCCTGATCCCATTCATTGACGTGTTGACGAATCCTGAATTCAAGACTGGTACGACTGAAGCGGATCAGACTTTATTGCGTTCACTGATCGTGTTTGCATGCTTGATGGAAGGTCTGTTTTTCTACGTTGGCTTTACACAGATTCTGGCCTTGGGTCGTCAAAATAAAATGATGGGCGCTGCCGAACAATACCAATACATCTTGCGTGACGAATCGATGCACTGTAATTTTGGGATCGATTTAATCAATACCATTAAGATGGAAAATCCACATTTGTGGACTGCAGAGTTTCGCGATGAAATTAAATCGTTGTTTTTGCGTGCGGTGGAGTTGGAATATCGCTACGCAGAGGATACAATGCCGCGTGGAGTGCTCGGATTAAATGCACCGATGTTTAAAGGATATTTACGATTTATCGCAAATCGCCGCGCACAGCAAATCGGTCTAGATGCTTTGTTCCCTCAAGAAGAGAATCCATTCCCTTGGATGAGCGAAATGATAGACCTAAAAAAAGAACGCAACTTTTTTGAAACGCGCGTGATTGAGTATCAAACCGGTGGAGCTCTGAATTGGGAGTAAGTAGCTGAAGTCAGCACCCCGATTCCTGAAATGGAATGCTCACGGTTTGCACGAGATGTAAAACTCGAGAGGCCTCACCAAACTGAATGGACAGTCTAAGACTACATTGCTTTGAACTGTTAGTGCCGCAATTCCTGGCAAGGCTGGGACTTGCGGCTTTTGGTCGTGCTCTGCGTGTTCTACAAAAAGATACCGACGCCGGCATGTAATGCGGGCGTTTTTTTTGGTTTACCACTTCCACTCATAAAACGAAGAGTAAATCATATGGCTGAAGTGCTGCATTTACAGAGGCAATGCAGCAGTTCAGCCGGTGCCGCATTCATTAGCGCAAACAGCTCTCTTGTTTGTGCCTTTGAATAATCCGCTTGAAAGGATAGAGCGGATTTTAATTTTCACCTGATTTTTTCCATCTCGATCGAAGGAGAAACAAAATGGCAACAGCACCACAACCGTCTACGGACGAAGCAGTAGCGAAGAAGCCTGCTAAAAAGGCAGCAGTAAAGAAAGCTGCTAAACCAGCAGCTAAGGCAACTAAGGCAGCAGTGAAGCCAGCAGCAAAAGCAACCAAAGCAGCAGCTAAACCAGCAGCTAAGGCAACGAAAGCAGCGGCTAAGCCAGCAGCAAAAGCAACTAAAGCTGCCGCTAAGCCAGCAGCAAAGGCAACGAAGGCAGCAGCTAAGCCAGTAGCTAAGGCAACGAAGGCAGCAGCTAAGCCAGCAGCAAAAGCAACGAAGGCAGCAGCTAAGCCAGCAGCGAAAGCAACAAAAGCCGCAGCAAAACCAGCAGCTAAAAAAGTAGCAGCTAAACCAGCAGCTAAAAAAGTAGCAGCTAAACCAGCAGCTAAACCAGCAGCGAAAAAAGCAGCAGCGAAGCCAGCAGCAAAGGCAACGAAGGTAGCAGCTAAGCCAGCAGCAAAAGCAACGAAGGCAGCAGCTAAGCCAGCAGCAAAAAAAGCAGCGGTAAAAGTAGTTGCTAAGCCAGCAGCTAAAAAAGCAGCAGCGAAGCCAGCAGCTAAGGCAGCAACAAAAGCTGTAGCAAAGCCAGTAGCGAAAAAAGCAGCGGCTAAACCAGCAGCTAAACCAGCGGCAAAAAAAGCAGCAGCGAAGCCAGCAGCTAAGACCGCAACAAAAGCTGTAGCGAAGCCAGTAGCGAAAAAAGCAGCGGCAAAGCCAGCAGCAAAAGTAGCGGCTAAGCCAGCGGCAAAAGCAGCAGCAAAGCCAGCAGCGAAAGCAGCAGCAAAGCCAGCAGCTAAAAAAGTAGCAGCTAAACCAGCAGCGAAAAAGGTAGCGGCAAAAGCAGCAACACCTGATGCAAAAACAGTTGTTAGTGCAAATGCAGCATGGCCTTTCCCAACTGGTAATCGTCCAGCGTAATTCTTTATATGCTTGGACGCCTGATTGAATTCAGGCACAATACCCACTGTGTGATTCGTCACCCGGTGGGTTTTTTTTAAGGACAACTTGTGCTGCACGATATTTTAACTTTTGTTATTGATACGGTGACTGGACTATTGGCTGGTTTTTTGCTGCTCCGTTTTTGGATGCAAGTCCAGCGGGTGAGACCGCCGATGGGGTTGGCGCAGGCCATTTTTCAATTGACGGATTGGATTGTGCACCCAATACGCAGGGTGGTGCCAGGCTTTCGCGGATACGATTGGGCCAGTCTGATTGCCGTTTTTCTGGCTGCTTTCTTATCGATGGCAATTGATTATTGGTTGCTGGCACGTTTTCCGATTGTCGCCATTGCGGTCTTGGCGTTGTTCCGTGTACTGCAATGGATACTCTACGGGTTCATGGCATTATTAGTACTTGAGGCAATCTTTAGTTGGGTGAATCCACATGCGCCATTTGCCCCTTTTGTAAGGGCTCTGAATGAGCCGGTACTATTTCCATTGAGGAAAATATTGCCACCATTAGGAGGTCTGGATTTTTCCCCCATGGTGGCGCTGATTCTTTTGCAAGTTATTAACCGTGTGCTGGTCGCATTACAAAACGAGTTATTACCGAATTTAATGTTTTTTAATTGAGGAGCTTTTGATTGCCTCGCTGCACTTTACGTATTCAGATGCGCAGTATCAGTTTACGCTTCAGCAGGCGGGGATGTCGATTGGCGAGTAATCAATCTGGAACTCAGCATTTCGCGCCGCATGGGTGACTCCGGATTGGCAATTCTGTCGACCAGAATCTGTGCGGTTAACTGCCCGATCGCGTGTTTTGGTTGAGAAATGGTTGTCAATGGTGGTGTACTGAAAGACGCGAGCGCAATATCATCGTAGCCAACTACAGATAGTTGTTGTGGTATTTTGACGTTGGCTTGATTCGCTGCACAAATACCGCCAATCGCCATCAAATCATTACTCGCAAAAATGGCTGTCGGACGATCATCCCGCGATAATAATTCCTGAAAAGAATTAAATCCACCCTGACTGGTAAAGTCACTATGAATCAAATAGGCGGGATTGAAGCTGATACCGGCTTCTTGTAAAGCACGCAAATAACCAGTTACCCGACCACCACTCGGAAGCAAGGTTTTGGGGCCGGCGACACAGGCGATTTTTTTGTGACCCAGATCGATCAGGTAACGTGTTGCGTCATAACCACCTTGGACATGATCAGCTTCAATCAAGTCTGCGACCACACCAGTGACTTCGCGATCGACCAGCACCTTCGGAATACCTTCGTTGGCCAGCAATTGGGTTAAGTCTTCATCCGTGCCTGACGAGACTAAAATCAGACCGTCAATCCGTTTTTCCATTAGCACGCGAATATACGCAGCTTGTTTTTTCGGGTCATCGTAAGAATTACATAAGATGATGTTATAACCAAGCTTGAACGACGCGTCCTCTATCCCCTGAATCACTTCGGCAAAATACGGGTTGGAGTTGTTTGGGATCATCATCCCTATCGTGTGAGTACGGTCGTTCTTGAGGCTGCGTGCCACTGCACTTGGTATGTAACGTAATTCCTGGATGACAGACAGCACCCGTTCACGTGCATCTTCGCTGACCACACGGGTGTTGTTGATAACATGGGAAACGGTAGTGGTTGATACGCCTGCTTTTTCTGCGACCTGTTTCATTGTTGCCATAAAAATCCTGCCTTTCTGTGCCTAGATTATGCCGTAGGATCGCCGGAACGGTTAAAATTTTTGCAAACTAGTTTTAGAAGCAAATGCTATTCGAATCGAGTTGAAGCGGCTTTGAGCACGTATTGCTGAAATGCTGCGTTGCAAGACTGGTCAGACTTGGCGTGGTGTGAGGTTTTTTCTGTAAAAGGATATGTATGAATGATCTGTTGATTCGCAACGCCAATTTGCCTGATGGCCAAACAGGTGTTGATATCTTAGTGCGACAAGGACTAATTGTTGAAGTCGGTAAGCATTTAACTGTCAGCGGCTTGCCTGAAATCGACGCGCAGGCCAATTTGCTGACAACGCCATTTGTTGATGCACATTTTCATATGGATGCGGTACTCAGTTATGGATTGCCACGAGTAAATCAATCCGGAACCTTGCTCGAAGGTATTGCATTATGGGGCGAGCTCAAACCTTCGCTAACACAAGAAGCATTGATTGCACGAGCAATGCAATATTGTGATTGGGCCGTTGCGAAAGGTTTGCTGGCGATGCGCTCGCATGTCGATATTTGTGATGATCGCTTGTTGGCAGTTGAAGCATTATTGGAAGTAAAGCGTCGCGTCGCACCGTATCTGGATTTGCAATTGGTTGCATTTCCACAAGATGGATTATTGCGCAGCAAAACTGCTTTGGACAATCTGAAGCGCGCAATAGTCATGGGCGTCGATGTGGTGGGCGGGATTCCCCATTTTGAACGCACCATGGCCGATGGTGCTGAATCGATACGGATTTTATGTGAGTTTGCGGCTGATCACGGGCTAAGAGTAGATATGCACTGCGACGAATCTGATGATCCACTCTCACGTCATATTGAGACCCTGGCTTATCAGGCACAAAGACTGGGAATGCAGGGGAGGGTCGCTGGTTCGCATCTGACCTCGATGCATTCTATGGATAATTATTATGTCAGCAAATTATTGCCGCTGATTCGTGAAGCTGGTGTTGCTGCCATTGCCAATCCACTTATTAATATTACCCTGCAAGGGCGGCATGATACCTATCCAAAGCGCCGCGGCATGACGCGAGTACCTGAACTGATTGCGGCAGGCATTGATGTCGCGTTTGGCCATGATTGTGTAATGGATCCATGGTACAGCCTGGGGTCTGGCGATATGTTGGAAGTTGCTTACATGGGTTTGCATGTGGCACAAATGACCGGGCAGCAAGCAATGCGCCAATGTTTTGATGCAGTGACTACGGCACCAGCCAAGATTCTCGGGTTAGAACGGTACGGATTAGTACCCGGATGTTATGCCGATTTTGTCATTCTTGATGCGAGCAATAGTATTGAGGCTTTGCGTATCAGACCAGTGCGGCGCTACGTCATCCGGCGCGGCACAATCATCAGTGAAACCGCGAAACCAATAGCGAAGCTCAATTTGCCTGGACGTATTGCCGAAGTTGATTTCAGAAAATAAGCACAAGTAAGAAAATAAATGCTGCACTCAATAGGAAAGCGGCTTAGCAAAGCATTTGCCTTGGTAAGCCGCTTACATGCTCAGACTATTTTTTAATCCAGTCTAATTAAAGTTGAGCGAATGCTTGCTTAGCCGCCGCTATCGTGGCATCAACAATCGCATCATCATGCTGGATAGATACGAAGCCAGCTTCAAACGCTGATGGTGCCAGGTAGACGCCAGCATCGAGCATTAGGTGGAAAAAACGATTGAATTTTTCTTTATCACTCGCCATCATTTCCGCATAGGATGTAGGTACCTCGGCTGCAAAATACAATCCAAACATACCCCCCACTGCATCTGCGCAGAACGTGACACCAGCTTCTTTGGCTGCCGCTGCCAGACCATCAACCAGTTTGCGTGTTTGTGCGCTCAATGTTTCGTAGAAGCCATCTTCCTGAATGATTTTGAGTGTCGTCATACCAGCGGCTACTGCGACTGGGTTGCCAGACAACGTGCCAGCCTGATAAACACCACCCAAAGGCGCCATATGCCCCATCAGGTCAGCACGACCACCAAAGGCAGCGACCGGTAAGCCGCCACCAATCACTTTACCCATGCAGACAATATCGGCTTGCACTTGATACAGCGCTTGTGCACCATGTAAACCAACACGGAAACCACACATCACTTCGTCAAAAATCAAAACGCTGCCATGTGCACTACATAGGCGACGCATGGTTTCTAAAAATGCTGGCGTGGCACGGATCAGATTCATATTGCCAGCAACGGGTTCGACAATCACACAAGCAATTTGGTCACCGATGGTTTGAAACACTTCTTCCAGTTGCTCGCAGTTGTTGTAATCAAGAACCAATGTGTGTTTACTGAAGTCTTCTGGAACGCCCGCGGAGGTTGGATTGCCAAAGGTCAGCAAGCCGCTGCCCGCTTTGACCAACAGTGAGTCGGCGTGACCATGGTAGCAACCTTCAAATTTGATGATCTTGTCACGTTTTGTTGCACCGCGCGCCAGACGCAATGCGCTCATGGTTGCTTCAGTGCCGCTAGAAACCAGGCGCACTTGTTCAACGCCGGGAACCAGTTTGCAGATTTCTTCTGCCATCAGAATTTCACCTTCGGTTGGTGCTCCGAAGCTCAGACCACGTGCTGCCGCAGCCTGAACGGCGCTAACGACTTGTGGATGCGCGTGACCAACAATTGCTGGTCCCCAGGAGCCGATATAGTCGATATAACGACGATCATCTGCATCCCAGAAGTAAGGGCCTTCGGCGCGAGTGATGAAGCGTGGAGTGCCACCGACTGAGCGGAAAGCACGCACTGGTGAATTGACGCCTCCAGGCGTGGTTTTTTGTGCGCGGTTAAATAGAGTTTCGTTCTTGTTCGTCATGATGTGCGATCAGGGTGGAGATATATGGTATGAATGAGGTCGTTATGTTAACGTGCTCAGCGCCAGCGCTTATTTAACTTTTTCATCATTGATTGTTAGTTCTCGATATGCAGGGCCATTTAATCTGCATGCAAAATTAAATATTCATTGTACTTATTCAACTTCTTTGGCCCAGAAATGGCGGTCAGGAATGAGTTTCCCCATTCCTAATTGTTGCGAGTGGCTAATAGCGGCTTGCGTAAATTCTTGTGCTTCCAGCACTGCTTCGGGAACTTCAAGCCCGTTCGCCATCAAAGCCGCGATAGCAGCGGACAGTGTTGATCCGGCACCTGCAAATGAGCCTGGAATTCTTGGCCATACATCTCTTCTGATAATGCCGGACTCATTGAATAAGGTATTGGCAATTTCACCATTGGCAGTTGGTGTTCCTGTAACGAGCACAAACTCACAACCAGAATCGATCAGTGTCATGACATCGGCCGTGAGATCCTCAGCTTCAGAATTTTCTTTCCAGGTTTCTGCCAAACGGGAAAGTTCAACTGCTGAAATCAATAATAAGGTCGCTTGAGGAATGAGCAATTCGCGGATCGACAAGATTAAATCTTCAGCATCAGCAATTTGTTCGGTGATAGTGGAATTGAATGGATCGAGGATTAACGGCATTTCAGGGTAATCGGAAACAATTTCTGCGATCGTTGTCGCATTGTCTACGCTGCCGACCTGACCGATCTTAAACGTTACCACTGCCATATCTTCTAGTATAGTGCGCGCCTGCTCATCAACCAGATCAGCGTCTAATGGATGGATACTATCAATTTGTGCTGTATCGCCAGTCAGAATTGCAGTTACTATTGGTAATCCATGACAGCCCATGGCAGCAAACGAGGCGAGATCGGCAAATAAGCCGGTGGCAGCGACTGGATCTGATGCGCCGAAGCTAAGAATGAGCGGAGAAATTTGGTTTTGCACGTTGGGTAGATTAATATAGCCAGCTTTAATAAATTCGTATTAGTCCGAATGATGGAGTTTAATGTCTTTTTGAAAATTTCATGCGTTAGTTCTAATATTTTACTTGATTGAAGGGTTTTAGTCGTGAGCGATAATGCAAGTGGTCAGCAAGAGTTTACTACATGGATGTGTTTAATCTGTGGATGGGTCTATGATGAAGAACAAGGTTTGCCCGACGAAGGGATTCCTGCTGGCACGCGTTGGCAAGATGTTCCGATGAACTGGACTTGTCCGGAGTGCGGTGCGCGCAAAGAAGACTTTGAAATGGTTGCGATTTAACCGCGGATTTTCATTTTTTTAGTTGTATTAAATGTTTATTCACGGAAAATAAGCGCCAATTCAAAAAATTTTGCTACAGTGCTAGTCTGAGACAATTCTGTTGAAAAGAGATGATTCTATGTCAATTCCGGCGAGCAATGAAAACCTGAAGATCATGGTGATAGACGATAGTAGTACTATACGTCGATCTGCCGAGATATTTCTTGGGCAAGCTGGTTATAAGATCGTGTTGGCTGAGGATGGCTTTGATGCCTTGGCAAAAATCAATGATTCTCATCCAGATTTGATTTTTTGCGACATTTTGATGCCCCGGCTCGATGGTTATCAAACCTGTGCACTGATTAAAAAGAGTGCGAAATTTCGCGATACTCCTGTGATCATGCTGTCATCAAAAGATGGCTTGTTTGACAGAGCACGTGGCGCTATGGTGGGGTCAGACGAATATCTGACCAAACCTTTTACAAAAGATAGTCTGCTGAAAACTGTGCGGAATTACACGTCAGAAGAGCACAGTAAATAATTCAGTTTTATGTGAGGTATAAAGAAGATGGCTATTCAGAAAATTTTAGTAGTAGATGATTCCCCGACTGAGCGTTATTTTTTGACCGATGTTCTGGTAAAAAATGGATTTTCTGTTTCTACGGCAGAAAGTGGTGAGGAGGCGTTAACAAAAATTAAAGCGGACAAACCGCAATTGATTTTAATGGACGTTGTGATGCCAGGCCAGAATGGTTTTCAGATTACCCGCGCGATCGCTAAAGATCCTGAAACTCAAGATGTTCCGGTGATTATTTGCACTAGTAAAAATCAAGAAACAGATCGTATCTGGGGTTTGCGCCAAGGTGCCCGCGATTACCTGGTGAAGCCAATTGATCCGCAAGAGTTGCTGGCAAAAATTGCAGCACTCGGTTAATTTCTTTTGTGTCTGAATGACGCCCTGTCAGGCAAGTCAGACTGATTAAATTTCGTGTCCATTTTTAGAAATACCCGGATAACCTCATGACCCAGACTTTGAGTGACCCTGTTGCCGCCAATCTGGAAGTAACCAGACCTGAAGGCGGTGTAAGACGCACGCGTTTGCGTGAATTTCAGGCGCAGTTGGTTGAACGCATGCAAGCTGCTCAGCGTGGTGACTTTACCCAAGTCAATCAGTTGGGCATCATGGTTGGTCAAGTACGTTATTTGCTTGAGTTGCGTGAATCAGGTGAAATCGTTAGCGCAACATCGTTGACCAATGTTCCTCTGACCAAGGACTGGTATATTGGCTTATCAAATATTCGGGGTAACTTAACGAGTGTCGTTGATTTGCCGCGTTTTCAAGGAAATGAAAGCACTAAACTTGATAATGCGTGCCGGATTGTCGCATTTGCGCCAGTTTTAGCATTTAATAGCGGTTTGCTGGTTTCTCAGGTTTTGGGCCTGAGAAATATCGCTGAAATGGAAGAAGTTGTATCTGATGAAGGTTCGCCAGAAATTCATGCGTGGTTGCAGTGTAAATACCGTGACCGTGATGGGAATATATGGCATAAGCTCAGCCTGGCTGCATTAGTGCAAGACCAGGAATTTTTGCATATAGGTTTGTAGTCAGTTTGTATTTCAAGCAATACTGAAAGCTTGTCAATCGTTTAGGAGACTTAGTAATGGCATTTAAACTACCGTTCTTGTCCAAGGGAAAAGAAAATCCGGAAATAGACGGAGCAGAAGTCGCGGCAAGGTCGTTCGGTAATGCTGATTCGGTTGAAGTTGAAGACGCGAACAACGTCAAAATGTTGAATCCCGAGGTTTCAGCGTCAACTGACGCTAGTCTGGCAGTATCAAATGACAATCTGGACCATAAGGCTGATGCAACATTCATTGGCGACGCCTTAGAAAAAGGCGGTGATATCCGTTTGCCAGTAATCGGCAAAATGTCGCTGCAACAGCAGATGCGAGTTTTGTCGATCACCATGGCTGGGGCGCTCCTGGCAGGTGGTTTCTTTGTATGGCTTAATGCGAGTCAGTCAGCGTTGGTTTCTACCCAGGTACAAATTTCCGGTGACATGCTGATGCACTCCCAGCGTATTGGTAAAGCAGCGCCGAATGCGATTCAGGGTAACGTTGAAGCTTTTAAACAGTTGGAAGATAGTCGCAAAGAGATTAACTCCGATCTGGATATTTTGCTCAAAGGCGGTAACTATCAAGGTCGTAACGTTGATAAAGCAAATTCTGCGCTAGAGTCCGTTTTGCTTGATACATCAAAGACCTGGCAAAACTCCAATAAAGCGGCAGAGACTATTTTGGCTCGTCGTAAAGAGCTGACGGGTTTTGGTCAGACTTTGCAAAAATTGAACTCCTTGTCCCCGGCCTTGCTGGAGTTGACTGAGCAAATTTCGACTTTGAAAGTGCAAGGCGGTGGTTCTGCTCGCGAAATTTCTGCATCCGGTCAGTTGGTCATGTTGACCCAACGTCTGGGTCGTAGTGCGAATGAATTCCTGACTTCTGAAGGTGTTAATCCTGAAACGGCGTTCTTGTTGGGTAAAGACACCAATACTTTCCGTGATCTGGTTGATGGTTTCCTTAAAGGGAGTGACGTGTTGCGTCTGGCGATAACCAAAGATGCAGATACACGTGACAAACTCGAAGAGCTGCAAAAAACGTTTGAAGACTATCGCGCCTCTGTTTCTACCATCTTGGGCAATTTGCAGAATTTTATTGCTGCAAAACAGTCCGAACAGTTAGTGTTTAATGAGAATGAAGATTTAAAAGCAAAGTTTGCCAAACTCCAGAAAACGTATACCGCAGAGCAAGATTCTATCAGTTTGTCTTTCTGGTTACTGCTGCTTTCTGGTGCGGTTGCGTTGTTGGCCGCGGTTGGTATCGCTTTAGTTCTGTTGCAAGATAGCCGTAACCGCGCTAAAGAGGCGAATGAGCGTCGTCAAGAAGCAGCGTCACAAATGTTACAAGCGCAAAAACAAGAAGAAGAAGCAAAAGCTGCAAACGATCAGAATCAGGCTGCGATTTTGCGTCTGATGAATGAATTGCAGGAAGTGGCGGATGGTGACTTGACGGTGCAAGCAACGGTTTCCGAAGATATTACTGGCGCGATTGCTGACTCGGTTAACTATACGGTGGAAGAGCTGCGTGGACTGGTTGGTCGCGTTACCAAAACTGCGGAACAAGTTACTTCAGCGTCGAATGATGCGCAGGGTGTTTCTAATAATTTGTTGGAAGCTTCTGAACAACAATCACGTGAAATTACGGATGCTGGTCAGGTCGTTCTGACGATGGCGGCTGAAATTACTGATGTTTCGCGTTCCGCGAATGAATCAGCGGAAGTGGCGCGTCAATCGGTTGCGGCGGCGGAGCAAGGTGCGCATGCCGTGGAAGACGCGATCAAGGGTATGAATGAGATTCGCGAACAAATTCAGGAAACCTCCAAGCGAATTAAACGACTCGGTGAATCTTCACAAGAGATTGGTGAGATCACCGAGCTGATTTCTGACATTACCGAACAAACTAACGTTCTGGCGTTGAATGCGGCGATTCAGGCGGCATCTGCGGGTGAAGCTGGTCGAGGCTTCTCGGTGGTTGCCGAAGAGGTTCAGCGACTGGCGGAACGTTCAGCCGAGGCGACCAAGCAGATCGGTGCGCTGGTGCGTACGATTCAGACCGATACCCATGATGCGGTAGCTGCGATGGAAAAATCAACACAGGGTGTGGTTGAGGGAGCGCGCTTGTCAGATGCGGCGGGTACGGCGTTGTCCGAAATCCGTAGCGTTTCTAATCGCCTTGCTGAACTGATTCAAGGTATTTCTCTGGCGACGGAACAACAAGCGACGTCAGCGAACGGCGTTGCACAAAACATCCAACACATTTTGACAATCACAGAGCAAACCCAGAACGGTACGCAACAAACAGCAGACTCTATTAAACAATTGTCGTTGTTGGCGGAAGAATTGAAAAACTCCGTATCACGTTTCCGTGTGGCTGCCTGATTTTCCAGTCTTTGGGGCGTTGCACCAGTGTGCGACGACCCTGTCCTATTTCAAGACGATGAACCTGGTTTCATCGTCTCTTGAGTTTGCGGAGCACGCATGACATCCGATTTTCCAAATTCGTCACATCTGCCTCAGGATCAGTTTGATACTGGACCGCTTTCCTGGGTTATGGCGGAAGTCCGTGAAGCTGTTACTAATGCTGGCAAGATGCTCAAAGAGGCGCTTGCACAAGATGCTGAAACCAGATCCACTACTATTTTGCATGCAAAGAGCTATTTGCATCAGGCGCATGGCGCCTTGCAGATTGTCGATATTGATGGCGTCTCTATTGTTACTGAAACCATAGAAGAATTGCTCGAGCGTTTGCAAAACGGACAAATAGAAATGAGTCCGGCGAATGTCGAAGTCATTCTTGATGCATTTCACGCCGTGTTGCGTTATCTCGAAGATTTATTGTCCGGTGCTGCGCATCAGCCAGTCAGACTGTTCCCTTACTATCGGGCCTTATTAGAGTTAAAAGGTGCGGAACGTATTCATCCAGCTGATTTGTTTTTTCCTGCGTTGTCGGCGCAAAGTAAAGTGCCTGAATTAGCGGTGGTTCATGGAAATGGCTCTGCGTCGTATGTTGGATTGCGTCAGCGTTTTGAAAAATTACTGTTAACTTTCCTGACTAGCAAGGATAATCAAGCCCAGCGTGCCGCGGCGCAGTCCATGCGAGACGTTGTGCATGAAATCGATTTGGCACAGACCAATTCGCAGGCAAAAGCATTTTGGGTTGTGATGTGCGCTTTTGTGGAAGCGGTCGCTCAAGGTGGGATCGACAATCAACAATACGCCAAACAAATTTTTGGACGCATCAATTTACAGATCCGCCGTCTGGTGGACGGAGTTACTGCAATTCCAGAACGGTTGTTAAGAGATGCATTATTCTTCCTGGCACAAGCAAAGTCACCGACGCCCTTGGTTGCCAGCATACGCCAAGCCTACCAGCTAGATAATACTGTTCCGGTTGATTACGACCAAAAAAACTACGGTCAAATCGCCGCAGGGGTTCTGAGTACTGCCAAAGAACAATTAATGGCAGTTAAAAACTTGTGGGGGCGGATTGCAAACGGAGAAAACGGTTTAGCCGATAAATTTTCCCAAAAAATGAACGATCTGGCGGAGACCGGTAGTGGCCTGAATGCGCCTGCACTCTCTAAACTTTTACGTGAATTAAACGGTATTTCGCGCCATGTTGCGCATTCCGCCGATACGTCAAAATTAGGTATTGAACTTGCTACGAGTTTATTGTTTGTGGAAACGGCGTTAGACCAGATTACACGTTTACCAGCGCATTTTGCTGAACGCGCTGAAGAAATAACGGCACGTTTGCTATCTATCGTTTCTGGTGATGAACCAGAATCGCAAACAGCCTGGATGGGAGAAATTTCCCGCGAAGCGCAGCAGCGCCAAACGATGGGCGTACTGGTCGCAGAGATGCAAGTCAGTTTGCGCCAGGTTGAGAAAAATCTGGATGAATACTTCCGTGATGCGGAACATCATGATTCCTTGAATAACGTCGATGACGTGCTACATCAGATTGGTGGCGCATTAGCGATGCTTGATCAGGATGACGCGATGAAAGCGGTGAATCAGACGCGCTCGTTGGTTGCTAATTTTGCGACGCCAGTGAGTTCTGATGATGAAGCGGCGATAGCCGAACGTGTCGATGAACATCAAAAAGTCGCACAAAATATCGGTGCACTGAGCTTCTTTATCGAAACTCTGCAAGCCCAGCCAGAAACGGCGAAAAAGAAATTCAGCTTTGATGAGGATACAGGTATCTTCCGTTCGAATTTATTGGAAACAGTATCGCACAAAGAATTATTACCGATAGCCGAAGATCTTCAGAGCATAGATACAGTTGGTGCCACTCAGCATCAAGATCCGTTGCAGACACAGCTGGCAACAGCTGAGGAAGAGTTGGTGCATCAGCAGCACGAATCAGCGCGTCTGGCCGTTTCTCTTTCTGAAAATCCAGATGACAAAGAATTGCAAGCACAACTCAAAGACTCTCTTGAGTCAGAGCGTTCTGTTGCGACACTGCTCGACGATTCCAATGCCAGTGAGCGCGCTAATGCGGCGATTGATTTGCTGGCGCAGACAAACGTAGAACATTCGGCTGAAAACTTGCAAGATATCATTGCGGTTACGAGTGGCGTCGCGGAATCAGTGCATGTTGATACGTATGTCGATTTGCCCCAAACAGATGAAGCGATTGATGCTGAATTGCTAGAGATATTCCTGAGTGAAGCCGAGGAAGTGCTGACTTTTGTACAGGAAACTTTACCAGTATCAAAACGCGATAGCGACAATCAGGAATACCTGACTAGCTTACGTCGTTCATTCCATACCTTGAAGGGCAGCAGCCGCATGGTAGGTTTGAATGTGTTCGGTGAAACTGCCTGGAATATTGAACAGGTCATGAACTTGTGGTTGTCTGAGTCACGTCCCGGCAATGACAATCTGTATGCTTTACTGGAACACACCGCAGCAGAAATGGTATTGTGGGTTGAGGAACTCAAACAGCACGGACACTCTGCCAGAACTGGAAATGCCATTATTGCTGCTGCTGAACGCGTTAAAGCAGGTCTTGATTATCGGGAAACGGCCAATGAAACGGCTATCCATGCAACCCCTGTTGCTGATGTTCCCGAAGTCACACATACCGATGATCATTCTGCAACAGCAAACTTTACTGAATCTGCGACGCCAGTGCATGATGTGGTTCAAGATAATAAGCTTGCGGATATTGGTTTAGAGTCTCTGAGTTTTGAACTCAATGAGCCGCAAGTGACGGAAGTAACGGCACTCGCTCACAATGAGGAAATCGTCGCGACTGCATTGCCTGAGATTGAAGTGTTAAGCTTGTCTGAGTCCGTTGATCTGGAACCATTTGATTTCGGAAACGACCTTCCTTTGCACAACGAAATCTCTTCGGAATTGCCTGCCTCTGTTACGCAGACGTTTGAAGAGCCACCTGTGTTAGTAGATTCTGCTGTTGAAATAAAGCACCATGCAGAAGTGCCAAATCATGCTGATCAGTTGGCACATGCAGAAGCAGATTTGATCAAAGCAGAAGAATTTGCTGTGGATTTATCGCCAACACCAAGTATGGATGATTTGTTGGCTGCATCCTTGGGAACAACTGCAACAATGGCGGCAGACGTCATTTCGCCAGAATTGGTCGCCCCTATAGTGAACGTTGAGCCGGAACTGATCTTAGACGCGGCAGTATCTGAACCATTATCAGAGCATGGGATAGAATCCGTTACGGAACATGTTCCTTCTGATGGCATCGCAGATCTTGTATCCAGCGCGCAAATTCTGGAATTTCCTGATCTGGTCAAGCCTGTGCAAAGTGTTGATGACAATATTAAGCGCATCGGTGATCTCGAAATTAGTTTGCCTTTGTACTCGATTTACATGGCAGAAACTGATGAGATTGTGCGCTTCTTGTCTCAGGATTTTGCTGAATGGCGTCATGAGCCACATCGTAGCGTGACGACGCATGCAATACACGCGAGTCACACGCTCGCGGGTAGTTCGGCTACTGTGGGTCTGAAACCGTTGCAAGAACTGGCGCATAGTCTGGAGCTGGTTTTACAAAGACTTGAGCGCCATCCGGTCACTTTGCAAGCATCTGAATTTGATACTTTACAGCACGCTCTGGAAACAGCAAAACGCATGTTGCAAAAGTTTGCCTTGTCAGAAATCGCTGAATTTGCGCACGAAGATGTTCGTCAATTAGAGCTATTGCTGCAAGATGTGATTTCTCGCTCCGATGCAGGAGCTGACGAAGAGTTTATTACGTCAACCAATGAAAAATTGGATTTGAAGGATTGGTCTGCTAATGATGAACTAACGTCACAAGCCGTTATTACGAATGCATCTGAAGATGCTGCCGCTCAACTTGCATCGACAGCGCTAGCACAGCAAATTGCAGATCAAAGTTTACAAATTAAAGATGATCTGGATCTGGATTTGTTGCCGGTTTTCCTTGAAGAGGGACATGATCTCTTACCGATGGTTGGGCAATTACTGCGCAACTGGCAAGAACATCCTACAGATACAGCGATCCCGCAATCGATCGCGCGACTCATGCACACCATCAAAGGAAGTGCTCGGATGGCGGGTGCGATGGGGCTTGGGCAGCATATTCATGATATGGAAACCCGCATCGAAAGTCTCATGCATGCAGGTAGTCTGGTACGCCAACCGCTGTTAGAAGATTTGCTGGTCAGACATGATCAAAGCATGTTGTTGTTTGATCGCTTACAACATCCTGAGGCACATCCTGCACCTGTGCTCAGCCAAGACGCCTTAACTGCTGCGCAAGAGCTCGATCAATTCCAGGAAAGTGTCGCCGCCGGTGAAATAGAGTCCGCCACCAACACAGAAGGAGTGGCCGCTCTTAACCCAGTCATGCCTTTGGTCGGTACAGCAATGACTAAAGCGATGCCGGCATTGAATACAGCCTTGAGCGCGCCAGTGACACCGGGAGCGCCGGTACCGCTTGTTCGGGTTCGTGCTGACGTACTTGATCGCTTAGTCAATCAGGCCGGTGAAGTTTCTATTTCACGTTCCCGTCTTGAAAATGAAGTCAGCACTTTGCGCTCCTCTCTGGGCGAGTTGACCGAGAACGTTACCCGCTTGCGCGACCAGTTACGTGAAGTTGAAATTCAGGCAGAAACGCAAATTACTTCGCGTATGGCACATTCTGCTGATCGTGAATTTGACCCTCTGGAATTTGACCGATTTACGCGTTTGCAAGAATTGACACGCATGATGGCCGAGAGCGTCAGCGACGTGGCAACTGTGCAAAACAACTTGAACCGGACGATCGACGGAGCGGCAACCAATTTGCATACCCAGGCTCGTTTGACGCGTGAGTTGCAGCAAGATCTGATGCGTGTTCGTATGATTCCGTTCGCCAGCGTTTCCGAACGTCTGTATCGCGTCGCACGCCAGACGGCGAAAGAAATTGATAAGCGCGTCAACCTGGATATCCGTGGAACTGCGGTTGAAATGGATCGTGGCGTATTGGAAAAAATGGTTGGTCCTTTTGAGCATTTATTACGTAATGCGATTGTGCACGGTATCGAAACGCGTGAAACTCGTCGTCTGCTTGGTAAAGATGAAACTGGCGAGTTGCTTATCGAGGTGCGTCAAGAGGGTAATGAAGTTGTTATCCGCTTTAACGATGATGGTCAAGGTTTGAATTTGGCTAACATCCGCGAGAAAGCACAATCATTGGGCTTGTTGCTCGAAGGTGAAGCTTTGACTGATGCAGAAACAGCGGGCATGATTTTTGAGCCTGGCTTCTCAACTGCGACAGAGGTTACCGAGTTAGCGGGACGCGGTGTGGGTATGGACGTGGTGCGGGCTGAAGCCGCCATCTTGGGTGGCCGGGTTGAGGTCTCCAGTGTTGAAGGTAAGGGGGCAGAATTTACGATTCACTTGCCATTAACTCTGGCGGTGACACAGGTTGTGTTACTGAGTTCTGGTGGTCGTACTTTTGCCGTTCCGTCAGTTTTGGTAGAGCAAGTTCAGCATTTAAAAGCGAATGCTCTGGCAAATGCCTATAACGACGGAGCTGTTGTCTGGCAGGATGAACGCGTCTCTATGCATTATTTATCGGCCTTGTTAGGTCACAGAGATGCAGTGCCTCTAGCACAACAATACACACCGTTATTGATCATGAAGAGTGGTACTGACCGTGTAGCAATCCACGTGGATGACATTGTTGGTAATCGCGAGGTGGTGGTTAAAAACATCGGTCCGCAGTTATCTCGTATGATTGGTATCGCCGGTGCAACGGTGCTGGGTTCTGGTGAAATTGTATTGATTATTAATCCGGTGCCTCTTGCACAACGCCTTGAGCATGAACATACTCGTTTACCACAAGCGGGGTCGGATGCCATGAATGTGGGTGCGGTCGCTGATTTGCATCATCAGAAACAACAAGCTGCTGTCAATACAGAACCTGTACAAGGCTTACGTACCCAGCATACCGTAATGGTGGTCGATGATTCTCTGACTGTACGTCGTGTCACGCAACGTTTACTGACACGTGAAGGTTATCAGGTCATCCTCGCCAAAGACGGTATTGATGCGTTGGAGCAATTGCAATCGGTAACGCCAGATATCATGTTGGTCGACATTGAAATGCCGCGTATGGATGGTTTCGATCTGACCCGTAACGTGCGCAGCGACGCGCGTACTGCCCATATCCCAATCATCATGATTACATCACGTACTGCCGATAAACATCGTAATTACGCCAGAGAATTAGGTGTCAATGAATACTTCGGTAAGCCTTATCGCGAGGATGATTTGATGGCGGCGATTGTGAAATTTGTCGGGAAAGATCAGGCAGTAATCGTTTGATGCCAGTCGTTTAAAAAAAAAGCAGGGGACACCCTGCTTTTTTATTTTTGCCTTGATTAATGTTCTGACTCAGTAGTGGTATCAATTTTCTTCACGACTGCATAGCGTGTCAGTGTTGCCTTTCGGGCGCTGTCATGGTCAATAATTGGATATGGATAATGTTCCCCAAGCTTGACTCCTGCTTGCTGTAGCAGCAATGGAGCAGCTTTCCACGGTGCATGAATTGAGCGTTTATCCAACTTGCTTAATTGCGGCAGATAGCGGCGTATAAATTTCCCCTCCGCGTCAAATTTCTCAGATTGTGTGATGGGATTGAATATCCGGAAATACGGTTGCGCATCGCAACCAGAAGAGGCTGCCCATTGCCACCCACCGTTATTGGCAGACAAATCAAAGTCGTTTAACTTTTGCGCAAAATAAGCTTCCCCGCGACGCCAATCTATACCGAGATCTTTGATTAGAAAGCAGGCTGTTACCATGCGCAGGCGGTTGTGCATATAACCCGTCTGATTCAGTTGATGCATCGCGGCGTCAACCAGCGGATAGCCTGTTTTTCCTTCACACCATGCTTGAAAAAGCGCGTCGGCCTGCGTACCATTTTCCCATTGGATTGCATCATAGGCGGGTTTAAATGCCGAGGTTTCTACGCGTGGATGATGATGCAATATCATGAAATAAAAATCACGCCAGATGAGTTCATTTAACCATATCTGCGCACCCTGATTTGCCCCGGTACGGATTTGTTGCATCGCTTCACGTACCAGATGTCGTATGGAAACGGTACCAAAACGCAGATGGACCGACAGATAAGACGGTCCTTTGATTGCAGGGAAATCGCGCGCCATATCGTAACCCTTCATCCGCGTCGTAAACTCATCCAACAGTTGCCGCCCGCCAGACATGCCTGCCGGTAAGTTAATTGGATTTTCCTGTGCCTCAGCAAACCCCATTGCCGCTAATAGTGGAACTTCAGAATGCGGAATAGCTTTCAGATTTGCTGCATATTTTTCTATGGGATACGCTCGTGAATAAAAATCATCACTCTGCGCATAAAACTTTTTTAGCCAGGCATTTTTGTAAGGCGTAAATACTGAGAACGGCGTGTTCGATAACGATAAAACTTCCTCTTTTTCGAAAATGACCTGATCTTTAAAACTAATTAACTCGCAAGAAAGTGTCTTCAATGTCGTGGCAACGTGTTGATCGCGACGAATTGCATCGGGCTCGTAATCATGATTGACGAAGACCGCCTGCGCATTAAATTCTGTAACTAATTCTGGTATGACATCAGTCGGGTCTCCATAGCGGACGAGCAGACCGCCCCCAAGGTCTCGCAAGGCTTGTTGCAATTCAATGATGCTGTCGTGAATAAATCTGATGCGCCTGTCATTTGCAGGCAAATGTTCTAAGATGGTTTTGTCGAAAACAAATACGCCAATGACCTGCTTGCTTTGACGCAATGCATGGAATAGTGCGGCATGGTCAAAGCTTCGCAAATCCCGGCGGAACCAGACCAGGGAAAGTGGGAAAGGGGGTACGATTTCACTCATAAAATGCTGTAAATCAATAGGCTAAGGGTAGTATTACACCTTAGCACACATCGAAAAAACACGTTAAAACTGCTAGAATACGAGGATGGTGAAGCAAATAAAATCCCTCAAAACAGACTTAGCTGATAACAAGTCTGCGCCGTCAATGGCATTGTCAGACACAGATGGTTCTGCGACTGATGAAAAAAGTTCGTCTACCGAGTTAAATCTGACCAATCACTTCCTGATTGCCATGCCATCTATGCAAGATCCGGTGTTTGGCGGCTCGGTGGTGTTTATCTGCGAGCATAGCCCGCGTGGGGCAATGGGAATGTTGATTAACCGCCCGACCGACATGAATGTTGCAGGTTTGTTTGATCGCATTGATCTCAAGCTGGAAAACATTCCTGATTCACATCCTATGGGTAAAGATCCTGTCATGTTTGGTGGACCGGTTCAAGACGATAGAGGCTTTGTTTTGCACGCCCCAGTTGGCAAATACACTTCTTCATTGCAGGTTACCGATGATATTGCTTTCACGACATCGCGTGATGTGCTCGAAGCGATCGCCGCTGGAGATGGTCCTGATCGCGTTCTGATGAGCGTCGGTTACGCAGGTTGGGGTGCCGGACAATTGGAAAAAGAAATACTTGATAATCAATGGCTGACCGTCCTTGCTGACCCGGAGATCGTGTTTTCTTTGCCGCTCGAAGAACGTTTTAATGCAGCCATTAAATTGTTAGGGATTGATCCCCTGATGCTGGCGACGATAGCGGGGCATGCCTGATGCAAGACGCAGCGCGTATATCTGCAGAAGGCACGGTCCTGGCATTTGATTTTGGGTTGAAACGGATAGGCGTCGCGGTCGGGAATACTTTCCTCAGACAAGCTGAACCCTTAGCAATTATTCATGCCACGACAAATGACGCCAAATTTGCCGAAGTGGCCGCACTGATTAAAAACTGGCAACCGGTATTATGCGTGGTTGGTTTGCCTATGCACCCTGACGGTGAAGCACATGAAATGACGCAACGCTGCACGCGGTTTGCGAATCAACTACAAGGCCGATTTAGTTTGCCGACGGTATTGGTTGATGAACGCTACACATCTGCGGTACTCAATGGACAACGCGGTGAACACATTGACGATGACGCTGCGGCTTTAATTCTGCAACAATATTTTGACGAGACACTATGACCTCTCTTGCAAGTAACCTCAATGCAGAAGCGCTATACCAGCAGCTTTTAAATCACATCAAAACCCACATCACAACTGTTGCTTATCCTATTTCTATCGTTGGCATTTACTCTGGCGGAGTCTGGATTGCAGAGCGGCTGGTGAAGGATTTAGGATTAACCAACAATGCAGGTCAGATTGACGTCTCTTTTTATCGCGATGATTACGCTGCCAAAGGTTTGCACGCGGAGGTGAAACCTACCCACATTCCTTTTGAAGTGGATGGTGCCCATATTCTTTTGGTCGACGATGTTTTATATACTGGCCGTACTACCCGCGCCGCTATCAACGAATTATTTGACTATGGCCGGCCAACTCGCGTCATGCTTGCTGCACTGGTTGATCGTGGTGGTCGTGAGCTGCCAATCGCTGCTGATTTTATTGCCCATGCCGCTTCATTTGAACCCGCTGTCTCTGTCAATTTGCAACGTGCAGACGATGGCACACTGAGCTTCTCTATTGATCATGCATAATCCCCAACTAAACAAACATGGTGAGCTTCAGCATTTGCTGACGATAGAAGGCTTACCAAAATCCATTATCAATCACATTCTTGACACCGCATCGTCGTTTGTCAGCGTGAGTGACAGGGAAGTCAAAAAAGTCCCGCTGATGCGCGGTAAGAGTGTTTTCAATCTGTTTTTTGAAAACTCTACCCGCACCCGTACCACATTTGAAATTGCGTCCAAACGTTTATCTGCCGACGTGATCAATCTTAATATCGCGGCATCGAGCACCAGTAAAGGTGAATCGCTGCTCGATACGATAGATAATCTGGCAGCGATGCATGCCGATATGTTTGTCGTACGCCACGCAACGTCTGGTGCGCCATTCCTGATTGCAAAACATCTCAATGATACGAAGCAACATCATGTTCACGTTGTGAATGCGGGTGATGGCCGTCATGCGCATCCGACCCAGGGTTTACTCGACATGTACACCATCCGTCATTACAAAAAAGATTTTACTAATCTTACCGTGGCGATTGTTGGCGACGTATTGCATAGCCGTGTTGCTCGTTCAGACATCCATGCGTTGACCACTTTGGGTGTTCCTGAAGTTCGTGTTATCGGGCCGCACACTTTGCTGCCGGGTGGCTTGGAGCAAATGGGTGTACGTGTGTTTACCGATATGAACGAAGGTTTGAAAGGCGCCGACGTCATCATCATGTTGCGTTTGCAAAACGAACGCATGAGTGGTGCGTTGCTGCCCTCAGCGCAGGAATATTTTAAAAGCTACGGTTTGACCCCTGAACGTCTGGCGCTGGCGCATCCTGATGCGATCGTGATGCACCCGGGGCCAATGAATCGCGGTGTGGAGATTGACTCTGCGGTCGCAGATGGTCCGCAGGCTGTGATTTTGCCGCAAGTGACGTTTGGGATCGCTGTCCGGATGGCAGTGATGAGCATCGTTGCAGGAAATAGTGGCGGCGACATTTGATGAATCGTACAAGCTCATCAGGTTGTCAAGTTGGTAGTTCAAAGACCACCTGATTGTGGCGATGTCCTGGGAATAAAGAACATGAAAATACAGATTAAAAATGGTCGCGTGATTGATCCAGCCAGCGGTAAAGATTGCGTTCAAGATGTGTTCGTTGCAGACGGAAAAATTCTTGCTCTGGGAGCGGCACCTGAGGGCTTTGTCGCTGATCAGCTGATTGATGCCACGAGCCTGGTCGTTGCACCAGGTCTGGTCGATCTGAGCGCACGTTTGCGTGAACCTGGTTTTGAATACAAAGCAACCTTGGAGTCCGAATTGCAAGCCGCGATGCGCGGTGGTGTGACCAGTCTGGTTTGTCCACCAGATACTGATCCGGTACTTGATGAGTCAGGTCTGGTTGAGATGCTCAAGCAAAGGGCGCGTATGCAAAACAAAGCACACGTCTACCCGCTCGGGGCGTTAACAATCGGTTTGAAAGGTCAATCGTTGACCGAGATGTCAGCGTTGACGGATGCGGGTTGTATTGGTTTCTCGCAGGCAGAAGAGACGATAGCGGACACCAATACGCTGCAACGTGCTTTGCAATATGCAGCGACCTTTGGCTACACAGTCTGGTTGCGCCCACAAGATGCGTACATTGGTAAAGGTGGTGTAGCTCATAGTGGGCCGTTGGCATCGCGTATGGGCTTGTCTGGCGTACCAGTAATGGCAGAAACCATCGCATTGCATACCTTGTTTGAACTCATGCGTGCAACTGGTGCAAAAGTGCATCTATGCCGCATTTCTTCGGCTGCTGGTTTAGATTTAATTCGTAAAGCGAAAAAAGAAGGCTTGCCATTAACTTGTGATGTCGGCGCACACCATGTGCATCTGACGGATGCTGATATTGGCTTCTTTGATTCGAACGCCAGAATGACGCCACCATTGCGCAGTCAACGTGATCGCGATGCGATTAAGGCTGCCTTAGTGGATGGCACCATTGATGCAATTTGTTCGGATCACACACCAGTCGATGACGACGAAAAATTATTGCCGTTTGCTGAGGCAACGCCGGGTGCAACAGGCCTTGAATTGTTATTATCACTTGCATTGAAATGGGCAGAGGACAGCCGCGGTGAAGTGTCTGTCAACCAGGCATTGGCGGCGATTAGTTATAAGGCAGCGCAAGTTGCAGGCATTGATGCTGGAAAGTTGGCCGTTGGAGATAGTGCTGATCTGTGTATTTTTGATCCGGCAGATCGCTGGAAAGTCGAAGCCAAAGCCTTGGTTAGCCAGGGCAAACACACATTATTTCTCGGCTATGAGTTACCAGGTATCGTTAAACTGACGATGGTATCTGGCCGCGTTGCTTTTAGTACGCTGCATTAATACGTGAATTAATACTTTGCATTAATTGCTTGTGTACTGATCTCCGATTAGAGTATTTTGTTGGATGCCGTTATGTCCTTCAAACGTCAGGTTTAGTCGGCGCTACAGAAGAAAATCAAGGAAATAAGAAAAATGCGGGAGTATAGGTTTTTATAACCTCACTCCCCTTTATTTTATTTAAATAAATTAAAAAATTAATTGATACTCGGACAGAGTATCTGGTGAGTTCAGCATGCTTTTCTGGTATTTTTTTCGCATCTTTTTGCATTTGCTTTCTGGTTTGATGACGTGTGCTTTTGTGTTTCCTTTTATTGATGTCGAAAAACAACAAAACAAAGTGCGCGTCTGGTCGCAGCAATTGCTTGGCATTTGCACGGTCGATGTTAGATTTAAAGATGCCAGCAACGGTGCGATTGCTGAGCGTGCACTGATCGTCTCTAACCACGTATCCTGGTTGGATATTTTTGTGATCAATACCTTACACCCTTGCCATTTCGTCGCCAAGTCAGATATTCGTCATTGGCCTTTGATTGGTTTTCTGTGCGAAAAAGCAGGTACGATTTTTTTAGCACGTGGCAAACAACGCGAAGTACGTCGTATCTATGAAGGTTTGGTACACCAGATTGCAGACGGTAAGCGGATTGCATTTTTCCCTGAAGGGACAACTTCTGCTCAAGGAACGCTGCTGCCATTTCATGCGAATTTATTTGAAGCCGCCATCGAGGCTAAAGTACCGGTGCAGCCATTTGTTGTGCGTTACGTGGATGCCGATGGCAAGTTTCATCAGGCGGCTGATTTTATCGGTGATATGACATTTGCAGAGAGTATGGCAGTGATATTGCGAGCGCCACGCATGACTGCCGAGTTAATACGCTTGCCAGCGATCTCTACTGAGGGCGCACATCGCCGCGAAGTAGCGCAACAATCCAGAGCGGTAGTGATGCAAGAATTAGGTATCTCTGAAGTTTAAGAGTTTTAAAGAACGCGACAGTCGGTTCAGCATTTTGCAAACGTCAAGCTGACACTGTCGCATCAATTTCCTAAGCAGCAACTGGTTGATCTACTACATCAGCAGATGTCAGCAAGGCTTGAACCGCTCTTTCAAATAATGGTTCAGCTTCCATAAACTTTATCCGGCCGTGGGCAATCATGCGTCGGAACATACGCACGCTAACCAGTGATGGTTTCTCATGACCATCCAGGCTCAATACCAGGTTATGTAATTGCGGATCCACCCAGCTAAGTTTTCCGAAGCTTGGTTTGAATCCTAAATGCAGTTCCAGACTAACACCGGTGCGCAATCTTTCTTTGATCATCTCTGGTGTGGCTACAGTAATCGACGCAGCATCGGTGAGTAATTCTTCATCGCTAGTCGTTACTGGCGCTGGTTCGGTAGCTAATTCTTCGCTGCAAATCTGATCCAACATTTCGACTTTGATGTCCAGATCACGAATTGCCTTATCTAGTATCTGCTGTATTTCCGGGGTTCTTGCTTCACCCAGCAAATCTTGTCGTGCCATTTCGTCAGGATACACAAAGTGATGAAAATGTTCATGCACCGAGGGGAGTGACAGCGAACGTACTTGCGTATTGCTCTGGGTAGTACGTAAAGCTGCAGTGTGGGCATCCACTAGCCAGTCGAGCAATTGTTTTTGGTATTTTGAATCGCAACCAATCGATGCTAATCCTTCACGTATTGTTCCAAGGATAATCGGCAGTAACGCAAACAGTTGTGTGCGATCATCTTCAACTGACTTTGCGACGATACTCCACAACAAGTCAGGTATAAGCAGGCGGTAACGTGTGCCGCGTCGGATGTCGTCACGTTCTGCTACCTCAATTGCCGATACCCAGGTACTTTCAAGAAAATCGCGTAGAAAAGGGTTGATCGTCAATTTTTGTAATACCTCTTGCAGTTGAGCCGTGATGTGTACCAGCCGTAAAGTACGTTTTTGCGCTTCTTCAACTGCCTCGACCGTTTCATCGAGTTGCTTATCACTGCTGCGTAACTCGCGCGCAATGAAGGCATCAAATTCATCCAGCATACGGGTAAACAGTTGAGAGTTTTCGCTTTCATCTTCCAGCAAGGTTTCGACGATCCTGCAAATTTCCTGAGTAATGTGAACGCCGCTCGGGTCTATCTGTTTTAAGCCCAATGAGATGGAGCCAACGCGATTAATCAGTAAGCGCGCTGGATGGCCTTTTTGTGTCAGCAGACTCTGATCACGTAAGGCAATTTTGAGCACCAAAAATTGCAGCCGTCCTAATTGCGCCCGGATTTCCGCGGGAACCTGATTGTCACTTAAAATAAACTCAAATAGCATCGCGACCACATCAATGGTCATTTGCTCGTCGACATCTTCCGTCATGTCGTTGAGTTGTGCGCGTTGTTCAAGAATCAGGTTGCGTATCCGCCCCAAGCGGTCAAACATTTGTTCAACGGGGGCGGTGTGCGTTTTCTGTAATTGATGGACGGACTGAACGATACCAGACTCAGAATGGCGCGGTATTTCCTGAAATTGACCAGAGTTGGATGTGCCAGAACTGGCTCCACCAGAATTTACATTGCCTTCGGATAGATATGGGGCGCCATTGTCTGAGGTGTAACCATTTGTCGTTTGGGCGCTTGCATCGCTGCTTTCATCAGCTTGCATATGTATTGCATTGCTGTTACTACTGGTAGCTTTGGCGTTACCGGATCCGCTAAATACCTTGCGTAAAACACTGCCGATCGTCTGATTTTTCGCTAACCATTTAAATTGGTTTGCGCGAGCAGGGTTGTCTGAGGTTTGAGCAGTTTGACTATCAAAATTCTGCTCGGCTGCGTTAGGATAACGCTGATTATTTCCACTATTAAATCCGGTCTCATAGCCACTACTAAATGCTTTTGCGAAACCATTGCCACCTGCCTCACTTACGCCTGCCAGGTTTGGCTGTGCCATTGCGCCGCTGATCCCGGCAGCCATTCCACGAACCGTTTCATATAACCGTTCAACGGTGCTTTTGGGTTGGTCATTGGAGATGTCTCGCGAGGCGGTATTGTAAAATTTACCGCCAATTTCTACGATACTGGACTGCGCAGGCGCAGATCCTGCAGTGTATTGTTGTACCCGTGACTGATTTTGCTGTCCAACACCAGAAAATTGATTACCGGTTTGAGTGAATTCTTCGGTTTCATCGATGGTGGGAGCCAGTTCATCTTCCATCACTCCGTTTGAAGCAGGGGATGGTGTAGCAAGATTCGTTTTCTTGAGTTTAAACTGGAGTTCTGCCGCAACACCGTGCAAGGCCAGACAATGGTTAACATTTTCGTAAATTTTTAAAACATGCCGGGCAAAGTCCTCTGCAATCTGGGTTTCCAGAATATTGCAAAGCTCACGTTCCAGATTTAATGCGTCGATGGTATTTCCGATGCAGCGCGCCAGAAGATAAGGGCGGAACGGATTTTCGCGCTCTTTAATGTTATCTTGTGCAAACAAAATGGCGATGCGGATATTCAAATCACGAATTTGATCGCCCGCTTCAATTCTGAAGCTTTCAGTGATTTCATTTAATAGCAATTCATCGTCAAACGCATTCGCATCGACTAACGATAAACTAGTACTTTTCATACTCAGTGCCGATGCTGGGCGAAAGGTATTATAGGTAGTCTGAAAGCTTCTCGTTAGCAAGGCGTCCATGTTGGCCCTCATTTGCCGTATCAATTCTTCTGGCCTGCGCAGCAAAGTGCAAGCGTGCAGATAGCGCCCTTGTTCTGTAGACGTGTAGGCGCTTTCGGCCTTTTTGAAAAGTGCTTCAACTGAGTGTGGAAGAGCTTGTTCCAAGGACTGTACGAAGGTTTTTTGAAATTCCGTACGTGTGATTGGCAGAAGTTCATTGGGGTCCATGCTTTTCCCTTGGCGACCTGACATAGTTCGAAATAATGCTTTTTATTTATCTATTCCATAGTATATGCGTTTTTGCTTTGCCAGAAACTACGCAAACAAAGATTTGAACATTTTTGACAACTATGTCGAGATTTAATACTTTTAACGACTAAAGACAGATGTTGCCGCAAAGAACTGCTAGGTAAGTTTCATGTATTGTTACAGAAATCGCAGTGAAATGTAAAAATGAACAAAATCATCGTTCCTACGACTCTCATCAAATTAGACGCTGGACGGCTGTGAAGCAAGGGTAGTTATGAGTAAGTAAAAGCAATTGCTCGCTTTGCATTTGAGTTTGGTCATTGAGTTTTGGATTTGAATACGAATGAAGCTGATCAAAACTACGTTGGGAATCAGTGTTTGCAATGCCAAAAATGATTTGACGCCCCTTTTTGTACCATGGGCATCAGTGATGTGTGGTCAGCCAGGTTTTTGTTGTTGCGGGCAGTCAATTTGAATAATTTGACGATCATTCATGGATACTGCGGTCAGCTTTCCACCCCAGACGCATCCTGTATCAAGGCTGATCAGGTCTGGTCTTATCAATAAACCTAAAGTTGACCAATGACCAAATACCAGAGTGCAGTCAGTCGTCGCTCTGTCTACATCAAACCATGATGCGAAACCTTCAGGTGCCGCCATTAATCCATCTTTGGTCGCAAAATCCATCTTTCCATCAGTGGTACAAAAACGCATCCGGGTTAACGCATTCACAATGCAGCGCAGACGGTTATTGCCCGTTAAATCATCGCTCCAGGAATCCGGGGTGTTGCCGTACATATTCGCTAAAAAGTCAGTGTATTCGGGGCTCTTGAGCATCGTTTCGACTTCATGGGCGAGTGCGATCGTCTGCTTTGCGGTCCACGAAGGAAATACCCCAGCATGCAGCACCAGATGTTGATTTTTAAAAATAGCTAAAGGACGTTGGCGCAACCAATGCAATAACTCGTCCCTGTCGGGGGCGTTTAAAATCTCCTCCAGGGTATCGTTACGGTGAGCTGGGCGTACGCCATTGGCGACCGCCAACAAATGTAGATCATGGTTGCCTAGAACGCTCTCAGCTTGTCCGGTTTGCTGCAGTGTGCGAACCAATCGTAAGGTTTCTAAAGATTTCGGACCGCGGTTGACTAAATCACCGGCAAAAATATAGTAATTATTCGATGAAACCTGTTCTATTTTGCTGATCAACGCGAGCAGTTGATCAGCACAGCCCTGTAAGTCACCAATGAAGTAAGTGTTCGCCATACCGTCTTTAGTGTTCTGCACCAAGACGTTTTGCCTCTGAACGGCTCAATAAGGCTTGTTGTTTTTGTTCTTCGCGCAGACTGGTTGTCATCATCGTTGGCCAGCCGATTAAATGTTGTTCAGCGATTTCCGCCAGTCCGCGCATCCATGCTGGCGACTCGTTGAGGCAAGGAATATAATTAAATTCTTTACCGCCTGCATTTAAGAAGTCGACACGTACTTCCATCGCAATTTCTTCCAGTGTTTCCAGACAATCTGCAATAAAACCCGGGCATATCACATCGATACGTTTAACACCATCTTTGGCAAGTTTCTGAACCGTTGGTGCAGTGTATGGTTGCAGCCATTCTGCGCGACCTAAGCGCGATTGAAACGTCACCACATATTGATCTTTGTTGAGTCCCAGTGCTTCGGCAAGCAATCGTGCTGTTTTATAGCACTCGCAATGGTAAGGGTCGCCACGTAATAAAAATGCTTTTGGCAAACCATGGAAGCTCATCACCAGTTTTTCTGGTCTGCCATTGGCAAGCCAGTGTGCTTGGACCGATTGCTTTAATGCGTCGATATACGCTTCATGGTCGTGATAATTTTTAATCATGCGCAATTCAGGGACGTTACGCACTTGCTGAAAATGGCTGAATACCGCATCAAAGTTGGATGCGGTTGTCGTTGCCGAATATTGTGGATAAGCAGACAAAATCAGCAGACGTTCATAACCATCGGTTTTTAATTTTTGTAATACAGACGGTATAGATGGGGAGCCGTAACGCATAGCGTAAGTGACATGCACATCATGCCCACGTTCGCCGAGATAGCCTTTTAGAAGCAGGGCTTGCTTCTCTGTGTGAATTTTTAAAGGTGATCCATCTTTGGTCCAAATGGAGGCATATTTTTTCGCTGACTGTCCGGAGCGAAATGGCAAGATAATCAGATTTAAAATAAACCACCAGATCAGGCGTGGTACTTCGACGACGCGCTTGTCGGACAGGAATTGTTTCAGATAGCGGCGTACTGCCGAACTGGTAGGTGCATCCGGTGTGCCCAGGTTCACCAAAACGACGGCGGTTTTTCCTATTTTGCCGTGGGAGTAGTCAGGTTCTTTCAGGAAGCTCATATTTTTCTTTGTTATTACGTAAAATTAATTCAGGTTAAGATGCCAATAATTCGCGGGCATGTTTGCGTGTTGTCGCAGTTATTTCTATTCCGCCCAGCATACGCGCAATTTCTTCTACGCGGTTCTTGTTGTCGAGTGGTGAAATAGAAGAGATGGTTTTGCCTTCGCGGCTGACTTTGCTGACCTGGAAGTGCTGATTGGCCTGGCTAGCTACCTGCGGTAAATGGGTTACGCAAAGTACCTGACGGTCTTGTCCCAGACGTTTTAACAGTCGCCCAACAACTTCTGCAACGCCGCCGCCAATGCCACTATCAACTTCATCAAAAATCAGCGTCGGGGTTGCTGTTGCGCAGGAAGTAATGACCGAAATCGCTAATGAAATCCGTGCCAGTTCGCCACCAGATGCTACTTTGGCGAGGGGACGTGCTTGCACGCCAGCATGTCCGGCCACCAGAAATTCTATTTGCTCCAGACCATAAGCTGCCGCTTCGCAGGGAACCAGAGAAACACCGAAACAACCGCCGCTCATGCTTAAATCTTGCATTGCTGCGGTGACTGCTGCACTCAATTCTTTGGCAATTTTCTGGCGTGCCGTACTTAATTTTTGTGCGGCTTTCAAATATGTTTGGTACGCTTTTTCTTCTTGTATTTTGAGTGCGTCAATGTCGGTTGCATTGGATAATTGCAACAGTTGTGCTGACAGCGTTGCAAATTCTTCATGTAATTTTTCAGGCGCTACATGAAAGCGTCGTGCTGTTGAATGTATGCTTTCCACGCGGTTTTCGACTTCACGCAAGCGTGCAGGATCTAGCTCGGTGCGACTTAGATAGTCGTTGAGCGCATAAGTCGTTTCCTGCAAGTTGATGCAGGCAGATTCCAGCGCATCTGTCACAGGTTTTAAGGCGGTATCATAGTCGAGTAGTTTTAATAATTTTTGCTGTACAGTGGATAACTGAGACAAAACCGGATGCTCCGACTCCGATATCAAAGTAGCGGCTTCTTGTGCGCCATCAAGCAAGCTTGCTGCATGTGCGAGGCGACTATGTTCCTGCGAAATTTGTTCCCATTCGCCGGGTTTGATTTGTAATTTGTCGAGTTCGCCTACTTGCCATTCAAGTCGCTCTCTTTCTTGCAAAACACTTTTGGCATTGGTTTCGAATTCTTCACGTTGTTTGCTCAGATTGCGCCAGAATCTGTAAGCAGATTCAACTTCGTTGACTTGCTGTTGCAGTCCGCCTTGCATATCAAGCAGAGCGCGTTGCGCTTCAGATTTGAGCAGCGATTGGTGGGCATGCTGACCATGAATATCCACCAGAAGATCACCGAGTTCACGCAATTGCGTGGCGGTGGCTGTAATGCCGTTTATCCATGCCTTTGAGCGCCCGGCGTTATCAATCGTGCGGCGTAAAATCAATTGTTGTTCGGGATCGCTAAACTCATTATTTTCCAGCCAGCTTGCAACTGCATTGTTGAGAGAAAATTCTACGCTGATATCGGCTTTAGCGGCAGATTCTCGCACCATGCTGGCGTCTCCGCGCCCCCCAAGTGCAAGACTAAGAGCATCGATTAAAATCGATTTTCCGGCACCAGTTTCTCCGGTTAAAACACTGAAGCCAGAGGAAAATTCAAGCTCTAAAACATCAACAATGACAAAATCACGAATAGCGAGCGTGCGAAGCATAATGGCAGTAGAGTAGTGAGGGTGAGTAAATGAATCGTCGAAGAGCTGCTATTGTAGCAACCAGCGATTAATTGAGTGCGCCTTCCACTGAAGGATATTCATTCCAATGTAATTTCTCACGCAAAGTATTGTAGTAATTCCAGTCCTGAGGATGTAAGAACGTCACCGTATGGGTCGAGCGTTTGACAATGATTCTGTCCTGGTGCATCAGACTGGCAAAGGTTTGCATATCGAAATTAACGCTGATATCACGGCCTGCGGCGATTTCAATCACAATCTCGCTACTATCGGGCAGGACGATAGGGCGGTTGGACAAAGCATGCGGTGCAATTGGTACCATTACCAAACCGTTCAGACTTGGATGTAGCAATGGCCCACCAGCTGATAATGCATAGGCGGTAGAACCAGTCGGTGTGGATACAATCAAACCATCAGAGCGTTGGTTGTACATAAATAAGCCGTCCACCTCAACTCTGAGCTCCACCATCCCCGAGCCAGCACCGCGTGCCACCACGATATCGTTAAATGCAACGCCGCTGAAAATCTGATTGCCATCTCGCACAACGATTGCCTGTAGTAAACTGCGGCGTTCTGACACGTATTTCCCTTCCAGCATCTCGTTGATGACCGGTATCATGCGATCGAGTGGAATATCGGTGATAAAGCCGAGTCGCCCCTGGTTGATTCCGATTAAAGGCACGTTGTACGGCGCGAGTTGGCGTGCAATGCCCAGCATGGTGCCATCGCCGCCAACGACAATCGCGGCATCGGCGGTTTTACCAATCTCGGCCACCGACATTGCCGCCAGTCCCTCAAGTTGAATATAGCGGGCAGTTTCTTCTTCCAGCACGACTCTGTGACCAGCCTGATCCAGGAAACGTGCCAGATCAGTCATAGAATCGGTAATGCCAGCAGCATTATATTTACCAACAAGTGCAATCGTTTTAGCCTGTACAGTCATAGAAAATGAAGGGTGACGTGATTCGTCAGATTAGACCATAATTACACAAAAAATGAACTAACAGAGTGCACTATATGACAATAAAAGCAGTATTACTCGACCTAGACGATACCTTATGGCCGGTCGCACCCGTCATTCATCACGCAGAAGCCAGTTTATACGCCTGGATGCAGCAACATGTTCCGAGCGTCACTGCGGAGCATGACATCGTTTCTTTGCGATTGTTAAGGCAGGCGTTGGTGACAACTGATCCGCGTTTTTCTTATGACTTATGGGCCTTGCGCCATCAATTATTGCAAAACGTGTTCAGGCAGTATGATGAAGATGTTGGCAAAGCGGATCAGGCGATGGCAGTTTTTGCTCATGCGCGCAATCAGGTTAGCCTTTATCCGGACGTGGCGCCAGCATTAGGTGTACTTAGGCAGCGTGTGAAATTGGGTACGATATCGAATGGTTTCGCTGATCTGCAAGCGATAGGATTGGCAGGGCATTTCCATGTATCGGTTGCTGCCCATCAATTTGGGTGCGCGAAACCCGATGCCAGGATATTTCATGCAGCCTGCGATGGATTGGAACTGGCTCCTCATGAAGTGTTGTATGTAGGCGATGATTTATTGCTTGATGTGCAAGGTGCTCAGCAAGCAGGCCTGAAGGCTGGGTGGATGAACCGACGCAGTCTGGTCAATGACGATCCACGCCATTCTCATGTCAAACCCGACGTAGAATTTAAAGATTTACATGATTTGACACAATGGTTGTGAATTTCTTAGTGTTCAACTTGGCTTTGCTCGCATAAAATAAAAATATGCAACTTGATATCCGCGCACAAACGCTATTAAAAGCTCTGGTAGAACGCTACATCGCTGACGGTCAGCCTGTAGGTTCCAGAGCATTGTCTAAAATTTCTGGTCTGGAACTGTCTCCAGCGACGATACGCAACGTCATGGCTGATTTAGAGGAACTCGGCTTTGTCGCCAGTCCGCACACGTCTGCCGGGCGAGTTCCGACCCCACGTGGCTATCGTGTATTTGTCGATGAATTGTTAACTGTGCAAGAAATTGATGAATCGGCGTTGAGTTCGCGTCTGCAGCCAGGTTTTTTGACTCAGCCGCCGCAAAGGATTATCGCGAACGCGGCGCAGATACTGTCGTCGCTTTCTCAGTTTGCTGGCGTGGTGATGACGCCCCGGACTGAATCGATTTTTCAACAAGTAGAATTTTTGCGTTTGTCTGAGAAGCGAATTTTACTGGTTGTTGTTGCCCCTTCGGGTGACGTGCATAACCGGCTTTTATTGACGGATGTTGATTACTCGCCTTCGCAGTTGGTACAGGCGGCCAATTATCTGAATCAGAACTTCAGTGGTTTAAGCTTTGATGATGCGCGCTTACGTATTAACAGCGAATTAAGGCAATTGCAGTCCGACATGACCAGTCTCATGCAGGCGGCAGTGGAAGCGGGTAGTGATGCCTTGGCGGAGCAAAATGAAGAAGTTGTTATCTCCGGCGAGCGTAATTTGCTTAATGTGCAGGATTTGTCTTCCAACATGAATTCATTGCGCAAATTATTTGACATGTTTGAGCAAAAAAGTGGCTTAATGCAGTTGTTGGATGTATCTAGCAAGGCGACAGGTGTACAGATTTTCATTGGTGGCGAGTCGCAATTAGTGCCCATGGACGAAATGAGTATAGTTACCGCACCGTATGGTGTGAACGGTAAAATTGTCGGTACCCTGGGGGTCATTGGTCCGACCCGTATGGCGTATGAAAGGGTGATCCCTATCGTGGACATTACTGCCAAATTGCTTTCAAATGCGTTGAGTCAGTAGAAAGGTCATATTATGTTGAACAAAAACGTCTCTATTTTGTTGATTGACGATAACGATATTACGCGTGAAGTGCTCCGGGTGGTATTGCGGAGCGAGGGGTATAACGTTGTTGGGGAGGCAACGGATGGTGGCACGGGCCTGGATATGGCTTTAAAACTGAGGCCTCACATCATTCTGTTAGACGTGGTCATGCCTAAGATTAGTGGTCTGGAAATTTTGCCAAAAATAAAAGAGATGCTGCCGGAAGCGATGGTATTAATGGTGACTGCAAGCAAAGACTCCGAAACTGTTTCGGAGGCCGTGAAAGCGGGAATACATGGCTTTATTCTGAAGCCATTTAACGCGCAAAAAATTATCGATACGGTTCAGGGCGTCGTGGCCAAAATTAAGTGAAAAACTCATTTTTGAATTGAGGGCAGGTGCACCCGCCCTTTTAATGCAGGTGGCTCGTCTTAATTGTCTTTGTGTGCACAATTTTCTTTTGTGCAACTACCGTAAATTGCCAGCGAGTGATCGGCAATTTTGAATCCACGCTCTAAAGCGATGGTGTGTTGTCTTTTTTCTATTTCTGCATCAAAAAATTCTTCGACGCGCCCGCAATCAAGGCATACCAGATGGTCGTGGTGAGAGCCTTCATTCAATTCAAAAATGGCTTTGCCAGTTTCAAAATGATTGCGGTGAAGTAATCCGGCCTGTTCAAATTGCGTTAACACGCGGTAGACCGTCGCCAGACCTACGTCCATGTTTTCATTCAGTAATATCTTATAAACATCTTCTGCGGTCAAATGTCTTACTTTACTACTTTGAAAGATTTCAAGGATTTTCAGTCGTGGCAAAGTCGCTTTAAGCCCGCTTGCTTTGAGATTTGAAGTGCTGTTTGTCATGTTTTCGGTCAAAAGAATGCTATCTGCTTTATGATATAGGTTTTTAGGGCATATTGCTCAATTACTGAGGGTACCTATGCGATTGTTGTTTTCGAAATTGATTCAAGCACCAGCTTTGCGTTTAACAAGTCTGGCGCTCATGTTAAGTCTGACTGCCTGTGCCTCAAAATCGCCGCTATTGGCTGACCCGGGGGCAACTACTAATTCCGGTGTAGTTGCAAATACTGCCAGTGGTACGCAGGTCTATACGCCGACTGGCGTCAAAAAGTTTTTGGGCTATATTTCCCCGTATCGTATCAGCGTCCAGCAAGGCAATTTTGTTTCAGAAGAAATGATGTCGCAAATTAAAGAGGGCATGACGCGCGAACAAGTACGCTTTGTATTGGGTACAGCGTTGTTGACCGATATGTTTCATGAAGATCGCTGGGATTATCCATTCCGCCTGACTAAACCTAAGGGGGAGCAGGTAACAAGTCTGGTCACGATTTATTTTAAAAACAATACAGTATCCAAATTTGAAGGTGGCAATTTGCCAACTGAAAAAGAATATTTGGCACGTATTACCGAATCAGCATTAGGGCTGGACAAGGTTGAATCTTTGAATGATCTTGACGGCAATCCTAAGAAAAAAGATAAAAAATAAAGAGAATCAAGAATGACTTTATTAAAAGTAGCGGTGGCCGGTGCCTCTGGTCGCATGGGGCAAATGTTGATTGACGCAATCGGCGCGGCCGATGATTTGCAATTGACTGGTGCCCTCGATGTGGCGGGTTCACCTGCTTTAGGTGTTGATGCAGGTGCTTTTCTGGGTAAACCTGCGGGTGTCAAGATCGAAGCTGATTTGTCGGCAGCACTGGCAAACGCTGATTTTTTGATCGATTTCACGCGCCCTGAAGGAACGCTGAAGCATCTTGCTTACTGTGCTGAGCACGGTATTAAAATGATTATCGGTACAACTGGCTTTGACGAGTCGGGTAAAGCTGCCATTGCAGCTGCCGCTGAAAAAACAGCAATCGTCTTCGCGCCAAATATGAGTGTTGGCGTGAATGTGACGTTAAAACTGCTGGAAATGGCTGCAAAAAGTTTTGCGACTGGCTACGACATCGAAATCGTTGAAGCTCATCATCGTCATAAAGTGGATGCGCCATCTGGCACTGCTTTGAAAATGGGTGAAGTTATTGCTGATGCGCTTGGCCGTGATCTCAATGAAGTTGGTGTGTTTGCACGTGAAGGTGTGACGGGTGAACGCGACCCATCTTCTATTGGTTTTGCCACAATCCGTGGCGGTGACATCGTTGGCGACCATACGGTCTTATTTGCAGGTATTGGTGAACGTGTAGAAATTTCACATAAATCCTCAAGTCGCGTCACGTATGCTCATGGCAGCTTGCGTGCAGCACGTTTCCTGGCAGACAAATCCAGCGGTTTGTTTGATATGTTCGATGTGCTGAACTTGCGTTGATTTGCCTCTATGGACGCAGCGATCAGTCATTATTGGGAGCAGTCAGATCAGTTTGGTCATGCGATTGCGTATTTGCTGTTATTGATGTCCCTGTTGAGTTGGACTTTGATGCTGGCTAAAGCCTGGTCATTCTGGTGGGTGCGTAAGGCAGCGCCGACAATTAAATCCTTTTGGCTGGCGCCTACCATGACAGATGCACTTAGCTTGTTGCGATTACAGGATAGGGAAAAAATCTATCTGACAATGGCGGAGGCTGCTGTCAGTGCGGCAGATCGACAGCAGCGCGTCGCTACGTTGAGTGTAGACAGTGGTGTGAGTGAAGTGTTGATGCGTGCTTTGCGTCAGGAGTTGCAAACTGTGACGACCAGGCTGGAAAATGGCTTAACCGTTTTGGCATCGGTTGGTGCTACTGCGCCTTTTGTTGGTTTGTTGGGAACGGTGTGGGGCATCTATCATGCCTTAACCAGCATTTCTATGGCTGGCATGGTGCAAATCGATCAATTGGCTGGGCCCGTGGGTGAAGCCTTGATCATGACCGCGTTTGGTCTGATTGTTGCGATTCCGGCTGTGTTGGCGTTCAACGCATTTAATCGGATCAATCGCATTACGCTGGCTGAGCTCGATGGTTTTGCCCATGATTTACATGCGCATCTGAGTCGCCAACATGAAAATAATGCGTGTTGAAATGACGCACTTTTCTTCTTAACGCGAGCCTGAACATGGCTTTTGGTCAATTCAACGAACGCTCCTCATCTTCCAAGCCTATGCATAGCATGGCTGACATCAACGTTACGCCTATGGTAGATGTAATGTTGGTGCTGCTGGTGATCTTTATCATTGCCGCCCCTTTGATGACCCCTGTCATTAAATTGGATTTGCCTAAGGCAGCGGCCAAAGCCGCGCCGCAACCAGCCGATGTTTTGCACGTTGCCATCGATGGTGCAGGTTTATTGTACTGGAATGACCAACAGATTGACTTTCCAACACTGGAAGTGAAGCTGGAGTCCGCTGGTCGGCAAGCGGTTCCACCTGATTTGCAATTACGCGCCGATAAGTCCACGCGCTATGAAATGATCGCCAAACTGATGTCGGCAGCTCAGTCAAAAGGCGTCAATAAAATCTCATTTGTTACCGATACACCCAAGTGAAGTCTCGGCTTTGCTCATAAATGACACGTAAGCAGTTATAATCTAAGGTTCTGAGTCATTTTCGCACCTATCTCCGGTCACGCCATGCAAGAAAAATATACTCCCTCCGACGTCGAACAAGCGGCGCAATCCCATTGGAAAAAAATTGATGCCTATACGGCAACGGAAAACGACCCTCGTTTCCCGAAAGGCAAGTATTACGCCTGCTCTATGTTACCTTACCCTTCCGGTAAATTGCACATGGGTCACGTCCGTAACTACACGATCAACGACATGCTGGCGCGCCAGCTGCGCATGAAGGGCTATAACGTCCTGATGCCTATGGGGTGGGATGCTTTCGGTCTGCCGGCGGAAAATGCCGCGATTGCGTATAAAAAATCGCCTGCTGAATGGACTTACGCCAACATCGAAGACATGAAGTCGCAAATGCAACCGCTGGGTCTGGCATTTGACTGGTCCCGTGAAGTGGCGACTTGTGATCCGGATTACTACCGTTGGAATCAATGGTTGTTTTTGAAGATGCTCGAAAAAGGTATTGCTTACAAAAAAACCCAGGTCGTTAACTGGGATCCGATTGATCAAACCGTGCTCGCTAACGAACAAGTCATCGATGGTCGCGGGTGGCGTTCAGGTGCTTTGGTTGAAAAGCGCGAAATTCCAGGTTACTACTTCGGCATAACCCAATATGCCGACGAATTATTGGATAGCATAGAAACGCTCGATGGGTGGCCAGAACAAGTGCGCACTATGCAGCGCAACTGGATCGGCAAGAGCGAAGGTGTGCGCTTTGCGTTCACGCATCAGATTACTGACGAATCTGGCGCATTGGTGCAAGACGGTAAAATGTTTGTCTTCACGACGCGTCCAGATACGATTATGGGCGTGACATTCTGCGCGGTGGCGGCAGAGCATCCTTTGGCAACTCTGGCAGCAAAAAACAATCCACAACTCGCCGCTTTCATCGAGGAATGTAAAGCAGGCGGTACGACGGAAGCCGAAATGGCAACCAAAGAAAAAGAAGGTCTGCCAACCGGTTTGTTTGTAACGCATCCTTTGACTGGCGAACAAGTTGAAGTCTGGGTTGGTAACTATGTGCTGATGACCTACGGCGATGGCGCAGTCATGGGCGTACCGGCACACGATGAGCGTGACTTTGCGTTTGCAAAAAAATACAGTATCAAGATCAAGCAAGTTGTTGCAGTAGAAGGCGAAACTTTTACGACAGACGCGTGGGCAGACTCCTACGGTGATAAACAGCGCGGCGTCATGATCAATTCCGGCAAATATGACGGTCTGAACTTTAAAGCCGCCGTCGATGCAGTTGCTGCGGATTTAGTTGCTAAAGAATTAGGCGAAAAGAAAACCACCTGGCGCTTACGTGACTGGGGTATTTCACGCCAACGTTACTGGGGCACGCCAATTCCTATCATTCATTGCGAATGCTGCGGTGATGTGCCGGTTCCTTACGAAGATTTGCCAGTGGTCTTGCCAACCGAATGTATTCCTGACGGTTCCGGCAATCCATTGAAAACCCACGCCGAATTTTTGAATGTGCCTTGTCCGAAATGTGGTAAGCCAGCACAGCGCGAAACTGACACGATGGATACCTTCGTGGATTCGAGCTGGTACTTCATGCGTTATACCTGCCCGGATGCCAAGACAATGGTGGATGAGCGCAATGATTACTGGATGGCAATGGACCAGTACATCGGTGGTGTAGAACACGCGGTGTTGCACTTGTTGTATGCGCGTTTCTGGACCAAAGCGATGCGCGATCTGGGTCTGGTGAAGATTGATGAGCCATTCAAAAACTTGTTCACGCAAGGGATGTTGCTCAATGAATCGTATTTCCGTGAAGAAGACAATGGTAAAAAAACCTGGTTCTATCCAAATGAAATCGAAGTTCAGCACGATGACAAAGGCCGCCCAATTTCAGCGATGTTGAAGAGTGACGGTCAGCCTGTACAAATGGGTGGCATCGAAAAAATGTCGAAGTCCAAAAATAACGTGGTTGAACCAAAAGACATCATCACCCAGTTTGGTGCTGATACAGCGCGTTTGTTCACCATGTTTGCAGGTCCACCGGATCAAAGTGCGGCGTGGAGCAATAGTGGTGTCGAAGGCGCATCGCGCTATTTGCGTCGTTTGTGGGCAAATGCTTTGCGCTTGTCCGGCACGATTGCCGCCGGTGCTACCACTACCGTTGCGCCAGCGGACTATCCGGCAGATGTCAAAGCTTTGCGTCGTGAAGTGCATCTGACTTTGAAGCAAATTGATGGCGACTACGACCGCTTGCAATACAACACCGTGGTTTCCGGCGCGATGAAATTGCTCAATACGATTGAATCGTTTAAGTCCGAAGCAGAAGGTTTTGCGCCAGCGTTGCGCGAAGCGTTCAGTGTATTGCTGCGTGGCTTGTACCCAGTCTGCCCGCATATAACTCACGCGTTATGGCAAGAGTTAGGTTTTGCTGCAGAACTCGGTGAATTGATTGACGCGCCTTGGCCAGTGATTGATGAAACGGCCTTGGTGCAAGATGAAATCGAATTGATGATCCAGGTTAACGGCAAATTGCGTGGCAGTATCAAAGTTGCCAAGGATGCTGATAAAGCGACGATAGAAGCGACTGCGTTGGCAAGTGAGAGCGTCCAACGTTTCATTGAAGGTGCACCGAAGAAAATCATCGTTGTGCCAGGAAAATTAGTCAACATCGTTGCTTAACAATACCTCAGGAGAGTACCGCATGCGTCATTTCTTTTCGCGTCATCAGACATGGTTACTGATGATCGTTGTGTTGATGAGTTTGTCGGCATGTGGTTTTAAGTTGCGTGGACCGGTAAGTTTTCCGTTCCGCGCAATTTATGTTGCCATCCCGGACTCTTCTCCGCTCGGTGGTGATTTACGTCGGCAGATTCGTGCAAACGGAACAACCGAAGTGATGGCGACTGCCGAAGGTGCGCAAGTAATTATGGATGTGTTACTGGAAACCAAAGAAAAGCAAATTTTGTCTTTGAATAGTCAGGGGCGCGTTCGCGAATATAACTTGTTGTATAACTTCAGTTTCCGTTTGCGTAATGCGGAGGGAAAAGAATATCTGGAACCGGTAAAAATGCAATTGAGACGCACAATTACGTTTAATGAGTCAACGGTACTGGCAAAAGAATCTGAAGAGACAGCTTTGTATCGAGACATGCAAAATGATCTTGTGCAACAAGTAATGCGTCGCCTCTCCGTTGTGAAAATGGACGATTGATATGCAATTACGCTTCGATGCCCTCGATGGCCATCTGGCGAAAACGCTGGCACCACTATATGTGATTACCAGCGATGAGCATTTGCTGGCGCTGGAAGCGGCGGATAAAATTCGTCGCGTTGCAAAGGCGCAAGGTTTTTTTGAACGCGAAATTTTAAGCGTAGAGCGCAGTTTTAAATGGGGTGCTTTGTTAGCAGCCAATCAGTCACAGTCTTTGTTTGGCGATAAAAAACTCATTGATTTACGTATCCCTACCGGTAAGCCGGGAAAAGATGGCGGTCAGGCTCTGCAGGATTATGTTGGCAACTTATCGCCAGATAATCTGACCTTGATTACGCTGCCAAAATTAGATTGGGCAACGCAAAAAGCTGCCTGGGTCACCAGTCTGCAACAAGCTGCAGTGTATATTGATATCCCATTAGTCGAGCGTCCTCAGTTACCGAATTGGATTAATCAGCGTTTGGGTTTGCAGCAACAAAGCGCGGATCGCCAAAGTCTGGATTTTATTGCTGACCGGGTTGAAGGCAATCTGCTGGCAGCACATCAGGAAATCCAAAAACTCGCCTTATTGCATCCAGCCGGTAAATTGAGTTTTGAGCAAATTCATGATGCGGTGTTAAATGTCGCCCGTTACGATGTCTTTAAACTTAATGAAGCCATGCTGAGTGGTGATGTAGCGCGTTTATCACGCATGTTGAATGGCTTAAAAGGGGAGGGCGAAGCCTTACCCTTGGTATTATGGGCAATGGCTGAAGAAATTCGCACCTTGCTTAAATTGAAGTCTGGTATGGCACAAGGGCGTCCTTTATCTGCCTTGTTGAAAGAATATCGCATTTGGGGCCCGCGTGAAAAACTCATGGATCCTGCTCTCCGAAGAGTAAGTTTGCAGACCTTGCAAACTGCGCTACAAGAAGCATCGCAAGTCGATAAAATGGTCAAAGGTTTACGCGCCAAAGCATTTGCTGGTGATGCCTGGGATGCATTATTACAATTGGGACTCAGGGTGGCGCGCGCCTCCTAGTTTCAGAAGCTGGGGTTGACTGTATCCACAAGATACCAGCAAAACCGCATAATATTTGTCATGCTTTCTTTAAAAATAGCGGAGCATTTGAAATAAAGATGTGAGCTGTCCTTTTTCCGGGTTGTCGTTCCGTCTAGGTTGAAGGATGTGTCAAGAGAACACAAAAAAATATACAAAGAATATGCAAAGGAATACGCTGAGGAATACTTCCTCGCGCAATGACATCATGGATATCAAGCACTACATGACTGACCTCGGTTTGCGTGCCCGCGCTGCTTCACGCGCAATGGCTAAAGCTGATACAGCAGCAAAAAATACAGCGCTGCGCCTGATTGCGGCGGCGATACGGCGTGACGCGCCAGCATTGCGCGCAGCCAATGAGCTCGATCTGACTGCAGCTAAAACTGCCGGCATGGAAGCGGCGATGCTCGATCGGCTGACCTTGTCCGACAAAACCATCGCCACCATGGCTGAAGGCCTGGAACAAATTATCGGTCTGGCGGATCCTATTGGTGAAATTTCAAACATGAAATATCGCCCGACCGGAATACAAGTCGGACAAATGCGCGTACCCTTGGGCGTGATTGGTATTATTTACGAAGCACGTCCTAATGTGACAGTTGACGCCGCCGGCTTATGTATTAAAAGTGGTAATGCAACTATTTTGCGTGGTGGGTCGGAAGCAATCCATTGCAATCAGGCACTTGCTAAGATTGTGAAAGAAGGTTTGGCAGGTGCCGGTTTGCCGCCAGATGCAGTACAGATTGTCGAGACCACAGATCGCGCTGCGGTTGGCGAGTTGATCACCATGCCACAATACGTTGACGTGATTGTTCCACGCGGCGGCAAAGGTTTGATTGAACGTTTGATGCGTGAAGCGACGGTGCCTATGATTAAGCATCTCGACGGTATCTGTCATGTCTACATTGATGATAAGGCGGATCTGAAAAAAGCAATCGGCGTGGCTTTCAATGCTAAATGTCATCGCTACGGTACCTGCAATACGATGGAAACCCTATTAGTTGCGCGCGGCATTGCCGCACAGGTTTTGCCAGCATTAAGTGAGTTATACGCTAGCAAGCAAGTGGAGTTGCGTTGTGATGAAACTGCTGCACAGATTTTGGCTGCTTATCCGTATCTGGCGAAAGCAACAGAGGCAGACTGGAGTACTGAATATCTGGCAGCAATTTTGTCGATCAAAGTGGTCGAAGACATAGATGAAGCGATTACCCACATCAATGATTATTCATCCAAGCATACCGAATCGATAATTACTGAAGATTACAGTCGTGCGATGCGCTTTTTGCGTGAGGTGGACTCTGCTTCGGTCATGGTGAATGCTTCGACCCGTTTTGCGGATGGATTTGAATATGGTCTCGGCGCAGAAATTGGCATCTCGAATGACAAATTACATGCACGTGGCCCAGTTGGTTTGGAAGGTTTAACATCCTTAAAATACGTGGTATTTGGTCATGGTGAAGTCCGCCAATAATTTTTGAAAGTACACAATGCTCTGGATTAAAGCTTTTCATATTCTGTTTGTGATTTCCTGGTTTGCTGGCTTATTTTATCTGCCACGTATTTTCGTTAATCTGGCAATGGAACAAGATGCCGCAACCACTGAGCGGTTATTGTTGATGGCACGAAAGTTGTATCGTTTTATGACGATATTAGCCATTCCTGCTCTGGCACTCGGCGTATATTTGTGGTTGGTTATTGGTATAGGTAAAGGGCCAGGTAATGGCTGGATGCATGCTAAATTATCTTGCGTGCTCTTGCTAATTGGCTACCACCACGCTTGCGGTAGCTTATTGAAGAAATTTGAAAAAGGGATGAACCAACGCAGCCATTTCTGGTTCCGTTGGTTCAATGAAGTCCCTGTGATCTTATTGTTGATCGTGCTCATCATGGTTGTCGTCAAACCATTTTAAGTAAACTTTTGTAGGGCGGGTGCAACCCGCGTAGTGACTGTAGAAAAAGTGCCCTCATTCCGGCGCAAGCATTATTGTAGGGCGGGTGCAACCCGCACTGCGATCGCCCCAGCCTTTGTTTAAGCGGCAATTTGTGTTGATGTAATTTGTTGATCGTAATGACTCATTCGTCGTTGCGAAGGTTTTTTGATTTTTAACGGATAAAAGGTTCCCCCATGACAAGACATTCCTATTTTTGCCCATGCCCACGCGGTATGGAAATCGCTCTCGCTGAAGAGTTGAATGAAATCGCTGCTCTCGATAGCACGATGTCGGTACATAATCAGGTGCCGGGTGGTGTGCATTGCTCGGGTAGTTTGCAAGATAGCTGGCGTATCAATTTGCATTCGCGCATCGCGTCGCGCGTGCTGATGCGCATGGCGCAATCGAGCTATGTCAATGAAAACGATATTTATGATTTGGTGTTAGAGCAGCCATGGGAAGATTGGTTTGGTTACCACCATACTATCCGGGTAGACGTAACTGCTGTTAAGTCGCCGCTCAAGAGTCTGGAATTTACGACACTCAAAATCAAAGACGCGATCTGTGATCGTTTCCGTGATCAATTTACCCAGCGCCCTTCGGTGAATACCAAAACGCCGGATATGCGTATCGTTGGTTTTATGGATGCGCGCAATTTTACAATTTACCTCGACACATCCGGTGAAGCCTTGTTTAAACGTGGCTGGCGTATGGAAACCGGTGACGCGCCTTTGCGTGAAAATCTGGCGGCAGGTTTGTTGCGTACCGCAGGCTGGAAACCCGGTGTGCCATTATTTGACCCTATGTGTGGTTCAGGCACTATTTTGATTGAAGCGGCGCAAATTGTTGCAGGTATTCCGCCAGGTTTGAAGCGCGAATTTGCTTTTGAAAAATTCCATCAATTTGATGAGACTGAGTGGCAGGCGATTAAAGCAAGCGTTAAACCAAATCCGTTACCAGCTGAACCAAGTATCTTTGGTAGTGATATTTCTGGCGATATGGTTGTGATGACCCGCAATAACTTGAACAAAGCCGGTATCCGCTTTGAAGTGCCGCTCAAGCAAATTGAAGCGCAGGAAATCAAAGCACCGACTACGCAGCCAGGTGTGTTACTGACTAACCCACCTTATGGTGAGCGTATCGGTGTTCGTGGTGATAGCACGCTGGAAACGGATGAATTGGCCAAAGAATTTTTCACGGCATTCAGTTCAACATTGAAGCAACGCTTTGCTGGTTGGAGCGTGTTCTTATTCACTGCCGATTTAACTGTACCAAAAATGTTGCGTTTAAAAGAATCTCGCAAGACGCCATTTTTCAATGGCGCACTAGAATGCCGCTTGTTCCGTTTTGATATGGTCGCAGGTTTCAATCGTCGTGAAGAAGCGAAACCAAAAGAGCAGAATTAATTTCAGCTTGTCTTGCTAGGTATTAATATCAAAAACGGTCAGGTCTCAGCAGACCTGACCGTTTTGCTTTAGGCTTAAGGCCTACGAGTTTTAGAACTGTATTGCTCCAGTTATTTTTCCTTTTTACGGAGACCCCGTTATGTCTTTACATCACATCGCTGATCAATTGAAATTAAAAGATAGCAACTTATTGCGTGACGCCGCTTTTATAAATGGGAACTGGTTAGTGAAAGACCAACGTTTTGAAGTGAGTAATCCTTCGACGCAACAAGTGTTGGCGCAGGTAAGCAATGTGACTGAGAGCGATACGCATGACGCGATCGCCGCGGCGCAGGCGGCATTCCCTGCCTGGGCCGCGAAAACTGCAAAAGAACGTGCAGCTGTCATGCGCGTCTGGTTTGATTTGATGATACATCACGCAGACGATTTGGCTGCCATTATGACGGCTGAACAAGGTAAGCCATTGGCGGAAGCAAAAGGTGAAGTGATTTATGGTGCCAGTTTTCTGGAATGGTTTGCAGAAGAAGCAAAGCGTGTTTCCGGTGATGTGATGGCTTCAACCTGGACAGATAAGCGCATCGTTGTGTTGAAGCAGCCTATCGGTGTGTGTGCCGCGATCACCCCATGGAACTTTCCGATTGCGATGATTACCCGCAAGGTCGCTCCAGCTTTAGCGGCTGGCTGTACCATCGTTATTAAGCCAGCAGAGCAGACTCCTTTGTCTGCGCTTGCCATGGTGGAGTTAGCGCAACGTGCTGGTATTCCTGCGGGGGTGATCAACGTGTTGACTGCAGACGCAGAGCGTTCTATCGCTGTTGGTAAAGTGCTGTGTGATAGTCCGGTCGTACGTCACTTATCATTCACTGGTTCCACGCCCGTCGGTCGTATTTTGATGCGTCAGTCAGCGCCCACAGTGAAGAAGCTTGCGTTAGAGCTTGGCGGTCATGCGCCGTTTATTGTTTTTGATGATGCCGATTTGGATGCTGCGGTCGAAGGTGCTTTGCAATCGAAATTCAGAAATGCCGGTCAAACCTGTGTTTGCACCAATCGTTTCTACGCACATGCTTCCATTTACGATCAATTTGTTGAGAAACTGGCGGCAGGCGCGAAAAAAATTCAGGTAGGTGATGGTTTTGCCACTGGCATACAGCAGGGGCCGATGATTGACGCGCAAGCCATAGCGAAGGTGACTGAACATGTGGCTGACGCACAAGCTAAAGGTGCGCGTCTGGTTACTGGCGGTAAGCAACATACAGCGGGTGCATTGTTTTATGAACCGACGGTCTTGTCCGATGTCACTCCGGCGATGTTGATCATGAATGAAGAAACTTTTGGTCCGGTGGCAGCGGTGGTCAAATTTACTTCTGAAGAAGAAGTCATTGCAGCCGCAAATGATACTGAATTTGGTCTGGCTTCCTATTTCTATTCACGTGATATTGGCCGGGTCTGGCGAGTTGCTGAAAAATTGGAATACGGCATGGTAGGGATTAATACCGGATTAATGTCGAATGAAGTCGCACCGTTTGGAGGAGTTAAGCAGTCTGGCTTAGGGCGCGAAGGCTCAAAGTATGGCATGGATGAGTATCTCGAAATGAAGTACCTGTGTCTTGGCGGTATGGGAGTTTAGTAAATGTATTTCTAACTAAGCTTCTCCTAAGGATAGGTCCATCTAGATATCCCGGACGGAGCGATTTTCGCCCTATTATTTATCAAGTCATTGAATTGCCGCTTATGCCATCGAATATCAAGCTCAGTAACGCAGGATTAGCCACTTTGTTGGCTGCGCTGGCAATGCTGGGGCCATTTTCTATTGATACTTATCTGCCCGCTTTCCCGAATATACAGGCTAGTTTGCAGGCAAGTGCCCTGGAAGTTCAGCAAACCCTCACTGCTTATATGTTGTCTTTTGCCGTTATGACCTTGTGGCATGGCGCCCTGTCTGACTCGTTTGGTCGCAGAAATGTGATTTTAGTTGCGTTGTTGGTTTTCTGTGTGGCAAGTTTTGGTTGTGCATCCGCACATAGTATTCATTATTTATGGGGTTTTCGGATTCTTCAAGGCGTGTCAGCGGGTGCCGGGATGGTGGTCGGAAGGGCACTAATCCGCGACTTGTATTCTGGTGCTCCGGCTGAACGTTTATTGTCGATGGTGACGATGATTTTCTCGATTGCCCCTGCCATTGCGCCAATCTTAGGTGGGTGGATAGTCGGGTTTTCGACTTGGCGAGCTATCTTTTTGTTGTTATTTGGATACACTGTGTTACTTTTTTTTGCCTGTTACAAATTTCTTCCAGAGTCTTTGCCGCGTGAGAACCGGCAAGAATTTAGTCCGGAGTTTCTTTGGAGAAGTTATTTTAAGGTATTTAAATCGCCGCTATTTCATTTGAAAGCGGGCACGATAGCCTTTAATTTCGGTGGCCTTTTTTTGTACATATCTTCTGCGCCCATGTTCATTACACAACATCTTAAATTGCGTGCAGATCAATTTGGTTGGCAGTTTATCCCTTCGGTTGCAGGGATATTTTTGGGCGCTTTACTGGCAAACAGGTTGGCTGGAAAGATCTCAGTGTGGAAGCAAGTCAGCATCGGTTTTTGTTTTTTAATTGGGGCTTCTTTATTCAACGTGATCTTTAATTTTCTCTCGCAGCCTATCTTGTTTTGGTCAGTCATGCCCTTGTTTTTTTATACATTTGGCATGTCTTTGGTGGCACCAGGTGCAACCTTATTGGTATTGGATTTGTTCCCGACAATCCGTGGCATCGTAGCATCTTGTCAATCCGCGACAGTCACTTTGCTCGGAGCCATTATTGCCGGAATTGTCGCACCCGCTCTCGACCATTCCGCATTAAGTCTGGCACTAGGGCAATTAGGATGCACGCTGATAGGCGCGATGCTGTGGTATACCGGGCGTATTTACTGGCGAGCAATAACAGCACAAAAAGAAAGTGCCTTGGAAACGATTGGTTAATTGCTAATTAATGTACGGGTAAAAAAAGCTTAAAAGAAAATTTTTTACCTCACTTGAAATGTTTCAGATATTCCTCATATCGCTTGTGCTATGCAGCAATCATAAAAATTGCCTATAATGTAGCCTTAAGCCGCGATAAATCAGTTTTTGTTTTTTTTGAACTAATCCCGATTTGGCGTGTCTTTAAATTGCAACGTTTTGTAAGACCTTGTTTTTATAGTAGTTTGATTTCATCAAAATGTCATTTTCAGCAGGTATCTTGGCATTTGTCATTGAATCAATGTTCGATTCGAGGCTTTGAACAGACCTGCAATTCAGCTTTTTGCCGCGCTAGGGTTTTGTGCTGCAGCAAAAAAATTAACATTCATTTTTGGATACTAGACAATGAAAAAATCATTCCTCGCACTTGCTCTGATGAGTGCTTTCTCCGGTGCGGCATTCGCGCAATCTTCCGTAACTATCTACGGTCTCGTAGACGTTGGCGTTCAAGGCTTGAGCAATGGTAACGGCAAACAAGCTAAAGTTGAAAGCGGCCAAGAATCTGGTTCCCGTTTGGGCTTCAAAGGTACTGAAGATCTGGGTGGCGGTTTGAAAGCTAACTTCGTATTGGAACAAGGTATCCTGGTTGATACTGGTGCTTCCGATCAAGGTGGCTTGACATTCGGTCGTCGTTCTTTTGTTGGTTTGTCTGGTGATTTCGGTACAGTGAATCTGGGTCGCGATAAGACACCAACTTTCCAATTGTTCGATAACTTTGATCCGTTTGGTTCAGGCTTCATCAACAACGGTGGTGGTTTGAAAGCAATCTACTTCATCGGTGGTAAGTCTACAACAGCAACAACTGCTGCTAACACAACTGGCCGTGATAGCAACGCTGTGTTCTATTACACACCAGCTACATTGGGTGGTTTCTACGCTGTTGGCGAATATGCTGCTGGTGAACAAGCTGGTGACAACTCTGCTGGCCGTTCTTTGGGCGCAACTTTTGGCTATAAAGCTGATGGCTTAGACATCGCTTACAACTATGTTAAAGACAATGCTTACTCAGCAAAATTGGTAGGCTCTAACGGTATCAAAGCTAACACTCTGGCTGTTAACTATGATTTCGGCGTAGCTAAACCAGTATTTATCTACCAAAAGAAATCTGATGACTTGGGCGTAAGCACTAAGTACTTCACTTTGGGCGTAACAGTACCTGTTGATGCTTCCGGTAAAGTATTGGCTTCTTTCACTAAAGTAACTGATGACACATTGAACAAAAGCAATGTTGCAATCGGTGCTGCTAAGAACTTCGCAGTTGGCTACCAATATGCATTGTCTAAGCGTACTGACGTGTACACTGCGTTCGCACGTACTAACCAAGACGCAACTTCAGCAATCTTGGGTTCTGTAGCTGGTGCAAACATCAACGAATTTACTGCTGGCGTACGTCACCAGTTCTAATTGATTTCAGGCTTATGCCTGAAGCAATAAGTTGATAAAAAGAGCGGTCTTTTGACCGCTCTTTTTTATTTTCTTTGCTTAAAAGTAACATGAATACGCCAACCGACTTGATGTGACGTAAAAGCCGACAATTATTCGCTAAGAGACTGGTCTGATTTGTTACAATGACAGCACGTTTAGTTCAACAGGGTGTCACCATGAAAAAAGCATTGAAGCTGCGTTTAGGCGCTTTGTCAGGCGTATTAGCTATATCTCTGGCAGGGTTCGTTCATGCGCAGACCACGACAAATAAAACTGAACTGATGACTCCACCACCGCCGCCACCAAAATTAGACGTATTGGAAGAGGGCGCGCCAGCCGCCGACATGAAGGCCGGAAAACCTGAACAAAAAAATCAAGTGAAAGATATCCGCAATAATGCCGGAAAAGTCACTGAGGTTCAGGTGCAGTCTGGCGGCAGTCATTATGTGTTGAAAGCTGATCCAGAAATTGGTAATGCGCCAAAGGGGACCGCGCAGGGAGACAATAACCGTGCGCCACAATGGACGATTTTGCAGTTTGGTGGAAAAAAAGAAAGTAAAGAAGTTGAACCTTTGCCAGTTTTACCGCCAGCACCGACACAAGCAGTATCGGCGAGTTCTTCCGATAAATAATCTTTGTAAGTTTTCTTTTTCGCGACATATCAATGGCAGTTTTTACATCGGTTACCCTCAATGACCTGAATTCATGGATGGATCAATTCCCGCTAGGGAAGGCACTAGCAATCAAAGGAATTGCCTCCGGAATTGAGAATAGTAATTTCTTCATTACTACTGAAACTGGTGAATATGTTCTGACGATTTTTGAAAATCTGAGCTTTGAGCAGTTGCCATTTTATTTAAAACTAATGCGCCATCTTGCAGATCATGGCGTTTTGGTTCCCGCTCCTGTCGCTAATGCTGACGGAGAACTAGTCGTTGCTTTGCACGGCAAACCAGCTGCGATTGTTAGTAAGCTTGAAGGTAGTTCGCAAATGGAGCCACAAACGTCGCATTGTGCTGAGGTCGGACGCATGTTGGCGCGTATGCACCTTGCTGCGAAAGACTTTCCTTTGCAGCAAAAGAATTTACGTTCTTTAGACTGGTGGCACGCAACGACCCCCGAGGTCTTGCCGTTTATTTCTGACGAGTTACAGCATTTGTTGCGAGCGGAAGTGCATTTTCAGGATGCGTTCGATAGTACGCCGATTTATCGTGCTTTGCCACGCGGTCCGATTCATGCTGATTTATTCAGAAATAATGTGATGTTTGTTGGTGAGCGTCTGACCGGTTTCTTCGATTTTTATTTTGCTGGTTGCGATACATGGATTTTTGACGTTGCAGTCACCGTGAATGACTGGTGCATTGATGTTGCGAGTGGCGAGCTCGACATTGCACGGGTTGAGTCGTTACTGAATGCGTATCACGACGTAAGGCCTTTCACGAAAGAAGAAGGTGTCGCCTGGCAGCCTATGTTGCGTGCCGCTGCATTAAGATTCTGGTTGTCGCGTTTGTACGATTATTACCAGCCACGAGATGCTGAAATGCTGACACCGCATGACCCGGCTCATTTTGAGCGCATCCTGCGTTTACGTGAATCTTTACCTGTACCTTCTTTGCCAAAAAATTTATGAACCCTGTGACACCATCAACTGGTTTGCTTTGGATAAAACGAGGATTTTTCTTGTTTCGCCAGCAACCAGCAGAGATGCTGACCTTGTTTTTTACCTACATGTTTATCGTGTTGGGACTCGGTCTTATCCCAATTGCTGGCGAGTTTTTGCCATTAATGTTGATTCCGGTATTTAGCATGAGCTTCATGCAGGCTTGCGATCAAATAGAAAATGGCGTCAAGGTTTATCCTAATCTCTTAATGCTTGGATTTCGTTCGGAGGCACTGGGGCGTCTGCTCACTTTGGGGATTTTCTACGTATTGGCGGTTGCGTTGGCAATATTTGTTTCTAGTCTGGTAGATGGTGGCGCACTCTTTGACTTCCTTTCCAGTCAAAAGCCTATCGATCCTAAAGAAGCCCCTGACGAACGTATATTCTTGGGTATGTTAGTCGCAGTCCTTACTTACCTGTTGCCGTTAATGGCATTCTGGTTTGCTGCTCCTCTGATTATGTGGAAAAAAATGTCTGTCGGAAAAGCTTTGTTCTACAGTTTTTTTTCTGTGAAGCGTGCAGGGAAGGCATTTTTGTTTTACGGAGCAGCGTGGATGTTGATCGCTGGTATTTTGCCAGCACTAGTCAGTGTGATGGTCGCCGTGATATTTGGTAATCCTATCGTCGTGATGCTGACAATGCTGCCGATGTCAGCATTGTTGACGACCATTTTGTATTGTTCGTTTTATCCGACTTACCTTGATATTTTTGGTAAGCCGGAAATTAGTATTCAGGCTTAAAGTTCCAAACCTGTGTACATCACGTAAACGAATTGAGGTCAGGTTTGATCAACGGACACTAATTCATCCGTCAGATCATCAATGATCTCGAAGCTATGCGTCATGACAGCAGTTTTTTCCAGCATAATGGATGCTGAGCAATATTTCTCATGAGATAGTTTGATCGCGCGTTCAACCATTGTCGGTTTTAACTGACGGCCACGGACCGTGAAATGAAAGTGAATCTTAGTAAAAACCTTGGGTTCGGTTTCGGCTCTCTCTGCTTTGAGTGTCACGTCACAGGCGCGCACGTCTTGTTTGCCTTTGCGTAAAATGAGCACCACATCATACGCAGTACACCCTCCGGTACCTAGCAGCACCATCTCCATGGGGCGAGGAGCGCGGTTGTGACCGCCACCTTCTGGCGCACCATCCATTAATACTGCGTGGCCTGAGCCTGTTTCGGCCAGAAATGACATTCCTGATGGGCCGGTCCAGCGTACGGTTGCTTCCATGAGTTACCCTTTTTTCTTTCGTTGTTGTCGTCTTTAAAATTGTACTGCATTCATTCATTAATTTTTTTTTGCAATATCGGATTTTGCTGGCTAGACCATATTTCATCTTGCAGTCTTGGTTTAGAGGAAATCTTCGCACATTTTTCAGAATTTTTCTTGCACTGCACAATTTCTTATCCTATTATTGACTCATCGGTTAGTTATTGCATCCCAGCAGTATCAGATTCATTTACTACCAAGCAATTGTCTCCTCCACCTACTCCTTTGGTGGATTCAGCCCGAAGTAATTTCTTCGGGCTATTTTTTTGTCTCAGGACATGTTAAGCGCAACGTGGGCGCAACTGCGGCACTATTTCTGCCTAAAATTTAAACAGTTCTTGCACTAAATCTTTGAAAACCTTATAATTTCCGATTCTCGATTTGCCTGAGCGAGAAATTAACAAGGGAGAGTCTGCCAAAACATAGGTAGAACCACCGCACAAAGGCGTATTTAACTTTTTAGGATTCAACATGAAAACCTTTTCCGCTAAGGGCCATGAGGTTCAGCGCGACTGGTTCGTGATTGACGCGACAGATAAAGTACTCGGACGTGTTGCCAGCGAAGTGGCACTCCGTTTACGCGGCAAACATAAACCAGAATTTACTCCACACGTTGACACGGGCGATTTCATCGTCGTAGTGAATGCAGGTAAACTGCGCGTGACAGGCACTAAAGCTCTGAACAAAACATACTACCGTCACACTGGTTATCCAGGCGGTATCTATGAAACAAATTTCACGAAAATGCAAGCGCGTTTTCCAGGTCGTGCACTCGAGAAAGCTGTTAAGGGCATGTTGCCTAAAGGCCCACTCGGCTACGCAATGATCAAGAAGCTGAAAGTGTATGCAGATGCAACGCATCCGCACGCAGCACAGCAACCACAAGTACTCGACATCTAAGGATTAGCCATGATCGGTAATTACAACTACGGAACTGGCCGTCGCAAGAGCGCAGTTGCTCGCGTATTCCTGAAGTCCGGCAGCGGCAAGATCGTTGTGAACGGCAAACCAGCAAACGAATATTTCTCTCGTGAGACTGGCCTGATGGTTATCCGTCAACCACTGGAATTGACTAACAATCTCGAAACATTCGATATTATGGTTAACGTTCACGGCGGCGGTGAATCTGGTCAATCTGGTGCAGTTCGTCACGGTATCACCCGTGCACTGATCGACTACGATGCAACATTGAAATCTGAGCTGTCAAAAGCTGGTTTCGTTACACGTGATGCACGTGAAGTTGAACGTAAAAAAGTTGGTCTGCGCAAAGCACGTCGCGCAAAACAATTCTCCAAGCGTTAATTTTTTTTCGCTGGATCAAAAAGCCGTCCTTTGGGCGGCTTTTTTGCTTTTTCTGCTTTCTGTTTTTTCATGTAACGAGTTTTAACACTGTCGTTGAGATCGTTAGCTCTGCTGTTAAAATAGTGAAAAATTTCTTGCAAGGAAAATATATGATCAAAGTAGGTATCGTAGGTGGCACCGGTTACACAGGCGTGGAATTGTTGCGCATATTGTCAACCCACCCCGATGTAACATTGACAGCCATTACTTCACGTAAAGAAGATGGCTTACCCGTTGCTGATATGTACCCGTCTTTGCGCGGCAAGGTGGCGCTGGCATTTTCTGCTCCTGACAAAGCTAACTTAACAGAATGTGATGTGGTGTTCTTTGCTACACCTCATGGCGTCGCAATGGCGCAGGCTCAGGAGTTGTTGGCGGCTGGCGTCAAGGTCATTGATCTGGCGGCCGATTTCCGCCTGCAAGACGTGGCTCAATTCGAAAAATGGTATGGCATTCCTCACACTTGCACTGACGTTTTGAAAGAAGCAGTGTATGGCTTGCCAGAGCTGAATCGTGAGGCCATTAAATCCGCACGGGTTATTGGAAATCCAGGTTGCTATCCAACCACGATGCAGCTTGGTTACGCACCTTTGTTGAAGGCAGATGTAATTGATGCCACTAGTTTGATTGCCGACTGTAAATCAGGTGTTTCCGGTGCAGGTCGTAAAGCTGAAATAGGCATTCTTTTTTCAGAAACCAGTGACAGTTTTAAGGCGTATGGTGTATCTGGCCATCGTCATACTCCTGAGACGACCGAACAATTACAACGCCTGACCAAGCAAGATGTTGAATTGCTGTTCACTCCACATTTGGTGCCAATGATACGCGGCATGCATTCGACTTTGTACGCGCGTCTGACGCGTGACATCAGCAATGAAGAACTGCAAGCCTTGTTTGTTGAAGCTTATAAAGATGAACCTTTTGTTGATGTGATGCCATTTGGCTCGCATCCAGAAACGCGATTTACCCGCGCATCAAATATGTTACGCCTTGCTCTACATCGTCCAAATAACGGGAAAACCGTGATTATTTTGGTGGTGCAGGATAATCTGGTGAAAGGTGCTTCAGGACAAGCTGTACAGTGTATGAATCTGATGTTCGGACTCGGAGAAACTACAGGTCTGCACCATGTTCCGGTGATGCCATAACAAGATATGGGTAAATCACGCTTTTCGCAAAGGCGCTATCTGGCGCCAAAAATGACGATTACGCACGCCTGGCCTTGGTACATCAAGGCTGGGATAGCCATCCTGACCTTGGTGTTGGTCGCAGTTTTTGCCTGGTGGACTTACGATTTGGGCCGTAGTTTTGCATTTGGTCCGCTAGCTAATAAAGATCAGGTGCGAGATCTGCAAGTCAAACTTGAACAATTGATGATCGAACGCGATAAGCTGCAACTCGAAGCCAATACGATAGAAAGCAAACTTAATATCGATCATTCGATGCAGAAGCAATTGACTGATCAGGTCAGGACCTTAACTGCCGAGAATCAAAAGTTGAAAGATGATTTAGCCTTCTTCGAGGGCTTAATGCCATCGGGAACTGGAATGGATGGCATTACCGTTCGGAATTTGAAGGTTGAATTTCAAGCGCCAGGGCAGTTGCGGTATCAGGCATTGGTGATGCAGGGCGTGAAAAATACCAAAGACTTTGAAGGTGAGTTGCAATTCTTTGTGAGCTTGGTTCAGGCAGGAAAACCTGTTACGATGCAGTTCCCCGATCCCAAATTGGGGGATGCTGGTAAATTGAAATTGTCGTTTAAACATTACCAGCGACTGGAGGGAGTGATTACTCTTCCCGATGGTGCGACAGCGAAAAATGTACAAGTCAAAGTCCTGGACAGGGGCGTGATTCGCGCGCAGCAGGCTGTTAATTTATAAACTTTTTTCAAAATCGTTGGCTAGTATTGTGTGTATAAACATCGATTCTAGCTAGGGTATTTGGAACACTTCCTGAAAAAGGAAAATTTCATGTTTAACCGAAAAACAAAGAATACGATAGACAGCCTCATTGGCGCGACCACCAGAATTGAAGGTGATCTTCATTTTAAAGGCGGCTTACGCATTGACGGCCACATCTGCGGGAATGTGATCGCTGATGTTAACGGATCCAGTATGTTGGTCATTTCCGAACAAGCCGTCGTCGACGGTGAAGTCCGTGCTGCTCACGTGGTGGTCAATGGTGTCATTAACGGTCCGGTCTTTTCGACTGAGTTGCTGGAATTGCAACCCAAAGCCAGAATTTCTGGTGACGTGCACTACAAAACCTTAGAGATGCTCAGCGGTGCTTTGGTCTCTGGTAAATTAACCCATGATGTTTTGCAAGAGCCAGCTTTATTAATGCTGGCGGCTTCCAATGCATAGTTTTGCAAGCAGGACTATAATGGAAGTATCTTAGATTGAAGGAGCAAGAAATGAATGCCGTTGCCGAAATGCCAGCACCGATTGTTTTTACCGAAAGCGCTGCTGCTAAAGTTGCGCAATTGATTGAAGAAGAAGGTAATCCAGACCTGAAATTGCGCGTGTTTGTGCAGGGTGGCGGTTGCTCAGGATTTCAATACGGTTTTACTTTCGATGAAATTACCAATGAAGATGATACGACTATGACCAAAAATGGCGTACATCTGTTGATCGATTCCATGAGCTACCAATATCTGGTTGGCGCTGAGATCGACTACAAAGATGATCTCGAAGGTGCACAGTTTGTGATTAAAAATCCTAACGCCTCCACAACTTGTGGTTGTGGTTCTTCTTTCTCGGTCTGATTTTACCGGATAGATGATCATGTAAAAAGGACGCTGCGGCGTCCTTTTTTTATGCGTTGAAAACAATTCAGTTAAGTTGGCGCAAACTATTCATCGCAAGCTGAATCAAAGCTGATTACACTGATAAAAAAATAAATAGGTGTCGGTATGGAGCAAATCAGTTCAGAGCAGATTTTTGCAACGCGGCAAAGAGAGGTGGCGCGCGCTTTACGCCAAGCGTTGCCTGAGCACTGCGTGTTGCACAATGAAGAAGATACCCGTCCTTACGAATGCGACGGTCTGGCGGCATTTCGCCAGCTTCCTATGGTCGTTTGTTTACCAGAAAACGAAACACAAATTATCGCTACGCTGGAAGTCTGTCGTCGCCTGCAAGTGCCCATCGTGCCGCGTGGTGCCGGTACTGGCTTGTCTGGTGGTGCGATGCCAATTGCTGATGGCATTGTGTTGTCTACGGCCAAACTGAACAAAATTCTCAAAGTCGATGCTTATGCCAGAACGGCTGTTGTACAACCTGGCGTGCGCAACCTCGCTATTTCCGAAGCCGTTTCTGCGCACAATTTATATTATGCCCCAGATCCATCCTCACAAATCGCCTGCACGATAGGCGGCAATGTCGCTGAAAATTCTGGCGGTGTGCATTGCCTGAAATATGGGTTGACGGTACACAATGTCTTGCGGGTGCGTGTCGTCACCGTCGATGGTGATGTCGTCGAACTCGGCAGTGAAGCCTTGGATGCGCCGGGATTAGACTTGTTAGCAGTGTTTATTGGTTCCGAAGGCATGTTAGGCATCGTCACCGAAGTGACCGTGAAATTAATTCCCAAACCGCAGGCAGCGCGGGTCATCATGGCATCGTTTGACGATGTGGTCAAAGGCGGTAATGCAGTCGCGAATGTCATTGCAGCAGGCATTATTCCTGCTGGTCTGGAAATGATGGACAAGACCTCGTCGCGTATGGTTGAGCCATTTGTTAAGGCTGGCTACGATATTGATGCCGAAGCGATATTGCTGTGCGAATCCGATGGTACCAACGAAGAAGTCGAAGAAGAAATTTCTCGCATGACAGCCGTGCTTGAACAAGCCGGTGCGACAGCGATTGCGGTATCCCAAAGTGATGCAGAGCGTTTGCGCTTTTGGTCAGGACGTAAAAATGCGTTTCCTGCAGCAGGTCGTATTTCCCCCGATTATTACTGTATGGATGGAACGATTCCCCGCAAACGTCTGGCCGAAGTCTTGATCGGCATTACGCATATGGAGACCAAATATGGACTGCGCTGTGCAAATGTATTCCATGCGGGCGATGGAAATCTGCATCCACTGATTATGTTCGATGCGAATCAACCAGGTGAATTTGAGCGCGCCGAAGCATTTGGTGCAGAAATTCTGGAGCTCTGCGTGACTGTTGGTGGAACCATTACCGGCGAACATGGTGTTGGCATAGAAAAAATTAATTCTATGTGCGTACAATTTTCCCGTGAAGAGCTGGATGCCTTCTTTGCCGTTAAACGTGCGTTTGATACCCACTCTCTATTGAATCCGGATAAGGCGATCCCGACCTTGCATCGATGTGCAGAATATGGTCGCATGCATGTCAATCAAGGACGCCTGGCATTTCCTGATTTACCTCGTTTTTAATCTCTAACTAAAAATAATTTGACTGATGACTACAGAGATGACGACAGAGACAATGGCAGAAATGACGACTATTTTGCAAGGTTTCAGAGAGCAAATTCTGCATGCAAAGGAGCAAGGCAACGCCTTGCAGATTCGCGGCGGCGGGAGCAAATCCTGGTATGGTCAAGAACCTGTTGGGAATGTGGTAGATACCCGTCCATATCGCGGAATCATTGCTTACGAGCCAACCGAATTAGTACTAACCGCGTGTAGCGGAACCCCTTTATCTGAAATCGAAGCCGTGTTGGCTGAGCAAAATCAGATGCTTGCTTTTGAACCACCGCACTTTGGTGCTGACGCAACCTTGGGCGGCATGTTGGCATCGGGATTGTCCGGTCCTCGTCGTCCTTATGTCGGGGCAGTTCGCGACTTTGTTCTTGGTGCGACTTTGATGGATGGCAAAGGCGAAATTTTAGAGTTCGGTGGTCAGGTCATGAAGAATGTGGCTGGCTACGATGTGTCGCGTTTGTTGGCGGGAGCGATGGGGAGTCTGGGCTTAGTTCTAAATATCTCGATCAAGGTACTGCCACGCCCCTTTGCAGAAACGACCTTGGTATTTGCTTTATTTGAGGCTGACGCGATAAAAAAAATGAATCTGTGGGCAGGACAAGCGTTACCAATTTCTGGCAGTTGCTGGCATGTTGGTCGCTTAATGCTGAGATTGTCCGGTGCCGAGGCAGCAGTACGGTCTGCACGGCAAGTTCTGGGCGGTGAAGAGATGCACGACGCGGCAGCTTATTGGACTGCTTTACGTGAACAGACACAAGACTTTTTTTCTCAAGATGAAGAGCATGGTTTGTGGCGTTTGTCCGTGCCATCCACAACCGTAGCATTGCCTTTAACCGGAAAATCCTTGATCGAATGGGGTGGCGCGCAACGTTGGCTATTTAGCGATGAAACGCCGGAGGCCATACGTGCCGCTGCGAGCGCGGCTGGCGGTCATGCCAGTTTATTCCGTGGCGGTAACAAAAGTATAGGTGTGTTTACGCCGCTGCCTGCGCCTTTGCTCAACATACACCAACGCCTTAAAGCTGCATTTGATCCTGCTGGGATATTTAATCCAGGCCGTTTGTACAAGGACTTTTAATTCGCTATGCAAACCAATCTCGCTGATTTTATAAAAAATACACGTGCCGGCAAAGAAGCCGACGACATTCTGCGTAAGTGTGTGCATTGCGGCTTTTGCACCGCGACTTGTCCGACTTATCAATTGATGGGAGACGAGTTGGATGGTCCGCGGGGTCGTATTTATCTGATTAAACAGGTTCTGGAAGGTAAGCCTGCGACGGAAAAAACGCAGCAACATCTGGATCGTTGTCTGACCTGCAGAAATTGCGAATCCACCTGCCCATCAGGTGTCCAGTATGGCCGTTTGCTTGACATCGGACGCCAGGTTGTCGAGCAGCAAGTGCAACGACCCTTGTCACAAAAAATCGTCAGAGAAACGCTGAAGGCGATCTTGCCAAGAGCATGGATATTTCAGCCAGCAATGCGTTTAGGGCAAAGTTTGCGTCCGCTATTACCGCAAAGTCTGAAGAATAAAGTGCCTGCACGCCAGGAGTCAGGAAGCTGGGCGCACATCTCGCATACTCGTAAAATGTTGTTGCTCGATGGCTGTGTACAACCTGCGATGGCACCGAATATTAATGCGGCGACTTCGCGTGTATTGAGTAGTCTCGGCGTGGAATTGATTGTTGCTCCTAAGGCGGGCTGTTGCGGAGCAATACGCCACCATTTGAATGATCACGAGGCGGCATTAAATGACATGCGTAGAAACATTGACGCCTGGTGGCCGCTAGTCGAGGCTGGTGCTGAGGCCATCGTCATGACGGCCTCGGGGTGTGGTGTCACCGTAAAAGAATACGGCCATATGTTGGCGCATGATGCCAACTATGCACAAAAAGCGGAACGTATTTCAGCCTTGACCCGCGATCTGAGTGAAATTTTGCCGGAATTTGAAGCGCAATTAGTACAGAAGCTGCAAGGCAAATTATCGCAGCGCATTGTCTGGCACCCGCCTTGCACGCTACAACATGGACAGCAAATCCGTGGCAAAGTCGAAGGCTTGCTCAAGGCCTTGGGCGTTGATGTGCAATTGTGCGCTGATAGCCATTTGTGTTGTGGCTCGGCGGGAACGTATTCGGTGTTGCAGGCAAAAACTTCGTATCAGCTACGCGATAATAAATTGCACAATCTCCTGGCGACAAAGCCAGAAATGGTGTTATCTGCCAATATCGGTTGCCTGACGCATTTGCAATCCGGAACAGAAACACCGGTAAAGCATTGGATAGAACTCATTGACAGAGCACTCGCAAATTCTTCGTCTGTTGAATAAAACTGCAAGCACAGATGATACGAACTTTTTCTGTTTTACTGATTTTCCAATGCCTCGGTGAAGGCCTGGTATATGCCACAGGCTTACCTGTGCCCGGGCCGGTGATTGGTATGTTGTTCTTGTTCATTTACCTCGTGATCAGAAAAAGCGAAGCGGCGAAACTTGTTCCCGGTGTTCAAACTTTATTGGGGCATTTATCCCTCTTGTTTATTCCGGCAGGCGTAGGAATCATGGTGCACGGAAAAATGGTCATGGAAGAGTGGCTGCCACTGAGTATCGCTTTGATTGTGAGTACGGCGGTATCGATTGTGGTTACCGCTGTTTGCGTGAAGTGGCTGCAAAAATGAATCACCAACTATCGGCTGTCTGGGTTTATCTCGCTGCGTCACCCTTGTTAGGATTGACCGCCACGCTGATTGCTTATCAGATCGCTTATTTTATCTATACCAAATGCAAGTTTAGTCCTCTTGCGAATCCCGTTGCGATTTCCGTTGCATTGATTGTGACGGTGTTGCTGAGTACGCATACCTCATATCAAACGTATTTCGCTGGTGCGCAGTTTGTGCATTTTCTGCTCGGTCCGGCAACGGTAGCGTTAGCTGTTCCGCTTTACCAGCAGATGAATCGACTTCGATATCAATGGAAAGCTTTTCTTGTGGGAGCGGTATTAGGCAGTGCTTCTGCGATTGCCTCCGCTATGTTAATTGCGAATATATTGGGAGCCTCGCGGGTTACCGTGCTTTCTCTGGCTTCGAAATCGGTGACGATGGCAATCGCTATGGGTGTGAGTGAAAAAGTAGGTGGCCTACCTTCTTTGACTGCGGCCTTAGTCATGCTCACCGGCATACTCGGTGCCATGATGGCGGCGGGTATTCTCGATGTTTTGAGAATCAGAGATCATGCAATTCGTGGCTTTGCTTTGGGTGTTGGTGCGCATGGAATAGGCACTGCGAGAGCGTTTCAAATCAATCAGGAAATGGGTGCGTTTGCCGGACTTGCGATGGGTTTGTCAGGATTGATTACCGCGATTTTCTTACCGTTTGGACTACGTCTTCTCGGGGTAATTTAAAATCGCGGTTGTCTCAAAATAATACTGCTGACTTATTCAGCTAATAGTTGAGTGAGGTCCGCGATCAGATCCGCTGGCGTGGTTTGCGGCGCATAGCGGCGAAATACTGCGCCATCTTTTTTGATCAGAAATTTGGTGAAATTCCATTTGATGGCCTTGGTACCCATCAAGCCAGGCGCCTCATTTTTCAAGTTCGTAAAAAACGGATGGGCAGCATCGCCATTGACATCAATTTTTTCAAACAAGGGAAAAGTAACGCCGTAATTTTTTTCGCAAAAACTGCCGATTTCATCCGCAGTACCTGGCTCTTGATGCCCGAACTGATTACACGGAAAACCAAGTACTACCACCCCTTTGTCTTTAAATTGTTGGTAGACCTGCTCCAGACCTTGGTACTGCGGCGTAAACCCGCATTTGCTGGCGGTATTGACGACTAACACGACCTGACCCAAATACTGTTTCAGGTCAATATCCTGACCTTGCAAATTCTTAGCGTTAAAATCGAGCGCATTCATACTTACAATATCCCTAAGTGATTGGTTCCTGCAGAGAGATCACGGTCTTTTGCATCTTTACCTTGCAGCATAATTGCTAAGCGTAATTCGTTGACGGAATCCGCGTTACGCAATGCATCTTCATAGGTGATTTTATCTGCTTCATGTAAATCAAACAGCGCCTGATCAAAGGTTTGCATGCCGAGTTCGCGAGATTTTTTCATAATCTCTTTCATCTCATGCACCTGGCCTTTGAAAATCAAGTCCGAAATGAGAGGTGTGTTTAACAGAACTTCCACCGCGGCAATCCTGCCTTTGCGACCTTTGACAGGAATCAGACGTTGTGAAATGACGGCTTTCAGATTTAAAGACAAATCCATCAACAATTGCGCACGGCGCTCTTCAGGGAAAAAGTTGATAATACGATCTAAGGCCTGATTCGAGCTGTTGGCGTGCAAGGTGGCAAGGCAAAGATGGCCGGTTTCGGCAAAGGCGACAGCAAAATCCATGGTTTCACGATCTCGAATTTCGCCAATCTGAATCACATCTGGAGCCTGACGCAGAGAGTTTTTCAGCGCAGCACCCCAGTCTTCTGTATCGATGCCCACTTCACGTTGCGTTACGATGCAATTGCCGTGTGGGTGGACATACTCAATTGGGTCTTCGATCGTAATGATGTGGCCATGGCTATTTTTATTTCTATGTCCAACCATCGCTGCCAGCGTGGTTGATTTACCTGAGCCGGTTGAACCCACCATGATTACCAGACCGCGCTTGGTCAGAGCGATTTCTTTCAAATGCTCCGGCAAGCCTAAATCTTCTAATTTAGGAATGGCGGTGGTAATGGTTCTCAGAACCAGTCCAACGCGACCCTGCTGCATGAATGCGGAAACGCGAAAGCGCCCCATCCCCGCAGGGTTAATTGCGAAATTACATTCTTTGGTTGATTCAAACTCTGACGCCTGTTTATCGTTCATGATAGCGCGCGCCAGATCGACCGTGTGCGCAGGTGTCAGTGGTTGGTTTGAAACAGGGGTGACTTTGCCATCAATTTTAAAAGCGGGCGGAAAATCAGCAGTGATGAATAAATCTGAGCCATTTTTAGTCAGCATGAGCCTTAACAGGTCATGCATAAATTTGGTTGCCTGATCGCGTTCCATTGTTGTTCTTGTCCTATTTACTCAAAATGTACTTCAATAAATCAACCAGGGAAATTGTCCGGGATTTTGGCTGCGCTACGCGCCGTCCCTACTGAGATGACATTTCTTCTGACGAGATCAGTCAAATTTTGATCCAGCGTCTGCATGCCGAGATTGCTACCAGTCTGAATCGCTGAATACATTTGGGCAATCTTCGCTTCTCGGATTAGGTTGCGAATCGCTGGTGTACCCAGCATGATTTCATGGGCGGCTACACGGCCAGAACCGTCTTTGGTTTTTAACAAAGTTTGTGAGATGACTGCTTGCAGAGATTCTGACAACATGGATCGCACCATTTCTTTTTCTTCAGCAGGAAATACGTCGACGATACGATCTATCGTTTTTGCTGCAGAAGACGTATGCAAAGTACCGAATACCAGGTGACCCGTTTCCGCCGCTGTTAAGGCAAGGCGTATCGTTTCCAGGTCACGCAACTCGCCCACCAGAATCGCATCCGGATCCTCACGTAACGCTGATTTCAAGGCGTTTTGAAATGACATAGTGTGAGGGCCGACTTCACGTTGGTTAATCAGACATTTTTTGGACTCATGAACGAATTCAATCGGATCTTCAACAGTCAGAATATGACCATATTCATTTTCATTCAAATGATTCACCATCGCCGCCAGTGTCGTTGATTTACCAGAACCTGTCGGACCAGTAACCAATACCAGGCCACGTGGTTTGAGTGCCAGATCGGCAAAAATTTTCGGCGTGTTGAGTTGTTCCAATGAAAGGATTTTAGATGGAATCGTCCGCATTACTGCAGCCGGACCACGTTCTTGATTGAAGGCGTTCACACGGAAGCGTGCCAGACCAGGAATAGAAAAAGAAAAGTCGCATTCCAGACTTTCTTCATAGGTCTTGCGCTGTGAGTCATTCATGATGTCATAAATTAACTCATGGACGTCTTTATGTTCCAATGGCGGCAAATTAATACGCCGAACATCACCATGTACCCGTATCATCGGTGGTAAGCCGGAAGATAAGTGAAGGTCAGACGCATTATTCTTGACGGAGAACGCAAGGAGTTCAGAAATGTCCATTTATAATTCCGGTAATGAGAGTGTCGCTGGTGATCATCGCAACATACGCCAATACGCCGACGATTTGGGCGTGCATTAGTGTGAATTGCAAAAAGTGACCAAATTCCAATGAAAAATTTTGAAACAAGATTCCTTGATTATGTCCTTAATTTCCGACAACTTGCAAGCCGTACTTGCTGATATTCAACGTGTTGCACTTGATTCGGGACGTTCGCCAGAACAAGTGCGGCTATTGGCTGTTTCTAAGACCTTCGGTGTTGATGCTATTTTAGATGCTGCAAGCTGTGGTCAGACAGCTTTTGGTGAAAATTATCTGCAGGAAGCGTTGGAGAAAATCGGTTTTGTCCGGCAACATTCGCCAGATTTGAAACTAGAGTGGCATTTTATCGGACCGATACAAAGTAATAAGACTAAACCGATTGCAGAGAATTTTTCCTGGGTACATTCTGTTGACAGAGAAAAGATTGCACAACGTTTGTCTGAGCAACGTCCGGCAGATTTACCTCCGTTGAATATTTGTTTGCAGGTCAACATTAGTGGCGAAGCAAGTAAAAGCGGGGTGCTGCCGCAAGATGCACTGCCATTGGCGCTTAAAATCGCACAACTTCCGAGGCTGAAGTTACGCGGATTGATGACCGTTCCGGAAGCGACCGAGGATTTCCAACAACAGCGATTAGCATTCAGACATTTGAAACTGCTCAATGATGAGATTGGCAATCACGGTATTGTATTAGATACCTTGTCCATGGGAATGAGCAGCGATTTACATGCTGCGATCGCGGAAGGTAGCACGATGGTCAGAATAGGTACGGCAATTTTCGGGAGAAGAAATTATGCAAAGTAAATTGAAGATCGGTTTTATCGGTGGTGGCAATATGGCGGTAGCTTTGATCGGCGGTCTGTTGCAGGGTGATTTGCCCGCCAAACATATTCATGTAGTGGATGTCAACCAGGCGATGCTGGCAAGACTGGAGACTGAATTTGGCGTCAGTACATCCTTAAGCATAGATTATCAACTGCAACAAATGGACGTCATTATTCTTGCGGTAAAGCCACAACAGTTAAGGGATGTTGTCGGAGAGTTATCGCAACACATCAAGCATCAATTATTGATCTCCATCGCTGCAGGGATACGTGTTACTGATATTTCACGCTGGTTAAATTCCTACAGCAAAATTGTGCGTGTGATGCCAAATACTCCCGCGCTAATTGGGAAAGGTGTTACCGGTCTGTACGCGCTTTCCGGAGTGAGTGAGGCTGAAAAACAGTGTGCTGATGAGATTTTAAGAGCTGTTGGCTCGACTTCATGGGTGGACGAAGAAAGACTCATTGACGTTGTGACGGCAATTTCAGGAAGTGGCCCAGCATATGTTTTCTATTTCATTGAGGCGATGCAGCAGGCAGCACAAGAGTTGGGGCTGAGTGCCGAGCAGGGAATCCAATTTGCTGTAGCAACCTTTGAAGGTGCTGCACAACTTGCCATGCATTCTGGTGAGCCGGTGTCTATTTTACGCGAGCGTGTTACCTCGAAAGGAGGAACCACCTACGCCGCTTTGACTAGTATGGAAGCTGATGATGTCAAAAACCATATTATCCGTGCTATCAAAGCAGCTGCCAGCAGGGCAACTGAACTCGGTGAGGAGTTTGGGCAGCAAAGTTAATGATTGGAAATAAGAAGTTGTAAAAATCATGAAAAATTAATACAAATTACTACAAAACAATAAGGAATGTTTCCTGAAATTAAATTTCAATAAATGCATTTTTTTATATGAATTGAAGCCAATCAGAGATGAGGAGCTTCATTTTTTTTATTTAAATATAATTAATGTTGTTTTTGCAACGATTAAATTAGAATCTGAGCTCTTATTTCTTGTCCGCGTGAGAAAAATTTTGTCTCAATGAGATACAATGCGATACTGATAGTTGAGTATAGCTTTTCATTGTAACTTCTCCCTCCAAGTTTTGCGCTTTACCACCTTAAGGTGACATTTTCTTAGTTTCTGAGAAATCAGCACAGTAAACCGCACAAACCCCATTGCACTTTTATTGGCTTTTGTATGGAATTTTTTGTTTGGTTTCGCAGTTTCTTTGCATCTTTGCTTCAGGCTGCGCCTGGCAATAGTTACCAGGGCACACATCCCGTGAGTAACATCAAAATGCTTGCTTCCTTTGAAGCATCAAGGCGTATCGTTGCGTCTTTTGATTGGAAATGGTTTGCTTTATTGGTACTGATATCAATGTACCTTTTTCCTGGTCTGATCGGTCATGATCCTTGGAAGCAAGACGAAACGTATATCTTTGGAATTATTCATCACATGCTTGAAACAGGTGATTGGATCGTTCCAACGATGGCTGGTGAACCATTTATGGAAAAACCACCATTGTATTATTGGCTTGCCACCATTTTAGCTAAAACTTTCTCGCCCTGGATGCCATTACATGATGGTGCAAGATTAGCGACCGGTGTATTCATGTCGGTCACCTGTATCGCTACTGGCTGGGCTGCTAGTAAATGGTGGGGACGAGGTTACGGAAGATACGCTGTTTTATCTCTATTGGGTTGCCTTGGACTGGTGTTGCATTCACATATGATGCTAACGGATGTGCCTTTGCTAACTGGTTTTGCGATCGCTACCGCAGGTTTTGTGGATGTTGACGAGAACCCGCGTCGCTCTGGGGCATTGCTTGGAACTGGTGTTGGTGTTGGTTTTATGGCAAAAGGTGTGTTGGCTCTTGGTGTATTTGGATTGAGCGCAATTTTATTGCCTGTTTTATTCAGGCAGTGGCGCACATCTGCCTATTGGCAGGTGCTAAAGCGGGCAGTGGTATTTTCTGCACCGTGGTTATTGATCTGGCCAATCAGCTTGTATTGCCGTTCACCCGTGTTGTTTATGGACTGGTTTTGGCTCAATAACGTCGGTCGTTTTTTTGGTTTCTCGGTAGCGCAATTAGGAGCGCCCCATACGGAAGGCTTTTGGATTACTACCTTGCCGTGGTTTGCATTCCCGGCCATGCCGCTGGCAATGATCACTATATGGCGTCATCGGTCTTCACTTTTCACCTCAGCCGCAATACAAGCTTGTGCTTTGGTATTTTCTATCATGCTTCTGGTGTTATGGCGTGCGGCCTCGGCCCGTGATAATTACGCACTGCCTTTGCTTTTACCGATCGCTTTGATTGCTGCCCCGGCAGCTCGAAATCTGGCGTCAAGTGTAGATAAGTTTTGGGATTGGTCTGCCAGAATGATTTTCGGATTTGTCATAGGCTTTATCTGGTTGGTGTGGGCGCTGATGACTATTAATGGATCTCCCCCTGAATGGATGTTTTTGCTCAGGGTTTTGCCAAGAGAATTTGTACCACATTTTGAGTTCTGGCATGTTGTGGTTGCCTTTTGTCTGACAGTTATGGCTATCATAGGACTGGGATCGCTCTCCAGAATTCAAGGTCGCGGTTTAGTCAGTTGGGTCACAGGTCTGGGACTAAGCTGGATGTTAATGAGTCAATTGCTCATGCCTTGGGTTGATCATGCGAAAAGCTATCGTAGTGTTTTTTCTTCCATGCAAACCGCATTGCCAGGTAACTTTGACTGTATGGCGAGTAAGGATTTAGGTGAGTCTGAAAGAGCGATGCTCAGATATTTTGCAGGTATTACAACCTATAGACAAGAGAACATCCCTGATACTAGCTGCGACTTTCTGTTAATTAATGGATTTCAAAAGCAACAGCCAGAACATATGCATGATAAAAACTGGGAATTGGTGTGGGAGGGCGCACGTCCAGGAGACAATAACGAACGCCTTTGGCTGTTTGCTGCCAAGAAAATGAATGGTCAATTAGCATTCAGTAGCGCACGTCGCCCGTTGAGATAGAGCGGTCTCAGGAAGAATTTTTCGACTCTGACTTAAATCGTTTAATCACTGGTACGATTGTTTGCCATATTTGCCAGGTTTTGAGCGCGGTTTTTGAAGCCGATGCAATGCGTGTGGGTTTGATGACGAAAACGACTACGGCAATTGCTATCGCTGCCAGTGGTCGTTGTTTGACTTTTGTTATGACGCTGCTAGCACACTGATAGCTAAATTCTGCAATATCGAGCGATTGTCTGATGTCTTGCGTTTGTAAAGTGAGTACTTGCCTTTGCGCCCGAATCTTAAGTAACAAAGCTTCGCGGCGTTGCGCAAGTTGATTCGGGTTCGTTGTCATCAGTTCGTTAATCTATAGGTGAGCGTGAAGAGTTGCCGTTTAGCGCAGTGGCATCCTTGCTTAGCTCAGATAATGTGAATGACAGTAAGCGAGGTTTTTTTATAAACTGACCCCTGAGCCAGAATCCCAAGCCCAGCCCGGCAGCGGCGAAAACAGAAATCATTCCGGTAACGACAATAATTCTGTGACTTTCCCAAAATACGGCAATCAACAGCACCGCTAGTAAAACCACCGCAAAACAAGCGCAAAAAAGGGCAACGAGAGACCAAAGCAGAAGTGAGAAAAAACGCCCCAATTCTTCTTCGATCTCTACTGATGCCAGTTCCAGTCTGGTATGGACGATGCCAATGAAGGTCGCCGCCAGTTGGCCTAGCGAATCAAGAATCGCCATATTTATTTATTGCGACCGATCAACAAACCTAACAACAATCCCACGCCGGCCGCGATGCCAGCAGATTGCCATGGGTTTTCTTTGACATACACATCCGTTGCGCGGGCTGCGTCTTTGGTGCGGGTAACAACGATTTCTTCAACGCGAGCCAATTCAGTTTTGGCATTGCGCAGAGTATGCTCAAAGCGTGCTTTTGCTGCTTTAAAGCCTTCACCTGATTGTTGCTCAGTGTTTTTGAGCATGTCCTCGGCATCACGTATGACCTGATGCAAATCGTCCATTAATTTGTCTTTTTGCTGTTCTACAGAGCTCATCTTCGTTCCTTTAAATTGGTTTTAGATAAAACATCCAGATTCAGTCTAGGTATAACTTGAATTGCGACACTTGCGGTAGATCAAAAAACAATGCAATTGTTACTCTATTCATGCCACGTCATCTGGCACCATGTGCTGGCCAAACTGCAGGGGCGGATGAGACTTCCTGCCAGTAATTTTGCTTGACTGCGAAAATACAGACTTTTACTTTAATGCATAGTCAAGTGCAACACCAGCAAAGATTGCTGCTCCCAGCCAATTGTTATGCCTGAACGCGGCGAAGCAGCGCATGCGATCACGTTCACGTATGAGCGTGTAATGGTAGAGCGCACAAACGACTGCTACACCCATTCCTACAAAAAACCAGCTACTTAAACCATATTGGTGCGCAATCACAGAAATCAAGGAGAAGCTTGCGCCGTAGCACAACATTACCGCCAGCACATCATAGCGACCAAACGTTATTGCCGAAGTGCGGATGCCTATTTTTAAGTCGTCATCACGATCGACCATCGCATATTCAGTGTCATACGCCAGTGACCAGAACACGTTGGCAAGCAGTAATATCCAGGCGCTCATTGGAACAGCATTTTGAACCGCCGCGTAAGCCATGGGGATGCCAAAGCCAAACGCGATCCCTAAATAAGCCTGAGGCAGTGCAAAAAAGCGTTTGAAATACGGGTAACTTACGGCGATCAATACCGCAAACACTGAAAGTTGCTTGGTTAATGTATTCAAAGGCAGGATTAACGCAAACGAGATCAGCGCTAAAATTCCAGCCACTGCCAGTGCTTCTTTGCCTGAAATCTTGCCACTCGTCAGTGGCCGCTCCGCAGTACGTTTCACGTGCTTGTCAAAATCGCGATCTGCATAATCATTGACCGCGCAACCTGCGGACCGCATCAAGACGGTTCCCACACTAAAAATGAAGACAAGTTTCCAATCTGGCTTACCGGCGGAAGCAAACCACAGCGCCACCAGGGTAGGCCACAATAGCAATAAAATTCCTATGGGTTTATCTAAGCGTACTAATTTGACATACCAATGACAACGGGTAACAAAAGCGTTCATTTTTACTTGTTTGTTGTTTCAATCAAATGGAATTATAAGTCCTCTATACATCAAGTGGTCTCAATGCTATCTTAGCCGATCTATTTATTTAAACAGGTATTTTGCAAACCAAGCGTTGAATGGGCCCTGGCGAAGGTTTCAACCGGCGCACCCTTAAGCGCGGTGCGGATAATCATTTATTGCAAGTGTCCAGCTCATTATCTGTATTCCAGGAAATCACATGAAATTTTTACGACAATTTGGCTTGGCTGCCTCGGCCGCGTTGATGCTGACACAGGCTGCTCCCGCCTTTGCAGTAACCGAAATCAGCTGGTGGCACTCGATGACAGGTGCTCTGGGTGACAGAGTCAATAACCTGGCCGATGAATTCAATAAAAGCCAGTCTGAGTATAAGGTTACCCCGGTTTACAAAGGTGAATACGATGAATCTTTATCGGCCGCGATTGCTGCCTTTCGTGCTGGAAATGCGCCGGATATTTTACAAGTATTCGAAGTCGGTACGGCGACCATGATGTATGCCAAAGGCGCGATCAAGCCAGTATCCGAAGTGATGAAAATTGCTGGCGAAAAGTTTGAACCATCTGTATATATTCCGGCAGTGGCGAGTTATTACACTGCACCAAACGGCCAGATGCTGTCGTTGCCATTTAATAGTTCAACGACGGTGCTTTTCTATAATAAAGAGTTGTTTGCCAAAGCAGGGCTTGATCCGAACAAACCGCCGACAACATGGCAGGAAATGATTTCCGATGCGGCACGCCTGAAAGTCGCTGGCAGTAAATGCCCGTACACCACTGGTTGGCAAACCTGGATCCAGCTGGAAAATTTTTCAGCGTGGCATAACGTAGATTTCGCATCAAAAAATAATGGTTTCGGTGGACTCGATGCGCGTCTGAAATTCAATAGCCCTCTGCACGTCAGACATATCGAAGATATGGCGAACTGGGCTAAGCAAGGGTATTTTGTGTATGCAGGCCGTAAGAGCGAAGCTGATGCGAAGTTTTATTCGGGTGAATGCGCTATGCTGACTTCATCGAGCTCTGTCTATAGCGTGATCGTAAAAAATGCCAAATTTAAATTTGGTGTGGGCGCTTTGCCATATTATTCCGACGTACCAGGGGCGCCACAAAATACGATTATTGGCGGTGCCTCTCTATGGACCATGGGTGGCAAGAAGAACGAAGAATACAAAGGCGTTGCCAAATTTTATAAGTTCTTATCGCAACCCGAAGTACAAGCTAAATGGCATCAAGAAACGGGCTATTTGCCAATCACCACGGCTGCGTATGAATTGACTAAAAAATCTGGCTTCTATGAAAAAAATCCAGGCACAGGAGTCGCGGTTCAGCAAATGGTGGTAAAAACGACAGATAAGTCACGTGGCATCCGTCTGGGTAGCTTCCCACAAATCCGTACTGTGATTGATGAAGAGCTGGAATCAGTCTGGACCGGAAAAAAGACAGCGAAAGAAGCCTTAGATGCAGCCGTAACACGGGGTAATGATTTATTATCTCGCTTCGAAAAAGCTAATAAATAAGCGACCTCTTGATGTCGTCGCGATGGCTTTTGCGCTGGGTACAAGCAAATGCTCTCGTGATGACACTAAAAGTGAGGGGACTTTTTAAGTTCGATACTGCATCTAATATCGTGCTTAATGATTGTATCGGTTGTATCGATTGTATCGATTGTTTTGATTTGACTATTTTTATCAGAAGGTGATTCTTGGAAAAACGAGCGCGTTTTCGCTCACGATGGGTGCCCTACGCTTTATTGGCACCGCAGCTCATTGTGACAGTTTTATTTTTTTTCTGGCCGGCAGTACAAGCGCTATATCAATCAGTTTTGCTACAAGATGCATTTGGATTGTCCAGTGAGTTTGTCTGGCTGGATAATTTCAACACCTTATTTGCCGACCCCAGCTATCTGACTTCGTTTAAAACGACAGGCATATTTTCCGTGTTAGTGGCGGTATTGGGGCTGGGCATATCCTTGCTTCTCGCCGTGTTTGCTGATCGCGTGGTACGCGGTGCAGCTGTCTATAAAACGTTGCTGATCTGGCCGTATTCCGTATCGCCCGTTGTTGTCGGTGTTTTATGGATGTTCTTGCTTAATCCTACGCTCGGTGTTGTTGCCCATTTGTTGCGCCACGTTGGCATTGAATGGAACCATTTGTTGAATGCCCAGCATGCGTTGATTTTGATCGTGTTAGCGGCAGTGTGGAAGCAGATCAGCTATAACTTTTTATTTTTCCTTGCTGGTTTGCAGTCGATTCCAAAATCCTTGATTGAAGCAGCCGCAATTGATGGTGCCGGACCGGTTCGGCGTTTTTTTTCTATCGTTCTGCCTTTGCTGACACCAACTAGTTTTTTTCTGTTAGTCGTCAATATTGTGTATGCGTTCTTTGATACATTTGCGATCGTAGAAGCCACGACGCAGGGTGGTCCAGGTAAAGAAACCGAGATTCTGGTGTTTAAAGTGTTTAATGATGGCTTTAAAGGCGGTGATCTTGGTAGCGCTGCCGCGCAGTCTGTTATTTTGATGTTGATCGTGGTTGTGCTGACAGTAGTACAGTTTAAGTATGTAGAAAAGAAAGTGCAGTATTGAACATGATAGAACGTAGACCTTTTCTGGATGCGCTGAGTCACTTCGTCTTGATCTTTGGTGTGTTGCTGATTGCATTTCCGATTTACATTGCATTTGTCGCCAGCACGCAAACCTCCGACCAAGCAGCACTAGCACCGATTTCTTTAATTCCTGGCGATCAGCTATGGCATAACATTGTGACAGTGCTCAATGGCGGTGCGAGTGCCAATGTAGATATTAATCCGGTTGCGCGTATGTTGTGGGTAAGCCTTGCCTCTGCATTGCTGATCGCCGTTGGAAAAATTTCGATTTCTATGTTGTCGGCATTTGCTTTGGTGTATTTCCGCTTTCCGGGCAGACGCTTATTTTTCTGGATGATTTTTCTGACCCTGATGTTGCCGGTCGAAGTCAGGATTAATCCGACTTATAAAGTCATTTCGGACCTTGGTATGCTCAATTCGTACGCGGGTTTGACTGTACCCCTGATTGCTTCTGCAACAGCGACCTTTCTTTTCAGGCAGTTTTTTTTGACGATTCCTGACGAGCTGGCCGAGGCTGCGCGCATTGATGGCGCGGGACCATTACGCTTCTTTAAAGATGTGATCTGGCCTTTGTCTCGGACTAATTTGCTGGCGTTGTTTGTGATCATGTTCATCTATGGCTGGAATCAGTACTTATGGCCGTTGTTGGTGGCGACTGACCAAAATATGTATCCGATTGGTGTCGGGATCAAGCGCATGATTGCTGGTGGTGATGCTGCTGTCGAATGGAATCTGGTCATGACCACCTTATTGTTGGCGATGCTGCCACCGGGATTAATTGTCATCCTGATGCAGAAATGGTTTGTCAAAGGATTGGTTGACTCTGAAAAATAATGGCGTTTTTTCGCAACGAGCAACCCGCAAAATAAAGAATTTGTATAGAGAGTGAAGATGGCACAAGTCCACTTAAAAAACGTAAAAAAAATATACGGTCACGGCAAAAAAGCAGTGAATGTGATTCATGGTGTTTCTGTCGATATTGACGATGGTGAGTTTGTTGTTATCGTTGGCCCTTCAGGCTGCGGTAAGTCGAGTTTGTTGCGCATGATCGCTGGTTTGGAAGAAATTAGCGAAGGCGATGTAGTGATTGGTGACAGAGTAGTTAATGACCTGGAGCCAAAAGACCGTGATATTGCGATGGTGTTTCAGAACTACGCGCTGTACCCGCATATGAGTGTATTTGAAAACATGGCGTATGGCTTGAAGATACGCGGTTATTCAAAACTGGAAATTACAGACCGCGTTAATAAAGCCGCCAAGATTCTTGAACTGGAAAATTTGCTCGATCGTACGCCACGCGCTTTATCCGGTGGGCAACGTCAGCGGGTAGCGATGGGGCGCGCGATCGTGCGTGAACCAGCGGTTTTCTTATTTGATGAACCTTTATCAAACCTCGACGCCAAGTTACGTGTGCAAATGCGCCTGGAAATTCAGAAACTGCATAAAGCGTTAGCGACAACCAGCTTATATGTCACGCATGATCAGGTAGAGGCGATGACCTTAGGGCAGCGCATGATTGTGATGAATGGTGGCGTGGCAGAGCAAATTGGTACACCAGATGAAGTCTATTCCAGACCAGCCACGAGTTTTGTAGCGAGTTTTATCGGCTCGCCGCCAATGAATTTGCTGCAAGGCAAAATCAGTAGCGACGGACATTGGATGACGATAGGCGAAGTTAAATTTGAATTACCATTCCATCCTTTGCATCTGCAACGTCAGACTGAAGCAGATACCGAAACTATACTCGGTGTGCGTCCTGAACATTTGTTTATCGGTATGCCTGGCTTACCATTTGAGGTCGAACTGGTTGAATCTTTAGGCGCCGACTTATTGATACATGGGCGCTGCGCCGGTCAGCAAGTTGTTGTACGTGCACCTGTGGGAACGCCGGTGAGCGTCGGGCAGAAGACGACGGCAGGATTTACTTTTGATAGCATGCACAGATTTGATCCGCACACGCAGAAACGAATTGATTAAAGCGGTTGGGAAATTTACATCAGCATTGCAGGTTTGCGGCGTGGCACTTGCGTGATCAGGTCTTTTTCTGCGGGTTCAGAATCGCTGATCAAATTCGACATATCTGTCAGATGACGATTCGATATTTGCTCTATCCCGTGCTGTTGTCCTAGCATGTAACCGGAAGCAAAGACGATACCTGTGACCAAAATACAGGCGCTATAGCGGATGATCGTTTTCATAAACACCTTCCATGTCTGATGTTGGGATTCAGAGGATAAATGGTGATCGAGACACGATTTACCCGCTGTGCTCACAGTAATCAAGCTAGTGCTCAACTACTGTCGAGAAATGTCTGACCATAACACCAGGTTGGCTTGGGCAGATGACTGTTACTTACTTAAAATTCAAGGACATTAATTGCTGAACGTAGTGTCGCAATTCATGAAACTTCAGACTAGCAAAATGTTCCAAGGTTTAAAAAATAGTATCTCTGGTACCGAAATTTGATACTATCATTTCAAAATTACGACCTAAAAGGGAAGTCATGAGTTCACCAGAATTATTGCTGAATGTATTACGTACTGAGCTACGAGCCGCTGGAGTTACTTATAAAATTTTGGCTGAACGCATAGGAATGAGCGAGTCCAGCGTGAAGCGTATGTTCGGCCAAAAGGACATGAACTTATCGCGCCTGGCAGAAATCTGCAAAGCTGCGGGCATCGCATTGGAAGACGTGTTTCGCCAGGCCGCAGATGTGACACCGCATTCTGATACCTTAACGCTGGAGCAGGAAAAATCCCTGATTGCTGATGCTAAGCTGTTGTTGGTTGCTATTTCTTGTCTCGGCCACTGGACACTGGAGCAGATTGTTGAAACGTATGAGTTGAGCCAGGCCGAATGTGTTCTGCATCTGATTGCGCTCGATAAGTTGGAGTTGATTGAATTACGTCCGAATAATCGTTATCGGCTGAACGTTTCACCAGCTTTTCATTGGCGCCCTGATGGACCGGTGCAGCAGTTTTTTCGGGATCACGTGGTGAGTGATTATTTTCGGGGTACCTTTAATCACACTGGCGAAACCTTGCTTTGCGTACCAGCAAGGGTTTCTGATCGCAGCGCCATGGAAATTGTGCAAAAAATTCAGCACCTCGCTGCAGAACTCGCGCGCTTACAGCAAGATGATCGCCGGTTGAAACCAGAAGAGCGCGATGGTTTTACGCTCTTGGTTGGTTTCCAATCATGGGAATTCTCTGCCTTGACTGCTTTACGGCGCCCAGAGACTAAACCTGAACTCCCTCGTACGACTCACCAGATAGGGCTTAAGAAAAGATAGACGGCGGAGCCCGCGCCACGGGTCGCGCCAGCACCAAAGAATAACGGACCAAAACGTGTATCGACAGACAAGCTGGCGCTACCGGCTTGCTTCAGAATACCTCTGCTGAATGGCTCAGTTGTGCCGTAAGTACCTCCAATTTCAGCAGACAAGGCAAAACGGATTGCACCGCCTACGGTGCTGGGAAGTGCACCTATTTTACGCGCTACTACGATCCGTCCAAACACACTTCTATCGCCGTTTAATGAGTTCGTTGGTAATCCTGATAATCTCAGAAAACCACCCAGCGGTGTATCCGGATCTTTGTTTTGTGTACGTGACCACTCACCGTATATGTGTCCTGACCAGTCGCCATATTCGAATGCCCGCAAGGCACTAATGGTGGATTCCGCTGTGGAAGGTTCTCCTGAGACTTTGCTTGGTGATCTTTGCCAAATGGCATTGACGTAACTGCCTTGCGTAGGGAAAGCGAGTGAATTGAGTGTATCTACTTTGAAATTAATAATCTGTGTCGTATCGAAAAGACGGAAGTCTGGATCGACGGTTCTCTCCGGGTCTGATGATAATTCCGAGTTAATTTTTCGATATCCTCTCTCGATACCTGCTTCAAGGCTTCCCCAATTACCGAATTGTCTTCCGATTAAAAATGTGGCACTCGTGCTGCTGGTTTCTCTGTTGGCGATCTTGATACCGCTATCATAAATATTTTGGTTACGGGCACTGTACTCGATTGCTGGCGCGATATACCACTGAGAAGCGGGTGCTAAAGGTTGCCAGAACTGTGTTTTGAATTTTCTGACACTCCCAATTTTTGCCAGCGTACGTAGCTCCCCTCCGTATGAATTAAGTGACGACGCGACGTGTAACAAATCTAAGGAAAAACTATTTTCGTCAGAAAAATTACTGGCGAGTTCCATCCCGAAGCGCAGGCGATTGCGACTGGAATTCGATTCAGTTGGTTTAATCAGAACACTGCGTTCTCCATCTTTATCGCTGATAATGGTCTCGACGTTGTCTAAATCTCCGCGACCATAAAGTTGCGTGGTTGCCTTACGAATTTGTTCTTGAGTCAGTACCTGACCTTCCTCTAATCCAGTCTGAGAAATCAAAGCGATTGGGTTAATGTATTGTGTGCCCTCAACTTCAATCTTTGCAACCGGCAATGCTGTGATCGGTGTTTTAGTGATTGATCCGGCGTATAAACGGTGCTCTTCGTAGGAAGAAAATTTTTCCTGAGAAATGCTCAGGTTTTGCAATTTTTCTTTTAAATTTTCAACGGCTTTTTCTCCCGCTTTGATGGCGCGTGGATATTGCGCGAAATCAAGAAAACTAATGCCATCAAGGCTGGGCGAAATTAAAACGTCATCGGATTTTAATTGCTTGATTGAGCGTTGTACATTTTGTTCGGTAAGGATTTGCAGCATTTGCGTTGCCACATCGACGGCACTTTGCAATTGATGCTCTTTGGCTAAAGGTGTCCCGACATTGACTGCAATAATGATGTCTGCACCCATTGCCCGCGCCATTTCTACAGGAAGATTACTGACCAGACCACCATCGACGACGAGTTTTTCTTTAATACGTACCGGCGCAAAAACACCTGGTACCGCAAGAGAGGCGCGCATGGTTGCCAGCAATGGCGTGTTATCCAGTTCAACTAGATCACCCGTTAATAAATCAGATGCGGCTGAGCGAAAAGGTAAGGCCAGTTGATTCACAGGATGGTCACGCATTCCCTCGGGGAGCAGTTGTGTTAATGCGTTTTCTAAGGCTGCGTTGCCAGCGGCCGCAGGAGGTAGAAACACACCTTTCTTGGTTGCCGCAAATTCTATCCTGGTTGGGATCAGCGTATCTTCTTCTTTACGTCTGAAATCTAAATCTGTACGGGCAGGTCGATCTGAGAGGACATTGTCCCAGTCGGTATCATGTACCGTCTTTTCCAACTCCTCTGGCGTGCGTCCGGCAGCGTAGGCACCCCCAACGACGGCACCCATACTTGTCCCTACGACGATGTCGACCGGAATACGCATTTGCCTGAGTGCACGCAATACGCCTATGTGGGCGAACCCACGCGCACCACCGCCCGAGAGTACTAAGGCAATGCGTGGTCGATTTTGCGGTAAGTTCGTATCAACGGAACTATTCGTATTGGTTTGCGCAACGCTTAGTGGTGAGATAAAGAGTAAGCATAGAATGGCGTAAGAGAAGTAAAGTCGGGGCAATAGCATGTTGAAGCAAGCTCTCTGCAAACATTGAACGGGGGGTAGACCGAAACGAATCTGGAAAGTTCAAAAAAGACAACATTATAATCTTTTTGATGGAAATCCTGAACCAAGATTATTCAGACACCGTCGTGTTGACTAATGCCGTCAGCACATGATCACGCCATGCACCGTTGATTTTCAGGTAGGACCTGGCATAACCCTCCTTTTTGAAACCAAGTCGTTCTAAAACACCTGCACTGCGCACATTCTCTGGCAGGTAATTTGCCATGATGCGATGCAATTTTTCTTGTTCGAACATATGTTGAATGGCCGCCTTTAGTGCTTCAGTCATATAGCCTTTTCCCTGATGGGTATGTGCTATCACATAGCCGAGATGGCAGGCTTGAAATACGCCACGAACGATATTGCTGAAATGGCAGTTGCCTATTATTTGCTGGTCACACATCAGCGCCAGGAACACACCATTTCCGGTTTCCATTTGTTGCAATTGTTGATGCAAGCGCTCTTCGCATTGGGCTAGTTCAAAATAGCGATCATCTCTGACAGGCTCCCAAGGGCTAATATGCTGGCGATTTTCTTGCAGGTAGTGATGTAGTAAGTTCGCATGTTCTGGTTTTAAAACACTTAAGCTCAGACGAGGCGTGGTAATGGGGGCAATGAGCATCTTCGTCGCTGAATAAGGAAGTGAAATCGGTTAATTCTTCGCGCTTGTTTCGGCTGCTATCGAAACTCTTCTTGATCCTACTATCTCAAACACTAAGGCAAAGCGCTGACGCTCCCTACCAATTTGATTGGGAGCATAAAGCACTTGCGGCTATACATGGTTGATAAAAATAATCAACGAAGAGAAGATTGTGTCAGTAAAAATTGCGTCACGACTTTATTGCGCGCTGGCGCTTTCGTTTAACATGGTTACCCCTGGCAGGTCGCAGGCGAGTACGGCTTCGCGTATCGCTTCTATCGCAGCCTGGCGGGTAAAACTCTTGCGCCAGGCTATCACCACGCGGCGATCCGGAACCGGCTTGGCAAAACGCGCGTAACGCAACATGCCATCAGTGGTTTCCATGTCGGGGACAGAAGCAATTGGCAATACCGTCAATCCTATGCCTGACGCCACCATATGGCGTATGGTTTCTAATGATGAGCCTTCAAAGGTGCGGGCGATGCCGTCACCTGTGGTTGAGAAACGAGCCATTTCCGGACACACTTCCAGCACCTGATCGCGGAAACAATGACCATTACCCAGCAACAGCATGGTTTCTGATTTCAATTCTTCTGACGAAACTTCTTTGCGTTTGGCCCAGGCATGATCTTTGGGCATGGCAACGACAAAGGGCTCGTCATATAACGGTTGAACCATCATTCCTTGTTCAGGGAGCGGCAACGCCATAATCGCCGCATCCAATTCGCCCTGGCGTAATAATTCTATGAGTTTGACGGTAAAGTTTTCCTGCAACACCAGCGGCATTTGCGGCACGCGCTGTATCATCGTTTTGACTAATGTTGGCAGCAGGTAAGGGCCAATGGTATAAATCACACCGAGTCTGAAAGAGCCGGCGAGAGGATCTTTGTTTTGTTTAGCAATCTCTTTAATTGCAGCAGTTTGTTCAAGAACCCGCTCGGCCTGCGCGACGATTTGCGCACCAAGTGGCGTGGTTGAAACTTCTGTTCCACCACGTTCAAATATGGTCACTCCCAACTCATCTTCGAGTTTTTTGATCGCAACGGACAGCGTCGGTTGTGCAACAAAACAAGCTTCTGCTGCATGACCGAAATGCTTTTGCCGGGCGACGGCGACAATATATTTTAATTCTGTGAGTGTCATGAGCTTAGTGTGGCACAGACTTTCGCTGGCGTCAGCAATCTGTTTTGTTTAGGACTTCAAAAATACTAAAAATAGGGGGAGTATATATTTCATCCCATTATAAAATAAGAAGAAATTGTCCAAAATAGAATCATACTCTGGTGGAGTATAAATTTTGTTCGCTTGTTAAATATGCAAGCGAACGAAACTCATATAGGCAAGAACTTCTTAAGTTTTTTGCATTTTACTCATGGCTTTGCTCAATTCCAGATGCCCTTGAGCGGTACCACTTTCAGGCACAGTTTCGCCTTCGCGCAGGCGTACTTCTGCCAAACGGGCAGCGAGTTGCTCAGGCGCATCTTGACCGCGACCGACCCAGATTCCTGGCGTCAACGTGATATTCGCTGCTTCAAAACTACCCGCTCCGGCACAAAGGATGGCACGGGTTGGTGCATCCTGGGCTGCGAGCACCAACATCGCGGGTACCACGTCTGAGGCCTTGAGTGCTTGTAAAAATTCGGCAGGGAATAAGCTTTCTGTCATTCGAGTGGCTGCGGTAGGTGCCAGACTATTGACGCGAATATCGTATTTGGCGCCCTCTAACGACAAGGTTTGCATCAATCCTACCAACGCCAGTTTTGCCGCACCATAGTTCGATTGTCCGAAGTTGCCGTATAAACCTGACGAAGAAGTCGTCATCACGATGCGTCCGTATTTTTGTTCAGTCATGACTGGCCACACCGCTTTGCAGCAATGCACGGCACCCATCAGATGGACATCCATAACGAGTTTGAAATCATCAATGTCCATTTTGGCGAAACTCTTATCGCGCAAAATCCCTGCGTTATTGATCAGGATATCGACCCGCCCCCATTGCGCGATCGTCTCTGTGACCATCGCCTGCACGGCGGCGAAATCTGTCACGGATGCACCATTGGCGATTGCTTCACCGCCAGCGGCGCGGATTTCTTCTACCACCGCTTGCGCTGCTGTCAACGATGATCCAGAGCCATCGCGCGCACCGCCTAGATCATTAACGACTACTTTTGCACCGCGTGCAGCCAGCGCTAACGCATGCTCACGCCCTAAACCGCCACCAGCTCCAGTCACAATTGCAACTCTGCCTTTGAAATCTATAGTCATTTGTTTTCCTTTAAACGATGTTGTTGAATCGATCCGCTTTTATTAATTCTCATTTCTTATTTCTAAACCTGAATGATGAAATATATATCCATACACATGAATGTCGAACAACATTGTAATTGCTGTCTTTACGGCAGGTGCGTACAGGAATAAATTTATTTAGGAAGTTGTTTAGAAAGCATGGAAAAGATCGTCCTGTTTTTCGTACTGTATTTGTTCATTGCTAAGTGAACTTTTTTTGCATCATGATTGCCCCACCCATGGCAGGATTTAATTCATAACTGGTAAATCCCTGATCTATATACAAAGCATGTGCTGGCGCGTTGCCCTGTAAAACTTCCAGCGTGATTTTGCAAAAACCTTTGGTTTGTGCAAAGTTACTGATGAAGCTTAATAATTTTTTGGCGATTCCCAATCCTCTGAAATCGGGATGCACGCCAAAATCATGAATATTCAATAGTGGCTTGCATGCGAAAGTAGAAAATCCTTCGATACAAATAGCGAAGCCAATTGCCTGTTCGCCTTGATACGCGAGAAATCCTCGGATATTTGGTCGCTGCCGCAACTCGGCGATCAGGTTCTTTTGTGCAAAGTCCGACAACGCCTCACCACCGCCCATCGGGTCGCTGGCATAGGTATTAAGCATCAATAGCAAATCGTTTGCATGACGTGTTTGTTGTAAATCTGCTTGGAGAATAGTCAGCATAATGAGGTAAATAATATCGATAAGCAAAGCGTTAAAGGCTGAATAAATTGACTCAGTTTGAGAAAGAAATAGCTTAAACTAAAAAGCGATCCAGGTAATATTTTTGAGGGCAAAGTAGGTGAACTCTACTTCCGCAAAATAAAACATATTGTAATGCTACAGATATAAACCGATGCATTCTCGATACGACAAATAGTTTCTTGCGAAGCTATCATGCGCGACTTGATCAAACTCTTAACGGCGGCGAAAATGACTCAACGGATAATTCATGTGTCAACCGTCTTTCTGAATGGCCGTTAATGGTAGCGTTGCACTGATGCATTGATCGTGCAATTAAACCAGTTGAATCTGCCCATGCAGAATGGTTGAAGGAAAAGAAATAAGCTTTGCATCATAAAAAAAGCCGTGCGGTCAGCATTGTCTGATTGCACGGCTTTTTGAATTTCAGGCAGATTTAATGCGCTTCTTCCCAGTTTGTGCCGACGCCGACTTCAGCCAATAACGGCACATTTAATTGAGCGACATTGGCCATCAGTTCTGGCAATTTTTTCTTGACTAGTTCGAGTTCAGATTCAGGTACTTCGAGCACCAATTCATCGTGAACTTGCATAATCATTTTAGATTGCAAGTGATCTGCTTCCAGCCAATTTTGTACCGCAATCATTGCCAGTTTAATTAAATCGGCAGCTGTACCTTGCATCGGTGCGTTAATCGCTGCACGCTCCGCACCCTGACGGCGTGGACCATTTGGGCTATTGATTTCTGCCAGCCACAGACGGCGACCAAATACAGTCTCTACGTAGCCATGTGCCTTGGCTTTGGTGCGTGTATCTGCCATGTATTGCGCGACGCCTGGATAACGTTGGAAATATTTGTCGATATAGTTTTGCGCAGCACTGCGTTCTATACCAAGATTACCCGCTAGTCCAAATGCACTCATGCCATAGATCAGGCCAAAGTTAATGACCTTGGCATAACGTCGTTGTTCGCTGGTCACTTCTGGTAACGATACACCGAAAATTTCTGATGCCGTTGCCTTGTGTACGTCTTCGCCATCAGCAAACGCTTTGAGCAAACTCGCATCACCAGAAATATGCGCCATGATACGCAATTCAATTTGCGAATAGTCGGCAGAGATAATCACATTGCCAGGAGCGGCAACAAACGCTTCACGGATGCGGCGACCCTCGGCTGTGCGGACAGGAATATTTTGCAAATTCGGATCATTCGATGCCAGACGACCGGTCACTGCAACGGCTTGCGCATAATTGGTATGAACGCGACCAGTGCTGGCGTTGACCATCTTAGGCAACTTATCGGTGTAGGTCGATTTGAGTTTTGCCAAACCGCGATATTCTAGTAGCACTTTAGGTAAAGGATAATCTTCAGCCAGTTTTTGCAATACTTCTTCATCGGTTGATGGCGCACCGGAAGGCGTTTTTTTGACGACCGGCAAACCAAGTTTGCCAAAGAAAATTTCACCTAACTGCTTTGGGGAATTTAGATTGAACGGCTGTTCTGCGAGTTCATAGGCTTTGTTTTCCAGCTCTAACAAGCGTTTGCCAATTTCGTTCGATTGCGTCGCCAGCAGGTCTTTGTTGATCAGCACGCCATTACGTTCAATTTTTTGCAGAACGATAGACGTTGGCAATTCGATGTCGTGGTAAACGCGCTGCAGGTTTGCGTCAGGCTCTATCTCTGGCCACATCGCCAAATGCAATTGCAGCGTGATGTCAGCATCTTCTGCGGCGTAGGCGGTAGCGCGTTCCAGATCAACCTGATCAAAGCATATTTGCGCAGCGCCTTTGCCGCACACTTCTTCAAAGCTGATGGTCTTTTTGCCGAGATGACGTAAAGCCAGACTATCCATATCATGCGATTTATGCGATTCAAATACGTACGATTCCAACAAAGTGTCGTGTTTGATGCCACGTAAATGCACACCTTGATTCGCAAAAATATGGGTGTCGTATTTCAGGTTTTGTCCAACTTTTGCTTTGCTATCATCTTCCAGCCATGGCTTGAGTTTTTCTAATACTAATGCCTTTGATAGCTGTGTTGGACAGTCACCGTAATTATGTGCGACGGGGATGTAGCAAGCGTGTCCGACTTCACAACACAGTGAGATGCCAACCAGCTGTGCTGTCATCGGTTCTAATGAGGTGGTTTCCGTATCCACGGCGGTTAAATTGGCGGCGTTGATGCGACGAATCCATTCATCCAATGCCGCTTCGGTTAACACGGTTTCATAGTTTTTAATAACGACTTTTGCTTCGCTTTGATTAGCGTTTGCGTCTTCATTAAATAATCCCGCTTGTGCTGGCGTATTGCCAGAAGAGGCAGATGCAGATCCAGATCCAGATTTAAGCGGAGTTGCGCCAGCCGTGGCATCGCCAGACAATTCACGTAACCATGTTTTAAATCCATAACGCGTAAAGAACGCCAGCATGGCTTCTTTGCTTTCTGCTTGCGATACCAGACTCGCTTGTATCGATTGATAATGTGCGGCAAGGTCGCAATCTGTTTTTACTGTAATCAATTCACGACCGCGTGGTAACCATTCAAGTGCCGCACGAAGGTTATCACCGACCACGCCTTTGATTTTGTCAGCGTTCGCGATCACACCATCCAAACTATCGAACTCTGTCAGCCATTTGACCGCCGTTTTGGGGCCGCACTTTGTCACGCCCGGGACGTTATCGACGGTGTCGCCAATCAGGGTCAAATAGTCGATGATACGGTTCGGTGGTACGCCAAATTTTGCCAAGACACCAGGCTCATCCATTTTTTCATTGGTCATGGTGTTTATTAACATGACTTGTGAATTGACCAATTGCGCCAGATCTTTATCGCCTGTTGATACCACGGTATTCATACCGAGTTTGCTGGCTTCGACCGCGAGTGTGCCAATGACGTCATCGGCTTCGACACCTTCGACCATCAGAATTGGCCAACCCATGGCTTTAACGACTTCATGGATAGGTTCAATTTGTAGTCGCAAATCGTCAGGCATCGGTGCTCGTTGGGCCTTATATTCAGGATACAAATCATCACGGAATGTTTTCCCTTTTGCATCAAATACACAGGCCATGTATGCTGCCGGATAGTCGCTACGCAGGCGGCGTAACATATTGATCATGCCGTAAATGGCACCAGTGGGTTCGCCTTGCGGGTTGCGCAGATCAGGCATCGCATGAAAAGCACGGTACAAATAGCTGGAACCATCAACTAACAACAGGGTATTTTGCATATGAACGAGAACAGAAAAAATGTGACTAGGTTGCGCCAGATTATGGACAAAGATAAGGCAACTGCCTTAAAAGCGCGTGAATCATGGCATATGTTCACGATTATGGCAGAGTTTATCGACTCTACCGAGCGCCTTTCAAATATTGGTCCTGCCGTGACGATTTTCGGATCAGCCAGAATTAAGCCAGATGACCCGTATTATCAAAGTTGTGTTGATCTTTCTCGCCGCTTGTCCGATGAAGGGTTTGCAGTGGTATCTGGAGGAGGTCCTGGCATTATGGAGGCGGCTAATAAAGGTGCCTATGAGGGTAAATCGGCCTCTGTAGGTCTCAATATTGAATTGCCACATGAGCAAAAAAGCAATCCCTGGCAAAACATCAGCCTGACTTTCCGTCATTTCTTTGCACGTAAAGTCGCCTTTGTAAAATACGCTGATGCCTACGTTGTCTATCCCGGCGGCTTTGGCACCATGGACGAGGTCAGTGAAGTCTTGACCTTGATGCAGACGGGAAAAACCCGGCGCATTCCGGTGATATTGGTTGGGACAAGCTTTTGGGGTGGTTTGCTCGAATGGATTAAAGTGCAGATGGCAGGTAATGACATGATTGCGCCAGAAGACCTGAATCTGGTGCAATTAATTGATGAACCCGCCAATATTGTCGACGCGATTTATGCGTTTTATGAAGAGCGTAATATCGAACCTTCCGAAGAAGAACGACACCGCATGCTGTATTTGTAATTTTTATATAGTCATTGTCGCATTGGCTCGGAAACAAAAAATGGCAGAGATCACTCTGCCATTTTTGTAGTAGCTTATGCCAGAAAAACTAATATCAAACCGATTGCCGCCGGAACACTCTGTATGAACAAAATCTTGCGGCTGGCGGTCGCAGCACCATAAATGCCAGCGATAAAAACGCAAGACAGGAAAAAAATTTTTACATCATGACCTGCCACACCCAACAGCAAACCCCAGAACAATCCGGCTGCTAAAAAGCCATTATATAAGCCTTGGTTTGCAGCTAGTACTTTTGTCGCCGCTGCAGACTCTTTGGTTTGCCGAAATGCACGCAATCCTGCTGGTTTTTCCCACAAAAACATTTCCAACACCAGAATGTACACATGTAAAACTGCGATGAGTGCGACAACTATATTTGTAATTACTTGCATAGCAATCCTTCTGAGGCCATAAGTGCTGGTGGACAATTAATCTAGCTGGGTTCTATCTAATCGATGTAATTGACGCGGGAAAATTTTGCCTTGAAATCGTCCGGCATAGCGGCAACTTTGCCTGTTTGATAGTCAAAGAAAACAAATCCAGATTTTGCCATTGCCACTAAGGTTTGATTTGCCGGGCGGGAGATGCGGAAAATAATATCGCCGCCATATTTATTAAAATCCATCATTCCGACTTCAAATAGCAATTGATCACGCGCATGCGCCTCGGCCTTATAAGTCGTTGCCAGATCAGTCACGATAATGCCAATACCTTCTTGTGCGGTTTCGCGAATACCAAATTCAAACAAAAATCTCGCTCGTGCTTCTGAAATCATAGAAATCATCGAATCATTGCCGAGATGATTTGCACCGTTGATGTCAGTAACCCGAACAGTGAGTGGGGTAGAGAAATAGTACTGGTCTTCAGGAAATTGTAATTGCAAGCGCGCCATAAAAACTTTTAAAAAAATTGCATAAACCGTGATTGTAACTGGCTTTGAGGGGGGAGCCTGGAATTTAAGTGAATTTGTTTTTTTATAAGTGTATGAGTTCCGAGATGGAAGAGCTCAGGCTTAGATTGAGCGAAAAAGTTTTTTCTTGATAATTTATTTATTAAATATTCGTTTGAATATCATTTAACAATTGTTGAAAAGTTGCTCCTTGTAAATATGAAATAAACGCATAGTATGAAAAAAACGAAGCGAGGTACGTCATGAAAAGCGACCTGAAAATTGCTCCAGATGCTGAAACAATATCGACCCGCGATGCCGCTGAAGTTCTCAAGGTCAGCATCAGAGCCGTGCAAATGTGGGTGGCACAAGGTCGTCTTCATGCCTGGAAAACGCCCGGAGGTCATCGGCGGATATTCAAGAGCTCTGTCGATGCGATGTGTGCCGCGCGCTTTCCCTTTGTCGATGCTGGAGAGACGTTTGATATTTTGGTCGTGGATGATCAGCCTTTGCATACAAGTCTGACTGATTTTTACGCCAGCATGCCCGGCGCTCCCATCAAGGTTTTATCAATAAAAAATTCTCTCGAAAGCCTGATACGAATAGGTGAAGCACCACCACATTTGTTGATTATCGATGTCGTGATGCCACACGTGGATGGTTTCCAATTTTTAGCGACATTGAGTAAGCACTCTTGGTCTGAAACGATGAGGATCATCGTCACAACCACATTATCGAAACAAGAAATGGATGACTTGGGTGGACTACCTTCAGCAATCGAATGCTACAAAAAACCGGTTGTGTTGCCTCAACTATTAAAAGCGATCAGTAAGCATGTAGAAAAATGGGAAATGTGCAGGAGCAAATCATGAATGCCCAGATGAAAATTTTCTTTGATGCTTTAAGCGATGGGGTTGCCATTGTGAACAAAGAAGGCATCGTGCAATACGTCAATGATCCAGGAAATACCGTATTTTCTGCCAAAATCGGTATGCCTTTTCCTGATCCTCGGATAGTCAAAGGTGTACGCGATTTAGCAGCAGGATTTGGTAAAGCACCCTTGAGTGTCCCACTGCCAACACAATTGGGCAGTCCCGCTGGCTGCATCGCCAAATTGATGCCGTTACCAATAGCCGATCAGTATGCAATCGTGACACACATTCAGACTGAAAAACAATTTTATGAAATGACCTTAAAAAATTTCTACGAATTCATCAGGATTGATTTGGCACGACCAATTCATCAGTTCGCTCAACAACTGGACTTTTTTTCAGAAGAGGATAGTTCGCCTGAAATGCAAGGCCTGGTAGAAAACGGCAAAGCGATTTCAGAACGCCTGCAAAGAATTGAAATGTTGGCGGAGCTATTTGGAACTTCACCTTTGGTTGATCAGGAACGTTTGCTTTTTGAAACCATGATTACAAGCGCTTTGAATGCCGAGAATAAGCAGTTGGAATCGCGTGGTCTGGAAATCTATTTAGATGGTCTCGATGCTGAATTACCTCCTGTGTATGGAAGTAGCATCTGGCTTACGCGGGCTTTACGTGAGTTGATCAACAATGCGGCGCGTCATGCATTACCAAAATCGCGGTTAGAAATTGTCTTGCGTTGTACAGGTACGCACGTCATCCTGAGCCTGCGTAACCATGGGCAATTTGCCAGTAAATCGCTGTTACAGAAAAAATTATTTGTGCCTTTTAATCAGGTTGAAGAATACGTTAAAGATAAAAAATCCAGCGGTTCTAAACCAGGTAGTACACCAGCAAAAGGCCCTGGTTTAGGTCTGCCGATTTGCCAGCAAATTCTGCATTTACATGGCGGTCGCATGACAGTAGTTGAAGGCGACGGTGATGACATCATCGAATTTAATCTGGAATTAGCAACCGGTGCGCCAGTCAATGATACGCAAGTCCTTGATGCGCAACAGGCCCAGCGTTATGCCCATGACATGGTGGCTTTAATGCAGCGCATGCAATCAGCAAAAGCGGCGCAAGCGGCCGGAAAAAAATGAGATCAATTATTGAGTGTAAGTCGTTGTCGTAGGTCATCGTTGTAGGTTGTTGTGTAGCGGAGGCGAAAATGAAAACCAAACGCATACTGATCGTTGAAGATCAGGCAGATATCCGGAAATTAATTCGTATGACACTCGACTTTGGTGATTACGAATTACACGAGGCCGATAACGGTGATAGTGGCTATAACCTGGCATTGACGGTTGCGCCGCACATCATTTTGTTAGACGTTATGATGCCCGGCAGTATGGATGGTTTGCAGGTGTGTGAAAAGCTAAAAAAGAATCCAGACTACTTGCATACAAAAATCATTATGTTGACTGCCAGAGGTCAGCAATCGGATATTGATACTGGTTTGAAAGTCGGCGCTAATTCTTACATGATCAAGCCATTTAGTCCGCTCGAATTGATGGATACCATAGACCGCTATTTTGCTGAAATTGAAGCTAGTGGAGTCATAGCATGAAACCAACAATTTTAGTTGTCGACGATCAGTCGGATGCGCGGCAAATGGTACGTATGGTGATGGAAATCGAACGTTATCCTGTGATTGAAGCAGGTAATGGCGAGCGAGCGCTGGCGCTGGCACATGAGCACAAACCAGCATGTTTAATTATGGATCTGCGTATGCCGGGCATTGTCGATGGATTTGCGCTTTGCCAGGCGATTAAAGGCGATCCTGATTTGTGCCGCACGCCTATCATCATTTTGAGTGCATTTTTTCAGAAAGACGAAAAAACGCTTGGGTTCCAATTTGGCGCAGATGCTTTTTTTGAAAAGCCTTTTAACTTCTATCAGTTGATTGATGAAGTCGATCGCGTCATTTCTCGCCGTGCACAACTGCCCGTTGAAATGAATCATGGTTGAACAATGTTTTATGGATGTCTTTTTTAATGCTAATGCCATGCTCGCTACATTCTAAGTTTCATTAGATGTGCCCACAATGGGTAGGAGAAAATCATGAACCAGCAGCAACCACAAGTCGACGTTCGTCCATCGCGTCATCCGATTTTCCGGTTTCTCCGAAAAGAATGGTTGGGTTGCCTGATCCTGGTGGCGGGTTTGAGCATCTCTTATGCGATATGGAGTATCAGTATCCGTAATCACGAGGATATAGAAAAAGCGCGATTTATCAGCACAGGCGAACTCATCACTACGTCTTTAGCGCGGCGCATGAATAGCAACGAACAAATCCTGCGTGGTGGCGCTGCCTTGTTTAACATGAATAATAATACCTCACGTGAACAATGGCGCACTTATGTCTCTAGCTTACGTCTTGATGAAACTTCACCTGGCATACAAGGGGTTGGTTTTATTTTACGCGTAGCGGACAAAGATAAGGCTGAGCATACGGCAAAGATACGCGCTGAAGGTTATCCTGAATACACAATTCATCCACTTGGGCAGCATAGCGATTATCTGACTGTGGTTTATATCGAACCATTTTGGGGGCGCAATTTGCATGCGTTTGGCTACGATTTGGCTTCAGAAACTGTTAGAAGGACTGCGCTAGATTTGGCGCGAGATTCTGGTGAGCCTTCGTTGACCGGGCGGGTTAAATTAGTGCAGGAAGGTAAAGAAGGAAATCAAGCCGGATTTTTGATGTTTCTGCCTGTTTATACACACGACCTGCCCAGAGGATCTGTTGAGGAGCGTCGTGAATCCTTACTCGGCTATGTCTATATTCCTTTCCGCGCCGAAGACATGATGCGTAACGTTTTAGTGAATGTGGATCCAACAGTGGGGGTTGAAGTATTTGACGGTAAAGACTTAGACGAAAAAAATATGTTATTTTCTAATGCGCCAATGAATCAATTTGATAATGCGCATTATGTCAGCATTCGTGAAATGGAATTTGAAGGTAAGGTCTGGACCTTGCGCTTTGCCAGCCTCCCAGCATTTCAAACCTTATCGAACAATATGATTAGCCACATGATCTTTGCCGCGGGTGTGTTGGTGACTTTTTTGTTGACCTTCGTCGTCACCAATCTTGCTGCGACACGTAATCGCGCCTTTGGCATGGCAAAGGAAATGACAACCCAATTGAGCCATAGTGAAAATGCCTTAAGAGCAGTTCTTGACTCCGCTGCTGATGGTATTTTGCGTGTCGATGGCAATGGCAGGGTGAAATCAGTAAACATGGCTGCTGAGCATATATTTGGTTTGTCTTCTGATATTCAGTCTGATTTTCCGCTGGAACAAATTATTGACGGAATGGATGTCAATAAGTTGACAGAGGTATTAAATAGCTATGGCAATGCTGGCAGTGCGATGCGTAGCGCCAGATTTGAGTCTTTTGGTATTCGGTCATCTGGTGATCAATTTCCATTGGCAGTATCATTAAGTCAATTTAATCAAAATGATGAAGTGAATTATTCCTTGATGGTCAGGGACATTAGTGACGACAAAATGGCAGAAGCGATTTTGCAATTGCGTTTAAAAGCGATAGAAGCGGCAAATAACGGTATTGCGATCGCCGATATGACAATGCCTAGTCAGCCTATCATTTATACCAATCCTGCTTTTGAACGAATTACTGGATACACCGCAAGTGAAATGCTAGGTATGAATTGCCGTCTCCTGCAAGCGGATGACCGTTTTCAACTTGAAATTGCGGAACTCTCGCAAGCAATTAAGGAAGGTCGTGAATGCAAAGTGCTGCTACGTAATTATCGCAAAGACGGTAGTTTGTTCTGGAACGACTTATCCATCGCACCTGTTGTCGATAACGATGGGCGCATCACGCATTATGTCAGTAGCCAAAATGATGTCACTGATCGTGTGTTAGCTGAGGAAAATTTGCGTATCAGATCGATGCGCCTTGATGCCATTTGCACTTTGAGCCCTGATGGCGTGGTTGCTTTTGATGCCAATGGCAAACTCACCAACGTTAATCCGGCGTTTTTAGAAATGACAGGATTTAGCAATATCCAATTATCAAACTTAAGCATGCAGGAGTTTGATCAATTGATGGAGGCATTGTGTGATCCGGCACATGCTTACGTCTCAGCGCATGATGAAAATATGATGAATCTGGTGCTCGATTCTGATGATGACATGGTACAGGCGAGGCAACAAATGGTGTATCTGTCGACACCGCAGACCAGGATATTAATCCGCTCTATACGTGTGGTTGCAGCGGGTTCTCTGGAGCAGGTCATTTACTTCCGCGATGTAACACGCGAAACCGAAATCGATCGCATTAAGAGCGAATTTCTATCGACTGCAGCGCATGAGTTACGTACACCAATGGCGAGTATTTTCGGTTTTTCTGAACTCCTGTTACGCCGTAAATATGATGAAGTAACACAAAAAGATTTGCTTGGAACTATTAACCGTCAGGCTGGCATTATGATCAATCTGATCAATGAATTATTGGATCTGGCTCGTATAGAAGCCCGCGCGGGCAAGGATTTTAAATTTACAGTGCAGCCAATTGCTCCGATTGTTGAAAATGCCGTGGCCGCCTTGTTGGTTAATAACGATCCGCGCCGCGTCAATGTCACTATCAGGGAGAATTTGCCTAAGGTGAATGTGGATGCAGAAAAAATTGGCCAGTCTTTGATGAATGTATTGAGTAACGCGTATAAGTATTCACCAAATGGCGGCAATATTGACCTCAGTGTTTTATGCGAAGAGCATGATGATGTGACTGAGATCGGTATCCGTGTCAGCGACCAGGGTATTGGTCTCACACCCGCGCAGTTATCACGTTTGTTTGAACGCTTTTTCCGTGCTGACCCATCAGGTAATATTCCAGGTACTGGTCTTGGCATGTGCATCGTCAAAGAAATTATTGAATTGCACAGTGGCAGGGTAGATGTTCAAAGTGAAAGAGATGTTGGAACGACGGTCACCTTATGGTTGCCAACAGTAAGAGAACAAGAATTGCTTGAGGCGTAATCGCGATCGGTAGGAAATAGTACCTGCCGTCTTTATATTTTGATCGCCATTCCAACCGATCGTGGTGCAGTGTGCTTAAAACCAAACTGTGCATACAAATCCTGTGCTTTTCCATCGGCGATCAGACTGACATACGCGCTGGAGGGAACTTCATCTTCAATAAATCGCATGATTTCTTGCATGATAATTTTCCCCAGACCTTTGCCCTGATGCTCAGGTAATACCGCAATATCGACCACCTGATAAAAACATCCCCCATCACCAATGATGCGCCCCATACCGATCGTCCTGTGCTGATGGATGATCTGCACTGCAAATAAACTATTGATTAAGCCGCGACCCGCCGCCTCTATAGTTTTTGCACTCAAACCACTACCGCTGCGCAAGCGACAGTAATCTTCGACGGTGGGAGTGGATAAGCAGATGCTGTAACCGTCAAGTAGGGTGATGTTCATGTGCCACTCGGTATCCATAAGTAAAACTTAATGTTACCTTATTTTTAAGTAGCTTAAAAAATGAACTTATTTATCTTGGTGCTCTCAGACCCATTGAGGCGCCTAGAGATTGAACACTCCAGCGTAAATTTATTGTGGTAATTTTTATAGGATGCATGCGTGAAACAACTTACTTTTTTTCTTTGCGTGACCTTTGTCATGGCCACACCCCTTACCTATGCCGAACAAAAATCGGTTTGCGGTTCCTTTTGTAATTCTGAAAAGAAACAATGTTATGCGCATGGTGAAGCACAAGCGAAAGATGATCTGGATCCTATTATTAAGACCAATACAGAGAAAAAAACGGGTGAAAGTATGTTTGAATATCAGCACCGCCAGTCCGAAGATTTACGGAATTTAATTGCTGAAAAACGTAAGTCCTGTGACGTTGCAAATGACCAATGTTTGGCATCGTGCCGTAAAAATGACGTAGAAAAAGAAAAAACGGTGCCACCATTTAAAACCAAGGAAGAGATTGAGCTTCTAAAAAAAGAAACTATGTCGATCAAAAACTGAGTAATTTCATGAATTTCATCAATTTCATCAATGAAAAAGTATTTAGCAATGCTCCCCCAAGATGATTGCCTGGCTTCCGTCAAATTGTTCAATCAATTTGCAGAACGCTATGCCGAAAAATATTTTGATCTTGAGCAATATGATCGTTTCTATGCGATGTTCGCTGCGCTGTTGCCGTCTGCTGCGCATGTGATTGATATTGCTTGTGGCCCGGGCAATGTGTCTGCGTACCTGCTAAGACATCGTCCTGATTTATCGTTGACTGGCGTAGATCTGGCGCCGAAAATGATAGACATTGCGCGGCAGCGCGTGCCGGCGGGACAGTTTTTTGTCGGAGATTGTCGCCGTTTACATGAGCTTGCAACAGGATGCGATGGGGCGGTGTTTGCATTTGGATTGAGTTATCTGAATCAGACTGATGCAGAGCAATTTTTTACTTCGTTGAATCGCGTGTTAAATGCGGATGCCGTATTGTTATTGAGCACAATTTCAGCCTCTGAGAGTTCTTCACGTTATGAGCGATCAAGCAGTGGTGATGAATTGTTGACGGTGTATCGTACTCCACAAGAAATGAGCGATATGCTGGTGAGCTACGGTTTTGAAGTACGGTTTGTTGAGTTAGTGGCGAGTCCGGCAAATGCGCCATCTCCAACGCAGGATGTGGTATTGATCGCCAAAAAGCTGGCACAACAGATTTAATTTCCACCAAAATATCGATCATTTTTAATATTTTGTCAGCTTTTACCTTGGCGATCGTCATAGCGGACTCAGGCTAAGGCGCTGATTCGGTTCAGGTTTTGGCTATCGTGCGCTGGCTCTGTTAAAATACAGCCTTTGCGGAACTGAAATACCATCGAAAGCCGCTTTGTCAAAAGCGGGTGTAAAAAAGGGCGAAAAAAGCAGATTGCCGGATCATTGCCTGATTGATGTTTTTTAACGCCGTTCGATGTTGTTCAATTGTTCCAAATCTTCCTCTTTTGCTAAGTTCCCGTATGTCTGATTCCAAACCTGCTGATAGCGGCAAGCCGCTGTTTTATGACCCTACTGAACGCCGTATTCGTAGCTTTGTAACCCGCGCCGGACGCTTGTCTGATGCGCAGGCGCGAGCGATTGAGACGCTTGGACCGCGTTTTTGTATTCCTTACCAAAAGGCGTTGCTCGATGTTGATGCGACGTTTGGACGTACCGCACCAACTGTATTTGAGATTGGTTTTGGTATGGGCGAAACCAGCGCCAAAATCTCGGCCAGCATGCCCGACAAAAATTTTATCGGCGTTGAAGTACACACGCCAGGTGTCGGTAGCTTACTCAAGCTGACCGAAGAAATGGGTTTGCAAAATCAACGCATTATTCAACACGATGCGTTTGAAGTGTTGACCAATATGATCGCGCCCTTGTCACTGCATGGTGTGCACGTTTTCTTCCCAGATCCATGGCACAAAGCGCGCCACAACAAGCGCCGCTTGATTCAGGGACCATTGGTACAATTGCTGGCATCGCGTTTGGCACCTGGTGGCTATCTGCATTGCGCAACGGATTGGGAAGATTATGCCGTGCAAATGCTGGAAGTATTAAGCGCTGAGCCAACATTAAAAAATACCGCTGAAGGTTATGCTCCGCGTCCGGATTATCGTCCAGTGACCAAATTTGAAAACCGTGGCTTACGACTTGGTCATGGCGTGTGGGATTTGGTGTTTGAAAAAATCTAGACGTGATCTGGTTTTCCAGCGGAGACAGAAACCTGGGTCTTTTTAGTGTTTTTTTATTTAATAGTTTCTTTTAAATTTAATTCGATCTCACTTCGTAGAACCAAGCCGCGGGTGGTCTTGCAGCCACTTCGCTTTCTTGTCCCACAATGAAAGCGAAGCCAAAGAAGGTGATGCTGAGACTCGTCCTGCGGATCCAGCACTTTGCGTCGGGATAATTTGTGCGTCACGTAAAGTGGAAGGTTGTTGAAAATGCGTGTTGAAACTCGCAGTACTCCGACAGCAACATGTTCATTTCTGATTTTCCGTGAAACACAAATTGCTTTGTCGATAATAATGAAAGTCAACAGTGATATTGCCGTTGATACGTATCTCCAATCATTGTGTGGGGTGCACCCCGCCTTATGCATTTATTCAGAATGTTTATTCGACAGACCTGGCACCGCCATATTTACGGTTCGACGGCACTAAGTCACCTTTCATACATTGGCATAATTTCGCGGCTATTTTGTCACTAGCAAAGTGACAGGATTTAGTGCGCCGAATGTAATGAGCCGGGTGAAAATACGTAACCAGAGTGGTTCGAGATGTTGGACCGATGAACACGTTGATGCGCTGAATGATTTTGCGTATTCGTTGCCATGCCGGATATCTTCAATCAATGCTTTACCGCCAGCTTTCAATACTCGCGTGATTTCTTGAATGGCCATTATTCTATCCTCCGCAGAATACAGATTATGAATTGCAGCACGTGATATGACGTAATCAAAGCTTCCGTCAGAGTAAGGTAGGTTGCGCATGTCCGCAGTCGCGATTTCGACTCGTTGCTCCAAGCCTTCGATCCGCACATTTTGGGCAGTCGCATGGTGCGCATTGCCGGATAAATCTTCGGTTTGCCAGATATCAATCCCAGTCGCCTTACCAGTGGTCAGGCGTTTGGCTGCACCGATCAACAGCAACCCACGTCCACAACCCACATCCAATACCTGCTCGTCGCCAGTCCATGTTAAGTTGTCTAAAAGTTTTTCCCGGTTGTTTAGCTTGCCGATTTTGCTATCCCAAACCATCCAGCACGCACTGAACGTCATGGTCGCACCCAAAAACAAACCCATACCCGAGAAATCTAGTATCAGGGAATTATTGCCAATCGGTAGTAATAATTTTCCTGTCCATAGATTTAATTTTGCACCGAGCCAGCACAATAAACCAGCAGTTCCAATGATAAACATGTTTCTGATGACCAAAGGCGCATCCAGACCATAGTCGGGCTTGATTTTTCTGTTCATGTTGCAAACCTCCTTATTGAAGTTATGTCAAAACATTTTTTATTTTGCATAAGCTTGGAAATATCGGGCGAGAGTATTTCCCAATTTAAAGCATTGAACCGTTGTTACAATGAATCGTTGGTATTATGTATTGTCGCTGTGCGTCAATGGAGACTTTTCTACCAACGAAGCCTTGGGTCTTGTTTTTTCATCCATTAATTTATCATTCCATTTACTTGTTTTATGTAGATAAAAACATAACGTATTTAAATGTTTGGTGTTTTACTGGTTCACTCGTAAGCGGCTAGTCTTCTTTGCTCCTGGCTCGTAAAATACTTATTTCTTAATTGCTGCAAAGCGTTTTGTTGATCATTGTTACTGCCATTTGTTGGCGAGGATATGAGTTGTTTACGATTTTCCAGATATAAGCTGATGCGCTTATTCCAGTCGTCATTGTCACGGTCTAGTTGAGCGAGTCGATTGGCAGCCTCAGGACTGGTTGCAGCGGCGCGCATGCGATAAATATCGTCTTCGCTGGCACCTTCATTCCGCATTTTTTTTGCTTGTTCCTCAAGGCGAATCACTTGATATGGCGCATCTTTTGCCGCTTTCAGATCTGCAGGCATATTTTTATCCAGTGTCTGCAATTTATTGCGTCTTTCGGCGTCGGTTAAGGTTTTATCCTGGCTGATGGCAAGGCGTGACAAGGCGTCCTGATCGTAGGCATCGTCAAACCCAAACATCGCCTGGATTTCTTTCTCGCTAAAAAACTGTGAGCGCAATTGGCGCATGCTTTGCCATTTGTTGTTGACCGCGCTCAGAAGATCCGTGTTGGCGGGTATGCTTGAATTAGCGTTTTTTTCGAGTTCGACTAAGGCTTGCTTAAAGGCGATGTAGCGTTTCAATAATTCCTTTGCTTGTGCAGCAGCTTTGACTTGCAATTTTTGATCGAGAATTTTATCGATCTGCGATTGAATTTCGGGAAGTTTTTTTTCACCGATTGTTGAAAGATAGTAGTCAAACAAGCGTTTTAATTCAGCATCTAATTGCAGATCGCCTTCATTGTTTTGTTGAATATCGCCGTCCGTGCTCGTTCCTTCGAGCGAATGAACGAACGCAAATTGATGGTCATTTTCAGTCAGGTGAATCTCGTGGTTTTTGTTATCAGGTTTTAATAGTTGTAGCGAAAAAAAAGCGGTGACCAACATCACCGCCAATATAAAAAATTTACTTCTTGTTTTCATATCTGACTCCGCGCCGGTCATGTGGTCAGGGTGGCTTACAGTCCGCTATTCTTTAAACGATTCGCTTGTTGGCGGTAGACTGTCACTGGATTTGTTTCGAAGATGTTGACCAGCCCGATAAACTGATTGACTTCATCGAGATGGTTCATGCCGTAGTCATCGCGAATGACTTTGCCTAAATGAGACGAGCAACTACCAACCAGGCCATCATTTTTTTCGCCAGCGAATGCCAATGATGTCAGCACTAATGCTGGATCGGACACGTCCAAAATATTGGTGGCAGGTTGCGCACCACTCCAGGAGTAATAAGAAACGCCATTCACCTGATAAGCGCCTTCGCCGCAGGCGCTGGCAGGAACGCCTTCCGGGTGGGCTGCATTAAACTTCAGTGACCCCGCAGTGCTCAAAGAGTTTGCTGCGCTTAAAGCATTTTGAGGTAATTTTGGTTGGCCGGAAAGGAAGCTGATCAAGGATGCCAGACCATTGCTTAAGGAAACAACAACAGCATTGGAGTAGCTGCCAGGTGGTGCCACACCGAGCAGAAAGTCAGCAACTTTGGAGCCTTTATTCACACCGCCAACGGATGTGACCGATGCGACCAAATCTGGTCGTACCGAAGCCACATACCGAGTGGTTGGTCCACCGTGGCTATGCCCAATCAGATTGACTTTGCTGGCACCAGTCACGGCCAAAATTCTTTGTACTTCGGCTAATAATTGTTCACCGCGTACTTCGGTACTGTTGGCTGCAGAAACCTGAGTGACAAAAACCTTGGCACCATCGGCGCGTAAGGCTTCTGGAATGCCATAAAAATATTCTACTGGACCGATGTTGTCGAATCCAAACAGGCCGTGTACTAACACGATAGGGTATTTTGTACCCGTATAGCCTGTTGCCCATGCCTGTACCGGTAGTAAAGACAACGCGATTAAGAATGCAGCTAATTTCTTCATCAGTGTTTTGTTCATTTTGATTCTTTCGTGAAAAGGTAATTCAAATGAAACCGGGCGGGACTGAAGTAGATCGCTATTTTCAGCGTTGAATAATTCAGCAGGATGAGATTAATTTGACATGAAAGTGAATGGCAAGTGGCGATGCAGCATAAATAAATAGCTAAACGACAATGATAATAAACCAATCAAAAGTGGTATTAACACCTGTTCATAGAGCAGGAAGTGGTTTGAAAGTTGGTTTGGAAAATCGGACTAATGATTAGATGATTTTTACTAAAGAACAAGAACGTGTTATCCGCGACACATTTTTATGCACGTGCTGTTTTACGCTAAGGACTTGATTTCTCTCAGAATTTATACGAATTTGGAGCAAATTTAATTTTTTCAGGTATAATTTCGGGTTCTGTCCAAAATTTCCTCTTCAAGTCGTTTGATCGTTTGAATTTTTGGCTGGTCTGAAACCCCAGTCGAAAACAGGTTTTTGTGGATTCTTTCTCTCTTAGGTTGGTGCAAATTAATTTGGGGGGTGGGGATGTCCGATCTGGCTTCTTTGTCTACACTCGCGCGTTCTGACGCGCAACTTCCGGTGCACGTGTATTTTGATGAAACGTTATTGCAACGTGAAATCAAAGACCTGTTCCAAGCTGGTCCACGTTACGTCGGTCATGAACTGATGGTACCCAACGTGGGTGACTTTGCGACTTTACAGTCCGAAAATGAAGGTCGTATGCTGGTGCGCAATGCGCATGGCATTGAGCTGATGTCTAACGTCTGTCGTCATCGTCAGGCGCTGATGTTTAACGGCCGTGGTAACACTAATAATATCGTTTGTCCTTTGCATCGCTGGACCTATGACCTCAAAGGTGAGCTCATCGGCGCACCACATTTTGCTGACACGCCGTGTCTGAATTTAACGCGCACACCGTTGCAAAATTGGAATGGTCTGCTGTTTGAGCAAAACGGTTATAACGTGATGGAACGTATGGGGCAACTCAGCGTGACCAAAGATCTTGATTTCACTGGTTATATGCTGGATCACGTCGAAGTGCATGAATGTGATTACAACTGGAAAACCTTTATCGAAGTTTATCTGGAAGATTATCACGTCGAACCATTCCATCCTGGTCTCGGTAGTTTTGTGACTTGCGACGATCTGCGCTGGGAATTCGGCGAAGATTACAGCGTACAAACCGTTGGTGTGAATAGTGGTTTGCTCAAATCAGGTTCCGAAAAATACCGTAAGTGGCAAGAGCAGGTGCTGCAATTCCGTCATGGTGAGCCACCAAAATACGGCGCGATTTGGCTGACGCTGTATCCGAACATCATGGTCGAGTGGTATCCACACGTTCTCGTGGTTTCTACCTTATGGCCGACTGCGACCGGTAAAACCCGTAATGTGGTTGAGTTCTATTATCCCGAAGAAATCGTGCTTTTCGAACGCGAATTCATCGAGGCAGAACGTGCTGCGTACATGGAAACTTGTATCGAGGATGATGAAATCGGTTTGCGTATGGATGCCGGCCGTAAAATTTTGCTCGATCGTGGTGAAAATCAGGTTGGTCCGTATCAGTCACCAATGGAAGACGGCATGCAACATTTCCACGAATGGTATCGCCGCCGTATGTCGTTTTAAATTGCCTTAGTACGGCGGGTTGCATCTCCCTTACAAAAATCTCCAAAAAGCACGCTCGGAATGGCGTGCTTTTTTTTCGTCCCTACATCTGCCAATGACCTCTCAGCCAAAACAATGTGATATTGTCGTACTGCTTAAGATGGTATCGAGTATGCAAATTCCACTTAGATATGAGAGTTAGAATTTGCATCCCGCCCATAATTTTCAACACTGAACATACTGCGGAGTTGTCCATGCACGTACCTACATATTCCACGCTGATCAGCGCACAAGATTTATTTACTCATATCAGTGACGAACGTTGGGTAATTCTCGATTGCCGACATGACTTAATGGATACCAATACTGGTTCTCAGGCTTACGCGGCTGGGCACATACCACAAGCCCAATTTGTGCATCTGGATCAATCACTATCCGCACCTAAAGTGAGTGCTGATGGCGTATTTCGTGGTCGCCATCCTTTACCAGACAAGCAGCAGTTCATACAAACTTTGCGTCGTTTAGGTATTAGCAATGACACCCAGGTGATTGCCTATGATGCACATGGCGGTATGTTTGCGGCGCGCTTATGGTGGATGTTACGCTGGGTTGGTCATGCAGCTGTGGCGGTATTGGATGGTGGTTTGCCTGCTTGGAACGCGTTGTCTTTCCCTGTTACTACGGATGTTCCGCCTGCTCGTTCCGGTGACTTGAAGGAGCAAGTATCGTTGGTAGCTCAAGTTGATGTTGCTGCGGTGTTCGCTAACATCAGTGGTGCAGAATTTACATTGGTTGATGCGCGAGCCTCTGATCGCTATCGTGGTGAAAATGAAACGATAGATCCAGTCGGTGGACATATTCCCGGTGCGCTGAATCGCTTCTTCAAAGACAATTTGGAGGCGGATGGGCGCTTTAAAACAGCAGATCAATTACATGTAGAATGGTCTGCCTTGCTAACACAGCCCGAAAAAACAATCATGCAATGCGGATCTGGTGTTACTGCCTGCCATAATTTACTCGCCTTAGAAGTTGCCGGACTCAAAGGTGCAGCCTTGTACCCGGGTTCATGGAGTGAGTGGTGTTCGGACAGTAGCCGTCCAGTTGCGCGTTAAACAAAAATGGGAACACACGTTCCCATTTTTTATGACTGATTTGGTCCCCGTCAGGATGGTTATACGTCAATTCTATAATTAATGATTTCTGGTGACAAAGAGCACAATCAATACGCCAAGCGTAACCAGAATAATTTGCGGAATCGTTTCTTTTAGTGTTGTTCTGCGCTGCATTTGCGGCATCAGGTCGCTGACGGCAATGTAGATGAAGCCGGAAGACGCACAGACCAGTACGTAAGGAATCATGCCATTCGCGTGTTCCAGGGTGTAGTAGCCAAGCACGCCGCCCAGTACCCCCATCATGCTGCAAGCAAGATTGTACAAATACGCGCGGGTACGGCTGAATCCGGCATTCAGTAAGACAATAAAGTCGCCTATTTCTTGCGGTATTTCATGTGCGATGATGGCAAACGCTGTGACAAAACCTAACTGTGGATTCGCTAAAAATGCCGCCGCAATCAGGATACCATCGGTAAAATTATGCATTCCGTCGCCGACTAAAATCATCCAGCCAGCTTTACCTGCTTCATGGGCATCATGGCCATGTTCGTGATGGTGCCCGTCCCCTTCGTGGTGATGCGAATGACGCAAAATAGCAAATTTTTCCAACAGAAAAAATGCCAGCAGGCCACCGAGCAGACAAGCGAACAACGTGTGCGGATCAGCTTTGGATTCAAATGCCTCTGGCAAAGCGTGTAATAACGATGTGGATAACATAATACCAACCGACAACGCTACCATCCGTTCTACCATTTTGGCGAGCAGTGAAAACGAAAAAATCGCGGCGGCAGTAATACTTAATACACCAGCGAGTGACGTGGTGATTAGTATGGAAATCAGCGTGGAGTGAATTTTAAACCTCAGGTTAATTTGCAACTAGGTTGCAAATTAGAACACAGAGCCAGAGTTTCTGCAAATCAGGCTCTGTTTTTATCATCAGATTGATTGTTCTGAACTCGTCAGTATCAGACTACGCCGTGTGTTTTAAACCATGCCACGGCGCGTGACCAGCCATCTTTAGCGTCTGCTTCTACGTAGCTAGGGCGGTAATCCGCATGGAAGGCATGTCCCGAGTTATCAAAGACCTTAAACTCGGAACCACTTTGGCCTTTTGCCAAGGCTTCTTTCATTTGTTCTACGGTAGACACCGGAATGCCAGTATCTTTGGCGCCATATAAGCCAAGAATAGGTGTTTTTAACGTTGCAGCGATATCAATCGGGTTGCTTGGTGATAGTGCTGTTGGATTGCTCACCAGACGCCCGTACCACGCTACTCCCGCTGTGACTTTTGGATTGTGGGCAGAATACATCCAGGTAATACGACCACCCCAGCAAAAACCAGTGATTCCCAATCGTGACACATCGCCACCATTATTTTCTGCCCAGGTTACTGTCGCATCCAGATCTTCCATAACCTGGGCGTCGGGTACCTTGGCAATGATGTTTTGAATGAGTTCTGCGACGGATGGGTATTGATTGACATCACCCTGACGAATGAACAAATCTGGAGCGATCGCCAGATAACCCAGTTTGGCAAAGCGTCTGGCGACATCGGCGATATGCTCATGTACACCAAAAATTTCGGAAATGACCAAAATGACAGGAAGCTTATTTTTACCCTGAGGTTTAGCGAAATAAACTGGTACTTGCTGTCCTTTGACAACTAACTTGACCGTGCCGTCTTCGAGTCCGGTTTTATCGGTTTTTATGACGGTTTGCGCACACACTGGTAATGCGGCAGCTGCAAAACCAACACCCACCGCCGTCTGTATAAAATTACGGCGATTCATTGGCTCAGATTCATCAGAACTTCCTGTCAAACTGTTAAACTCTTGGCGATGTTGCATCATTTTCTCCAGTACGGTTAAGGAGTGTCATTTCACAGACTCTCAGGGCAAGACCAATTTCCCGACATATCTTAGCCTGAAATTCTTTGGGTTGATGTAACGTTAACTTGCACCCAACTATTTTCTCCGTTTGCTCTGTTTCGGCAAAATATGAAGCTGCCATACGCTTGTTATATTTATGTGCCTATAATCTTACTTTGAAGATAAATCGTTTTGTACGCATTGTAAAAAGAGCTGGATTTTTAGATGTCTAACGAATCCTTACCCCATGGTGAGAAATGATTGTCAGGCTGAGCCGATTTTTTCATTCGTTAATTGGTTATTTTACGATAACTGCGGCGGTGTCTTTTTCGTTACTTATTGCGGGTGTTTTTTATGATGGGAACCGCACTCTTAAAACAGCGGTTTTTGAAAACGTTAAATCCAGCATCAATCAAACTTCACAGATACTGAATATGACGGTATCAACCTACGTGATCCGGAACGACCTCAAAACTGTCAAAATATTTTTTGGTGAAATGCTGGATCAGCATGCTGAAAACGGTTTGATCTATGTCGTTATTCTTGATTCAGAAGGTAAGGTTTTACTGAGCACCTTAAACGCTGAAAATAAACTCGCTATACCAACACCAGAGAGTGCGTTTGAAAACGCCGCCTTAAAGGATGGTGTGATCCATATTCGCAATCCCTTGCTGTTAGCCCATCGTGAAACGGGATTTTTACAATATGGATTTTCTACTAAAAGCTTAATTAACGCGACATCCAGAGAACAACAACGCTCATTACTCCGAACTTCTGCGATTATGTTGGCGACATTGATCGTGACCTTGTTTTTAGGCTGGCGTATTTCACGTCGGTTGAAGCAAATGGCGTACGCCAGTCAAGCCATTGTTTCTGGTCATTACGATCAAAAAATTGATATCTCAGGGCGTGATGAGCTTGCCGCACTGGGTAACGATTTTAATCAAATGGCGTTTGAAATCGATAAGAAAATCAAAGAAATCACCGTCTTAAATCAAACCCTGGAACAACGAGTCGCCCAGCGCACTTCAGAGCTGGAGCTGTCGAATCGATTGCTTTCCGACAATTTGCAGTATCTGAAAAATACGCAAACTCAACTGGTAAATTCAGAAAAGCTGGCTAGTCTCGGATCTTTAGTGGCAGGAGTCGCGCACGAGCTTAATACGCCGATTGGCAATGCCTTGACCGTTGCCACATCGCTCATTGATAAAATTAATCATACACAGAAAGAATACGAAGACGGGAATCTCAAAAAATCACTACTGGAACGCCATTTCAATACACTTAACGAGGCTAGCTACTTACTCACGACAAATATCTTGCGGGCATCCGAATTAATCGTCAGCTTTAAAACGATTGCGGTAGATCAGACTAGCGAATTACGCAGAAAATTTAATCTAAAAAAACTGATTTCAGAATTGGAGCCCACATTACGTTTGCAATTAAAAAAACGCAAATTGGATTTGAGGGTGGATATTACTGATGATGTGGTAATGGATAGCTTTCCTGGTCCTTTGACGCAGGTCATTTTTAATTTGTTCAATAATAGTTTGCTCCATGCTTTTGAAGATATGGATGAAGGCGAAATCGAAATTAGAGCCAGTTTGCACGGTTTGACGCAAGATCACGCCCTTATTTGCTTCTCAGATAATGGCACCGGTATTCCCGAGCAAAATCTTGCACGTGTGTTTGATCCTTTCTTTACCACCAAATTTGGACAAGGCGGATCTGGTCTGGGGTTGCACATTTGCCATAATCTGGTCGAGGCGGTACTAGGTGGTAGTTTGAAAGTATTTTCAGAAAAAGGGCATGGTACGCAGTTTGAAATATTAATTCCTTTGTATGCGCCGGATAACCTCAAAAAAGCATAATTCAATTTCAATCTGCTCTGGGGTTAGATCATTCTTTGTAGGGATTTTTTAATTTTTAAGTCTCGTTATCGACGCTATACAGTTGTGATTTTCACGATAATTCTGGAAATCAGCGCTTTGTAATTAGGAAAATCGCAGCCATCTTTAACCTGAGCAGCTTACAGTTTTGTCCAAAACTGCTAAAAAATTCAACGATCGCTGAAATTCATTTCATGCCACGCTGATGAATTTCTATCATCTACCTGTCGTACCATCCAAAACTCAGAGCCAATCAGGTTCGATGCAAGAATAAAACGACAAGGAGATAAGATGGTCTGGAGTCAGGTGTATGACCCGTTAGGGAACGTATGGTTGTCTGCTTTGATGGCAGCGATACCGGTGGTAGTGATGTTGGCGTGTATTGCCTTTGGTCACATGAAAGCGCATTATGCAGCTGGTTTGGGGCTCATTAGCGCCTTGTTAGTCGCTATCTGGGGTTTCGGTATGCCTGCTGGTTTGGCGTGGAATGCAGCCGGTTTTGGTGCAGCCTACGGACTGTTGCCAATCGGTTGGATTGTACTGAACATCATTTTCTTGCATCAATTGACGATAGAAAATGGCTCATTCAATGTGTTGCAGGACAGCCTGACCAACATCACAGATGACCGCCGCATCCAATTGCTGCTGATCGCATTTTGCTTCGGTGCATTTTTTGAAGGTGCGGCTGGTTTTGGTACTCCGGTCGCCGTCACTGCGGCGATTATGATCGGTCTTGGCTTCTCGCCGCTTGCCGCGTCTGGCTTGTGTCTGATCGCCAATACCGCTCCAGTCGCCTACGGTGCGTTGGGTACGCCAGTGATTGCGCTGGCAGCAGTGACCGGGCTTGATCTGATGCAACTCTCTGGCATGATAGGTCGTATCTTGCCTTTGTTTTCTTTACTGGTGCCATTCTGGCTGATCTGGGCGTTTGCAGGCTTCAGAGGTATGTTGCAAATCTGGCCGACAATTCTGGTCGCTGGCTTGAGTTTTGCGATCCCACAATATCTGGTCTCTAACTATCATGGCCCATGGTTGGTCGACGTGGTGGCAGCGATTGTTTCTATGGTCAGTCTGATCCTGTTCCTGAAAGTCTGGAAACCAGCCAAAGTCTGGACGTCGGTTTCTTTAAAAGGTCATGCAGATGATTCAGGTGTACCAGATGTCGCCAGCGAGCGACCACATGGACATGAAGCCGATGTGGGCGCTGCGATCTTCAAAAAACATGATGGTCGCGCCTTGGTGATGGCATGGATGCCGTGGGTTATTTTGACGATCCTCGTATTTATCTGGGGTGTGCCAGAATTTAAAAAATGGGTTGACGGGATTTCTATTTTTAAAATCCCTTTCAGCGGTCTGAATAATATGGTGCAAAAAGTCGCGCCAGTTGTGACAACACCACATAAGGAGTCTGCGGTCTACGTACTTAACTGGCTGTCGGCGACGGGTACCGGTATCTTCATCGCGAGTGTATTGAGCGGCGTCATGATGAAGTACCGTCTGCTGGATTTAGTGCGTATTTATCTGCGCACCATCTGGTTAGTGCGCTATTCCCTTTTGACGATCGTCTTGATGCTGGCGTTGGGATATCTGACACGTTATTCGGGTACCGATGCAACCCTGGGAATTGCGTTTGCCCACACTGGTAGCTTATATCCGATTTTCGGTACTTTATTGGGCTGGATGGGCGTAGCTTTAACTGGATCTGATACAGCCGCCAACGTTTTGTTTGGTGGTTTGCAAAAAACTACAGCAGAACAATTGGGCTTAAATCCCGTCTTGATGGCATCTGCCAATAGTGCTGGTGGTGTGATGGGTAAAATGGTAGATGCACAAAGTATTGTGGTTGCCAGTACTGCGACGCGTTGGTACGGACATGAAAGCAGCATTCTGCGCTTCGTATTTTTCCATAGCCTAGCTTTAGCGGTGTTGGTTGGCTTGTTTGTGTTCTTGTTGGCTTATGTGCCGCCGTTTACTGCACTGGTACATTGATGTGTGAATAAAGACCCATGTCCTGCTTGCGGGACATGGGTACAAAGCTACCGCTATTTACCGCTATTTATTCCGGCTTCAAATAAAACGCATCTGGCAACTGCGCACCAGCGGTCGTCTCTTTGATATCGCCTTTGATATTCGTCAGCACGACTTCAAGTTCAGGTCCACCGAGTTCGATGATCACCTGACGGCATGCACCACAAGGTGCGATCGGGCCCTCGGTGTCGCCAGTGACAGCGATTTTGGCGAAATCTCCAGGGCGATAACCTGCGGCAACGGCGCTAAACAAGGCAGTACGTTCGGCACAATTACATAGGCCATATGATGCGTTTTCGACGTTGCAGCCATGAAAAACTTTACCGTCGTTGGTCAGCACTGCAGCGCCGACTTTGAATTTTGAGTAAGGTGCGTACGCACGTTCACGAGCAATGTTTGCTTGGGTGATCAATTCCTGAGTATTCATTTTTTATTCCAGTGAAAAAGGCATGTCGTTCAACGGCATGCCTTTGTTTTATAACGTCACTCATCGTGAGGTATTATTTTTTAACGCCTAACTCACGTAGACGTTCTTGCAGGTAGCTACCAGATGTATGGCGCTCAGAAAGTACAACATCAGGACGCGGATGCAAGAATAGCGGCAAAGAAATACGTGATTTCTTCGCTTCTTCGCCTGTTGGATTAAGCACGCGATGAATCGTCGAAGGATAGTAACCTTGCGATGCTTCATCGAGCATGTCGCCAATATTGACGATCAACATACCGAAATCACATGGTACGTCATGCCATGCGTCATCCTTGCCTAACACTTGCAAACCGGCTTGAGTCGCCGCTGGCAAAACGGTCAGTAAATTGATGTCGCCATGGGCTGCTGCACGCACTGCATCTGGCTCTTCGTCGCCGCGTAATGGTGGGTAATGCAATACACGTAACAAAGTCAGATCGCTGTCCGTAATCATGTCTGACAAAGGCATAGAATACTTAGCTTTGATTTCTGCAGGGGTATGATCTTCTACCCATTGCAATAACTCTGCTGCCAGCTTAGAGCCTTCAACATAGTATTCGCGTGCTGCATTCGATACTTCAGAAGGAACGCGACCCCATGGGTAAACGTGGTAGAACTCTTTCAAGTCACGCTTAGCGAAGCCCTTGGCTGTTTCAGAAATTTTTGGCGAAAAATAGCCATCCATTTTTTCAGCATCAAATGTGTATTGATTCTTCGCATCAGTCTGGAAGAATTCATACCATTCCTGATAAATGGTGTTGAGCAGATTTTGCGACAAAGGGTGGTTCGTTAACACGCCAAAGCCGGTTTGATGCAGGCTTTCAGTGAATTTTCTGGCAGCATCCGGATCACGATAATCAACTGGTTGAATATGCATGATGGCTCCTTAGTTGCTCAAAGGTGCTTGCAACCAATCGCTGCTCAAGGTTGCATCGATCAATTTGGAACAGGCTTCAGCGTCCACTTTCATGCATACGCGGGTTTCGGGTTTGCTGGCTTCCCAACCTGCTTGTGGATACGGGATAGGCAGTTTTGCCATCATGGTCTGACCATTGCCGATACCTTCTTTAGCAACGCGTACGCGACCAGATTGGGTTTCGAAAATTTCTGGAGCAACCAACCAGACAAACGCCAATACATCATGGCCGTAGCAAGCATGGCCCAGATCTGGACGAATGCTTTGGTAGAAGTTAGCGTAGAAGTTCACAGCATGGGATAAAGTATCCATCGCTACGTGTTTGTGATGTTGTGCCAGACGTGCAAAGAATATCGAAGGCAATACTACACGGTGTGTGACATCCAGACCAACCATAGTCAGGTCCCAACCAGCTGTAAATACCAGATCAGCAGCGTCAGGATCGTTCCAGACGTTAGCTTCCGCCACCGGAGAAACATTACCTGGTTCATCAACGGCACCCGCCATCAAGACGACTTTTTTCAACAACTTAGGCAGTTGTGGTTCCATCTTCAATGCCAGGCCCAGATTGCCCAATGGGCCGACTGCCACCAGCGTAATTTCACCTGGATGTTGGCGTGCCATTTTGACGATGAATTCTGCTGCGCTTTCAACTTCTGCTTTGCCGCCGACGTCGATACGTGAAGGCAGATTGCCCAAACCGTCAGCACCGTGAATGAAGTCAGGAGGTGTACCCGCTGCTTTTGCCAATGGAACGTTCACGCCTTGCGCTACTGGAATATGGCGGCCAGCGATACGTGTCAGATACAGCGCGTTGATGGTTGCCTGCTCAACGTAGACGTTACCGAAAGTCGTGGTGATACCAACGACATCGATATCCGGATGCGCGAGTGCAAAGTACAGCGCCATTGCATCATCTACACCTGGGTCGGTATCAAAAATGACTTTGTGTTTTGTTTGCATGGATGTTCTCCAAAAAATAACTCCGGCTGGCCATTGGACAGAACCCAGACGCGAAGCGATTTGTTGCGGTTGACCCGGTTCAAGGAGGCCGTAAATTGCGCTTTTCCTGAAACTGATCTGGCTGTGTCCGTGGTGACAGCCAGATCATCAATTCTTTATCGTGATTTTACAAATGGTACGCCGATGGCTTTTGGTGCTACCGATTTTGCCATCAGACCTGCCAGTACGATGACGGTAACGACATACGGGATCATCTGGATTAACGAGCCAGGGACTTTACCAATCACAGGGAAAACCACGCCTTCAATTTGTACTTGCAAGGCTGTGAAGAAACCAAACATCAGGCAACCCAATGCGGTTTGCAGCGGACGCCAGTTACCAAACACCAATGCAGTTAATGCCAGATAGCCGTTACCAGCCGACATATCACGTAAGAAAAATCCGCTTTGTACAATGGACAAATACGCGCCGGAGAAGGAGCACAGTACGCCAGCACAGATCATTGCCATAAAGCGGGTACGTTCGACATTGACGCCAGCAGCATCCGCCGCATGGGGGTTCTCACCCACGGCACGCAAACGCAGGCCAAAGCGGCTGTGATACAGCACCCAGTGCACCAGAGGAATCAAGCCAAATGCCAGATAGACTAAAACACTATGCCCGCCAAGCAGCTTCGTGTAAAACCAGCCGAAAAACGGAATATTGGCGACCGCCGCAGAGCCAGGTAAAACGATGTCGAACAAGCGTGCTTCACCCAGATCAGGTGTACGGCCACCTTGCGTAAAGAAAAACTGTGCCAGCACGAAGGTCAGTCCGCTTAACGCGATATTGATCGCAATACCAGCGACCAATTGATTTCCTTTTTGCGTAATGCTGACAAAAGCCTGAATCAGGGCGATAAGAACCGATACGCCCACACCTGCCAACACGCCCAGCCATGGATTTTGCGTGGTAAATGCGACGGCGGCAGAAACGAAAGCAGAGGCTAACATTTTGCCTTCGAGTGCCAGATCGACGACACCACTACGCTCGGCAAACAAGCCTGCCATGGCGGCGAACATCAGTACCGGCGCATTGCGTATCGTGGACACCAGAATGCTGGAAAATTGAAAATCATCAAACATCATTTTTCCTTACGTTTTAACAGTGCGGACAAGGCTGGCGCATACAGATTTTCCATTGCACCGCAGAACAAAATAATCAAACCCTGAATGAAAATAAAGGTCTCAGGTGGAATATTTGGTTTTTCCAATGAGAGGTCAAATCCGCCTTGTATCAATGCGCCAAATAAAATGGCAGACAAAAAGATACCGACCGGATGTTGGCGACCCATCAAAGCAATCGCAATCCCGATAAAACCTGCGCCTGCAGGGAAATTCAGATTCAGGTAATGAGTCGAACCCATCACAGAATTAACCGCCGCCAGACCAGCTAAGGCACCGGAAATCATCATTGTCACGATGATGGTCTTTTTGATTGAAATGCCGGCATAGTGTGCTGCATGCTGATTCAAGCCAGTGGCACGCAGTTGATATCCCCATGTGGTGCGCCATACCGCAACACCGTAAATCACCAGAGCCACAATAGCGAGAAGGAAACTGATATTCAATGGTGTTTCGCCCAGAATTGGAAACAAGCCATTTAATTTGGGTAACCACGAATTGTTGGCGAACAAACGACTCGCAGGATTTTGTTGACCATCCGGGATCATCAGGATGATCAGGTAGTTCATCAGATTTGCAGCAATAAAGTTAAACATAATCGTCGTCACAACCACGTGACTACCGCGTTTTGCTTGCAAATAGCCAGGTAAAAATGCCCACGCCGCACCAAAAATGGCACTACCCGCAATCGCTAAGGGGATCAATGTCCAGCCAGGTAAATGTGCATCCAATGCGAGTATCACCAGCGTCAGGCCCAAGCCACCGATATACATTTGACCTTCACTACCGATATTAAACAAACCTGCTTGCATCGCTACCGATACTGAAAGACCAGTAAAGATAAAGGTCGCAGCGTAAAACAAGGTATAACCCAGACCTTCAGGGTCAAGCACTGCTGCATTGACCAGAATTTGTAATGATTCCACGGGATTTTCTCCCAGTAAATAAATTACACCTGCCGCCACCAGCAGGGCAGATAACAAATTCAGTAAAGGCAGGGCAAAGGTACTGGCCCAACGGGGCAGGTCGGCTTGATTCATACGTGTAAACTTTATCGTCGCTGTTAGCTATCTATTTTTCGGAACTTATGTCGGGGTATTGGAAATGGTGGCCAGTCGCACTAATGTTTGTGCAAACCACCCATCAATAAGCCGATACGGGTTGCATCAAATTCTTCCACTTTCAATTCACCGGTGATAGCACCGCTGGACATGACTAAGATGCGGTCAGCCAATGCGCGGACTTCTTCCAGCTCTACCGATACCAACAAAATGGCAACACCCGCATCACGCATCGCTAACAAGCGCGCGTGCAGGCTTTCGATCGTGCCGATGTCAACACCACGGGTTGGTTGGCCGACCAGCATGAGTTTAGGATTGGCATCAATCTCACGTGCCATCACCACTTTTTGCTGATTACCACCGGATAACAAAGCAATACGCAAATGAGGATCAGCAGGGCGCACATCAAATTTGCGCAGCATCTCGTTGCAGTTACTCAGAATTTGTTTGTAATCGAGTAAACCAAACGTTTTGCCTAACTTCTTTTGGTAGCCGAGAAAGCTATTCATCATTACTGAAAAATTTTTGACGACCGCATCACGCAAACGATCTTCCGGTACATGACCTATGCCACGTTCGCGATATACAGCTGGCAAGCCGTCGGCATCTTTGCGTCCAGCATAAGGTAGCGTTTTTCCTTGCATCGTAATCGAGCCGCTGGACGGCAAACGCATACCGCTTAAAATTTCCAGTAACTCGCTCTGACCATTGCCCGAGACACCCGCAATCGCGACGATTTCACCAGCACGGATGTTAAAGTTCAGATCCTTGAGTAAGCCCACCTGTTGATCATTGACCAGATTGAGACCTTTGACATCCAGCACGGTATCGCCGGGTGCGTACGCTGCGCGTGGCAATTGTGTTTCAATCGGGCGACCCACCATCAATTCAGCTAATTGTTCTTTATTGGTTTCAGCCGTGACGACGGAGCCCACGACCGTGCCGCCACGCATGACCGTGACTTCATCGGTGATTTCTAAAATCTCTTGCAGTTTATGGGTGATCAGGATAATAGTCTTGCCTTGTTCTTTGAATAGACGCAAGACTTCAAACAAAGATGCGGTTTCTTGTACCGTCAACACCGCTGTAGGTTCATCCAGAATCAGGATGTTAGCGCTACGATAAATTTGCTTCAGAATTTCCACACGCTGCTGCACACCCACTGACAAGTCTTGAATTTTATCCAGTGGATCGACTTCGAGATTGTAGCGTTTACAGATGTCGCGCAAGGTTACTTCGACTTCTTTGCGGCGTGATGCCAAACGAAAGCCGCCTTCGCCACCAAGCATCACATTGTCGAGTACCGTCATATTTTCTACGAGCATAAAGTGCTGATGCACCATGCCGATGCCTGAGACGATGGCTTCGTGGCTATTGCGTATCTGTTGTTCCTGACCGTTGATGAGCAACTTCCCGCTATCTGCCTGATAGTAGCCATACAAAATGCTCATCAGGGTCGATTTACCCGCACCATTTTCACCGATGACGCCATGTATCGAGCCCGATTCAATGGAAAAGCTCACATCGCGATTGGCCTGTACCGCACCAAAGCGTTTGGAGATGTGTTGAAATTCGACGGCTGGCTGCATACTTTCGGGATTCCGGATAATGGATAATAAAAATAGGGGGCAGAGGTAATTACGCTAGTCTAAAAATTTCGGGGCGCTATTCAACAGCGCCCCGTTTGCCAGATCTTAAATCAGACCGGGCACTTATTTGCGTCGCGGAAATCAACTACTTTGATTTTGCCGCTAATAATGTCTTGCTTTGCTGCGTTGACACGTTTTTCTACATCGGCGCTCACTACGCTACGATTGTCTTTATCCAACGCCCAGTCAACGCCGCCTTCTTTCAAACCTTTGTAAGTCACGCCACCTTTCCAGGTGCCGTTTTTAACTTCCATAAAGCTGTCGTAAATCACTTGATCAACGCGTTTTACCATGGAGGTCAGCATATTGCCTGGATGGATGTAGTTTTGATTGGAATCGACACCAATACCTAATTTGCCTTTTTCTTTGACTGCTTGCAAAGTACCCATGCCGCTACCACCTGCCGCAGCAAAGATTACGTCAACGCCACGTTCCATTTGGGCGCGCGCCAGTTCACCGCCTTTGGCAGGGTCGTTCCATGCTGCCGTTGTGGTACCAACCATGTTTTGTACAACGTCAATTTTGCTGTCGGTTGCTTTTGCACCTTGGGTATAACCGCAAGAGAAGTTGCGGATCAAAGGAATATCCATGCCACCGATAAAGCCAAGCTTTTTCGATTTGCTGGATAAGGCTGCAGCGACGCCAACCAGGTAAGAACCTTCTTGTTCTTTAAACAGAACGGAGTTGACGTTATCGCCCTTAGCAACGCCATCAATGATCACAAATTTTGTTTTTGGAAATTCTTTGGCGATATTTTGGACGGCTTGCGCTTGTGCAAATCCAATCGCAGCAATCAGGTCGACGTTTTTACGAGCCAGATTACGTAACATCTGTTCGGCTTGAGTATCGCTGGCGACCTGCACTTCAATGACATTGATTTTGGTTTCTTTTTTGAAACGATCTGCGCCTTCAGAAGCCGATTGATTGAAAGACTTATCAAACTTGCCGCCCGCGTCATAGATTACCGCGACTTTAGGATCAGCCGCGTAGACGCTGCTTGCTGCTAACAGACCAGCCAGAGAAAGGCAAATTTGCTTGAGTTTCATGAGAGCTTCCTTATTCAGATGTCGGGGTGTGAAGGCGATGCGTCCGGATTTTATTCCGGTTTTCTATTTTCCCAAAAAAAGGAAAAATATCCGCTGTCACTAGCCTAACATGTCAGCAGCGGTTGCTCTGACATAGAGGCAAAATTTTATCAAATACTGATGTTACTGTTTTATTGCTGAATTTTGCTGCATTATCGTTGATTCATTGCTTATGCATTGCTTTTGCAATTTCGACGTTTACAGCTAAATATTGTCTACATTGCCTTACACTGCGCGATAAAGCCCAATACTTCCTGACGCTGAGGAATCGATGTTTGTGCGCCTAAACGTGTCACAGTCAAGGCCGCAGTATATTGCGCTTCGACACTCGCTTCGAGTACGGTCAGACCGTTTGCAATACCCACAGCAAATGCGCCAACAAAGGTGTCGCCCGCGGCAGTTGTGTCTACCACGTCAACTTTGATTGCTTTGATAAACTGAGAGCCAGCTTGCTGCGTGATCAGTGCGCCGTTGCCACCCATTGTCAAGATGATAGTAACGACGCCCATTGCCAGCAATTTTTCTGAGGCAGTTTGCGCTGTTGTCTGGTCATTGACCGTAATGCCGCTGAGCTGAGAGGCTTCTGTTTCATTCAGAATCAAGAAATCAACTTGTTTCAAGAGCGCTGGGCTCAAATCCCGGGCTGGTGCCGGGTTCAGAATAACTTTGACGCCTTCTGCGCGCGCTACTGCAATCGCACGTTCCACGGTAGCGATAGGTGTTTCTAACTGGCACAACAGTAATTGTGCACCGCTAATACCAGAGCGTGCCGCCTCAATGTGTTGTTCCTGCAAGCAGGCATTGGCTCCTGCAGCTAAAACGATACTATTGTCGCCAGCATCTTCCACCAAAATACCAGCAACACCAGTAGCAACTCCTGCTACTGTACTCAGATGAGTAATATCTATGCCTTCAGCAGACAAGCATTGTTTTGAGAATGCGCCGAATCCATCGTCGCCCACGGCACCGATGAAGTTAACTTGTGCGCCTTGACGAGCTGCAGCAACCGCCTGGTTGGCGCCTTTGCCGCCAGGAATTTGGCGAAATTCATGGCCATGTAAGGTTTCGCCAAGCGCAGGCATGCGCGGTGTGCGAAAGACCAAATCCATATTGACGCTGCCGACTACCGTTATGCGTGGCTTCATAATGCTATTTTCTCGATAAAAAGTCATTACGCAATCGTTTGCGCAATCGATTTCGTATTTAACTATGGTCAAATGCGCTCGTCAAGCGCATTCTCAATTTTTGGTGAAATTTTGTGCAATTTTAAGACTTGCGATGCGTCTCCGTGATAGTGCAAGCGGTCATTTTTATGATTTTGATCTCGCTTTTTTTGTGCACTCTCAGCGACCAAGATTGTGGGGCTGATAGCACGGACTGTCAAATGAGAATTGACTCTGATGCCAGGGATTTTATGTGGATATATTTAAATGTAAATAAAAACCTATTATTTACAATCCAGATTGACAGTTTTAAAACAAGTGTTTATCGTGCTAAACAATTGTTTTATAAGTTTTCCCTTCGTTAGTCTATTTTTACTCCCTTATCGTCCTTCCACACGCCGCGCTCATGAACAAAACAAGATCAAAAAGGGATCAGCTATTTGAATTGATACGCACAAATCCCTATATTTCACAGCAAGAGCTTGCGCAGCAATTGCAATTATCTCGTTCTGCCGTCGCTGGTTATGTCGCCAATTTAACCAAGGATGGTCGCATTCTGGGGCGTGCTTATGTATTACCTGACGGTCGCCCGATTATTTGTATAGGTGGTGCAAATATCGATCGCAAATTGCGTAGCAAAGCGCCGTTACAGATGGGCACCTCTAATCCGGTCAGTCAGGATGAGAGCTTTGGTGGCGTGGCGCGCAATATTGCTGAAAATCTCGCCAGACTCGGTTCTTCAGTAAGATTGTTGTGTGCAGTTGGTGATGATGGTGCTGGGCAGAGTTTGCTGGCTCAGGCAGATTCAGTCGGTATTGATGTGTCAGCAAGCTTGCAAGTCACGGGAGAATTGAGTGGCAGCTATACCGCCTTATTGAATGATGCCGGTGATCTGGTGTTAGCGATGGCGCACATGGAATTGTGCGAAGCGTTGACGCCGGCTTTCTTGCTTAGTCGCCAGCAACAAAGAATGAATGCGGTGTTGACCGTCGTTGATATGAATTTGCCTTCTGACAGTATTCAGCTATTGATCGATGAGGCGAGGCACAATCAACATCCGCTGGTAATCGTTGCCGTGTCTCAGCCCAAAATGGCGCGATTGCCGGAGCAGTTAAATGGTTTACGCTTATTGGTATTAAATCAAGGTGAACTGGAGCAGCGTAGTGGGCGCGCATTCGTTCGTCATGAAGAAATTATCGAGGCTGGACGTTACTTACAATCGCAAGGAGTACAGGATGTGATTGTCACGTTAGGTGCTGAAGGCGTATTGTTCAGTAATAGTCTGCATCGTGATGATTGGACGTTTTGCAAAGCTGAAGATGTCGGGGCTGCTGAAGTGGCCGATGTCACTGGTGCTGGCGATGCTTTTACCGCTGGCGTTTGTTGGTCGTTGAATGAAGTGCCCGATGATCTTTACCTGGCTTGCCAGCGTGGGCTGAAAATGGCTGCGATCACAGTAAGAACAACAACGACGGTTGCGCAAACTTTGCACCCATCACTATTTAACGAGGAAACATCATGCAATCTTATTTGAATTTTTCTGAAGAAGTCCGTACTGCTAAACTATCTGGCAAGCCCGTCGTCGCTTTAGAGTCAACCATCATCTCGCATGGCATGCCGTATCCGCAAAACGTGCAGACCGCACGTGAGGTCGAGGCCATTATTCGCGAACAGGGCGCGGTTCCGGCAACGATCGCAATCATCAATGGAAAAATTCACATCGGTCTTTCTGATGCAGAATTAGAGCTGCTGGGACAATCCAAAGATGCATTAAAAGTCAGTCGCCGTGATTTGCCGTATGTATTGACCAGTAAAAAACTCGGTGCCACAACCGTGGCGGCGACCATGATTTGTGCAGAATTGGCTGGCATTTCTGTATTTGTTACTGGAGGTATTGGTGGTGTGCATCGCGGTGCTGAAACCAGTTTTGATATTTCGGCAGATTTGCAAGAGTTAGCCCGTACTTCGGTTGCGGTCGTGTGTGCTGGTGCCAAGTCTATTCTAGATTTGGGTTTGACGTTGGAATATCTGGAAACCCACGGAGTACCTGTCGTTAGTGTTGGGCAAGCCGCGTTTCCGGCATTTTTTACACGTGACAGTGGTTATCGTGCCGATTTTCAATTGGACACTGCGGATGAACAGGCGGACTTTATTCACGCCAAATGGAGTCTTGGGTTGCGCGGAGGGGTTATCGTCGCCAATCCGGTTCCGGAATCTGAGGCGATGCCCAAAGATGAAATTGACGGCATTACTGCACAAGCTTTGCAAGAGGCGACACAGCAAGGGATCGCTGGCAAGGCAGTCACACCGTTTTTATTAAGCCGCATAAAAGAACTGACCGGCGGACGCAGTCTGGCAACGAACATTGCGCTGGTCAAAAATAATGCGAAAGTGGGTGGTCGGTTGGCGCTGGCTTTACACAAAAAACACTAGTACGTCACGATTATTGAGCAAAATAAAAATGGATCTCTAGCATTGTGGTGCTGGAGATCCGTTCTTGCATTCGTTTTTGGCTTGCAATTTTTTAAGGCCGGATGTGTAGTGGTTTATGGATAAAACACGCTAACGTGGTAACCGGAAGCTTTCAGCTTTGGTAATTCAAAATAGAGTTTAATGTTTTGCTGGCTCTTAGGCGCAAAGCCTTTACTCAGGGTGTTTTTATCACTCAGGTAGTCTGACGGGGCAAAGGCTTTTTGCAACACGGCCTTCTCTTTTTCATCGTTTAACACCAGTTCTACGTGCGGCCATGTCTGTATTGTCGTGCCGTTATTTTGCAGTTGCATGGTCAGTGTAAAAGCCTTTGCATCGGGTGGCGGTGATTCCAGTTCATTCGATTCCAGGGTGATATGTTCTATCTGCGCTGGCAGACCGATCTGGCAATGGATGACACCACAGGCTTGGGCCAGTAGCGGACGTGTTTCTGGGAAATTGGCGGAAATCTGTACCCGGAAAATATATGCTAATTGCAGTAATAAGGCGGGTAGCAAAATCAAACATGAAAGCAGCATTGCTATCCGTAGTATGCGTCCGCGCTTTTGTTCGCGTTCGGCTTTCAGTACAAAATCTGGCTTGTCTTCCGTGACCACATCCTCAGTCGCGTCACTGACCGAATCTTCAGAAAGTGCCGCATGTTGCGCCAGTGCGGCCTCTGCCTCGCCAATGTAAGGTTCGCGCGGCTCTTCATCTGCTACATCGGAAGTGAAGCGCAGTGATGCCAGTTCATCATCTGTGGCATTCGCTCGATCTATTTCAGGATCTGGATGTTCTGTCGTGTCAGTAACAGACCATGCTGCATCGTTGGAATCGAGGAGGGAGGCTTTGGTATCGAGTTCTGCTTTTGCTGCCAGATTGGCTGGTGGTGTCGCATGGATGTTTGCATCACCTTCATCCTCACCAAGATCAAAATCGAGTGATGCGGCTGAATCGGGCAGCACTTCTTCGGGCACTTCTTGTTCCGGAGCGCGTGTTTCGCTTAACTGTTCAGCTTGTTCACTGGTTTCTGCAATATGACTTACTAACTTGTCGCTGTGCGCGGGAGTAGTGTGATCTTCATCCTCATCTGGCGGCAGAATAGAGAACGATTCATCAAACGCTTCTGTATGCTCGACAATATTTTCGACTTCCGCTGGCGGTTGTTCCTGAACCGGGCGTTGATGAATAGTATGTACTTCGTCTTGTGCTGCGGCAGGTTCAGATTTGGTGTTTGTTTCCAGTGCAGGAGTCGTCTGATTGCTTCTTGTGATGCCAACTGCCGCTTTGGCTGTATCGAGTGGAATCAGGTGTTCAACACCATTAAAGGTTTGCTGGCACGAGCCACAGCGCACCAGGCCGGCATGCAATTTCAGTTGGTCATTGGCGACTCTGAAAGTAGTCTGGCAGTGGGGGCAGCGAGTGGCTAGTGCCATTGGAATTATCCTGCTAACTGACCAGACAAAGCGACCCAACCTTCATGCTCTGCCCAGACGCTGAGTTGAATAAATGGTGCATAAGCGGCGGCAACTTCTTCCGCCTGACGCGCTAACACACCGGATAAGATCAAAGAGCCACCAGCCGCTACGCGCCCGGCCAGCATCGGCGCCATTAATTTGAGTGGGCTAGATAAAATATTCGCCACGACAACATTGAATTTCTCAGAAGCCGGGTGCGCCTCGCCAAATTCTGCCGGTAATGCGTATTCAATGTCGCACTGGTTGCGTTCGGCATTGTATTTCGCTGATTCAATCGCTTGTGGATCGATATCCACGCCGACCACATGACTTGCGCCTAATTTTTTAGCGACCATGGCCAGAATGCCTGAACCACAACCGTAATCTAATACGCTTAAATCTTTTGGTGCGTGCGCTTCCAGCCATTCCATGCAGAGGCGGGTAGTGGGGTGGCTGCCGGTACCAAATGCCAGACCCGGATCTAATTCCAGTATCAGCGCATCAGCATCCGGGGCATCGTGCCAGCTAGGGACAACCCAGATGTTTTTGCCGATATGGATAGGCGCAAACTGTGATTGCGTCAGGCGCACCCAGTCTTGTTCTTCGACTGAGCGAGTGGTGTAAGTTGGTGTTGCTGCCAGGGAGATGGCTGCTGCCGCTTCGGCAACAATGCTTGCATGGTCACTGTCAACTTCAGCTAATGCAACAACGCGACTACGATCCCAGGCGGTTTCATCTGGCTCCATACCAGGCTCGCCAAACAAGGGTTTTTCATCTTCTGTTCCTTCATCTGCATCTTCAACGGAAACTGATAAGGCACCAGCATCCATCAAGGCGTCTGATAAAGGCTCAGCATGAGCGCGCGCTACTTCGATGACAATTTCTATCCAAGCCATTTTATTACTTTCTATTACTTTCTATTCCTACGTTAAAACCAATACACCTAATGCAAGTTACACAGAGAAAACGCCAAAGGGCAACATCAGGATTTGATATAAAGAATACACTCTATTCTAATCCTTCTGTGCCCTTTGTGCCCCTGTATTACGAGGTCTTAAGCTTTACTTATTTTTCTTCGACAAATCTGGCATGTCTGCCAGTTTATGTTCCAGATAGTGAATATTGGTGCCGCCTTCGATAAAGCGTGCGTCAATCATCAATTCTCTGTGCAGCGGGATATTTGTCTGAATACCTTCCACAACCATTTCCGATAATGCGATTTGCATGCGGCGTATCGCTTGTTCGCGCGTTTCGCCGTAGGAAATCACTTTACCTATCATGGAGTCATAGTTAGGCGGTACAAAGTAACCTGCATAAGCATGGGAATCGACACGAATACCAGGTCCACCCGGTGTGTGCCAGGACGTAATGCGACCAGGCGATGGTGTGAACTTAAATGGATCTTCAGCGTTGATGCGACATTCAATCGAGTGCCCTTTGATCGTAATGTCACTTTGTTTGAAACGCAATTTTTCGTTGAAAGCAATGCGGATCTGTTCTTGTACGATATCCACGCCAGTGATCATTTCTGTCACCGGATGCTCAACCTGAACGCGGGTATTCATTTCGATGAAATAGAATTCGCCGTTTTCGTACAAGAATTCAAATGTGCCAGCACCGCGGTAGCCGATTTTTCGGCAGGCAGCAGCGCAACGATCACCAACTTTTTCTATCAGTTTGCGTGGAATCCCTGGTGCTGGTGCTTCTTCGATCACTTTTTGGTGGCGGCGTTGCATAGAGCAATCGCGTTCGCCAAGCCAGATCGCATTACCGTGCTGATCGGCGAGAATCTGGATTTCTACGTGACGTGGATTTTCCAGGAATTTTTCCATGTAAACTTCTGGATTGCCAAACGCTGCGCCAGCTTCTGCCTTGGTCATCGTGACTGCATTAAGCAAGGCTGCTTCTGTGTGCACGACGCGCATACCGCGACCACCACCACCACCTGCTGCTTTGATAATGACAGGGTAGCCAACTTTGCGTGCGGTTTGGACGATAACCTTAGGATCGTCAGGCAATGCGCCTTCAGAGCCGGGTACGCAAGGGACGCCAGCTTCTATCATCGCGTGTTTGGCGGATACTTTATCGCCCATCAGGCGAATCGATTCTGCGCGTGGTCCGATGAAAACAAAGCCGGATTGCTCTACGCGCTCGGCGAAATCGGCATTTTCGGATAAGAAACCGTAGCCAGGATGGATCGCTTGTGCGTCGGTCACTTCAGCCGCACTGATAATGGCAGGCATGCTGAGGTAACTCAGATTCGATGGTGCTGGGCCGATGCAGACAGATTCATCGGCGAGTTTGACATATTTTGCTTCGCGGTCGGCTTCAGAATGCACAACCACGGTTTTGATACCCATCTCGCGGCATGCGCGCTGAATACGGAGCGCGATTTCACCGCGATTGGCGATAAGAATTTTTTCAAACATGATTTAACTTTGCTGTGGCAATGGTTGCAGCTCTTGGTGTCATTAAATTGAACACGCTAGCCCGGATTAGCCAATGACGAACAGAGGTTGGCCGTATTCAACCGGCTGACCATTTTCGACCAGAATTTGTTTGATCACGCCGTCGAAATCGCTTTCGATTTCATTTAATAATTTCATTGCTTCGATAATGCACAGAGTGTCGCCTTTGTTGACTTGCTTGCCGATATCAACAAACGGAGCGGAACCTGGAGAAGAGGAGCGGTAGAACGTGCCAACCATTGGGGACTTAACGATCTGGCCTTCTGGAATTGCTGCGACTGGCGCTGCTGCTGGCATTGGCGCTGCAGCCATTGGTGCTGTTGGTTGATGCGCTTGCGGTTGCTGCTGCATCATCACCACTTGATTTTGGGGTAATGCGGAAGATTTAACGATGCGGACTTTGCCTTCGCCTTCGGTTACTTCGAGTTCGGCGATGTCCGATTCTGCAACGAGGTCAATCAGGGTCTTGAGTTTTCTTAAATCCATGTGTAATCCCCTTAAAAAAGTAGTTCTGAATTATCTGAAGGGCGCAATATAGAACGATTCTGAAGTTCTTGCAATGCTGCCGGATTGCGGATTGTACATTAAAATAAATGAAAATGTACGTTATTTAAGCGAAGTTAAAAGAAATTAGATATTTTTTAGAGAAAAATCAATAGCCATGCGATAACCGTCAGTGCCACATCCACAAATCACAGCTTTCGCGATTGATGATAAAAAGGAATGGTGACGGAAGGCTTCCCGCGAATGGATATTGGAGATGTGAACTTCAATAAACGGGATGGCGACGCCAGCCAACGCATCACGTAACGCGACACTGGTATGTGTCAGACCACCGGGATTGATGACGATGGCATCAACCTGTTCGAGGCGCGCTGCATGAATTCTGTCGATCAGAGCGCCTTCGTGATTACTTTGGAAAGAGGTCAGTTCAGCACCGACTGCTTGCGCTTGCGCGTAGGCTGCTGCCTCCACTTCGGCTAAAGTCGTCGCGCCATAGGTAGCAGGCTCACGGGTGCCGAGTAAATTCAGATTGGGGCCATTCAGTAGCAGCAGTTTGCTTGCCATAGTCGGATTCAATTTGACGAAGATGGCCGCATTTTGCCGCTAATGACTACAGATTGGCAAGGAAAAAACGACTTACTTTGACTTTTCCGCAGAAAATTTGGTGATGTCAGCACGTAGCTCGTCCATCTTCAGTCGTCCAAGATAGCTTTTGACGACTTTGCCATCGGCGTTAATTAAGATAGTAAAAGGCAGGCCGCCAGCCTGGTTGCCCATTTGTCGTGACAGTTCGCTGCCGTCCATGCCTGCGACATATAAGGGGTAGTTAATATTGTATTTTTTGGTAAATTCGGCAATATTGCTCGGGCTATCGATACCTAAACCGATGATTTGCGTGGATTTTCCTTTGAATTCTTTTTGTAAGGCAGACAACTCAGGCATTTCTTGTACGCAAGGCGCGCACCAGGTTGCCCAGAAATTCACCACCAGGAAGTGATGTTGCCATTGATTTAATGCTTGCGGCTTGCCTGCGCTGTCTGGCAGTGTTTTTGCGAGCAACTGCGCGACGGCCTTGTCTTGTGGTGTATCTGGAGCGGTATTCAGATTCCCGGCGTAAATTCCAAGACTCAGACCCAGTGCTGCCATGATGGCGGCGAGCGAGATTATTTTTTTGTTCATTATTTTGTTCATCATTAACTCAGCTTCTATGAATGTTAGATTTCAGACGCGATTAAGGCTTGCAAGGCGTTCAGGTTGGCGCGTTCTATACCCTTGCCATTTCCACTGCGGATTGCATCGTGGTCATGCAGCACCAGATGAACGCCTTCGTTTTCAAACATAAAACTCAGGGTTTCTATGCTTTCGTTGCGCTTATTGAATGTTTCCGAGACTTCAAACTGCACATCTTTATTTAATAAGAAGATGGCAACATCTTTGCTATTATCAGTGTATAAGTGCAAATAAATATCGGAGTGGGCGCCAGCGGTACCATTTAATACTGAGCCGACCAGATAAGGATTAAAGCGTTCGAATTCTGCCATTAATCGGGCGGCGAGTTGCCTTAATTGCAAAAGTCGTTGTGGTTGTGTGTCGCCGAAAAATAGTTCGTTGTATTCGCGAACTTCTTGTTCTATTTGCTCGTTATCCGGCAAGACATCGCCTTTGAGTTTTTGATTGCCAAGTAATTGTTTGGCTGCTTTTCGCTTTGCTGTAGCGTAATCGGCACCGTCTTCCGCAATCATGCGGGCGGCAAGTGCGGCGATTTCTGCCCGCAATGCTTCAGCTTCGGTAGGAGTGTGGATCATCATGTTGGCATCATAACTCAAGATCTATCCCTTCGTGCATAGGGAAACCACGCAGCTCTCAGGTAGAATTACGGGATTCTGAAAATAAGTGAAATTATGCATATTCATATCTTAGGTATCTGCGGCACTTTTATGGGTGGACTTGCTGTTTTGGCAAAGGAAGCCGGACACACCGTCACCGGCTGTGATGCTAACGTCTATCCACCGATGAGTACTCAGCTTGAGGCGCAAGGCATACAACTGACGCAAGGCTTTGGTGCGGAACAAGTAGCGCTGGAACCGGATTTATATGTCATTGGTAACGTGGTTTCGCGCGGTAATCCTTTAATGGAAGAAATTCTGAACCGTGGTTTGCCTTATGTTTCTGGTCCGCAATGGATGGGGGAGCATATTTTGCGTGATAAGTGGGTATTGGCCGTGGCTGGTACGCATGGTAAAACGACCACATCAGCAATGTTGACCTGGATACTTGAATATGCTGGTTACGCGCCGGGTTTTTTGATAGGTGGCGTGCCGTTGAACTTTGGTATCTCTGCACGTCTGCATGGGAAGCAATCCTCAGACTTCTTTGTCATTGAAGCCGATGAGTACGACACGGCGTTTTTTGATAAGCGTAGTAAGTTCGTCCATTACCACGCCAAAACTGCCATTCTGAATAATCTGGAATATGATCACGCCGATATTTTCCCAGACGTGACAGCGATAGAAACGCAATTCCACCATCTGGTGCGTACCGTCCCGGGTGTCGGTCGTTTAATTGTGAATGGCAAAGATGAGTCACTGGCGCGTGTGGTGGCGCGTGGCTGCTGGAGTGAAAAAGAATTTTTTGGTCAGGATCAGGCGTGGCGTCTGGTGTTGAGCGAAGGTGAAGATTTTGATGTGTACTTTAATGATGAGTTGCAAGGCACTGTGCATTGGCAATTGAATGGCGAACACAACCGTCAGAATGCATTAGCTGCAATTGCCGCCGCGCGCCATGTTGGCGTTACGCCTGCCATCGCGATTGCAGCACTGGCTGAATTTGTTAACGTCAAACGCCGTATGGAAATCCGTGGCGTTGAGCGTGGTGTGACTGTGATTGACGATTTTGCCCATCATCCGACCGCCATCACCACCACCGTGGCTGGTTTGCGGCGCAAGCTTGGTACTGCTCGTATTCTGGCTGTGTTAGAACCACGTTCAAATACCATGAAGCTCGGTACCATGAAACAAGCCTTGCCGGATAGTCTGAAAGAAGCGGATTTGGTGTTTGGCTTCGGTGCACACGAAGGCAAAGACGCGCTCGGATGGGATCTGGCGGAAGCTTTATCGCCGCTTGGTAATAAGGCACAGAGCTTCCACCAGTTACCAGAATTAGTCGAAGCGATTGTGGCGGTAGCACGCCCTGGTGATCATGTGTTGGTGATGAGTAATGGCGGTTTTGGTGGCGTTCATCAAAAAATATTGACTGCGCTCAAAGCTAAACATCACCCTGAGGCAGTCTTAGCATGATTTTGTATTTGCATGGATTTCGTTCGTCCCCAAGCTCGTTCAAGGCGCGCAGGATGCAAGAATATATGCAGCGCGTTGGACGTGCGGCAGAATTTTTTTGTCCTGCCTTATCACCGTCACCTGCTTTGGCGATCGCGCAAGCAGAACAAATCTTAGATGGTACTGATCCGGCTGATGTCACCATCATTGGTTCGTCGTTGGGCGGTTATTATGCCACCTGGTTGGCTGAAAAATATGGCTGCAAAGCGATGTTGGTTAACCCTGCGGTGAAACCGCCACGTGAATTAGAAACCTATGTTGGTGTTACCACGTATTACCATAGCGATGAAGTGTTCGAATTTAAAGCGGAATATGTCGATGAGTTACGCGCTTTAGCTATCGCTAATATAACGCAGCCGGAACGCTACTTTTTATTGGCAGCTACCGGTGACGAAGTGCTTGATTGGCGTGAAATGGTCGCCTTTTATTCGGGTGCTCAACAAACGATTGTCCAGGGTAGTGACCACGGTCTGGCAGAATTTGCTGACATGTTTGATCAGTTAATGGCATTTTGTGATGGCAAACAAGCTCATGCGTGATGTTTCAATGCCAAACCGTAGCAAAGCGATACGTCGCTCTACGCTTGCGCATTGGGTTGAGCATGTCAACACTGTTGAGACCTCACCAGCGATGCAGGATTGGTTGTGTAATCGTAATTCATTGACTGCAAGGTTGGTGGCGCGTTGTCAGCAATTCAGAGTACAGCGTTTGTCGCAAAAGCAGAGCCGCTGTCTTGCAGATGAGTTTGCGGAAATCGGGTTATCGCGCCCAGTCAAAGTACATGAGCGTGAAGTGCTATTGCGATGTGATGGCGTGGCAATGATCTATGGCCATACAGTGGTGCCATTGTCTGCTACTGCGAGTGAGTGGCCCTTGTTTCATGCTCTCGGTGAAAAATCGCTAGGTAGTACTTTGTTTAATGACCCTTTGGTTGAACGTGGTGTTTTATCTTATGCGCGTTTGCATGCAAGTCATCCTTTGATGCAAAGAATTAAACGTGAAGTGCCTGACGTCACTGCCAATAGCTTGCCTGCCAGAAGGTCTTTATTCTGGCGTAAAGGCGCTTGTTTATTGGTGACCGAGGTGTTTTTACCGACCATTTCCAGTTTGACGCTCAAAGAGAAAACGTCGCTTGAAGTATTGTGGCAAGAGCCGCTTGTTCGCACTGCATAAAGCTATACGGTGAAATAAAAAAATTGAAATATAGGAGGGGAGTGAAAGATGCTCCCTAAAATACAGCAAATAGTTGGCATGAATGACGTCAGATGCGCAACGGTTTGCAAACACAGATGTTTATAAAGAAGTCTTGAATGAATTTATTTTTTGAAGAATCTGGCGATTTTAAAGCAGGTAGTGTGCTGTCTCAGGCAGGCGAAGCCTATCAGGTAGAGTTAGCGAGCGGTAAGCGTAGCAAGATCAAAGCGAAAGACGTGTTGCTGCAATTTACTGCCCCTGATCCAGCTACGTTGCTTGAGCAAGCGAAAGCAGCAGCGACGCAGATTGACCTGGAATTCTTATGGGAAGTGGCAGGGCAAGAAGAATTTGGCTTTGCGGAATTGGGCACCGAATACTTTGGTCATGCACCGCATCCAGTAGAAGCGGCTGGTTTGATTTTTGCCTTGCATTCTGCCCCAGTGTATTTCTACAAAAAAGGCCGTGGTCGCTACAAAGCTGCACCAGAGGCTTCACTCAAAGCAGCACTGGCTGGTATAGAAAAAAAGAAACAACAATTGTTGATTCAGGCTGGCTATGTAGAAGACTTAAAGCAAAATCGATTGCCAGATGCAATGAAAACACTGGCTTTACAGTTATTGTTTAAACCAGATAAAAATAGCATTGAATACAAAGCATTGGCAGAAGCTTGCGATGTGATGCAAACCTCAGCACAGCGTTTGATGCTGGCGGTAGGTGGTATCAGTAGTCCAAAAGATTTACATCTGGCGAAATTTCACTTTGAGAATTTCCCCAAAGGTGTCGCTTTCCCAGCAATTCAGGTTCCGGCATTGCCTACTGATTTACCAGTTGCGGATGTGCAGGCATTTTCTATTGACGACGTCACCACGACCGAAATTGATGATGCCTTCTCCGTAGTGGAACTCGGTGATGGCAAACTGCGTGTGGGTATCCATATTGCAGCACCAGCATTAGGCATACAACGTGGTGATGCGATTGACCAAATTGCACGTGCCCGTATGTCGACGGTGTATATGCCGGGTGACAAAATAACGATGTTGCCAGATGAACTAGTCAATACTTATACGCTTGGTGCTGGTCAAACCCGTCCTGCTTTGTCTTTGTACGCTACGATTAATACCGACGACTGGTCAGTCGTTGCAACAGAAACCAAAGTTGAAGCGATACCGATGGCGTCGAATTTACGCCATAACGATCTGGATGCCTTGGTCACTGAAGAAAATCTGGTCAACAATGCGGGTGAATATCCGCACAAAGCAGAAATTGCCCACATCTGGAAGTGGGCGCTGGAATTAGAAAAAGGCCGCATGGCAAAGCGCGAAAGTTTTGGCATGAAACCAGAGCAGACTAATCGCGTCGATTTTAATTTCTATGTAGAAGATGATGTGGTCAGCATCGTGCGCCGTAAGCGTGGCGCACCGCTAGACAAAATGGTTGCTGAGCTGATGATTTTCGCGAACAGCACCTGGGGTAAGCTGATGGCAGATCACGGTATTCCTGGTATCTATCGTGCACAGGGTGTGGCTGGCGGTCGTGGACAGGGCGGTTGGGCTGGACGTATGCAAGTGCGAATGCTGACGCACGCAGCGCCGCATCAGGGACTGGGCGTTGATCAATACGCTTGGAGCACTTCACCATTGCGTCGTTACACTGATCTGGTCAATCAATGGCAGATTATCGCTTGCGTCGAACATGGTGTTACCGCACCTTTGGTGGCAACGTTTAAACCGAAAGACGCTGATCTGTTTGCGATTGTTTCTGGTTTTGATGCAGCCTATTCTGCGTATGCTGATTTCCAGAACAATATGGAACGCTACTGGTGTCTGCGTTGGTTGCAACAAGAAAACGCACGTCAGGTTGATGCGGTAGTGTTGAAAGATGAAATTTTGCGACTAGTCGACATTCCTCTCGTGATACGCTTACCAGGCATGCCGCAAACGGCGCGTGGTGCACAAGTGAAATTGGATATTTTACGTTGGGATGAAGTCGATCTCAGCGTTGAGGCACGTTTGCTGGAAGTGTTGAATACCGTCACTGAACTCGGTGAAGATGAAGGTATGGAAGAAGAATTGGAAGAAGAATTGGAAGCGGAGCAGGAGCAACAGGAGGATGCTGAAGTTGCAAATGGAGCTGGCAACGAAGTTGTCAGCGATACGCAATCAAAATCTGAGACTGGCGAAGACTGCATTTCAGCAAACGCAGAAATGACTGCTTCGCAAGAAAATACGCAGTCATAATTTGGACAGTGACCAACTAGAGATCACCACTAAGACAGGTAACATACCATTGAAATCTATTTTCGATAATTTGATACTGACTATCGCCGTCGCGATTTCCGTGATAGTGCATGCAGCATTGATGCTGGTTCATTTCGTTGTCCCTGATATTGCGGAAACCAAGGCCGCGGATCCAGGCTTAGAAGTGATTTTGGTGAATTCCAAACACGATAAAAAGCCCTTAAAAGCAGAAGCGTTGGCACAAGCAGATCTGGATGGCGGTGGAGCGAACGATACCGGACGTAGTAAATCACCACTACCCGATATGCAAAAAAGTGAGGATGGCGACAACATCCGTGCGGCAACTAAGCGCATAGAAGAACTGGAACAACAGCAAAAGCAGTTGCTGGATCAGGCCAAACTACAGGAAAAGTTCCGCTTGCCACAACAGGACAAACGCCGACTAGACGATAGCCGTTCACCTGCAAAAGGCAATGATGATTTAGATACGACCAAAGCCCTGGCAAGGATGGCAGCGGAGATATCTCAAACGATCGAAGATCAGAACAAACGTCCACGTAAAACCTTCATTACACCGAGTACGCAAAAAGTCGGTTATGCGATGTATTACAAAGAAATACAAAAACGCATAGAAGATTTTGGTACCGTACATTTTCCGCAAAAAGAAGGCAAAAAACTGTATGGCGAATTGATTGTGTATATCCCGATTTTTCAGGATGGCACGATCTACGAAAAGGATGGTGGTCCGCGTATAGAAAAATCGTCCGGTAGCAAGGCCCTTGATAAAGCAGCATTGCGCATCGTGCGACATGCTGCACCGTTCGGAAAATTCCCGCAAAACATGCGTTCGACGGATAAAGATGATTTATGGGTGGTCATTACCCGTTTCAAATTTACCCGCGACGAACAACTGGAAACCGAATTGCGCGGAGGTAAAAGTTGAATACGCACTTACTTCATAACGTAAGTGAAGCCGAATCGGAAAAAATCGATCAGTATGTGGTGATTGGTAATCCGATTGCGCATAGCAAATCTCCTGCTATCCATGCTGCTTTTGCACAGCAGACGGCTCAAACGATGAGATACGAACGTCTGCTCGCACCAATTGATGGTTTTGTTGCGAGCGTAGAAGCCTTTCGTCAGCAAGGCGGAAGAGGCGCTAACGTGACGGTACCATTCAAGCTGGAAGCTTATGCGCTGGCAAGCAAGTTAACACCGCGCGCAGCGGCGGCTGGCGCAGTCAATACCTTGCACTTTGATGCCGATCACATCATCGGAGATAACACTGATGGAATGGGGTTGGTCGCCGATATCGTCAACAATGCTGGCATCAACCTGTCTGGCAAGCGTATTTTGTTACTAGGTGCTGGTGGTGCTGCACGCGGTGCCGTGTTGCCGCTGTTGGAAGAATTGCCCGCATCATTGACGATTGCTAACCGCACACTTTCTAAAGCACAGGATTTACAAAAAATCGCGCATGATTTTTTACCTGATGCGCAAGTTGATTGCGCCAGTTTTTCGGATGTGGCAGGCCATTTTGATGTCATTATCAATGCGACTTCGGCCAGCCTGAATGACGATGTTCCTCCTATATCAGCTACTCTATTCAGCCCACAAACCTTGGCCTACGACATGATGTATGGTGCACAACCAACCGCCTTTTTACGCTTTGCGGAACAATCAGGCGCAATATGCCGCGATGGATTGGGCATGCTGGTAGAGCAAGCCGCAGAGGCTTTTTTTGTGTGGCGCGGCGTACGTCCGCAAACTTCGATGGTGTTAACGAAGCTGCGTGAAGAGTTGTCGGCACCCAAGCCTGTCTGAAGTACTACTTAAAATTATGAAAATCTTTCGTCGTCTACTTTTCTGGCTGGTCGGAGTGCCGCTGTTATTGGTGCTGTTATTGCAGGCCTATTTTTTAGTTCAGATTGCCTGGTGGGTGAATTTCAATCCTTCGTCGACCAGTTTTATGCGACATCAGCTCAGTGTTTTACAAGAGAAAAATCCAGATGCCAAATTGCAGCATCAATGGGTTCCTTACAGTCGTATTTCCAATAATCTGAAGCGCGCCGTCATTGCTTCTGAGGACGATAGCTTTGTTGATCACGAAGGTGTCGATTGGGAAGCGATGCAAAAGGCTTATGAAAAAAATCAAAAGAAGGGTAAGGTCGTTTCCGGTGGTTCTACCATCACACAGCAACTGGCTAAAAATTTGTTTTTGTCTGGCGAGCGTAGTTATTTGCGTAAAGGACAGGAGCTCATCATTACCTACATGCTGGAATTGTGTATGAGCAAAGAAAGAATTTTAGAAATATATCTGAATTCGGTAGAATGGGGGGTGGGTGTATTTGGTGCGGAAGCAGCGTCGCAGCATTATTACCATATTAGTGCTTCGGCCTTAAGCGTCGCACAGGCGGCACGTTTGGCCGTGATGTTACCGAAGCCCCGTTATTTCGATAAAAACCAGGGCTCTGGCTACCTGCAAAGGCGCACGGAGATTATTGTTAAACGTATGAACAGCGCAGAACTTCCATGAATTTACACCGTCAACGTGGTATCAGTTTAATTTGGGTATCTGTATTTTTTATGACTTTGGCAGCCGCCGGTATGACGTTACTCTACACGGCGCGCTACGGTCATCTGCCGTTTCAGGATGTCTGGGCACGCTGGGGAAAATCGGCAAATGTCATCGGCAATGAATTACAGAAAGCATCCGGGGTTAAAGAATTAAATTTACCAGGTCAGGAGACCAGCGGAGTGCGCGCACCAGTGACCGTGGAATCTGGAGCGCGGCGCTGCATCATCAATGGTAAAACCGTTTTCTCTGATACTGAATGTACAGATCAAAATTCAACGACGAAGCATGTTAAGTTGAACGATACTCAGGGTTTTGTACATCCTAAACCTGCCAATTCTGACGACCAGGCGGCCAGTGGTAGCGAGCAGGAGTTGCGTTTTAAAATGATCGATAAAGCGATCAACAGGGCCGATCACTGATACACCATCAACATCATCATAAAACAGAAATTCTGAGGTTAGCATGGCAGCGATGTCACTGAGTCACTACAATTTGCGTGCGGATCGCGAAAAGATGGCGCTGCTCAAGGATTTTTATTGTGAATTTGTAGGGCTTAAAGTGGGGCAGCGTGCTGCCCTCAATAGTTATGGATTTTGGCTATATGCCGGTGATCAGGCAGTTTTACATTTGTCCGAGATACGTCATGGCGAGCAACGGCAATCTGAATTAAAAACTAGTTTTGATCACGTTGCATTTAATTGTTTAGACAGTCAGGCGATGCAAGAGAAGTTGCAACAGGCTGGCATCGTTTATCGACTTGCAGAAATCCCCGCATCCGAGGGTTTTCCGACTCAACAGCAAATTTTTTTCAATGATCCGTTAGGAAATGGCATAGAGCTAAACTTCGTTTAAGTTGCAATATAGGGGCTAAAACTATTTTTCTTTTAAATAGACTGCGCGCTCATCCTTAAACGCTTTACTCTTACGTACCTTCGCACCTGCTTCCCAAATTGTTTGTACAAGTGAAGCGTTCGCATTATAAAAAGCGGTATTGAATAAGAGAAATTGCTCTGCCACTTTGACAGGTTCAGCTTCTTTTACCATGATTTTTTCTAAATCGGGATTAAGTGTGGTCAGTCTTTGCGCTTCGTAATTTTGTAATACGATGACTTCCAAAGAGTGAGATTTGAGAACCGCCACTAAATCTTCACTGGTCGGTAAATAGGTGACAGAATAGCCAAATTCTTCCAGGTCTTTTCCTGCGCTATAACCGAGTTGTACGCCAACGTTTTGTCGATTCAGATTTTCAAAGCGGTGGTTTTGCCAACGTACCGCGCTATCGGTCCTGCGATAAATGAAAAAGCTATCTGTAAAAAGGCTCAATTCCTTATTAAGACCCCCCTTGGTGTCGACTGGATAGCTTCCCCACTTAGCGCGATCTTTGTTGAAACTTGCTGCAATTGCAGCATGGATGCGACCTTCTTTGACCTCATTCTGGCAGCGCTTCCAAGGGAGTCTGATTAACTCGAACTGCATACCGAGTTCTTTCTCAATCATATGGATTTCAAAAATGACTAAGCCTTCATTGGTTCCGGTAATCCAAGGGTAGACAGAGTCGTCTTCGTAACAGAGTTTGAGACTGACAGTATCAGCACGAGCATGCAAACAAAATATGCCGAGAAGTAAGAGCACAATCATTCGTGACATAGCAAATTCTCCGCAAAACGAGAATTTTCATTTTAGGCAGAAAATTATTAAATGGAAATGTTTTTTTATATAACCAATCAATTTTGATTGACCTTGGCTGGCAACTACCTATTGTGGGTTATTGGTTATTGGTTATTGGTTATTGGTTCTAAGTTGCAGGATTTTCAGTTGTTGTAGTTGCTGCACAATCGCTTACAGTCAGTGTTATTTAAGGTGAGGCACTCAATGAAAAAGGGTGTGTTGCAGGTGATTCAAATTGCAATCTATTCTGTCACACAAATATAGTACAACGACGGTTGAGCAATTCGTACATAGTCTTGGGTATTGAGTACGATAGAAGTGTCGAGTCGCCCGGCGTTAAACGCAATTTCTTCATAGCGCGCCAGCAGGTCAGGATCTACGATTAGGCGGATATCAGATGAAAATGAAAATGGCGGAATGGCACCGATTACGCAACCGGTTTTTTCTGTGGCTACTTCAGGCGGGGCAAGTGTTATTTTTTTGCAGGGTATTGCTTGCGCTAGCTTTTTAAAATCCAGTTTTCTATCTCCCGGCAAAACCGCAAGGACCAGGAGATTCTCATCTTCTTTGGCACGACAGAGCATGGCTTTGGCACCTTGTCCTACTTCCGTTCCACGCACGGCGGCAACTTTTTCGCTATTACCTTCTGAGGGGTGATGAATTTCTTTAAAGCGGGCATTATTCGCAAGCAGTGAAGTTTTGAGTTTTTCAAACATAGTATTGTCAGCGAAATTTCAATGTTAAATCATCAGCGGCATTTTCAGTTGGACCCATTGATTTTCTTTTTGTCGACATAGTAGTTAATTTTTTTACGGAAATTGAGATAGGTAATAATCTCTGGGCGTACACTGCCGGGGCGCATGCTATTGGCGATAAAGATTTCTTTGCTTTCGGTGGATAGATCCATAATGACGGCTTCGTCCTGATGCACATCTTTATCGTAGATCAACACTTGGGGGCGCATAGGTTCACCAATCGTGACGTTGACGACCAGGCCAACTTGGCCATTGGATAGTTCGACCAATGTACCGGGCGGATAGATACCCAACATTTTAACCAGTGTCGTTAAAATCGACATGTCAAATTGCTTGCGCCGGTGGACAAACATGTTTGACAAAGCCTCGTGCGGAGTCAGGGACTGATTGACGTCTATATGATTGCATAGATTATCGTATGCATTGGCAACACTCACAATTCTTACTGGCATCAATAATGCTTCACCGCGTAAATAGGCAGGATAGCCACTTCCGTCAATGTATTCGTGATGTTTAAGAATGACGTCCAGGGTGATCTTCGACATACCGGCTTTTTTTCCGATTTCCAACCCATATTGAGGATACAGTTCAACGAAGTTTTGTTCTGCGCGGTTTAACATCTCTTTCTTATTCAAAATTTGATCAGGAACGTTGAATTTGCCAACATCATGAAATAGTCCTGCCATCCCAACTTCTTTGATCTGTGCTGGCGAGCATTTCATTTCATGTGCCAGCGTCATCGAAAGTACCGAAACATTTAAGGAGTGAAAATATAATTCGTCTTTGGTTCCCGCTTGCTGGATGAGGTACATTAAATTAAAGTCTTCATCCTGAAAAACTTCGGCAATACCGTCCACTAATTTGCTAGCCTCTTGCAGAGTTTCTTGTGGCTTGGCAAAAATCATTCTTTTAATATTTTGTACGGTGTGTGCAGCGTTGGCGAACTTTGCTTCTATCCTGGCTATTTCACTTTGTTGTTGCTTGATTTTTTCCAGCCTGGCTTGCTTTGCTTCTTGCAGGCTGTCATACACTTTTGCTGTATTCGCTTCTACGGTTGGCGTGACGTTGCCAGGTAAGGTAGGGGGATTGTTCGTCAGATCTGATTTTGAGGGAATGTAGCGAATATGTTGAAGTTTTAACGCCCGGAGCTGATCGAGTTCACTTTGCTTTGTGATTTTGAATGAATTAACCGGAAACGAATGTTCAAACCATTTCAAATCAAGTTTAATGAACATACCAATTTTTACATCGGCAATCAGGATCGTTTCTGTTAACTCAGTCATTTCGCTTAAATCCTGTTTTGTCGTTCGTGATAAGGTCTAAGGCAAGGCACTTTATGATGTTGTGGTCGTTGCTTAGCTACCATTGCTACCATTGCTCACATTACGATGTGTAAATCAGGTGATAGGGCATGCTTTGAATTAATGATTAATTGTACAAAATATGTTAAATAAAGTCTGTCAATAATGTTGAAATGTGCTGTTTTATTTTTGCTGAGGCAAACAACGGGCGTGTGAGTAGGATTGTCAACGTGAGTCCGTCATTTGTTCAGTTAGAATAGCACGTTATTTTCGCCATTTTGGATGTTAATCAATAATGAAACTTCATCGCCCTATAGGTGTTTTTGATGCGGGTATCGGTAGCTACGCTATCGTAGAAAGAGTCCGTCGTCGCTTCTCATCTCAAGATATTGTCTATTTTGCTGATCGGGCTAGTTTTCCGTATGGCACAAAGACACCGCAACAATTACTGCAATCTGTACGAGCCGCGACAGAATATTTGCAACGTCAAGGCTGTGAAGCCGTAGTGTTAGCATCAAACGCGCCGAGCATCGTTGTTCTTGATGACTTGCGCAAGGCGGTTTCGGTACCCGTTATTGGTGTATTTCCTCCGGTGCGTGAAGCCTTGGAAAAATCTGTTTCTAAACACGTAGCGATTTTGGGTGTGCAATCCATGGTAACCAGCGCGGCGATGCAAGCTTACGTCGCAAAGAACACATTGCAACATGACAGCGTGGTTTTGAGCAATGCATCGTCATTAGTTGATCTGGTAGAGAATTTTGATTTTCTTAACAATCCGGAATTCACACAACAAACAGTGAATAATTTTATTGCGAAACTTCTCAGCGAACATCCGACATTGGATGTGATGACAATGTCTTCCACGCATCTTCCGTGGTTGAAATCTTTTTTCGTAACTGCGGCACCGCAGGTGACTTTTCTTGATCCTGCGGATTCTGTGTTGGCACAATTGGAACCATATGTTTCAGACGGTGGTGGTGTTACCCAATGTCTGGCGACGGGGACAGAGAAATTGAGTTTGTCGGCATTTAATGATGCGCTGGCTTCGTTGCGAACATCTTTGACTGCGACTTTAGTTGAAACCTTGGTTTTGTAGGGCGGGTACAATCCACTAGTCGTGATGTTTACGCGATTCCGTGTGGGTTGCAATCGCCTTAGGGAATTGTGAAGATTTATACTTTTGATGTAGGGTTAAACCCGCAAAAACTCCTCGCGATTTCCCAGCCAACGTTCCAGATGTGCAGCGACCGTTACCGGATCGTTTTTCAATAAATCATCGGCCAAATTACGGGCTTTTTCTACCAACCACTGATCGGTTTCCAGATTTGCAAAACGTAACATGGCTTCACCGGATTGGCGCGCGCCGAGGAATTCACCAGGGCCGCGTAGCTCTAGATCTTTACGTGCAATTTCAAAGCCATCATTATTTTCACGCATGGTTGCAAGGCGTTGTTTGGCGGTGCCACCAAGCGGACCTTGATACAGCAGCAGGCAGACGCTGGCGGCAGCGCCACGCCCGACACGGCCACGTAATTGATGCAACTGCGACAGACCAAAGCGTTCCGCGTGTTCAATCACCATCAGACTCGCATTGGGTACGTCAACGCCCACCTCAATCACCGTGGTTGCGACCAACACTTGACTGCGATTGTGGATAAAATCATCCATAACCTGCTGTTTTTCTGCCGGCTTTAAGCGACCATGTACCAACCCTACGTTGATGCCCGGTAGCGCGTCGGCAAGCATCATGTGGGTATCGGTGGCGGTTTGTAATTGCAAAGTTTCTGATTCTTCGATCAGCGGGCACACCCAGTAGACTTGCTTGCCTTCTTTTGCCGCAGCGTGCACCCGGGCGATGACTTCTTCGCGACGGTTTTGATCAATCACGCGCGTAACGATGGGCGTACGACCGGGCGGCAGCTCGTCAATCACAGAGACTTCCAGATCAGCAAAATAGGTCATTGCCAGCGTACGCGGAATTGGGGTTGCGGACATCATCAGTTGATGCGGGACTTTGCCTTGCTCAGCTTTGTTCGCCAGATTTAAACGTTGGCTGACACCAAAACGATGCTGCTCGTCGACGATCACTAATCCCAATTTTTTAAACTGCACTGTGTCCTGAATCAAAGCGTGGGTGCCGATGACTAATTGCGCTTCACCTGAGCTGATTAAGGCATTGGCGGCATCTTTTTCTTTTTTCTTCAGACTACCAGTTAGCCAAGCAGTCTTGACACCCAACGGCTCTAGCCAGGCGGCAATTTTGCGGAAATGTTGTTCCGCCAAAATCTCGGTCGGTGCCATGAGCGCAGCCTGATAGCCATTATCTATCGCTTGTGCTGCAGCGAGCGCAGCGACGATGGTTTTACCGCTACCGACATCGCCTTGCAGTAAGCGTTGCATAGGGTAACTGGCACGCAGATCATGGCGAATTTCCGCTAATACTTTTTCTTGTGCGCCCGTCAATGAAAACGGTAAATTGAGTAAAAACGCATTGCTCAGTTCACCGACCACCGGTAAGGCATTCGCACCTTTGCTACGGCGCGTGATCTGGGCGCGCTTGAGCGACAATTGTTGCGCCAATAATTCGTCAAATTTGACGCGTTGCCAGGCTGGATGTTCGTGTTCTATCAGGCTGTATTGATCGATGTCTGGCGGCGGGTTATGCAGAATACGCACGCTTTCTTCGATGCCGGGTAATCCCAGCGCCGTCAATCGTGCTGGAGATAAGGTGTCGCGCCAATGCATGCGGCTTAGGGCGTTGGCAATGGCTTTGCGCAATAGTGCTTGGGGTACGCCCTCGCCGGAAGGATACACCGGCGTTAATGCCGTCGCTAATGGCGCTCCCTCATTGACGATTTTGTATGTCGGATGCACCATTTCGGCGCCAAAAAAACCATGCTTCAATTCGCCGCGTGCGCGGACACGTATGCCGGCCGCTAATTGTTTGAGTTGACTGCCATAAAAATTTAAAAAACGCAGTACGATTTGCCCGCTATCGTCAGTGATGGTGACGACTAATTGCCGACGCGGGCGATATTGCACGTCGGATTCGGTGACCACGCCTTCTACTTGTACCGTGCTCCCGCCGCGCAATGAGGCGTCATGCATGCTGGTGATGCTGGTTTCGTCTTCATAGCGCATGGGCAGATGCAAGGCAAAATCCATGTCCTTGCGCAAACCAAGTTTTGCTAGTTTGTCACTGGCTTTGACGGTGCTACTGGCTGCAGGCTTTTTTATGGCTTTTTTTGCTGAGGATCGACCATTGCCTTGCGTATCATCTGATTTATTGATGATTTCAGGGGCTGCGGCGAGTGGATTTGGGGCTTCAGCTGCCATGGGTGTAAAATGGTGGGTTTGGCTGTTCGCGTCGTTTAAAAAGTTTGGCCGATTTTTTGTTTATATAGTGGGAATAGTGGCAGGGTTACTGCATTTCTTTTCTTATATTCGCAAAAGCATAGCATACCGCAAACTATTCTACTGATTTTTTATACAGTGTCCAGCATTTTGTTTTCACCTTTTTGGTCTTTTTTGATTCTCCGAGCATGAAATATTCTCTTAGTGACTTTGATTTTGATTTGCCCGAAGCCCTGATCGCGCAAATGCCATTGCCGGATCGTACCGCTTCCCGTCTATTGCATGTTGATGGTGATTGTGTCGTTGATCGTCGTTTTTCTGATGTATTGGCGCAGTTAAATGCGGATGATGTGTTGGTATTTAACGATACGAGGGTACTCAAAGCACGCTTTTTTGGTGTCAAAGAAACCGGTGGTAAAGTGCAATTGCTGGTTGAGCGCGTGTTGTCGAATACCGATGAAAACCGCAGCGTACTGGTGCAGATGCGGGCGTCAAAATCGCCGTTACCTGGCAGTAAAATCCGTCTGGCGGACGCATTTGATGTGGTGGTCGGGGAACGTGAAGGTGAGTTTTTCACTTTATTTTTTCCATCGGATATTTTCGCGTTGCTTGAACAGTATGGTCGTCTGCCGTTGCCACCATATATTGAACACGATGCAGATGATTTTGATGAGCAGCGTTATCAAACCGTGTATAACCGCGTACCGGGTGCTGTCGCAGCGCCAACCGCTGGTTTGCACTTTGACCAGAGCTTGTTGCAAGCTTGTCAAGCCAAAGGCGTGCACCTCGCTTACGTGACTTTGCACGTCGGTGCTGGTACTTTTCAGCCTGTGCGCGTAGAAAACCTGAACGAACACGTCATGCACAGCGAGTGGTACACCGTGCCGCAAGAAACGGTGGATGCCGTTCGCGCCGCCAAGGCTAGTGGGGGTAAGGTCGTTGCAGTTGGTACGACCAGTATGCGTGCCCTGGAATCGGCATCGCAATCGGGTCAGTTAGAAGCCGGTAGTGACGACACCCAATTGTTTATTACACCAGGTTATGTATTTAAAACTGTGGATCGCTTAATCACGAATTTCCACTTACCAAAATCAACGTTGATGATGCTGGTATCGGCGTTTGCAGGTTACGATAGCATCAAGGCTGCTTATGCTCATGCAATTGCACAACAATACCGTTTCTTCAGCTATGGCGACGCGATGTTACTGAACAACACCTCAGGTGATCAGGCTGCAGCGAACGAATAAGTCGGATGAGAAAAAACGAATCATTTAGCGTGCCCACGACAGAGTAGGGTACAAGGAAAGAATATGCTGGAATTTACGCTGATAAAAAAAGACAAAACCACTGCAGCACGTCGTGGTCGGGTGAAGGTCAATCATGGCGAAATCGAAACACCGATTTTTATGCCCGTGGGTACGTATGGCTCGGTGAAGGCGATGTCGCCCCTGGAATTAAAAGAGATTGATGCGCACATTATTCTCGGCAATACCTTCCATTTGTGGTTGCGCCCAGGTTTGAGTGTGCTCAACAAATTCGGCGGCCTGCATGACTTTATGGGCTGGGACAAACCGATTCTCACGGATTCGGGTGGTTTTCAGGTATTTTCTCTGGGAGCGATGCGTAAGATTACCGAAGAAGGTGTCAAGTTTTCTTCACCGATCAGCGGCGAACGATTGTTCTTGTCGCCAGAAATCTCGATGCAAATTCAACGCGCTTTGAATTCTGACATCGTCATGCAATTTGACGAATGCACGCCGTATGAAATCGATGGCCGTCCGGCGACGACAGAAGAAGCAGGCAAATCCATGCGCATGTCCTTACGTTGGGCCAAGCGTTCGATTGATGAATTTAATGCGAATGAAAATCCGAATGCCTTGTTCGGTATCGTGCAAGGTGGCATGTTTGAAAACCTGCGCGATGAATCGCTGGCAGGTTTGATTGAATTAGGCTTCCATGGGATAGCGATTGGTGGTTTGTCCGTAGGTGAGCCAAAAGAAGACATGATGCGCATTCTGGCGCATACCGGCCCTAAATTGCCAGAAAACAAGCCACATTATCTGATGGGCGTCGGCACACCAGAAGACTTGGTCGCAGGCGTGGCGAATGGTATCGACATGTTTGATTGCGTGATGCCAACTCGCAATGCGCGTAATGGTTGGATCTTTACTCGTTTTGGCGATGTTAAAATCAAAAATGCACGTTACAAAGAAGACAAAGAACCTTTGGATGCGACCTGCGAATGTTATACCTGCAAAAATTTCTCACGTGCGTATTTGCATCATTTACACCGTACTGGCGAAATCCTGGGTGCGCGTTTGAACACGATACACAATTTGCATTACTACTTGGATTTGATGAAAAACATTCGTAAAGCGCTGGACGATGAGCGTTTCCCGGAATTTGTGCAGCAATTCCATGCTGATCGTGGTCGGGGTATATAAATTTACCTGAAGATTCAAAGCATCAAATTGAATTGATGCAGTCCAAAAAGGGTCGCGCTGCGGCCCTTTTTTACGTTTGTCATAACGATATGAGTTTTTCAAATATAGTCGCCAATTTAAAGTTTTTTGCCGCTCTCCGAGGGTAAAATCGCGCCTGACAGATTTTCTGCATTGCTGATAGTTCTACGGCTGAGATCAACGCTCGCCGCATAGACCTAAAAATAAAAAGGAGACAACATGAATTTTTATCCTGTAGTGATCGCTGGTGGTGGTATTGCCGGTTTGTATTGCGCCTGGCGGCTCGCTGAGTCCGGCCAGCAAGTGGTGGTATTGGAAGGCTCTGCGGATCGGTGGGGCGGCCGTATTGAGACCGAAGACCTTGATGGCTTTATCGCTGAGTGGGGTCCAATGCGCTTTGAACCGACGCTGCAACCACGTTTTGCAGGTTTATGCCGCGATCTGGGCGTGAAGCTGATTGATTTTAGTGGTCCGGTAGGTGAAGAGGTGAATGCGCCGACCTATGATTTGCCGGATGAAGAACTAGGACTCAATTCATTGCAATTGCTTAAACGCGGCATCATGTTAATCATGGGGCAATCGCCCGATGATCAGACCTGGATCGATAAGCAAACAGAAGCCGATTATCAGCGTATGCGCAAACACGCGCAGCTGAACGGTCAGCCATTATGGAGCATGGGTTTCTGGAACGCAATGTCGGCACAAGGCGTATTGTCGCATCTGGCACTGACCAAGTTGCGTGATACGGGTACTTTTTACCACATGCTGCCGGAAAATCTGAATGCAATTGAATGGATCATTTGGTGGCTGCGCGCCTTGAAAACAGTAGGGCAGGAATTGGCAACGATTGATGGGGGCAGTGCCAAGTTGACCGATAGCATCATGGCTAAATTGCGCGCATCAAGTAATGTCACACTGGCTGGTGGCCATACCTTGAAAAGCTTTAAACAAGTGGCGATGGGGCAGCCGCGTCTGGAGCTGGAAATCAATACTAAAAATGGCGTGATTCAGTTACAAACTGACCGCCTGATTTTGGCGTTGCCGCGCTTGCCATTGGTTAAATTGGCATCTTCCTTGCCAGAGCACGTGGCGAGCCAACTTGATTCCGTGAATGGCTTCCCGATGCTGAAGTTGTTCTTCGTCACCGATGCACCGTGGTGGGATTATTCTCAAAAGCCGCAACAATATGCGAGCTGCTTACCGACCCGTGAGATTCATTATTTCCGCCGCCCAGAGAACAAAGACAAAGACGGGCACGGCATGGTTTTGTTATACATGGATCGTCCTTCGACCGAGTTCTGGAAGCATTACGTGGTTGAGGGCGATAAGCACGACCGCGCAGAAATTGATCAAAATGCCAAAATCGTAGAAGCTTTCTCTTTGTTTGTCGCGCGTGATGTGAAGCGCCTGATTGATATTAATCGATCCGGTTTGAGCTTAACTGAGCAGGCACGCCACATGTTTGAAGAAAAGAGCCTGGAAGAAACCGCGGCGTTTATTAAAAACTCTGTGATTACCTATGGCATCCGCGATTGGGCACGTGCACCGTATGGCGCTGCCAATCACGGTTGGCAGCCAGGCGTACGTTCATGGAAGGTGATGGACGTATTTAAAGCCTTTGATTTTGGATCTGGGGCTAAAAACATTCATATTGTTGGTGAAGCGTATTCTGATTATCAGGGGTTTGTCGAAGGTGCATTGAACACGGCTGAGTTGGCGCTGGAAACAATGAACGTTGCCTGAAATTGACTGCAAATCTGGTACGGTTTTGCTATAGCAGCGCCAAAAATCATCTAAAAAATGAATGAGATGATGAAGTTTTGCTAGCAAAACACAGTAAAGCGCACGAAAAAGCGGTATTTTTACCTGCCAATGCTAGAATGTGGCGCTTTGCCAATTGAAAATTACCCATCTGTCACGATATATGGGTAATTGCAACGAAAGCGGCTTGTTTTGATGGGCTGCTGTCTCTTATAACGAATGGAGTCTTAACGTGTTTATTTCTAACGCTTACGCGCAGTCCGCAGGTGCTGGTGGTGTATTTGGTGGCGATGGTGGCTTGATGAGTTTCTTGCCATTGGTGTTGATGTTTGTGGTGTTGTACTTCTTGATGTTACGCCCACAAATGAAACGTCAGAAAGAACAAAAAGCCATGATGGACGCACTGGCGAAGAATGATGAAGTCATTACTTCTGGCGGTATTCTGGGCAAAGTAGTTAAAGTCACTGAGGCCTATGTGACCTTGGAAGTGTCTGAAGGCACTGAAATCGTCGTGCAAAAAATTGCTGTGACGATGTTGTTGCCTAAAGGCACCATCAAAGCGATTTAATTAGCAAACACCGGCAACGCAGTCCATTAAGTCTTGGACTGCGTTGTGCTTTTTAGCTTCCACTTCTTTTTTTATTATGAATCGCTACCCACTCTGGAAGTATCTGTTGATTTTAATCGCGCTGGTTTTTGGCGGTTTATACACGGCCCCGAATTTTTTCGGCGAATCACCGGCCGTACAAATCAGTAGCGCGAAATCGACAGTTAAAATTGATAACAGTTTGTCAGACCGTGTTGAACAGGCCTTACAACAGGCTGGTCTCAAAGACAACGGCATTTTTTATGATTTCAATGGCTTACAAGGCACTGTCCGCGCGCGTTTCGCGGATACTGATACCCAGTTTAAAGCCAAGGACGTGATTGAAAAAGCCCTGAATACAGACCCGGCCGATCCTACTTATACGGTTGCTTTCAATCTGCTGTCGAATACCCCAAAGTGGATGCAAAGCCTGAACGCTTTACCTATGTATCTGGGTCTGGATTTGCGCGGCGGTGTACATTTCTTGATGCAAGTTGATACTAAAGCCGTGTTGAATAAACGTATACAAGGCTTGCAATCGAGTGTCCGCGCGATTTTGCGTGATAAAGAAATCCATCATGCTGGCATTAGCCGCGAAGGTGATGTGATCGGGATTAAATTCCGTGACGCTGAAACACGTACCGCAGCAAAAGCCGCTTTGGTAACGCAATTAACGGATGTGAATTTTGTTGATGTGGTTGGCACAGACACGACTGAATTTAATCTGCAAGCGAGCTTGAAACCAGAGGCACTGAAAGCCGTTGTGACCGAAGGCGTTAAACAAAACATTTCTGCCTTGTCTAAGCGTGTTAACGAATTGGGCGTCGCAGAGCCGATTATTCAGCAACAAGGCCCTGACCGTATCGTGGTGCAATTGCCAGGCGTACAGGACGTTGCTCGTGCCAAAGAAATTATTGGTCGTACTGCAACGCTGGAAGTGCGTTTGTTGGACGATAACGTGATTGGCCCAGTTGATACCAACACACCAGTGCCTTTTGGTGCTGAATTATTCAAATCTAACCGTGGTGAATGGTTGATTTTGAATAAAGACCCCGTAGCGACTGGTGATTACATTACTGGCGCTTCTGCGACTTTCGATGAACGTCAACAGCCTGCCGTTTCTGTGGATATGAACGGTGATGGCGGTCGCAAAATGCGCGAAGCTACCCGCAATCGCATCGGCAAGCGTATGGCCATCGTCTTGTTTGAAAAAGGCAAAGGCGAGGTATTGATCGCGCCTACTATCAATGCTGAACTCGGTTCACGTTTTATTATTACCGGTATGGGTACAGCGTCCGCTTCGGCTGATCTGGCCTTGTTGTTGCGTGCAGGCTCGTTGGCCGCACCAATGGAAATCATCGAAGAGCGTACCATCGGACCTCAATTGGGTGTGGAAAACATCAAGCAAGGCCGCAATTCAACTTTGTATGGTTTTGCTGCAATCTCCATCTTCATGATTGTGTATTACATGTTGTTCGGCGCATTCAGTGTTCTGGCATTGTCGGTCAACTTGTTATTGCTGGTCGCTACTTTGTCCCTGTTGCAAGCAACGCTGACATTGCCTGGTATTGCCGCGATTGCTTTGGCTCTGGGTATGGCGATTGATGCTAACGTGCTGATTAACGAACGTATCCGTGAAGAATTACGTGGCGGCAAATCACCACAAAAAGCGATTGAAGAAGGTTTTGGACACGCATGGGCAACCATTCTTGATTCCAATGTGACTACCTTCATCGTTGGTCTGGCCTTGTTGATTTTTGGTTCCGGTCCGATCAAAGGGTTTGCGGTTGTGCATTGTCTGGGTATTTTGACATCGATTTTCTCTTCCGTGTTCGTGTCGCGCGGTGTGGTGAATCTCTGGTACGGTCGCCAAAAGAAACTGACTTCGCTGTCTATCGGTCAGATCTGGAAACCAACTGGTGATACAGTCGATACAACTGACGTTACTAAACAATCGTAAGTCTAGATAAGAATTCAGGAATTCATTATGGAATTATTCCGCATTAAAAAAGACATTCCTTTCATGCGCCATGCGCTGATTTTCAATGTCATTTCTGCTTTAACGTTTGTTGCTGCCGTGTTTTTCTTGCTGCACAGAGGCTTGCATTTATCTGTCGAATTTACCGGCGGTACGGTAATGGAAGTATCGTACTCCAAAGCCGCTGACGTTGATTCTGTGCGTAAAACGGTAGAGTCCTTGGGTTTTGTTGATGTGCCGGTGCAAACCTTTGGTAAAGCACAGGACGTGGTGATTCGTTTGCCGTCACCGAAAGAAATTTCTGCAGACGATCAAGCGAAAAAAGTGTTCACTGCTTTGCAGGCCGCTGACCCAGATGTGAAGTTGCAACGTACGGAACAAGTTGGTTCACAAGTGGGTGACGAGTTAATGCACGATGGCCTGATGGCTCTGTTGTTTGTGGTTATTGGCGTCGTGATTTATCTGGCGATGCGTTTTGAATGGAAATTTGCGGTAGCAGCGATTTTCGCTAACTTGCATGACGTGGTCATCATTCTCGGTTTCTTCGCGTTCTTCCAGTGGGAATTTAACTTGTCGGTATTGGCAGCGGTGTTAGCGGTATTGGGTTACTCGGTCAATGAATCCGTGGTTATTTTCGATCGTATCCGTGAAAACTTCCGTAAGCAACGCAAGATGACGGTCAAAGAAGTCATCGATAATGCCATCACTAGTACCATTTCACGTACAGTGATCACGCATGGCTGTACACAGATGATGGTGTTGTCGATGTTGTTGATTGGTGGCCCGACTTTGCACTACTTTGCTGTCGCGTTGACGATTGGTATCTGCTTCGGTATTTACTCATCGGTATTCGTGGCTGCTGCGATTGCGATGTGGTTGGGTGTTAAACGCGAAGATTTGATTAAGCCAGTCAAAGAAAAAGACGATACAGACGGCGCTGTTGTTTAATCGTTCATCAATAAAAAAAGTCAGCTTTGCTGGCTTTTTTTATTTCAGCCACTTTTTCTCATCTGTAGAAGTTTGTGGCTGGTGCAACCCGCCGCAGGTCTTGGCGTGTATAACGTGTGGCAAACCCCACAAGACAATAAATTGGCGAGTGCTTATCGGCAAGCTGCCACAAGGACACTATGCCCAGAAATTTTCCCCTATTATGATAGCAATGGCGATCATTTAAATGGCATACGCGACGGCGCTGACTTTAGTTTATTGCAGCGTATTTATCCAAACGATGCTGGCGCGCAAGCGATTACGAGCGGCATCAACGTGATGAATGGATTGGAATGGCCACTCGTTTTTCAGTAATCTATTTTGATTTGAAATCAACTACACTGATTAAATGGTATCAAAATGTTCTTGAAATTGTATCTATAAAAAAGGAGAAATGATGTTTAGCCATGTCATGCTAGGTTCAAATAATATCGAGCGCGCAAAATTATTTTATGACGCTGTGCTTGGCGTTTTGGGAGCAGGTGAGGGATATCATAACGTTGCGCCGACTGGGCACAAGAGACTCTTTTATCGGCATGATGGAAACAGTTTTGGGGTTACCGAGCCCATCAATGGTGAATTGGCGACTTACGCCAATGGTGGAACAATTGGTTTCAAGTGCCATTCTTCAGAACAAGTACAACAATTTCATGATGTAGCCATTGCACATGGCGGCACATCTTGTGAAGATCCGCCTGGCCTGCGAGATGGCAGCATGGGGGCAATGCACCTTGCGTATGTACGTGATCCGGACGGTAACAAGCTCTGTGCGGTTTATCGTGTCAAATAAATATCTTTGCCAGAATTTTGTTATTACTCTTCTCTCTGCGCTGTTATAAGTTACCGGCGCATCGTTACCCCCATCCCATTACTTGGCTTGGATATGGTTTTTTTTTTCGTTCTTTTCACGGAAATGAGTGAAAGATAGAAACATCGATATGTTTTCAGTGTTCCTGGGCGGGGAGATTCATGGATATACCGATTGCAATCCATTTTGCAAGAATTTTCAAACCACTTACCAAAACATTGTGCTGAGCGGTTACTTACTGAAACATAGAAGCATATTAAGTGCAAATTAAGTAAGTATATTGATATTATAAATGCAATTTAAGTCACATAAGTAACAGCTAATAAACAATGCTACAGAGAAATATGTAAATTTTGATTATTTTTGTAATGTTGTGTTACTTTGAGTTATCATGCTGGCTTAATATTTACCTATTGCTTCCTGTCTAAAATGCCAAGCACGGCTCCTCAACATTCCGGTGTAATTGCATTCCCGGTGCCGCAGATATGGCGCGATATTATCTATTCGGTCATCTTTGATGTGATGGAAGATAATTACGCAAATGTAAAACGAGGTGCATTCGGTAAATGTGCTGAATTTGCAATTGTCGGGGCAAGGGTATTAAAAATTTTGACAAACGCCCCATATAAAGCCGTTGGTGGTGGGCAGATAATGGACTGTGGTGGTGAAGAATACGTGCTAATTACCCCAACTCGCAATGAACGTCGCAATGCCAGAAATCTTGCTGATATGAAGCTTTATCATTGCTGGATACAACTAGTGAGTGACGGGTATCTTCCAACAGCTAGCGTTGAGGTCGTTGACTTTACCATGTTGTACGACAGGATAACGGCCGGTTTACTAGATAAACCCTACACGCTTACTAATTCCGCTGCCTATTTTTGGGGCGATGCAAAAGAGTTGGATATACCTATCCCGGCATCACTTTCCATGCATCCTTCTTTGAAAGAGCGTCAATCAGGTTGGTATTGGACCGATTCTATTTGCTGCAAGTTACTTTTAAAATATGAAAACGAGAATGCAGCTTATTTTTCAATGTTGACTTCTAAGATACTTTATCGCATTGCTGATGAAGCGGAAAAATGCTTCGCCCCGTCATCAACTGCTAGTTGGTAATCGTTGAAGCTGAGGTTTTTTATGGGGCAATTAATTTTCACTCAAATGTTTTTTTAATTTACTGAGTGCTTGTTCCAGGTCGCAATAGTCGGAATCGGTGTAGCCTGAAAACCGTTGTTCGCCAGCATGAACAACTTTAGGGAAAATTTCACTGAAAGTCGCCTCACCTTGCGGCGTTAGTTTAACAAACAATTGACGTCGATCACCATCCCCGCGTTCACGCTGAACCAAACCTTTTTGCTCCATGCGATCGAGTACGCCAGTCAGCGTACCTTTGGTGATTAAGGTTTTTTCTCCCAATTCCTTGCAAGTCATTCCTGAGGTATTGCCTAGTGTGGCGATGATGTCGAATTGCGCTGGTGTGCACCCGAACTGACGCACATTTCGATTGGACGCCTGTTCAAAAAGTTGCATGCATTCGGAGAGCAGACGTATGCTGCGGAGGTAACGTTTACTCATGGTTTAATCGTCAGTATCTGCGGCGATATCGATATAAACATCGCCGCTTTATGCACTCATGCAACTTCCGTCGGAAGTTGCATTACGCAATTATTGCAAAATATTAGTCAGCGCGAACGGCTTCAACCTGGATCGCTAATTTTACTTCAGGTGCAAAACGTGGGGTACCATAGTTCAGGCCAAAATCTGTACGCTTGAATTCTGCAGATGCGTCAGCACCGCAAACTTCTTTTTTCAACATTGGATGTTGAATGCACTTAAATTTGTTGATGGTCAGTGTCAATGGCTTAGTGACGCCCAACAGAGTGAATTGACCATCGACGGCAACTGGAGTGTCGCCATTGAATTTGACAGAAGTACTTTTGAAAGTGGCCGTTGGGAATTTTTCGACATTGAACATATCCGCAGATTTAGCGTGATCGTTCATTTTTGTCATACCGAAATCGATAGATGAAGTATCGATCGTGATATCAACTGTGCCTGTTTTTGCTGCGCGATCTAAAGTAACTGTGCCGCTGGTTTTATCAAACTTACCGCGCCATACAGAAACGCCCATATGGTCAGCTTCAAAACTTGGGTAAGTGTGGCTAGGATCAATGTTGTAGGTGTCTGCAAATGCTGGTGCTGTACTGATAACCAAAGCGGCGGCGATGAGTTTTGCTAATTTCATAGTGACTCCTGATTGGATAAAGGTTGAATGTCAGCGTGTAGTTGCTGACATTCAGGATTTAACATGGGATAACTTCGTAAAATTTCGTGCTACTGCGTTCTTGCTGAGTTTTTACTGCGTGGTGACTACGTGAAATTTAATCGTGACTTCATCGGCGACCATACCGGTGTCTTTCCATTCACCTTCGCCGATATTGAATGCCAGACGTTTGATCGGCAGGCTGCCATCAAACACTTGTGTATTACCTTCTTGTTTGACGCTCATAGGAAAATTAACGGGAGCGCTTTTGCCTTTGATGGTCAATGTGCCGCTCACGTCAAGTTTGCCTGCACCGCTGGTTTTCATGCTGGTTGCAACGAAACTGGCTTTAGGAAATTGCGCTGCGTTAAACCATTCTTTTTTCAATACTTCTTTGTTGTACTCGGCATCGCCTAAATCAAAACTGGCAAGGTCAATTTCTACGCTCGCTTTTGAGGTTTCTGGTTTGGCGGCGTTGTAATCGATGACTGCTGAGAATTTTTTAAACTTAGCATCCACTGGCACGTTCATTTGTTTAAATACGATACCGACCGTGCTTTTACTGCTATCGAGTTTAGAGATGGCTGCCAGTGCAGGAATCGCGATTGCAAGGACGATGGTTGAGACGAGAAGTTGCTTGGAATTTTTGAAGAGTTTCATTATTTTCCTCTGATTATTCATTTCGGATGGATTCATTTAGTCGGCATCATGCGGCGCAAGATACCATCCTTATCAACGAATTGATGCTTGAGTGCGGCAAGTACATGCAAGATCACGACGCCGAGCATGACATTAGTTAGTAATTCATGTAATTCTTTGAGTGTATGTTTAAGGTCTGGATCCGGGGCGATAAAGGTTGGTAATTCAAACAGACCCAGATACACGACCGGATAACCGGCAGCAGACGTATAAAAATAGCCAGACAAGGGAACCGCAAACATCAACACATACAACAGGATGTGCGTTGCATTTGCTGCATTTTTTTGCCAGATTCCCATAGTTTCAGGATAGGCGGGCGCTGCACTAAGTAAGCGCGCTAACAGGCGGACTGCCACCAATCCTAAGACCGTGACACCCAGCCATTTGTGATAGGAGTAGTATTGCAGCTTGGTTGGGCTGATGCGCATGTCAGTCATGACTGTGCCGAGTGCAAAAGCGGCAACAATCAAGAGAGCGATGAGCCAGTGTAAAGCAATGAGTGTTGTCGGATATCGATCTTTTGTCGTCATATCTGGACTCCTGTAAAAAATAAAAATTAGTTCGTATTAGAACTAATATAGCAAAAAAAGTTCAACTCTGCTGAACACGGTTTATTTTCTAATGTTGATTTTGATGAGCAATGCCTTGCAGCAAACGTGCGTAAGGCTTTGTGTCGTACTTTGAATAGAGGATGAAAAAAAGCGCAATCAACTGTTTGATTGCGCTTTCTTATTTTGGTTCGCGAACTTGAACACGGGCATGTTCAAGTTATACAACTTTAAATCGCTTTCGCTAACTTTGCAGCAATACCAATGTAGTTGGCAGGGGTCATTGCCAGCAACACGTCTTTAGCTTCTTGAGGAATTGCCAGACCTTCAACAAACTCACGCAATGCTTCTTTGGAAATACCTTTGCCACGAGTTAATTCTTTTAATTGCTCGTAAGGATTTTCAATTGCGTAGCGACGCATTACTGTTTGAACTGGTTCAGCCAATACTTCCCAGGTTGCATCCAGATCTGCTGCCAGGCGTTCTGGATTTGTTTCCAGCTTATTCAGACCACGCAGGCAGCTGTCGTAGGCAAGTAAGGTATAGCCTAACGCTACGCCGATGTTACGCAAGACTGTTGAGTCAGTCAGATCGCGCTGCCAGCGGGAGACTGGCAATTTTTCAGATAAATGACGCAGCAAAGAATTAGCCAGACCGAGATTACCTTCAGAGTTTTCAAAGTCGATAGGATTGACTTTGTGTGGCATGGTGGAAGAACCAATTTCACCGGCTTTGGTTTTTTGCTTGAAATAACCAACCGAGATGTAACCCCAGATATCACGATTTAAATCCAGCAAGATCGTGTTGACGCGTGCAAATGCATCAAACATTTCCGCCATGTAATCATGCGGCTCAATCTGTATCGTGTATGGGTTGTATGTCAGACCCAGACGTTGTTCAATCACATTCTTAGAGAAACTTTCCCAGTCGTAGTGTGGGTAAGCGGACAAATGAGCATTGTAGTTACCAACAGCGCCATTCATTTTCCCCAGAATTTCTACTTGTTCAATACGCTTCAAGGCGCGCTGCAGACGTGCTACGACGTTGGCCATTTCTTTACCCAAGGTCGTCGGGCTTGCAGCTTGGCCGTGGGTACGCGACAGCATAGGTACATCGGCGTTGGTATGCGCTAACTCAGTCAGGCGCGTAATCAACTTGTTCAACGCTGGCAGCATGACGCTGTCACGTGCTGTTTTCAACATCATACCGTGTGAGGTGTTGTTAATGTCTTCTGAAGTGCACGCAAAATGGATAAATTCGCTGGCAGCAACCAGCTCTGGCACATCTTTGACTTGTTCTTTCAGCCAATATTCGACAGCTTTGACGTCATGGTTAGTCACTGCTTCGATATCCTTGATGCGCTGCGCATCGGCTTCAGAAAACTCAGCCGCCAGTTTTTCCAACAGTGCGTTGGCGGCAGTCGAAAACGGTTTAATTTCATCAAAGCCAGCCTGGGATAATGCTTGCAACCAGGAAATTTCAACTTTAACGCGATGATGCATAAAGCCGGCTTCCGATAAAGTAGTGCGTAAAGCATCCACTTTGGCAGCATAACGACCGTCTAGCGGAGAAAGGGCAGAAAGGGAGGATAAGGACATGATCGCTCGATGTGGTAGTGTGAGATAGAAAGCCTTAGGCAAAATACAACATTTTGTTGTATTTTAACTAAAAATAACAAAGTTTTAACGGAAGCCAAGTATTCTGAGCTTCTTTACTTGCTCGTCTTAGTTTTTGCACTGAAGCCCCGATTTTACCATTTGATGGGGTCAAAAAGGAGTCATAAAGTCGCCTTAACACAAACCAGTCAGAGCATTAAACAGAATTATGCAGTGCGTTTATACGGCTAAAGGGGTTGGATAAACCAGTTTACAACTTTCACAATGCTATAATCAAATCCACATTATTTTTGCAAAAACTATGAAACTCATCGGCTCTACCACCAGTCCATACGTAAGAAAAGTCCGTATTGTTTTAGCGGAAAAGAAACTTGATTATGCGTTTTTGCTGGAAAATGTCTGGGCCAGCGACAGCAAGATTCAAGAATCAAATCCACTCGGCAAGGTTCCATGTCTGTTGATGGAAGACGGCGGCGCCATGTTTGATTCTCGTGTCATCGTTGAGTATCTGGATACTTTAACGCCAGTTGGCAAGCTGATTCCAGCGTTAGGGCGTGAGCGTGCTGAAGTAAAGTGTTGGGAAGCGCTGGCTGACGGTGTAGTTGACGCTGCAATTTTGGTGCGCCTTGAGAAAACCTTGCGCCCTGAAGTGCAGCAAAGTGCTGAATGGATAGAGCGCCAGATGAGCAAAGTCAACGCCGGATTAAAAGCAATGTCAGCTGGTTTGGGTGAAACGGCATTTTGTTCCGGCAACCATATGACGCTGGCGGACATCAGCGTTGTTTGCGCACTTGAATGGTTAAGCTTCCGTTTCCCGGACATCGATTGGCGTACTGATTACCCTAACCTTGGTAAGTTGTTTGATAAATTATCTGAGCGCCAGTCGTTTAAAGATACGGTACCGGGCTAAAATCACTATCTCAGGTGAAGTTTTTCTTGAAAACAGGTTTTTAAAAAAAAGGATGATGCTAATAAGCTCATCCTTTTTTTGTTTTAATCAAGTAGGGCGGGTGCAACCCGCCAATTCCAGGTGATAGAAAATGGATTTCACCGCAATAGCAAATACTCAAATTGAGCGATTACTCTTCTTCGCTCATTTGTGATTGCAAATAATTTTGGATGCCAATTTTTTCGATCAGCTCTAGCTGAGTTTCCAACCAGTCGATGTGTTCTTCTGTATCTTCAAGTATATGCTGGAAAATTTCGCGAGACACAAAGTCTGCATGTGCTTCACAAGCGGCAATTCCTTCTTTTACCGTTTTTTGTGCAGCCTGTTCCAGTTTTAAATCGCAGTTCAGCATTTCTTTTGTATCTTCGCCGATCATCAATTTATGCAGGGCTTGAAGATTAGGCAAGCCACCCAGCATCAGAATACGATCAATCAGCTTGTCGGCATGTTTCATTTCACCGATGGATTCTTCATATTCCTTTTTTGCTATTTTTTCAAAGCCCCAGTGCTTATACATACGGGCGTGGAGGAAATATTGATTGATGGCACTCAACTCATTCGTGAGCTGCGCGTTTAACAATTTAATGACTTTAACGTCACCTTTCATGGTGCATCCTTTCAAAAAAATGTTGAATCAGGCTTCGTTGCAAATAATTGTGATTGTTTGCGATCTCTTACGAATGGTGACGGTACAGCGAGCAGTAGGAGGCTGCGGGCAGGCGTCATGCCACGCAATCATCATAACAATTTTTTGGTAATGATGAAATAAAACTAGCCCGCTAAGGAGAAATTGATTGTTGCAGTGGCGAGCATAGGTATTGCTTTACCATCTTCAACATAAGGTTTGAACAATGCAAGCATGAGGGCAGCTCGGGCAGCTTCATCAAGGCGTTGTGATCCTGATGAATGATGGACATCGACTTTTTCTGCTTCGCCTTTTTCGTTGACAAGTACTCTCAGTGTCACTTTGCCTTCTTCACGCAAACGACGTGATTGTGGTGGGTAGACCGGTTGTGGTGCGCGCAGATATTCGACCTGACTGACTACCTTTAACGCAGATTGAGGTGTTGTTGGTGTTGAAGTAGCTATGTTGTTGGTTTGTAGTGCCGGTTTTGCGTGCACTGGGGCTTCTGTTACCGCGGTCACAATCGCATTTTCCGCCGCATTATTGCTTGCTAGATCTGGCGGTGCTATTGGCTTTATCACCGGTACTGCGAGGTTTATTTTTTCAGAATTGCTAACCTTTGGTGGGTTCTTTTCTCGCTGACTTGGTGGGGCGCTGACAAAACTGACGATGACTTCTTTGGGTGAATTCTTTTTAATTTCATTCACCCACCCACCTTTGAGGGCATAAATGGCAGCGATATGAGTGAGTACGATAACGCCAAATGTTGCATAACGTTTAAGATTAACCCCATTACTCTCGTATTCAAACAGATTCGCGCTTGCCGTGCTCATGCGTGTACTCCCTCATTGTGAAACTGGATTTTATGGAGGAGTAAGTGCACGCCATGCGTCTTGGACTGTGCTTCTTGGTTCTCGCAGTGTTCTCGTAAGATTTTCCGGGCACATCCAGCGCATTTGCCGCAGCAGGTACCTACGTCAAGTTGCATGCGTAACTCCGCCATGGTACGTACCCCGGCTTCGGCAGCAAGCTGGATTTTAGACTCAGAGACGTTGTTGCAAACACAGACAATCATAAAAATATCCTTCTTATTCCGATGAAAACTTAATCGCTGGTAGCAGGTGTTAGCCACGAAAATCGCCGTACTTTGTTATGTCGCGGCAAATTGTTATCAATTAAACTAGCCCATTGCTCGCTGAGTTGCTGACAAGTGGCTCGCAGTACAGGCGTCAGATCAGGTAAATCCGACAAAGCCTTCAGATGCCGCTCTATGACTGAGGCTAGCTTCAGGCATGGATTGTTGCCTTCTGTCGATATTGAATTTACGCTGTAGTGTGACATCAAATGTAGCGCCGCTGAAACCAACAATTCTGCTTGCATTGATTTTTCTGTATTGCCAGAAAGTTGCGCTTCCCTTTGTACATCTTCTTTCAGTAAAGTATTTGGCATGGTGATTCTCCATTTCATTAAATACGATCTGACTGGCTGGAATGCAAAATAGCTGGCTGATGAATGCGTAAAATCAAGCGGTCAGTATTAGCTTGTTAAGCTGGGTGACCCGCAAGCGGTAAATTCTGCCCTCGTGATCAATTTCGACTTCTCTTGAGTACTGCATTAATTCTTTGCTTTTTAAGCGTGGAATCGAAGTTGGTGCTTTTGCCTGTTCACACGCTGCAGTTGTCATGCCGTGAGACGGAGCCTGATGCTGTATATATTCATCCATAACAAACCTTAAAATCTAAATGATAACAATTCCTATTTAGATTATTGTTGATATGGTGAGAATTTGCAAGAAATTTCTGGTAATGCGATAGTTTTTCTTTTTGGCGATGACGAAAAATAGGTTCGCTTTTATCGCTTATCGCTCATCGCTCATCGCTTTCGGAAAAGTTGATGCCGTGCGGAGATAGATTGATGATGCCTTTAAAACACTCTTAAAAAGCTTGCTTAAATAAAAAACAGCCCGAGGCGTTCGCGTCGGGCTGTTTTTAGAGAGGGTGCAGTTTTAATTGCTGCTTGGCGGAAAATCTGCCATGACTTCACCTAGTTTGACACCAGCGGTTGGCTTCCATGCAGGGTTAAAGCATAAATCACTTTGCGGGAACAGCAATACGACAGTAGAACCGAGCATGAAGCGCCCCATTTCTTCACCTTTTTTCAGCACAATATTTTTGTCCTGATATTCCCAGGTTCGGATTTTACCGGGACGCGGCGGGTTAATCGTACCATGCCAGACTGTCGCCATACTGCCGACTATGGTTGCGCCGACCAAGGTCAGAACAAAATTGCCAGCGGCTGACTCAAAAAAACACACCACGCGTTCATTGCGTGCAAACAGATTTGGTACGCCGCGTGCTGTTGTTGGATTCACCGAAAACAAGTCACCTGGTATGTAGACCATACGCACCAGTTTCCCATCACAAGGCATGTGTATGCGGTGATAGTCGCGTGGGCTGAGGTAGATATTAGCAAAACTGCCGTTTGCATATTCAGCGGCAGCCTTGCTATCGCCACCGATCAACGCCGTCGTTGAGAATTGATGGCCCTTTGCCTGAAAAATTTGGCCTTGAGCAATTGGTCCAAATTGGCTGATCGCGCCGTCGACGGGACATATCAAATCACTGTGCGCGATCGGCCGCGCGCCTGCTTTCAAAGGGCGTGTGAAAAAGTCGTTAAAGGTCTCGTAGCTACCGATCTCCGGATCGACTGCTTCGTTCATGTTTACTTGATACTTATCGGCAAACCAGCGGATAAATTTGGTCGTTACATTACCCCATTTCGCATTGGCGGCTTTACCAGCGAGCGCGGTCAGCGCCTGTTTGGGTAGGAGATATTGAGTGAGAACGGCAAGTCGATCAGACACAGTAGGTGGCCTTTGAATTGAATTGGTCGGGAATTATAACGTTGCGCAAAGAGAAATCACGTATTTCGTGTAGTTTCATATCAATTTTGATGTAAAAATCAGAATTCTCGTGATAACCCCAAATTTCTTCAAATATGCACCGCGTTACCTTGGTTGCGCTGTGACATATGCATGGAACAAAATTACGGTATACTTGTATCGATAGTTAAAATTAATTGAATTGATAAAATTAATTAGTTTTTAAATATTTCAAAAACGTTCTATCATACAGTCTCATCACGTCACACTTGTTTTAACTACAAAGGAAATTACCATGTCATTGATTAACACTATTGTAAAACCATTCAAAGCAACTGCTTACCATAATGGCAAATTCGTTCCAGTAACGAACGAAGATCTGAACGGCAAATGGTCTGTTTTCGTATTTTACCCAGCTGACTTCACATTTGTTTGCCCTACAGAATTAGGCGATTTGGCTGATCACTATGCAGAATTCCAAAAAATGGGCGTTGAAATCTACTCAGTTTCTACTGACACACATTTCACCCACAAAGCATGGCATGACACATCTGACACTATTGCCAAAATCAACTACCCAATGATCGCAGATCCTACATTGGCGATCTCCCGCAATTTTGAAGTGTTGATTGAAGAAGAAGGTCTGGCACTGCGCGGTACTTTTGTCGTCAATCCTGCTGGCGAAATCAAAGTCATGGAAGTGCATGACAACGGTATTGGCCGCGACGCAAAAGAATTGTTGCGCAAAGTACAAGCTGCACAATACGTAGCGAGCCACCCAGGTGAAGTTTGCCCTGCAAAATGGACACCAGGTGCAGAAACATTGACACCATCTCTGGATCTGGTTGGCAAGATTTAAGTTTGGGGCTAAACGTGCAACTAGACTGAGTTGCATCGTTGAGTAAGTCGTTCATACCCTGATGCTGATCAGGGTATGGACTGATGCAAAATCGCCCCAAGAGTTTTAAGGCACGTCAGTGATGTGCCCGATTGGGACAATTTTGCATCAGTCCTAAAAACATAAAACGCATGAAGCATATGAATAGGAAAGAAATATCATGTTAGACAATAATCTCAAAGCACAACTTAAAGCCTACCTCGAAAGATTAACTCGCCCGATTCAATTGGTTGCTTCTCTCGATGACAGTGACAAAGCAAAAGAAATGCAAAGTCTGCTGAACGAAATCGCTGAATTATCGGACAAAATTTCACTGTCTGAAAATAATGATCCAGCAGTCCGTAAGCCATCGTTTGCGATTACGTCACCTGGTCACGATATCTCGTTGAGCTTCGCTGGCATCCCCATGGGACATGAATTTACTTCGCTGGTGTTGGCATTGTTGCAGGCTGGCGGTCATCCACCAAAAGTCGATGCGGATGTGATCGAGCAGATCAAAAATCTGGACGGTGATTTTCTGTTTGAAACCTATATTTCTTTGACTTGCCAGAATTGTCCTGAAGTTGTGCAATCGCTGAACCTGATGGCGGTACTGAATCCACGCATTCAATCTGTGACAATTGATGGCGCCTTGTTCCAACAAGAAGTTGAGCAACGTCAGATCATGGCTGTGCCAACGATATTCTTGAATGGTCAGGTATTTGGCCAGGGGCGCATGTCGGTTGAAGAAATTCTGGCGAAGCTTGATACCGGTTCAGTACAACGTGCCGCAGAAAAACTCGATGCCAAAGCGCCGTATGATGTATTGATCGTCGGTGGTGGTCCAGCAGGCTCTGCTGCTGCGATATATGCGGCGCGTAAAGGCATTCGTACAGGTATTGTGGCGGAACGTTTTGGCGGGCAGGTTCTGGATACAATGTCGATTGAGAATTTTGTCTCTGTGACGGAAACTGAAGGGCCAAAATTTGCGGTCGCTCTTGAGCAGCACGTGAAAGCCTATGATGTTGACATTACCAATTTGCAACGTGCAGAAAAACTGACGCAGCAAGACGGCATGACGTCGATTCAACTTGCCAGCGGCGCGACACTGAAAGCCAAAGCCGTGATCCTGGCAACCGGCGCACGCTGGCGCGAAGTCAATGTGCCGGGTGAAAAAGAATACCGTAATCACGGCGTCGCTTATTGCCCACACTGCGATGGCCCTTTGTTTAAAGGCAAGCGGGTCGCTGTCATTGGCGGCGGTAACTCTGGTGTTGAGGCAGCAATTGATCTTGCCGGTATTGTCAGTCACGTGACTTTGATTGAATTCGCGACTGAATTGCGTGCTGATGCTGTGCTCCAGAAAAAGTTGCATAGCTTACCTAACGTCACTGTCATTACACAAGCACAGACGACGGAAATTCATGGCGATGGTCATAAGGTAAATGGTATTAGCTATAAAGATCGTGCAACCGAAGTGGTCAAGCATATTGAATTAGAAGGTGTGTTTGTACAGATCGGATTGGTACCAAATACTGAATGGTTAAAAGGCACGCTGGAGTTATCTCGTCACGGTGAAATCATCGTTGATGCCCGTGGTCAGACTTCTTTGCCAGGTGTATTCGCGGCAGGCGACGTGACGACTGTACCTTACAAGCAGATTGTGATTGCTGTTGGTGAAGGTGCTAAAGCAGCATTGGGTGCTTTTGATCACTTGATCCGCAGCTGAATTTTGTCATATTTCGGGACTTAGTAAGACCCGAATGCCTCGGGTTGGAGTTGGAAATTTTTAAAAAACCTCATTCGCTGAGCGAGAGAGGTTTTTTTATTTTCTGATATAAAAAAGCTTAGTTAATTTATTAATAAACATTGTTATAATTGATACTATTTCAAATTGTAACAATGCTCCTATGACTTTTTTACCGCAATGGCTACATAACTGGCTGGGCTTGAATTATCCTGCGCAACGGCTTCCGCTTGCAATCACATTGCCATTGGTGAAATCGACACCTTTACCTGTTTTAAATGCCTTATATCAACTGCAAAAAGCAAGAGAAACAGAGGATGAGGATGTGCAGTTTCTCCGTTTGATACTAAAGGCTCTCAAACAACTCAATCGTTGTGATACCAGTGTTATTCGGCGAGAAGAATGTAATCACCGATTGGCCGGATTGTTTTATCCGTTGGTGCAGTTGATGCTTGGGAAGTTTGGAAAGGATGGTGGTACTCCAGATAGCGATGCGCGCGCCGGGACTCTTGATAATTTGATAGCCATCTGCGGAGAATTTGTTAGCTCATATGGCGTAGTTATTCAATATTACCAAAAGTGTTCGCGTTTCCGTTATGCGAGGTCTCTCAATAAACTGGATTTGGCGGCATTACGTTTCTTTGAATTTTTAAAATTGGAACAATCGATCAAAGGCTTGCGTTATCAAGAATTGAGCGACAAATCCTGGATGATGGCCAATACTGTGATTCATATTCTGGCCGTTTCTGATCGTTTAAATATAGTGTTAAAACCGCTTGAGCAAATGCATAGCGAGGAGCGGGCGATCGCAACAACCAGAGCGCTTGATGTATATCTCCGCATACAAATGCTGGAGCGTCTTCAACTCAGTTTTTGGCCAATTCAATGGCAAACCTGGTTGCAACGCTCCATTGGTTTGGGGGAACTTAAAATGGAGTTAAGCGCTTTTTCGGAACAGTCGAATAAAAACCAGATTTCGTTTGTGTATTGTTCCGATCTAATACCGAGTCGTTTCGCTCCTACATCAAATAAAACGGGTGTCGCCCCATTAATGCTGCAATGGGATCAATTAAGCCAAGCCTTCACGACTGATCTGGCGCAAGTTTTACGTTCCCGCCAAGCTGGGCAGTCTGTGACGCTTTCTAAGCATTTGAGTTTATTTCATCCTGAAGAACAACTCGCCATGGCGCAATTGCAGTTTGAACGATTTAATGCGTATCCAACAAGAACTGCGACTAGATTAGATCAGGAAAAAGAAGTTCCAGATTTGAGAATTTTTATTGGTTTTAAAGACGTATTTTCTTTATTGCGTCATATTGCGTCGGGGGGAGCCCGGAAACCAATCGGACAACGCATGACAGATTTACTTGCCAGACACTCCGCAGTATTTTCTGATGATGCGCAAGCCTCTGTTGAAAGCGTGTGGTCTTTGCGACATCAGGACGCTAAGTTGATATGTTTATCGAGTTTAGAAAGCCGTCACACAACGCCGATGCGCATTGGTGATTTGGCTGCTTGCATGCTGGAACAAGCAGATTGGCATCAACCCAAATTGTGCGTAATACAGCGCATTTTGCGCCATCAGCAAGGGCGGGTTTATATTGAAATGCAGGTGCTTAGTGATCAGGCTGAAGCGATATTTTTTGAGTCCCAAATGCTTTCTGTTTCTCATTCTGCGAACGAAACAATGCCGGGTAATGAGCTTGTGCAAGCTATTCGAGGTAAAAACGCTGACCTGACGCAGTTAATTTTACCGCGTGGTGTTCGCCTGAATCAGTTGACTCAACTGACCATGAATACAAAGCATGGAATGGAACTCGCGCAGCTTGGCCATCTCATGAGCGCAAGTAAGAGTTTTAGTGTTTATGCGTTGCGTCGTAGCGAACCAGCCCGTGAGGTTCAAAGGGAGCAAAAAGTGCAAAGCATTGATGCTTAAAACGGACGCAGAGATTGCTGGTGGCACCAAAATTGATGCCGCCGGATACTACATTAAATTATCTCTCGGCGATAACTAAATTCACGCAGGTCTATTGATGTCGTTCATGTAATCATACTCGGTAGGTTTTTTCGTTGTGCCTGCAGGATCTTGATACATCCAGTGGAGCATAAATTTCGTCATTTCCGATGCCGCATGTACTGGTGCTTCTGCTTGATGAGCGACGGCACTACAGATGGCCTCAATCAAGCAAAGTGCTGCACCTTCCGAGTTCGGAGAAAATTGGCGTCTGGTTTGTGCGTACAAGGTTATATTTGCTAAGGCCGCCAGTGGTGAACTTGGTGCATCTGTGAGCGCCAATATTGGAACTTTTTTCTCATTGAGTTGGCGCAAAATGGTAACAACATCTTCTGCATAGCGCGGAAAAGAAATTCCGATGACGAGATCACGTGGTGTGAACTTGAATAGCTGTCTCGCCACTGTCGATGGCCCACCAGCGCCGATTGTTGACTGCACGGTATTGCAAAAAGCATCGAGATTATGCGCCATTAATCCTGCTAAAAACGCACTTGCACCATAGCCGACAATATAAATACGTTCGGCATTGAGTATCATTTTGACTGCCTGGTTACAGGCTTCTGTATCCAGCCCACGACGTGTTGCCTCAAGGTTTGCCAGATCTTCGTTGAGTGAACCAGCAACAATTTCAGTGCTGCTTGCTGTGCGACTGACTTCTGTCCGCAAATTATCAATTGGTGCCAACATGGCCTCAAAGCCAGTGACTAATTCTGCACGGAACTGTGGGTAGCCTTCAAAGCCTAAGGTACGCGCAAAACGATTAGCGGTGGCAACAGAAATACCTACAGCGTTGGCCAATTCATCGATAGACATCGTGGCTGACCTGAATACGTTCGACAATACATAGTCTGCTGCTTTTTTATGCGCCTTGGAAAGGTTCATATAAACCTTGCCTATGCGTGCATTGACTGTACCACCAAGGGAGTGTGTATCAGGGCGATTCATAGTTGGCTGGCATTTTCAGTGATAGGAAATGTAAATATAGTTTCATCATTTTCTTAAGTAAAGTAATGAAACGTATCAAAATGAACGAGTGAGCTTTTTTATTGAGATGTTGATATTCGCATTACATTCACAGAATATTCATCCGAATATTCTTATTAATGTAAATTATATTTTCAGTTGCCCCCAAAAAACTGTTCCTACTTTGTCTCTTTTTATAAACATGTATGACTGCAAGTGCTATTCATCGTCAACGAAAACCTGTTATGAAGGCAAGAGAAATTTAAAGATTCTTTGAAGCAAAGATGATTGAACGGGCATTGTGAGTCTGTGTTGTTGCGCACAATGCCGGTACGATGTGCAAGGAGGTGCGGGTTGTAGCCGCCCGATAAAACGAAGCAAAAAGTCGGGCGGATGTAACCCGCCCCATTGGGGACTAATTCAGGATCCCATCCCATAGACTGCGAGTTGCTAGCCAGGACCTTTGCTGTGATTAAGCAGATGCGGAGTGAATAATGCCACCACCAAGACAAACGTCGCCGTCATACAAAACCGCTGATTGGCCAGGTGTAACCGCCCACTGCGCTTGTTCAAAATGCAAATTGAACTGCTGTTCGTCACCCGCAAAAGTGCAACGCATATCCGGTTGGCGATAACGGGTTTTGGCGGATAGATCCGTATTCTCAGGTGCATGACCTGCCACCCAGCTGACTTGAGTTGCGTCTAAGCTTGATGATAATAACCATGGATGATCATGACCTTGTACCGCGTACAAGGTATTGGTGGCCACATCTTTTCTGGCGACATACCAGGCATCGCTGCTGCCGTCGGCATTTTGGTGGGTTTTGATGCCGCCGATACCTATGCCTTTGCGTTGACCCAGAGTGTAGAAACTCAATCCCACGTGTTGACCGATGATTTGATTTTCCGGCGTTTTAATGTCACCTGGTTTGTACGATAAATAGCGATTTAAGAAATCACGGAAAGGGCGTTCGCCGATGAAGCAAATCCCGGTCGAGTCTTTTTTCTTCGCGTTTGGTAATTGCAACTGCTCGGCAATTTTTCTGACCTCGGTTTTTTGAATTTCACCTAAAGGGAATAAGGTATTTGCGAGTTGCTTTTGATTTAAACGATGTAAAAAATAACTCTGATCTTTGGTGGCATCCAATGCTTTGAGCAATTGGAATTCGCCATTGACTTCACGCACACGTGCGTAATGACCGGTCGCGATGTAATCAGCGCCGAGTTTCATTGCATGATCTAAGAATGCCTTGAATTTGATTTCGGCATTGCACAGCACATCTGGATTTGGGGTGCGACCCGCCTGATATTCGCGTAAAAACTCTGCAAATACGCGGTCTTTATATTCACTGGCGAAGTTGACAGCCTCTATGTCTACGCCCACAACATCGGCGACGCTGACGGCATCAATCCAGTCTTCGCGGGTAGAACAGTATTCAGAGTCATCGTCGTCTTCCCAGTTTTTCATGAAAAGACCGATGACCTCATAACCCTGCTCTTTTAATAACCACGCTGATACCGACGAGTCGACGCCGCCGGACATGCCAATAACTACTCTTTTTTTGCTCATAATCATGATCCAAGTACGCTTGGATGGGTAAAAAGCAAGGACAGCGGCGCGCGTTGTCCTTGCAGATAATCGTCTATACATTGCAGCACTAAAGGGCTGCGATGTCGTTCCTGACAGGTCACAATTTCCTGATAGCTCATCCACAGGGTGCGCAATATTCCGGTATCAAGTGGCTGTTCATGCTGCTGACCAATCTCACCCGTGAACGCAAAACGCAAATATGTCACTTCCTCAGAGCTTACAGGAGAAATGAATTTGGATAAGTAGGTTCCTACTAGCGCCGTTGGAGTGAAATCATGTGCAGTTTCTTCCAATGTTTCCCGAATCACTGCTTGCACCAAGGATTCATGCGGATCCAGATGACCAGCAGCCTGATTGATGCGGATGCCGTCTGGGGTTTCTTCTTCGATCATTAAAAAACGCTGATCGCGTTCGATAATTGCCGCGACTGTGACCGATGGCTTCCAGATAGTGGACATTGCTGCTTTCATTTAGTCTGCCAGGGTGACATTTTACTTTGCCGTCAAAATTTGTGTGGCAAACCAGCAAATTTGAAAGTGAATTAGCTAATGCGATTTTTATCTATGCTCGAAAATAAAGCAATTTTTATGCGTAAGGATTCATTTTGTTTTAGTTGGTTAGCGCGTTTTTTATTTGTGTATAGCTCATAGCTCATTGTTTTTAAACAAAAAAACAATCACCTTTTTATTTTGCAAACACTTTCTAGGTGAATTTATCAAAAGAAATAATTAAAAAATATGCAAAAAAACGAACGGTTGTGCTAAAAAACATTTTCCGTGTAATATTGTTGTCGAATATTAAATGTAAGATTCGGGTAAGTATTTTTGTGCTCCACAACTGGCTTGATGCTGAGTACGTATCAAGTCAGGCAATCGCTTACCTGGTTATCGTACATGGGCGCTTAGTTTGCCATCGCGTACAAGAATCAGCGGAGCGCGGTGCGGCAAGAAGACACAGATTTCATTCACAAGCAGGGAGCAAATCTATGAAAATCGGCATTCCCGCCGAGACTCGGCCTGGAGAGACGCGTGTCGCGGCTACTCCAGAAACCATTAAGAAGTACGTTGCTGCAAAACATCAGGTGATCGTGCAGTCTGGTGCTGGTGTGGCTTCGAGTATCACAGATGAAGCGTATCTGGCGGCAGGCGCCCAAATCGGCACTGCGGCAGAGGCATTTGGGGCAGAATTAGTACTAAAAGTACGTGCCCCCGATGCTGGTGAAAGGACTTTGATCAAGTCCGGAGCGGTATTAGTTGGCATGCTCAACCCTTTTGATGCCGACAATATTGCAGCAATGGCAACGCACGGTATCAGTGCTTTTGCCTTAGAGGCGGCGCCGCGGATTACCCGTGCGCAGTCGATGGACGTACTTTCTTCGCAAGCCAACATCGCTGGTTACAAGGCGGTGATGCTGGCGGCAAATACCTATCAGCGTTTTATGCCTATGCTGATGACTGCAGCTGGCACGGTCAAGGCTGCCCGAGTGTTAATCATGGGGGTGGGCGTAGCAGGTTTGCAAGCAATTGCCACCGCTAAGCGTCTGGGTGCCGTGATTGAAGCATCGGATGTTAGACCTCCGGTCAAAGAACAAGTAGAATCCCTCGGCGCAAAATTTATCGACGTCACGTATGAGACCGATGAAGAGCGCGAAATCGCTCAAGGTGCAGGCGGCTACGCACGTCCTATGCCTGCAGCCTGGATGCAACGCCAGGCAGCCTTGGTTCATGAGCGAGCCAAACAAGCTGACATTATTATCACTACTGCTTTAATACCTGGCCGTAAAGCGCCGGTATTGATTTCAGAAGACACTGTCAAATCCATGAAGCCTGGTTCGGTAATTGTCGATATGGCGGTCGAACAAGGGGGAAATTGTCCTTTGTCGGAATTGGGCAAAACAGTGACCAAACACGGTGTCCACATTATCGGTGAGCCCAATCTGGCCACCTTGCTGGCGGCCGATGCTTCGGCGTTGTATGCCCGGAACGTGTTGGATTTTCTGAAACTCATCATCGACAAAGATGCTGGACTGGCGATCAATCGTGAAGACGAAATCGTTGCTGCGACTTTGGTCTGCGCTGGTGGCGAAGTACTGAAGAAGTAGATGAGTATTAAAGTTTTTTCGTAACACGTATCAGAAAGTAGAAACACCATGCAAAGAAATATGCTCCGCGCCAAAATTCATCGCGCAACTGTGACCCAGTGCGATCTCCACTACGAAGGTTCATGTGGGATAGATGAAGATCTGCTCGACGCTGCGAATATCATCGAGAACGAACAGATTGAGCTGTACAACGTCAACAATGGTGAGCGCTTCTCTACCTACGCCATCAAAGGCAAACGCGGTAGCGGCGAAATCTCATTAAACGGCGCTGCAGCTCGTCGCGTGCAACTTGGGGATTTGATGATCATTTGTACTTACGCGCCAATGACAGAAGAAGAAGCGCGTGCACACAAGCCGAATGTGGTTTTTGTGAATGCAAAAAATCAGATCACTAGTTTAAAGGAGTATTAAGCGGGTATCGACGGTACGCGAACTGACAGGCAATTAAAAAATTTCTGTCCACACCATGTTACCGCCGGCATCGTCTGCATTTGCATGTCTTAATCCATACAACAGAGAGGACATCATGGAAGTTAGTCATACCCTTACCAACCTCATCATTTTTGTGCTGGCAATTTATGTTGGCTATCACGTGGTCTGGACGGTAACACCTGCATTACATACGCCTTTAATGGCGGTGACTAATGCTATTTCAGCCATCATCATCGTTGGTGCCATGTTGGCAGCAGGTTTGACTGAAGGTTTGCTGGCGCAGGTCATGGGCACGGTTGCTGTGGCTTTGGCGGCAGTGAATGTTTTCGGTGGATTTCTGGTGACTCAGAGGATGCTGGAAATGTTCAAGAAAAAAGAGCCTAAAGCAGTCAAAACCGATGGTGCTAAGGAGGGCAAATAATGAGTATGAATCTGGTAACGATGCTGTATCTGATCGCCTCAGTGTGTTTTATTCAGGCGCTCAAAGGTTTGTCTCATCCTTCGACAGCAAGGCGCGGCAATGCTTTCGGCATGATAGGTATGGCGGTGGCGGTAGCAACGACGATTGCTTTGATTGTTAAACTCAAAACCGAAAGTGCCGGTAGCGGCATGGGTTATGGCCTGGTGGTATTGGGCGTTGTTGTCGGTGGCAGTATTGGCGCAATTCTGGCAAAACGTGTCGAGATGACTAAGATGCCAGAATTGGTTGCAGCGATGCACTCGCTGATTGGTCTGGCTGCGGTCTGTATTGCGGTGGCTGTGGTATCCGAACCATGGGTATTTAATATCGTTGGTAAAGATATGCCTATCCCGGTTGGTAACCGGATTGAATTATTTATTGGTACCTTTGTCGGTGCAATTACGTTCTCTGGATCTGTCATTGCGTTTGGTAAATTGTCCGGTAAATATAAGTTCCGTTTATTTCAGGGCGCACCAGTCAGCTTTAGTGGTCAACATCAATTAAACCTGATTCTGGCATTAGCGATGCTGGGTTTGGGGATTGCATTCTGTATTACGCAAAGCTGGACACCGTTTGTATTGATGGCAGCGATTGCTTTTGTTCTGGGTGTGTTGATCATTATCCCTATTGGTGGTGCTGATATGCCAGTCGTGGTGTCGATGCTCAATAGTTACTCTGGTTGGGCTGCTGCGGGTATCGGTTTTTCATTAAATAACTCCATGTTAATCATTGCCGGTTCGCTGGTTGGATCATCTGGTGCGATTCTTTCGTACATCATGTGTAAGGCGATGAATCGTTCGTTCTTTAACGTGATTCTGGGCGGCTTTGGTGGTGAAGCTGCAACGGCCAGTGCTGGTGCGCAAGCACAACGTAACGTCAAATCAGGTTCTGCTGACGACGTCGCGTTTTTACTCGGTAATGCAGAAACTGTGATCATCGTTCCAGGCTATGGTCTGGCGGTCGCTCGCGCGCAACATGCCTTAAAAGAGTTGACTGAAAAACTGACGCACAAAGGCATTACCGTTAAATATGCAATTCATCCAGTGGCGGGTCGCATGCCCGGTCACATGAACGTCTTGCTGGCAGAAGCGGAAGTACCTTACGATCAGGTGTTTGAGATGGAAGACATCAATAGCGAGTTTGGTCAGGCGGATGTGGTATTGGTCTTGGGGGCAAACGACGTTGTTAATCCGGCCGCGAAAGATCCTAAGTCACCGATTGCAGGTATGCCGATTCTGGAAGCTTACAAAGCTAAAACTGTCATCGTTAATAAGCGCTCTATGGCATCAGGTTATGCGGGTCTCGACAACGAGCTGTTCTATATGGATAAAACCATGATGGTCTTTGGTGATGCTAAAAAGGTCATTGAAGATATGGTGAAAGCAGTCGAATAAGACGCTGAAACTTAAAATTAAAAATCCCCGTCGTTTGAACTGACCCCATTTAGTTGGACAGTTTAATTGCTAGGCTAATAAGGGCTGATTTCTGTATTGCACAGGACTCAGCCCTTTTAATTTCATCTTGATGCGGTCATGATTATAGTATCGAATATAGGT